>UQDV01000001.1 GCA_900539945.1 uncultured Faecalibacterium sp.
GGCGCTGGCCCTGAGCGGGGAACCGGATGCCGTGAGCGGTGCGCTGGCGTTGAGCCTGGGCATCGGGCTGCAGAACATCCCGGAAGGGGCCGCCGTCAGCCTGCCGCTGGCGCACAGCGGACGCACCCGCCTGCAGGCGTTCGGGGCCGGGGCGGCATCCGGTCTGGTGGAGCCGCTGGGCGCGTTGGCGGCATTCGCATTGGCCGGGTGGGTGCAGGCGGCACTGCCCTGGCTCATGAGTGCGGCGGCGGGCTGCATGGTGTGCGTGACGGCGCAGGAGATGATCCCGGAGGCCGTGGAGCAGGACGAACCCGCCGGGGTGGTGAGCATCGTGCTGGGGTTTGCCCTGATGATGGCGCTGGACGTGGCACTGTAAAAAAGTCATACCGTAACAAAATTCAGTCTGCCGGGCACAGAGCTGAAATGCTCGCAACGGGAACCGGGAGCTCTTGCACGGCCGTGAACGAATAACAGAAAAGCAGAAGAGCCCGCTTCCGGATAAAACGGAAACGGGCCCTTTTTGCGCGTGGATGCGCTCAGTTCTTTTCGATGTAGACGCTGGTGGAGGGAAAGGCAAAATCCACGCCGTCAGCCTGCATGATGTCCATGATGTTCAGGTTCAGGTCGTTCTGCATCTGCAGAAACTCGGCGTAGACGTTGGTCAGCAGGTAGGCCGAGATCAGGATGTTGATGCTGGAATCTCCGAAGTTGGCCAGCTGCACGATGTTGGTGCCGCGGTTGGTGAGGGGGCTTGCATCCAGCATGGCCTGCAGGTCCTGCATCAGCTTTTCCAGCTGCGGGCGGGTGGTGCTGTAGGTGACACCCAGCGTGAATTTGTAGGGGCGCATGGTGCGCAGGGCGGCGTTCTGCACGGTGGCAGAGCAGATCTTGCTGTTGGTGATCACATTGACGGTTTTGTCCGGCGAGCGGATGCGGGTGGAGCGGAAGTTGATGTCGATCACTTCGCCTTCCACATCGCCCACGGTGATCCAGTCGCCCACCGAGAAGGGTTTGTCCAGCAGGATGACGATGCCGCTGAACAGGTTGCTGGCGCTTTCCTGCGCCGCCAGCGAGATGGTCAGGCCGATGAGACCGGCACCGGCAACGATGCTGCCGATGGGGAAGCCCACCTCCTGCGCACCGGCGGCCACGCCCACTGCAATGACCAGTACCTTGTAGGTGGTGTTCAGCAGGGAGAGCAGGGTCTTGTTGGAGCGGATCTCCGGGCTGCAGGAGGCCAGCACCAGATCGGCCAGCTCAGAAGCTGCATACAGGCCCTCGCACACTAACAGGGTCATGACCAGCTGGAATGCCATCAGGAACAGCTTGCGCACACCGGGAATGGCCCACGGCAGGCTGGACGCGGCCAGATAGATGCCCACCACCATGCACATGCGCTGCACCGGAACCGCAAAGCTGCGCAGCAGGATGGGCGTACCGGTGAAATGCCAGCTGCGTGCCTCCAGGGCGGGGAAGCCCTTGTGGGTCAGCCAGCGGCGCACGAGCCATGCCGCAAGCAGAATGAGCAGAGCGCACACGGCCCGGGCAGCAAAGGCGGGCCAGCCCTCCAGCAGCACCGAGCCGAGCTCAAAGGAAAGATCACGGATCGAGAAAATCATACAAAACCTCCGGTATTTTTACACAATGAGACTATGATAACATATTTGTGCGATGCGGGCAAGCGCGTCGAGCGTGCAGGGAACACTGCCTAAAAGAATGACTTTAACAAAAGATGCACAAATCGTGTGCTGCCCTCTTGACAAGACCGGTCTGTCACGCTATACTTTGTGCCAGAAAGTTCGTTTCAGGGCGGGGTGCGATTCCCCACTGGCGGTAAAGTCCGCGACCACCCGCAAGGGTGCTGACCCGGTGCAACTCCGGGACCAACGGTATAGTCCGGATGCAAGAAACGGCAGACAACGTTTGTGTCTACGCGCCCTGTTGCAGTTTTTTGTTGCAGCAGGGCGCTTTTCTGTTTGTCTTACCCGTTCCGAGTTCCATGCGAAAAGGGCTTTCCAATCAATTTTTTAAACGGGGCGAACCCCGGGGGAGGACAAAACCTATGCGAAAGAATACGACCCACAACCTGACCGTTGCCGCCATGCTCAGCGCGGTGGCCTTTATCCTGATGTTCATCGAGTTTCCCATCCCGATGCTCATTCCCAGTTTTGTCAAGATGGACTTTTCCGACCTGCCGGCCCTGCTGGGTGCCTTTGCACTGGGCCCCGTGTACGGCGTAGCGATCAGCTTCATGAAGAACCTGCTCCACATCGTCATCAAGGGCACCTCCACCGCTTGTGTGGGCGAGCTGTGCAACTTCATGCTGGGCGCGGTGTTCTCGGCGGTGGCGGGCTTCATCTACAAGCACCGCAAGAGCCGCAAAACGGCCATCCTTGGTGCCCTTGCCGGTGCCGCAGCCATGGCGGTGTTCAGTGTGCCGTCCAACTACTTCATCACTTACCCGGCCTATGTGGAGTTCTACCACATGCCGCTGGAAGCCATTCTTGGCATGTACCAGGCCATTCTGCCTTCGGCCAACAGCCTGATCAAGTGCCTGGTCATCTTCAACATGCCCTTCACGCTGGTCAAGGGCCTGCTGGATGCCGTGCTCTGCATGCTGATCTACAAGCCGCTGTCTCCCATCCTGCACGGCCGCAAGTAATTTTTGCTTTTCTCTTTTCTCTTTTCTTTCTTCTTTTCTTCTCAATCAAACAGCAACTCCCCGGCTGGGACTGCCCAATTGCAGCGGTCCCGGCCGGGGAGCTGTTTTATAATGGAAAAGAATCTATCAGGCCAGTGCGCCCTTGTCCAGCCATTTGCCGCGGGCCAGCCGGAGCAGGAACAGGGCACCGCGGGTGCACAGCTCGGCGCACATAGCAAACCACACGCCCACAAGCCCGAAGCGGGGAGCCAGCAGCACGGCCAGCGTGAGCCGGATGCCCCACATGCTCACAAGGTTCAGCACAAAGCAGCCGGTGCTGTCACCGGCACCCTGCATGGCACCGCTGGCCACGATGCTGGCCCCGAACATCGGCTCGGCAAAGGCTTCGATGCGCAGCACCTGCGCACCCAGCGCAATGACGGCGGCGTCGGCGGTGAAGATGCCCATCAGGGCCGGAGCAAACACATACAGGCCCACGCCGGTCAGCGCCATGATGGCCATGCCCATACCGGTGCACAGCCAGGCAATGCGTTTGGCCATATCCCGCCGGTGGGCGCCCACGGCCTGGCCTACCATGGCAAGGGAGGCGTCCTGGACGCCGTAGCCTGCCATGTAACACAGGCTTTCGGCGCTCACGCCCAGGCTGTTGGCCGCAATGGCGGTGGTGCCCAGCCCGGACACGATGCGGATCAGCAGCACCTGAGCAGAGGAAAGGGCGGCTCGCTCTGCAGAAAGGGGCGCACCCACCCGCCACAAATTCCGCAGGCAGGACCGGGTGATCTTCCAGGAGCCGGGCTTGCGGATGCACAAAGGGCCCTCTCGCAGCAGCAAAAAGCCCAGGGCGCACAAGCCGCCAATGGCCGTAGCCAGGGCGGTGCCCAAAGCAGCTCCCGGCACCCCCCATCCGGCACCCCATACCGTAAAGGAGCGTCCGGCCACCACCATGGTACGGGTGGGGTTGATCAAAAAGAAATTGAAAACGATGTCCAGCAGGCAGGTGGCTACGCTGATAAGGCCCGGGGTCAGGGCGTCACCAGTGGAGCGCAGCATGGAGGAGTAGGTGCCTGTGGCCATGGTAAAGGGCAGGGCAGCGGACCAGATGGCAAAATAGGCCGAGGCATCCGCCTGCAGGGCCGGGTCGGCCCCCAGCCAGCCGGGCAGATACCGGCTGATGCCGATGCCGAAAGCGGCCGCTGCCAGACCGACGAACAGGTTGAACAGCATGGACTGCCGCAGCACGCCCCGGGCATCCTCCTGCCGGTCGGCACCCAGATACTGTGCCACCTGAATGGAAAAAGACATATACAGCCCGGCCAGCATGCCGTGCAGCAGCCAGGTGCTGGAGCTGACGATGCCGATGGATGCGGTGGCCGAAGCTCCGATATGGCCCACCATGGCAGCGTCGATGTACTCCATGGCCGTGACCACGATCTGCTGCAGAATGGACGGGATGCTCAAGGTCAGCACGATCTGGGCCGTCTGCTGCAGCGGTACCTGCTCGCCCTGCCGCATTTTGGCCGAGAGTTGTTCAAGGGTAATGGACATGGATTCCTCCTTACGGGTCAGAAAAACGGATAACGAGTCCGGACACCTATTATAAAGGCGGATGGTACAAAAGTCAATCTGCTGCCTTTTTGTGCCCGGTGATTGATTTTTTGGGTGCGGCGTGATACACTCAACAACACAAGGCATGAATTGCAAAAGAAATGAGGAGAATAGAAATATGATCGAATCTCTGGTGTCTGTCGTCGGGCAGCGCGGAGTGGATGCCGCAGCGTTTCTGCTGGCATTTGCGCTCACCGCGCTGACCGATTCGCTGTTCCACAACAAGCTTCCCCACGACCATGGCCGTGAATTTGCCGTCAATGGCGGCCTGTCCAAGGGCAAGGCCCGCGGTTCCGGCCTGATCTTCGTGCTGTGCATCGCGCTGGTGTCGCTGGCATTCCTGCCGTTCCGGGTGGAATATGTCATCTACACCGTGCTGCTCATCGCTTCCATGCTCTCCGGCTACTTTGACGATGCCGCCGAAAAGGCCTGGAACGAGTACAAAAAAGGCATCATCGACTTTGTCATCGCCGTGGTGGCAGGTGTGACTTACCTCAACTTCAACGGCTGCGGCGTGCAGTTCCTGCAGTGGAGCTTCACCCTGCCGTATGCGGTGTACCTGCTGCTCATCGTCATCCTGATCTGGGCCAGCATCAACGTGGTCAACTGCACCGACGGTGTGGACGGCCTGTCCGCCAGTCTGGCGGTGGTGACCATCGGCACCTACCTGATCGCCTACCACGAAGAGCTGGCCGACTACAGCACCGCCGGTGTGGTGTTCATGGGTGCGCTGCTGGCTTACCTGTGGTCCAACGCAAAGCCCAGCACCCTGCTGATGGGCGATGCCGGCAGCCGCGCCATGGGTTTCTTCATCGCCATCCTGTCGCTGAAGTGCGGCCACCCCTTCGCTTTCCTGTTGGCAGCCATCGTGTTCATCGTGGACGGCAGCCTGGGCATCCTGAAGATCAGCCTGAAGCGCTTCCTGCACATCTCCATCCTCAAGAACACCCGCACCCCGCTGCACGACCATGTGCGTAAGAACAAGGGCTGGAGCGACGAGCAGGTCGTGGCCCGCTGGCTCATCCTGCAGTGCGTGGCATCGGCTCTGCTGCTGCTCGTGGTGCACGGCTGATAAACCATCATAAAAACAAAAGCAGCGCCTGACGGAAATTTCAAACCGTCAGGCGCTGTTTTTGCATCCGAAAATTGTTGTTACAGCCCGGCCTTTTTGGCGGCAGCCTGCACCACATGGCCCACCAGCACCGAAGTGGTCACGGTGCCCACACCGCCCGGCACGGGGGTGATAGCATCCACGACAGGCTCCGCCTCGGCAAAGCGCACGTCACCGCACAGCTTGCCCTCGTCGTTCAGATGGATGCCCACATCCACCACGGTCTGGCCGGGACGCAGGCAGTCAGCACCCACAGCGCCCATCCGGCCCATGGCCACCACGACCACATCCGCCTCTTGGCAGATCTGGGGCAGGTCCTGGGTGCGGGAGTTGCAGATGGTCACGGTGGCATTTTCCCGGTCCAGCATCATGGCGGCGGGCTTGCCCACTACCAGGCTGCGGCCTACCACCACGGCGCGTTTGCCGGAGAGGGGAACATTGTAGTGCTTCAAAATCTCCAGGCAGGCCTGTGCGGTGCAGGGAGTGTAACCCAGATCGGTGTTGGTGAACACACCGGCTAGGGAACCGTCGGTGATGCCGTCGATGTCTTTTTCCGGAGCCAGTGCGGCACGCACGGTGCGGTCATCAAACTGCTTGGGCAGCGGGCGGAACAGCAGACAGCCGTGGATGGCATCGTCGGCGTTGATCTCTGCGATGACCTTCAGCAGGTCGTCCTGTGCTGCGTCGGCGGGGAGCAGATACTGTTTCACTTCCACGCCCACCTTGCCGCAGCGGGTCATCACGCCGCGCTCATAGGAAAGATCGTCCTCGCGTGCACCCACGCGCACCACGGCCAGCGTGGGCACGATGCCCTTTGTCTTGAGCTGTTCACACAGAGCAGCGTTGCGTTCGTTCATGGCGGCCACCACGGGTGCGCCCTTCAGGATGTTTGCCATTTTGTATTCCTCTCATTTCAGGTAATGCGGTATGGCGTGTGGGGAGCTTTCTCCCCGCCCACCGTCGGGTCAGATACGCAGTTGCTTTGTGACCTGCGTAAACACGGCGTCCGCCTTCGGGACATACTCGCTCAGCAGGGCGTCGGCCTGCGCATCCAGTGCGGCGGCATGGGTTTTGTCGGTCATCAGCTTTGTGTTGATGAACACGTTCAGGCTGGCGGCCTGCAGGGCAGCCTTGCACAGTGCGGCGGCGCAGCCTGCATCGGACACGGCCAGCGCGCTGCCCTTGGCGGCATATTCTTCCACAAGTGCAATGCCTTCGGCGCACTTGCCCATGATCTCCAGCGGCACGGCACAGGCAGCATCCAGTGCGGTTTCCAGCACAGCGGCCTTATGGGCGGCCTGTTCCGGAGTGTCCTTGGGCAGGCCATAGGCGGCGGCCAGCGGCGCAAAGGCTTCGGCATCCGCCTGCACCAGTGCTTCCAGCTCCGCGCGCAGGGCACCGGCCCGCTCGTTCAGGGTCAGAAGGTCCGCTTCCACGGCGGCATACTTCTTTTTGCCCACCGTCAGGCAGCCCACCATGTTGCCCAGTGCCACACCGGCGGCACCCACCAGTGCCGCGGTACCGCCGCCGCCCGGTGTGGGTGCTTTGCTGGCCAGTTCTGCCAGGAACCGGCTGCAGCTTTCGTTCATCATGTCCATGTGTACAAACCCCTCTCTGTCACAAACGCGTCCAGCCGCTGGTCGTGCTCATCCACGGCAGCGTGTGCAACGCGCTGAACTTCCAATGCAATGCCGATCTTTGCCGCTTTTGTGCAGCGGGGCAGGTAGCGGTCGTAGTAGCCTTTGCCCATGCCCACCCGGAAGCAGTCTGCATCAAAGGCAGTGCAGGGCACCAGCACCAGATCCAGCTGTTCCGGTTCCAGCAGCACCGACCGTTCCAGTACCGGCGTGCGGATGCCGTACAGCCCTGTCTCCCAGCCGTCCGGGCCGGGCACGGCGGCGGTGAGGGAGCAGTTTTCTCCGCACACCGGGTAGGCCAGCACCTTGCCCCGGCGGGCCGCTTCGGCGGCAAACCCGGCAAGGCTTGCTTCACCCCCAAAGGCCGCATACAGCAGGATGGTCTGAGCATTCTGCACGGCGTCCAGCTGCCACAGCCGGGCACACAACGCCGCGTTGGCGGCGGCCCGCTGCTCCGGCGAAAGGGCCCGGCGGGCCGCTTTGCCGGATGTGCGCTGGGCCTGCTTTTCCTCGGCGATGTCCACACAAAACACCTCGTTTCATCTGTGATCGTGGAAAGCTGAAAAATCCACAAAATCGACAATGCATTTTTATACAAATATAATAAACACTTCAGTCCAAAAAAGCAAGCCTTTTGGCGAAAAGAGGATTGAAGGTTTTGCAGCTTTCTGCTATGATAATACAAAGCAATGCGGCCCAGTGTGCAGGAGCCGGGTGCTTGAACAAGACGTCGATCTGTCTGTATCAAGAGAGGGGTAACTGAAATGTACAAAGAAATGATGGATACCATCGGCCTGGTCAATACCATAGACCCGGAACTGGGGGCTGCCATGAACCGGGAGCTGACCCGTCAGCGCCAGAACATCGAGCTCATTGCCAGCGAGAACATCGTCTCGCCCGCCGTCATGGCTGCCATGGGCAGTGTGCTCACCAACAAGTACGCCGAGGGCCTGCCCGGCAAGCGTTACTACGGCGGCTGCGTCTATGTGGATGAGGTGGAGAACATCGCCATCCAGCGCGCCTGCAAGCTGTTCGGTGCCAAGTACGCCAACGTCCAGCCCCATTCCGGTGCACAGGCCAATCTGGCCGTCTACTTCGCCCTGCTGGATCTGGGCGATACCGTCATGGGCATGGATCTGTCCCAGGGCGGCCATCTGACCCATGGCTCCCCCGTGAACATGTCCGGCAAGAACTACCACTTTGTTTCTTACGGCGTCAATGCCGATGGCGTGATCGACTACGCCGAGCTGGAAAAGCAGGTTAAGAAGGTGCGTCCCAAGCTGATCGTGGCCGGTGCATCCGCTTACCCCCGTGCCATCGACTTTGAGAAGATCGCTGAGATCGCCCACGGTTACGGTGCATTCCTGATGGTGGATATGGCCCATATTGCCGGTCTGGTGGCCGGCGGCCAGCACCAGAGCCCGGTGCCCTATGCCGATGTGGTGACCACCACCACCCACAAGACCCTGCGCGGCCCCCGCGGCGGCCTGATCCTGACCAACAACCCGGTCATTGCCAAGCGCATCAACTCGGCCGTGTTCCCCGGCACCCAGGGCGGCCCGCTGGAGCACGTCATCGCCGCCAAGGCCGTCTGCTTCGGCGAGGCCCTCAAGCCGGAGTTCAAGGAGTACGCCCGCAAGATCGTGGAGAACGCTCAGGCTCTGGCCGCAGCTCTGCAGGAACGCGGCGTCAAGCTGGTGTCCGGCGGTACCGACAACCATCTGATGCTCATCGACCTGCGTGACGAGGAGTGCACCGGCAAGGATCTGGAAGCCCGTCTGGACAGCGTGCACATCACTGCCAACAAGAATACCGTCCCCGGCGAGACCCGCAGCCCGTTCGTTACCTCCGGCGTGCGTCTGGGCACTCCGGCGGTCACCACCCGCGGCATGGGCGTGGCCGAGATGAAGGTCATCGCCGACTGCATTGCCGACTGCATCTGGCACTACGACGAGAAGAAGGATGAGATCAGCGAGCGCGTGCTCAAGCTGACCCGCGACTTCCCGCTGTACGAGTGATCCTATCCCAGAAAGAAAATGAAGCCGCTGCGCAGAAAAATACGCAGCGGCTTCGTTTTTTGCGGTTCGATTGCTTACTCTTCCAGTGCCTGTGCCATGGCATCGTCCGCTTCCTGCTGGGTGATGGTCTGCACCTTGAAACCGAAGTAGACGATGTGCCCCACCCAGACAATGACCATAATGGCGCGGCCCACGGGCACCTTGTCCATCAGGATGAACCCGGGGAGCATGATGGCCGTTACCGTGCCGATGAGGAGCGCCTTGGCCTTGCGGGTCGTGCCGCGGCGGCGGAAATAGCTGCCGATGTGCTTTTTATAAACGGTCGTGTGGGTGAACCAGGTGTGCAGCCGCTCGGAGCTGTTGGCAAAGCAGAAGGCCGTGAGCAGATAGAACGGCACCGTGGGCAGAATGGGCAGTGCAATGCCGATGGTGCCCAGCGCCAGGCTGATGCAGCCGAGGGCAACAAAAAACGCTTTTTTGAGAGGATGCATGACAAAGGTCCTTTCTGTGTCCGGTGAGATGTCGAATGTTAGAATGCACTAACTTTTGAGCAAAAAGAAACGCCGTTCCAGAAGGAACGGTGCGTTTGCAAGAACAAACTGCATGGAGTGTATCATAAAAAATCCGTGTCTGTCAAGAGAAAATTTTTCCGGAAACGTTGTGTTCTGCCGCCGGGCGTGATAGGATAAAATGGAACAGAACGAATAAGGAGAACGGTATGGAACAGATGGGACTGCTGCATTTGTATTACGGCGACGGCAAGGGCAAGACCACCGCCGCCATGGGCCTTGCGCTGCGGGCGCTGGGCAGCGGAAAAAAGGTGGTCATCGTGCAGTTCCTGAAGGGCGGCAAGAGCGGGGAGATCCCGCTGCTGGAGCAGCTGGGGGCCACGGTCTACCGGGGCAAGGCCGGGCAAAAATTCGTCTTTCAGATGAACGACGCCGAAAAGGCCGCCACGCGGGCCCTGCAGGACCGGAACCTGACCGTTGCCATAGCGCAGGAAGCGGACCTGTTGGTGCTGGACGAGGCCGGCAGCGCCTGGGAACTGGATATGGTGGACAAGGACCTGCTTCGCCGGGCGGTGCTGCAGCGTCCCGCCGGGCAGGAATGTGTGCTCACGGCCCATGCCGCCCCGCAGTGGATGCTGGACGCCGCCGATTATGTGACCGAGATGAAGTGCATCCGCCACCCCTATCAGAAGGGAATTGCCGCCCGCAAAGGCGTCGAATACTGACCTTTGCACCGCACGGCTTGCAATTTGCCTACCGGTGTGATATGATGAAGCTGTACATTGCGCGCGCATTTCTGAGCAGCCCGGGCCGCAGGCCCAAAAAGGGGAACGCTCCGCACTGCTGCCGGGGCACCCCGACAGCATTTTGTTTAAAGCTGTGGTTAGCGTTTCCTAACGTACAGCGGCCCGCCGAACGCGCGCGGAAACCATCATGGAGGGAACAGACAATGATCGAAACAGTGGTAAAGGTAGACGGTATGATGTGCGGCATGTGCGAGAGCCATGTCAACGATGCCGTGCGCAAGGCATTTCCGGAGGCAAAGAAAGTGGCCTCTTCCCACACCAAGGGCCAGACGGTGATCCACTCGGAACAGGCTCTGGACGAGGCAAAGCTGCGGGATGTCATCAACGCCACCGGCTACGAAATCAAGGGCGTATCGAGTGCACCGTACGAGAAAAAAGGTTTTTTCTCGTTTTTGAAAAAATAAACCCGGAAACCATTTCATGAGGGAGGCGCATCTGCATGAGGATCCTGGTGTACGGAGCCGGCGTGCTGGGCTGTGAACTGGCCCATGTGCTGCTGCAGAACAAAAAGAATGACGTGACCCTGCTGGCACGCGGGGAGTGGAAGGAGCGCATCGACCAGAAGGGTCTGGTCATCCGCCAATGGGCGCAGCGCAAAACCACGGTGGACCGGGTGCGCACCATCGACGTCCTGGCCCCGGAGGACTTCTACGACCTTGTGTTCGTGGTGCTGCAGGCCGGTCAGCTGCCGGATGTGCTGCCCGTCCTCAAGGCCAACCGGAGCCCCTACTTTGTATTCGTGGGCAACGACCCCCATGCAAAGCAGGTTCTGGAAGCCATGCAGCGCCCAGCCGACAAGGTCGCCTTTGGCTTCCAGAACACCGCAGGCCGCCGGGAGCGCGACCGGGTGGTCAGTGTGCACACCGGTGTGGGCATGACGGTGGGCGGTGCCACGGCTCCGCTTTCCGGCACCTTCCGCATCCGGCTCAAGACCGCCTTTGACGGAACAAAGTATAAGCTGACTTTCTACAGCGATATGGACGAGTGGCTCAAGTGCCACATTGCGTTCATTCTGCCGGTCTGCTATGTGTGCTATGCCTGCAACGGGGACCTGACCCGCGCCACCAAACAGCAGCGCGCTGCCATTCTGGATGCCGCCTATGAGGGCTGTGAGATGCTCAAGGCTCTCGGCATCCCGGTGAACGACGCAGAGAATACGGACTACTACAAGCCCGGCACGGCAGGCCGCCGCAAGATGGACGCCATGGTGCTTGCCATGGCCAAGACTCCGCTGGGCCGCCTGTGTGCTTCCGACCACGCCATGCACGCAGTAAAGGAGATGCAGTACCTGGACGAAGCCTTTGAGGCTTTGCGCAAACAGGCCGGAACGGCCATGCCCATGTGGGAAAAGCTGCGCAACGAAATGCCTGCCTGGAACACCCTGCAGAAATGATCCTTCGGGCGCAAAGCCCCGCAAAAAGCCCCCGGCTCTCACGATCGAGAGCCGGGGGCTTTGCTGTGTCTGTCCGGGAAGAAGATCATGCCTGATCCAACAGTTCCTCCGGGTCTTCCAGCACCTCCTCAATGGCGCTGTCATCCGGGTCGACCTCGCTGTCAGCGCTTTCCGTCAGGCCCAGCAGTTCCTTGAGCCGGTCACGCATCAGCACAAGGTTCCGGTCAAGGTCGGCGTCCTCATTGAGCAGGTCCTGTACCATCTCAGGCTTGTCGGTGATCACATCATCCACGCCAAGGCTCAGCAGGTCACGGGCGTCCTCCGCACGGTTGACCGTCCAGGCGGACACCGTCTTGCCGCGCAGATGGATCTGCTGCACCATGCCGGAGGTAATAAAGGTGGATTCCACGCTGAAAAAGTCGGCGGCAGGCAGGTCGTAATAGGTGCCTACGCCCAGCGCCAGAATATACCCCGTCTCGATCTCGGGGTCCAGCTCCTTTACCTTGCAAAGGGTCTCGTAGCTCTGGGAGGTGATCACGCAGTCCTTTTCAAAGCCTTTTTTCCGGATGATGCGCACGGTCTCAGCTTCCAGCTCCGGGGTGGCGGCATTGGGCTTGATCTCGATGTTCAGCTGGATTTTCCCCTTGCACAGGTCCAGCACCTCTTCCAGTGTGGGGATCTGCGTACCGGCGTACCGGGCACTGAACCACCGCCCGGCATCCAGCTCCCGCACCTGTGCAAAGGTCAGGTCGTAAATGTTGGCGTTGCGGCCGGTGCAGCGGCGCAGGCTGGTGTCGTGGGTCACCATGACCACACCATCCTTTGTCATCTGCACATCCAGCTCGGCCCGGTCGCTGTGGTGGTCGATGGTCAGCTGAAAGGCGGGCAGGGTGTTCTCCGGTGCAGCCGTCGAATAGCCGCGGTGTGCCGTGACGATGGGAGCCGCACCGCCCAGCATGGTGCGCAGCTCATCATCCGCCGGCAGAGCAATATAAATAAAGGAAAGGCCGATTGTGACCAGCGTGACGCCGACCACCGCAGCGGCCAGCAGGTGACGGCCCTTCGCACGGACGGGCTTCCCGTTCTGGGTATCCTCCGGCGCGGCATCACCCTCCCGCAGACGGCGGTACAGCAAAAACAGGATGCTGCACTGCGCAATGGTGATGGAGCAGTCGAGCAGGAACTGGAAGAACGGCATCTCGACCAGCAGGCTGGCGCGGGACAGCGCCACCATGGCAGCGGTGTTCTGGAGCCCGATGCCCAGAATGACCGCGTACAGCGGTGCCAGTACGCACAGGGCCAGGCTGCCCGAACGGAGGACTGCCGAGAGATTCCAGCGCAGCAGAAGCAGCGCTGTGCGGAAAATTCGCTGCCGCACGAACCCGACGCTCTCCCGGACGGCCTGCCACAGGCTGCGGCGCTCCAGGACAAACAGGGGCAGCACCAGCGCACAGGAGAGGAACAATAGAACCAGCAGTACCACGATCGCCAGATACAGCGCATGATAGCGTGTGGTGGTGCGCAGTACGCCAAGAAGGTACTCCGGTACGGCAAACTGGGTGATGTAGTTGGAGGTCAGGAAAAAGCTGGTGAAGGGGATGAGCACGGCGCTGTATACGAGGACCGGCCAGTTCTGCGGAAGAAACGTGTGCCGGATGTCCACCAGCGCATCCCGCAGCAGGGCAGGCAGCTGCACCGGTCTGCTGCTGCGGGCCAACTCCAGCCCGTGCAGCAGCACCGAAAATTCATACAGCGCCCAGAATGCTGTCAGCAATGCAATGACCACAAGACACAGGATGATGGCCGGGGAGACAAAAATGTCCGAAGCATTGCTGTTGTTCAGGTAATGCACGGGCGCGAACCGGAGTGTCAGCGACCAGAGCTGCTGCATCAGCGGGATAAACAGCAGGTTGGTTGCGACTGCGTACAGTCCGACCAGCGCCGGCAGGATGACCCCGGCATGGTGCAGCAGAGCACCGGCTGAGCGCTGCAAAGAATGGTAGGTCTGGTTGAAAGCGTGCAGGGAAGAAGCGAAAGATTTCAAAGTTTGTCGGACCTCTTTTGCGTGGATTTTTGTTGTTCCCCGGGCGGTAGGATGACATTGTCTGTTGAATTTTACCCGGATTTTACGATTCCGCAGGGGATGTAACATCAGTGTAACACAATTCTGACCAAAAAGATATGTGCGGATGGAGAGCACATTTACCAAAAATGAAAGAAATTTTTTTACACCGGTGCCGGGCGCACCGCAGGGGGCTTGCGGAAGCGAAAAAAGCGCAGGGCGATACATCGTTAAAAAATTATGGATTGGGGCAGACAGATGTTGTTTTCGATGGATTTTTATAGAAAGTCTTGCAATTTCCTGGCAAAAACAGTATAATAAAACCAATTTTGAAAGCTCACACAGACAACCAGGAGGTCTTATCATGGCTTCAAAGATCAATAAGGGAGAAATCCTCGCCAAGTTTTTCGATGACGGGGAATACACCGCGCTGTTTGCCGATGGTGCGGTGAGTGCTGCCTGCGGCTATGCAGCAGGTCAGCAGGCATACGCTGTCTATCAGAACGGCGAGGCTGTTACCGTCAAGGACGTTGAGAAGAACATCAAGGTCCTGGAGATGGCCGCACAGACCGGCTGCCCGGTCGTCACGTTCTATAACTCGGTGGGCGCAAAGCTGGCCGAGGGCCTGGATGTGCTCACGGCCAATGCCAAGCTGAATGCGCAGATCGCAAAGGTTTCCGGCGTGATCCCGCAGGTGGCGGTGGTTCTGGGTGTGTGCGGCGGCACCAGCGCACTGAGCGCTGCCAATGCCGACGTGTGCATCATGGCCGAGGGCGCAGAGCTGTTCTTCACCGCTCCGTTCACCTCTGCCGCCAAGGGCGACAAGGTGGCTGATGCCGGCAGTGCTGCTGCCGCTGCCAAGGCCGGTGTGGCATCCATCGTGGCTGCCGACGCCGCCGAGGCTGCCGAGAAGGCTGCCCACATCGTGGGTCTGCTGCCCGCCAACAACCTGACCGGCCCTGCGATCTTTGAGTTCGAGCAGCCCACTGCTGCTCTGGCTGCCGGTGCAGAGCCTGCCAAGGCTGCTGCCGCTGTGGTGGACAAGGACAGCACCGTGGAGCTGTATGCAGGCTTTGGCAAGTCGGTCTACACCGCATTTGCCACCGTCGGCGGCAACGCCGTGGGCGTTGTGGCTGCCGGCAAGAACCTGTGCCACAACTGCGTGGCCAAGATCGCCCGCTTTGTGCGCCTGTGCGACGCCTTCAGCGTGCCGGTGGTCACCGTTGTGGACACCGAGGGCTTTGTGCCCAGCGTGAGCGATGACATCGCCGGCGGCATCCGTGAGGCTGCCCGTCTGGCCGCCACCTACGCCGACGCCACCACCGCAAAGGTCACCGTTCTGGCCGGCAAGGCTGTGGGCCCTGTCTACACCGCATTGGCTGCTGCGGACCTGCGCATCGCCGTCACCGGCTGCGTGGTCAGCGCTCTGGAGCCCAGCGCAGCGGTCAGCGTTCTGTACAAGGATGAGATCGACGCTTCCGACAACATCATTGCTGCCACCAACGCCAAGGCTGCCGCTTACACCGCAGAGGTGTGCAGCGCTGCCAACGCTGTGGCCTGCGGTGCTGCCGATATGGTCTGTGACGCTGCCAGTGTGCGCTCCAGCGTGGTTGCAGCCCTGGAACTGCTGAGCACCAAGCGTGCTGCCCGCCTGCCCAAGAAGCACGGCAACATGGCTCTGTAAGCATCCGAACGTTTTATCTGATACGATTTTGATTTGGAGGATTCTTCCATGAAGTACTACAATATTACCGTCAATGGTGTTGCTTACAGCGTTTCCGTGGAGGAGACCGCTGCAGGTGCTGCTCCTGTTGCTGCTGCCGCTCCGGCTGCCCCCGCTGCTCCCAAGGCTGCTCCGGCTCCCGCTGCCGCCCCGAAGGCTGCTGCCGGTGCCGCAGGCGCTGTTTCCGTCAAGGCTCCCATGCCCGGCAACATTCTGGACGTCAAGGTCAGCGCAGGTGCTTCCGTCAAGGCCGGCGATGTGCTGGTGATCCTGGAGGCCATGAAGATGGAGAACGAGATCCTGGCTCCCCAGGACGGCACCGTTGCATCCGTCAATGTCAACAAGGGCGACACCGTCAACTCCGGTGACGTTCTGGTTTCCATGAACTAAGGGAGAGGTGACAACCATGGCGAAAAAGCCGATCAAAGTGACCGAAGTGGTCCTGCGTGATGCGCACCAGTCCCTGCTGGCTACCCGCATGACCATGGACGAGATGCGTCCGATCCTGCCCGAGATGGACAAGATCAATTACTTCTCTGTGGAATGCTGGGGCGGCGCCACCTTCGACAGCTGCATCCGCTTCCTGGATGAGGACCCTTGGGAGCGTCTGCGCATCCTGCGCAAGGAGCTGCCCCACCAGAAGCTGCAGATGCTGTTCCGCGGCCAGAACATGCTGGGCTACCGCCCCTACGCAGATGATGCCGTGGAGTATTTTGTGCAGAAGTCTGTGGCAAACGGCATTGATGTCATCCGCATCTTCGACGCACTGAACGATCCCCGCAACCTGCAGACTGCCATCAAGGCAGCCAACAAGGAAGGCGCTCATGTGCAGGGCTGCATCAGCTATACCCTGAGCCCTGTGCACAACAACGAGTACTTTGCAGCCTACGCCAAGACCCTGGAAGAGATGGGCGCAAACTCCATCTGCATCAAGGATATGGCCGGTCTGCTCACTCCCTATACCTGCTATGACCTGGTCAAGAAGCTGAAGGAGACCGTCAGCATCCCCGTTGACATCCACAGCCACTACACCGCTGGTCTGGCTTCCATGTCCATCCTGAAGGGCATCGAGGCGGGTGCTGACATCATCGACACCGCCATGAGCCCCCTGAGCCTGGGCACCAGCCACATGCCCACCGAGAGCCTGGTCGCTGCTCTGCAGGGCACCGATTACGACACCGGTCTGGACCTGAAGCAGCTGAATGTCGTGCGCGCATACTTTGCAAAGCTGCGTGAGAAGTACATTGCCAACGGCCAGATCAGCCCCAAGAGCCTGGGCGTTGATGCCAACACCCTGCTGTATCAGGTGCCGGGCGGCATGTTCTCCAACATGCTCAAGCAGCTGAAGGATGCCGGCAAGGAGGACAAGCTGGACGAAGTGCTGGCCGAGATCCCCCGCGTCCGCGAGGATGCAGGCTATCCGCCGCTGGTCACCCCCACCAGCCAGATCGTTGGCACGCAGGCCGTGTTCAACGTCATCCTGGGCGAGCGCTACAAGATGGTCACTAAGGAGTTCAAGGGCCTGGTCCACGGCGACTACGGCAAGACTCCCGCTCCCATCAAGCCCGAGTTCACCAAGAAGATCCTGGGCGATGAGCAGCCCATCACCTGCCGCTTTGCCGACACGCTGGCTCCTGAGATGGACAAGCTGAAGGCTGAAGCCGCCAAGTGGGCAACGCAGGAAGAGGACGTGCTGACCTACGCCATGTTCCCGCAGGTGGCACCCAAGTTCTTCGACAAGCGCAATGCCAAAAAGCAGGGCGTGGACGGTGACCATGTGGACTACACCAATCAGTCCCACCCCGTCTGATTTGCTCATCTGAACTGAACAGCGAGCCTCCCGTACACAAGCGGGAGGCTTTTTGTTTTGGCAAAAACAGGAGGATTTCGCCTTTATGCAACTAAAATGCAACAAATACACCCACTTTTTACCAGAAATCTGACACAACTGCATTGACTTGCCACGGCATTCCTTTTATAATTAACAATC
Source organism: uncultured Faecalibacterium sp. (assembly GCA_900539945.1). GTDB lineage: Bacteria > Bacillota > Clostridia > Oscillospirales > Ruminococcaceae > Faecalibacterium. Next base: position 17,517 of record UQDV01000001.1, read on the forward strand.
ATATCAAGTGTTATTCTGAGCAAAGGGGGTTATTGCCATGAGGCGTATTACCGAAGAGCACCTCGCCGACCTGTGTGAAGCGGATTACCGGAACCTGATGGGGGTTACCCGGGAAGAATTCGGACGCATGCTGCAGGCGCTGGAAGAAGGCTACCGCCGGGAGCACAAGCGCAAGCCGCGCTTTACCAAGATCACCATGGTCGACAAACTGATCCTCACCCTGACCTATCGCTGCCAGTATCGTAGCATGGACAGCATTGCAAAGGAATACGAAGTCTCGCTGGACACCATTTCCGACAATATCCACTGGGTGGAACAGACCCTGCTGAACGCAGATCTGCTGGAAAGCAGCGTGACCTGCGTGTATAAAACGAATGCCGGAACAACGGCTCATTGACCCGGAAGCCCTGACGCGATCTTTATTTTCAGGATCGCGCCGGGGCTTTTGTTTCGCACCTGCGCGCAATGCCGTATTCCGGCCTGGAAAGAGCCTGATCCTGCACCTTGAATTTTTCAGAAAAGAATAGTAAAATGATGCTATATGTATCGTAACATGGGCTTGTATACCCAAAGGCGGATACATATGCCGGAAACTGTACGCAAACACACAAAAAAGGAGAACGTATGATTTTAAGCATGACCGGTTTCGGCAGGGGAACCGCAGTGCGCAACGGCCGTGAGATCACGGTGGAACTGCGCAGCGTAAACTCCCGCTATTTTGAGTATTCCTCGCGCATTCCGCGCACCTGCAGCTACCTGGACAGCCGCCTGAAAAAGCAGCTGAACGAGCGCATTACCCGCGGCAAGGTGGAGCTGAGCATGACCATCCAGAACGTGGATGCCGCCGACACGGTGGTAACCGTGAACATGGAGCTGGCCCGCAGCTATCAGCAGGCCATGCGGGATCTTTCGGAGCAGCTGGGGGTCAAGAATGACATTTCCGCCGCTGTCCTGACCCGCTTCCCGGATGTGCTGGCCACCCGCCACGCCGATGTGGACGAAGAGCAGCTGTGGGAAGATGTGTCTGCCGTCACGGCCCAGGCACTGGACCGTTTTGTGGAGATGCGTGCTGCCGAGGGTGCCAAGATGAAGGCCGACGTGGAAAACCGCCTGAACTTCCTGGAGGAATGCGTCGGCAAGGTGGAGACCCTGAGCGCAGGCCGGGTGGAGGCCTATACCAACCGCCTGTACGAAAAGCTCAAGGTCATTCTGGAGGACCGCGACATCGACGATGCCCGCGTGCTGACCGAGGCCGCCATCTTTGGCGACAAGACCGCCGTGGATGAGGAGACCGTCCGCCTGCGCAGCCACATCTCGCAGTACCGCGAGATCCTGCAGCTGAATGAACCGGTAGGCCGCAAGCTGGACTTCCTGACGCAGGAGCTGAACCGCGAAACGAATACCATCGGTTCCAAGTGTCAGGATCTGGACATCACCCGCATCGTGGTGGACATGAAGGCGGAGATCGAGAAGATCCGCGAGCAGATCCAGAATCTGGAGTGATACAGACTTTTTCGGAGGAATGCAATGAAGCTGATCAACATCGGGTTTGGCAACATGGTCAGCGCGGGCCGGGTCGTGGCAGTGGTCAGCCCGGATTCTGCGCCGGTCAAGCGTCTTGTCAAGGAAGCGCGGGAGCGCGGCATGCTGATCGACGCTTCCTATGGGCGCAGCACCCGTGCCGTGCTCATCATGGATTCCGATCATGTGGTGCTCTCGGCCCTTCAGCCGGAAACGGTGGCCAACCGTGCGGCCGGGCAGGAGAGCAAGGGAACAACAGAGGAGGAACAGACCCATGGAGAAGGATAAATTTCTGTTTGTTGTGTCCGGTGCCGCCGGCACCGGTAAGGACAGCGTGGTCAAGGCACTGCGCGAGGCCCATCCGGAGATCGAAAAAACCGTGTCTGCCACCACCCGCAGCCCCCGCCCCGGGGAGCAGGAAGGTGTGGATTACTACTACCGCACCCAGGAGCAGTTCCGTCAGCTGATCGACGCCGATCAGGTGGTGGAATACAACTTCTACAACGGCAACTACTACGGCACCCTGCGCGAGGAAGTGGACAAGCGTCTGGAAGCCGGCAAACTGGTGGTTCTGGTCATCGACGTGCACGGCGCTGCCAACATCCGCCGGATGTTCCCGGGTGCTACCACGGTGTTCCTGCTGCCGCCGTCGGTGGAAGAACTGGAACACCGCCTGCGTGGCCGCGGAACCGAGACCGAAGAAAGCATCCGCGAGCGTCTGGCCACGGCCCAGAGCGAGCTGGCCGAGCAGGATAAGTTCACCCTCAAGCTGGTCAACAACGAGGTAGCATCCTGCGCAGAAGAGCTGTATCAGGTCATCTGCCGCCGCGCCGGGATCGCACAGTAAATCAAACCGCAAAGGAGCCCGTGCCCATGCCAAAAACGGTGGGTGTTGCCGTAAGCAACGCGACCTTCCATTTTGATAAACTGTACACCTATGCCGTTTTGCCGGAGCATCAGGACAAGGTGCGTCTGGGCAGCATGGTGCTGGTGCCTTTTGGTCGGGGCAGCCGCGCCCGCATGGGGGTGGTGCTGGCCTGTGACGCCGAGCCGGAGCATTCCAAGCTCAAGTTCCTGTTCGACGTGGCCCCGGCGTCGGCCTGTCTGACCCCGGAGCTGCTGCGGCTGGTGCACTTTCTGAAGGAGCGCACCTTCTGCACCTATTACGAGGCGGTCAAGGCGGTCATCCCCTACGGGGCACAGTACAAGCCCACCGTGGCGGCCGATGGGGTCACGCCCGTGCTGCAAAAGCAGCTGGTCCGTCATACAGAAAATTCCTACCGGTTGGCCGGTACCCTGCCGCAAAAGCCAAAGCCCACCGCCAAACAGCTGGCGGCCGTGGCCCTGCTGGGCGGCGGCCCCCGCACCCTGACGGAGCTGGAAGAAAAGGGCATCAGCCGCGCCGTGCTGGACAATCTCTGTACCAAAGGCGTGCTGGAATGCACCAAGGTGAACAAATCCATCGACCTGTATGCCTCCATCCCGTTGCAGAATGAGCCCATTGTACTCACGCAGGAGCAGCAGGCCGCTTATGACGCGCTGCTGCCGAAACTGGAGGACGCCGCCCCGCATTCGGCCCTGCTGTATGGCGTGACCGGCAGCGGCAAAACGCTGGTATTCTTAAAGCTCATTGCCCGGTGTCTGGAGCTGGGCAAACGTGCGCTGGTGCTGGTGCCGGAGATCAGCCTGACACCGCAGATGATCCTGCGGCTCAAGCGGCAGTTTGGCCGTCGGGTGGCGGTGCAGCATTCGGCCCTCAACCACACCGAACGGCTGCTGCAATGGCAGATGATTCAGGACGGCGGTGCCGACATCGTGGTGGGCACCCGCAGCGCGATCTTCTCACCGCTGGAAAACATCGGCCTGATCATCGTGGACGAGGAACAGGAACATACCTACCGTTCCGAGTCAGCGCCCCGCTACTCCGCCCATGAAGTGGCCCGGCAGCGTGCCGCCGAGAATGGCGCCCTGCTGCTGCTGGCCAGCGCCACCCCCAGCACCGAGAGCTTTTACGCGGCCCGGAACGGCCGCACCCAGCTGGTACGGCTTACCCAGCGTTACGGCGGCAATCCGCTGCCCACGGTGCAGATCGTGGATATGCGGGCCGAGCTGGCCTCCGGCAACCCGCGGGAGATCAGCCTTGCACTGGAAGATGCCATCCGCCGCAATCTGGAGGCGAAAAAGCAGACCATTTTGCTCTTGAACCGCCGGGGCTACCAGACCATGGCCCAGTGCGAGGACTGCCGCGAGGTACTGAAATGCCCCAAGTGCAGCGTGCCCATGGTGTATCATAAGTCAGCCCACAAGCTGCTGTGCCACTACTGCGGCAGCCAGATGGACCCGCCGCCCACGGTCTGCCCGACTTGCGGCGGCAAGCTGCAATACCGGGGCTTCGGCACCCAGAAAGCTGAGGAAGAGCTGGCAAGGCTGTTTCCGGAAGCACGGGTGCTGCGCATGGATCAGGACTCCACCGCCGCCAAGGACGCTCACGAAAAACTGTTGGCAAAGTTTGCAAACCACGAGTACGACATCATGGTGGGCACCCAGATGGTGGCCAAGGGCCTCGATTTTGAGGACGTGACCCTTGTGGGCGTGCTGGGCATCGACTCGCTGCTGTTCGCACAGGGCTTCCGCGCCTACGAGAACGTGTTCAGCCTCATCACGCAGGTAGTAGGCCGCAGTGGCCGTGCAAAGGACCCGGGCTTTGCCATCATCCAGACCACCGACCCCGACAACCCGGTGCTCAACCTTGCCGCCGCACAGGACTACGACGCCTTTTTCGAGCAGGAGATCGCGTACCGGAAACTGGGCCTGTACCCGCCCTTCTGCGGGCTGTGTGTCATCGGCTTTGCCGGGCCAAAGGAAATCGAAGTGGCCCGGGCCGCCGCCCGATTCTCGGCATTGCTGGGGCAGCAGGCGGCAAAACAGCCCGACCTGCCTTTGCGGGTGCTGGGCCCTACGCCGGGCAGCATTGAAAAGATCAACGACAGCTACCGCTACAAGCTCACCGTCAAGTGCCGCAACGACCGACGCTTCCGTGACCTTGTGCGCAGTACGCTGGACTGTTATGAACAGGAAAAACTTCCGTCCAAGGCCACCGTTGTGGTGGACCTGCATTCGGACGGTGATATCTGATAATTTTTGGAGGTACCATTTATGGCAATCCGCAACATTGTAAAAGAAGGCGACCCCATCCTGAACAAGGTCTGCCGCCCCGTTACCAACTTTGACGATCGTCTGGCCACCCTGCTGGATGATATGCGTGAGACCATGATCGCCGCCGACGGCGTGGGTCTGGCCGGCCCGCAGGTGGGCATACTGCGCCGCCTGTTCGTGGTGTGGGACACCACCGACGCACCGGAAGAGATCCCGGAGGATTACGAGTACAAGTTCATCGACTTTGTGAACCCCGAGATCCTCGCGGTGTCTGAGGATGAGGAGACCGCCTATGAGGGCTGCCTGTCCTTCCCGGGGCACAACGGTGCGGTGACCCGTCCCGCCGCCGTCAAGGTGCGTGCACAGGACCGCCACGGCAACTGGTTTGAACTGGAAGCCGAGGACCTGCTGGCCCGCTGCATCCAGCATGAGAACGACCATCTGGACGGCATCACCATCATGCAGTCCAGCGAATATTTCTACGAGGACACCGAAGAGGGCAAGAAAGCCGCCCGTGAAGCGAAAGGAAACAATTGATGCGCATTCTGTTCATGGGCACGCCGGACATTGCCGCCGAGTGCCTGAAAGTCCTGTATTCCGCCGGGCATGACATCTGCGCGGTATACACCCGGCGCGACAAGCCTGTGGGCCGCAAGCAGGTGCTCACGGCCCCGCCGGTCAAGGAAGTGGCACTGGAGCACGGCACCCCGGTATTCCAGCCCCGCACCCTGCGGGACGGCAGCGAGGATGCCAACATCCGTGCCCTTGCCCCGGAACTGATCGTGGTGGTGGCTTACGGCTGCATCCTGCCCAAGTCGGTGCTGGAGCTGCCGAAGTACGGCTGCATCAACCTGCACGTCTCGCTGCTGCCGAAGTACCGCGGCAGTGCTCCGGTGCAGTGGTCGGTGCTGAACGGTGATGCCGAGACCGGTGTGTCCATCATGCAGATGGACGAAGGTCTGGACACCGGCGACGTGCTGCGCTGCGAGAAGATCGCCATCGGCCCGGAGGAGACCAGCGGCGAGCTGTTCGACCGGGTGACGGCCGTGGGTGCCCACGTGCTGTGCGAGGTGGTTCCGGCCATTGCTGCTGGGACCCTGACGCCGCAGCCCCAGGACCATGCAAACGCTACGTTGGCCCCGATGCTGAACAAGGAAATGGCGGAATTCCGCCTGACCGAGTCCGCCGCCCACATCCACAACTGGGTGCGCGGCATGAACCCATGGCCCTGCGCCTGGTTCGTGACCTCCGGCGGCAAAAAGGTCAAGGTGATGGAGTGCCGTGCGGTCGCCTCTCAGGGGGAAGCCCCGGGCACTGTGCTGGCAACAAAGCCCCTCACCGTGGCCTGTGCTGACGGCGGCATCCAGCTGCTGCAGGTGGTGCCGGAAGGCAAAAAGCCCATGGATGGCACCTCCTTTGCGGCCGGTCTGCGCCTGAAAACGGGGGACGTCCTCTGATGGCGGCCAATCCGCGGGCGGCAGCGGTCGCCGCGCTGGTGCGGCAGGAGCAGGACGGCTTTTCCAACCTGATCCTGGACGCCGAACTCAAGCGCCAGAAGCTGGAAGGCCGCGACAAGGCCTTTGCCAGTGCCATTTTTTACACAGTGCTGGAACACCGGGGCACACTGGACTATATTCTGGAACAGTTTCTGCCCAAGGGTCTGGCAAAGCTGGATGCCCCGGTGCGCGAGATCTTGCGTGCTGCGCTGGCACAGGCCCGCTATATGCAGGTGCCGGTGTCGGCTGCCGTCAATGAGGCGGTCAAGCTGACCCGGAGCTTTAAAAAATCCAGTGCATCCGGTCTGGTCAACGCTGTGCTGCGCCGCGCCTGTACCTATGATCTGGACACGGCAGTGTTCAGGGATGACATAGAGCGCCTGATGGTGCTGGGCTCGGCCGGGCGGGATGTGGCAGAATTCCTGCATAAGAACTACCCGGACGAAGCACGGAACATCCTCACCTACAAGGCGGACGACGGCCTGACCAGCCTGCGGGCAAACCCGCTCAAAGCGGACGCCGCTGCGCTGTGCGAAAAGCTCACTGCACTCGGTGTGCGGGAGGTGCGGCAGGGCGTAGTGCCCGGCAGTGTGTTGGCCCGATTCGAGGGCAGCCCCGCCGACCAGGAACTGTTCCGGCAGGGATATTACCATGTGGAGGGGCAGGCCAGCCAGCTGGCGGCCCTTTGTGTGGAGGCAAAACCCGGTGAGACCGTGCTGGACCTGTGCGCCGCGCCCGGCGGCAAGACCCTGCTGCTGGCCGAGGAAATGCAGAATACCGGTACGCTGTACAGCTGCGACGCGGCGGAGAACCGCGTACAGCTCATCCGCACCGCCGTGGAACGGATGGGCTTTACCAACGTGAAAACTCTGTGCAATGACGCAACGCAGACAAACCCGGCCCTGCCGCAGGCCGACCGCATTCTGGCGGATGTGCCCTGCAGCGGTCTGGGTATTCTGGCAAAAAAGCCGGACCTGCGCTATAAAAAGCTGGACCCGGCCCGGCAGGCTGAATTATTGGCCACCCAGGCGGCCATTCTGGATACAGCGGCCCGGCTGCTCAAGGCCGGCGGGCGGATGGTCTACTCTACCTGCACCATCGAGCCGGAAGAAAACCAGCTGCAGATCCGCGCATTCCTGCAGCGGCACCCGGAGTTCTGCGTGGCAGAGCCTGCCGTGGCCTTCCCGGCAGGCATGACGGTAACCGAATATGGGGCGCTCTCGGTGCCCACCCGCACCGGCATGGACGGCTTTTTCCTCTGTGCGCTGCAAAAAACGCGCTGAGAGGTGCAATGCCGCCGTGTACTGGTTCGTATTGATCAATAGGAGAACACAATGGAACAAAAACGCTGTATTTCTTCGCTGACGCTGGCGGAGCTTTCCGCTGAGCTCAAGGCGCTGGGGCAGCCGGGCTTCCGGGCCAAGCAGATCTTCCACTGGGTGCACCAGAAGCTGGTCACCGAATTTTCGGCCATGACCGACCAGCCCAAGACCCTGCTGGCCAAGCTGGAAGAAGCCTTCTACATCGCTGCCCCGCAAATCGAGCGCCGTCAGGAAGCAAAGGACGGCACCGTGAAGTATCTGCTGCGCATGGCCGACGGCAACTGCATCGAAACGGTGGTCATGCGCTACCACTACGGCAACACGGTGTGCGTGTCCACTCAGGTAGGCTGCCGCATGGGCTGCCGCTTCTGCGCATCCACCCAGGCCGGGCGTGTGCGCAACCTGGAAGCCGGTGAGATCTGCTCCGAGATCTACACCGCCCAGAAGGACATCGGGGAGCGCATTTCCCACATCGTGCTCATGGGCATCGGCGAGCCACTGGACAATTTTGACGAAGTGATGCGTTTTCTGGAAAACATCACCTCGCCGGAGGGCGTCAACATCGGCATGCGCAACATCAGCCTGTCTACCTGCGGCCTGGTGCCCAAGATCGACATGCTGGCCGAAAAGAAGCTGCAGCTCACCCTGTCGGTGTCGCTGCACGCCCCCAACAACCAGATCCGCAGCGGCATGATGCCGGTCAACGACGCTTACCCGGTGGAGCAGCTGATCCAGACCGTGCGCCGCTATCAGGACACCACCGGACGCCGCGTCAGCTTTGAATACTCCATGGTGCGCGGCGTCAACGACTCTGACGCCTGTGCAAAGCAGCTGGCGGACCTGATCCGCGGCATGGGTGCTCACGTCAACCTGATCCCCATCAACCCCGTGGACGGCAGCCCCTACTCCGCGACCGATGCGGCCAATGTGCGCCGTTTCCAGCAGAAGCTGGAAAGTCTGGGCGTCAACGCTACGGTCCGCCGCCGTCTGGGCAGCGAGATCAGCGCCGCCTGCGGCCAGCTGCGCCGCGATGAAATGAACGGGAAGGCATAACAGAGGGAGAAGCCTATGAAACTTGCAGGAAAAACGGACGTCGGGCTTGTCCGGCAGGACAATCAGGACGATTACCGTGCTGGGCAGCTGCCCGGGGATGCGGCTTGGGCCCTGGTGTGCGACGGCATGGGCGGCGCACGCGGCGGCAGGGAAGCATCCCAGAGCGCATGCGATGTGATCGAGCGCTGTTTTCAGGAGCACTACAACAAGTGTCTGCCCGGAGAGGAAGAGCTCTTTCTCAAACGGACGCTGGTCAGCGCCAACCGCTTTGTGTTCCAGAAGTCCATCCGGGAAGAGTCTCTGGCCGGTATGGGCACCACGGCGGTGTGCGCACTGGTGCGCTCCGGCAAAGCCTATCTGTGCCACGCAGGCGACTCCCGTGCCTATCTGTTCCGGGACGGCAGCCTGGCCCAACTCACCCATGATCACTCCTATGTGCAGGAGCTGGTGGACTGCGGCACCATCACCGTGGAGGAAGCAGAGCATCACCCCCAGAAGAACATCATCACCCGGGCGCTGGGCGTGGATTACCGCCTGGACCCGGAGTTCACCAGTGTGGCTGTGCATCCGGGCGACATTCTGCTGCTGTGCTCCGACGGCCTGACCAACGCGGTGCCCCGGCCTCAGCTGGAACAGCTGCTGCGTACTGGCAGCTTCTACGACCTGCCGGATCTGCTGATCCGGGCCGCCAACGAGAACGGCGGCAAGGACAACATCACGGCCTTGCTGCTGGGCGTGGAGCCGCTGGAGGTGCACCATGGATAACCTGATCGGCAAAAAGCTGGATGGGCTGTATGAAGTCAAGGAACTCATCGGCTCCGGCGGCATGGCCAACGTGTACAAGGCGGTTATGCTGGGCCGCAACGGCCCGGTGCCCGCCGGTACTGTGGTGGCGGTGAAGGTGCTCCGGCAGGAGTACACCCACGACCCGGAGCTTGTGCGCCGGTTCAAGAACGAATCCAAGGCCATTTCGCTGCTCAACCACCCCAACATCGTCAAGGTATACGACGTTTCGGTCAACGACCAGCTGCAGTATATCGTCATGGAATATGTGGACGGTATGACCCTGCGGGAATACCTCAACGAGCGGGGCGGCAAACTCACCAGCCGGGAGACCGTGCACTTTATTTCCCAGATCCTCAAGGCGCTGGAGCACGCCCACGCCAACGGTGTGGTGCACCGGGACATCAAGCCCCAGAACATCATGCTGCTGGACAACGGCCAGCTCCGCATGATGGACTTTGGCATCGCGCGCATCTCCCGGGCCGAAAACCAGCTGCTCAGCGGCAAGACCATGGGCAGTGTGCACTATATCAGCCCGGAGCAGGCCAAGGGCGACGAGACCGACTGCACCAGCGATATTTACTCGGTGGGCGTCATGATGTACGAGATGCTCTCCGGTCAGCTGCCGTTTGATGCAGAGGACGCCGTGGAGGTGGCCATCAAGCAGATCTCGGATCAGCCGAAATCCCTGCACGAGATCGCTCCGCAGGTGCCTGCCGCACTGGTGGAGATCACCGAAAAAGCCATGGCGAAGCTGCCGCAGAACCGGTATGCTTCGGCCCGTGAAATGCTGGACGCGCTGGACACCTATGTGCAGAACCCGTCCGTCATGTTCGAGTATCAATATATCACAGAGGATGCACCCGAAAAGGTGGTGAAACGTACGATGAATCAGAACAAAGCTGCCCGCCAGAACCATCCGAACGAGTCGGCTGCCCCGCGCGGCAAAAATGCAAAGCGCAAGCGGCGCACCATTTTTCTGCCGGTCCTATTCGGCATCACGATTGCTTTTGCACTGGCCTGTTTGGCCCTGTGCTGGCTGATCCTGAACGACTCGTCCAACCTGATGAACAACAAGGCCGATATCACCCTGAACGATTACATCGGCATGACCCAGGAGGAAGCCCAGGCCACCGAGCAGGTGGCTTCCGGCCAGATCAGCGTGACCTGGGAGCAGGAATACAACAGCAACTATGCGGCCGGTTATATCTACAAACAGTCGCCGGTGTCCGGCCGCACCGTGCGTGAGGGCCAGGGCGTGACCCTGACCGTCAGCCTGGGCACCCAGTATGTCACCGTGCCGGACCTGACCAACTATGTGCAGGCTGACGCCGAGCAGCAGCTCAAGAGCCTGGGCGTTTCTGTGCTGGTGACCCAGGCCGTGGACACCTCCGTGGCCTCCGGTGCCGTGATCCGCACCGACCCGGCAGCCGGCACCCAGGTAGAATCCGGATCCACGGTGGTGGTCTATGTCAGCCGCCCGCAGGTGGCCACCACCACCAAGGTGCCGTCGCTGTCCGGCATGAGCGTGGACGATGCCCGCACCCTGCTGGTGCAGAACCATCTGGGCCTGGGCAGCCAGACCGACCAGTACAGCGACCAGCCGGTGGGCACGGTCATCGGGCAGAACCCGGCGGCCGGTTCCACCGCCAAGCTGAACGGCCGCGTGAACATCACCGTGAGCGCAGGCCCGGAGCCCGCGCCGGTGGAGCCGGAAGCACCCAGCGGCAGCGGCAGCGACTGGTGGGGCAGCCTGTGGGGCGGTGACAGCAGCTCCTCTTCCGGCTCTTCTTCCAGCACCGAGACCGGTGAATCCGCTTCCAGCAGCGAAGGCTCCGGCCTTGCCGACTGGTGGTCTTCGCTGTTGGGCTGACGGAGGCAGGCATGAACGGTTATATCGTAAAAGGCATCGGCGGTTTTTACTACGTTAAAACGCCGGATGGCATCGTGGAATGCAAGCCCCGCGGCATTTTTCGCAAGCAGAAGATCACCCCGGTGGCCGGGGATGAGGTAACGCTGGAAACCGAGAACGGGGCTTCGGTCATTGCACAGATCGCCCCGCGCAAGAACGTATTCGTGCGGCCGCCGGTGGCAAACCTGGACGTTCTGTTTCTGGTGGCCAGCACCACCCAGCCTACCCCCAGCACCTTGGTGCTGGACAAGCTGTCCGCCATTGCAGTGGACAAGGGCGTGCAGCCGGTGATCGTGTGCACCAAGGGCGATCTGGCGGAGGCAGAGTTTCTGCGCAGTGCGTATGAAAAATCCACCCTGCCGTTCATCCGCATCGACTACGGCAGCGGAGCCGGGCTGGACGAGGTCAAACAGTGGATCAGCGGACGGCTGTGCGCGTTCTGCGGCAACTCCGGTGTGGGCAAGTCCACGCTGCTCAACGCATTGCTGCCGGATGCTGCCCGGGAGACCAGCGCCATCAGCCAGAAGCTGGGCCGCGGCCGCCACACCACCCGGGAAGTGACTATTTTTGAAGCCTTTGGCGGCCGCATTGCCGACACGCCGGGCTTTGCCAGCCTGGAAGCAAACCGGGCAGGCTTTATCCCTAAGGAAAATCTGGAGCACGCTTTCCCGGAGTTCGGACCCTATCTGGGGCAATGCCAGTTCACCGGCTGCTCCCACCGGACCGAAAAGGGATGCGCTGTGCGGCAGGCTCTTGCCGAGGGCAAGCTCTCCCAGACCCGGTACGACAGCTACTGCGCCATGTACGATGAGGTCAAGGACGTCAAGGACTGGCAGCGCCCTAAATTTTAAAAAGCAAGGAAGGTTTGTTTATGGCACGGTGTGTGATCCTTTCGGCCTGCCCGGTCTCTCCGGCGCTGGCCGGTCTGCTGCGGGAAGATGATTTTATCATCGCCTGCGATGCAGGCTACCGCAACTGTGCGCCCCTGCACTGCAAGCCCCATGTGATCGTGGGCGACTTCGACACGGCACCCTGCCCGCAGCAGGAGGACGACGAGATCGTAGTTCTGCCCCATGTCAAGGACGATACCGATACGGAATACGCGGCAAAGCTGGCCGTGCAGAAGGGCTTTGACGAGGTGCTTCTGCTGGGGGGCCTCGGCGGCAGGCGGCTGGAGCATACCCTTGCCAACCTGTGCACCGGCCTCGGCCTGGAAAAGCGCGGCGTGCGTGCCACCCTGCAGGACGAGCGCAGCCGCATCACCTTTGTGATGCCCGGCGAGACGCGCCGCTACCCCAAAGAGGATTACTTCTATTTCTCGGCGTTCCCCATGGAAGGCCGTGCAGAGGGCGTCTGCGAGCAGGGTTCCTATTACGAACTCACCGATGCAGAGCTGACCGCAGGCTACCCGCTGGGTGTCAGCAACGAATACGCCGAAGGCTCCGACTGCATCACGGTGTCCACTCGCGAAGGGGCACTGGTCATCGTGGAAACGGTGGCGGACTGATTCTTTTCCGGCAATTCCGGAACATTCCGGCTGCAAACTGCTTATAGTGTGGTATCAGACGGAAAGGTGGGGATCGGGATGCAGGTGATCGTGCTCAAAAGCCCCAGACTGCTGCGCGGTGTGCTGCGCAGACTGTTTGGCATCCGCAGCAACACGCAGGAATAAGCGCAAGTCAAGCAAAGCTCCCGTCGGGCAGGCCCCGGCGGGAGCTTTTTGCTGCATATCTCCCGGCCCGGCCGCATACCGTGTGGTAGAAGCGGACAGGGAAAGGAGCATCTTGCATGGAACTGAAGATCTTTCGGGACACGATGCCGCAGGCGGGCACGGTGTGCACCGTCAAGGCAGAGCTCCCGCTGGAGACCGAGATCCTGGTCTCGGACTATCTGCCGCCGGTGTTCAAACTGGTCAAATGCTTTGCAAAGCCGGTCATCCTGCAAAAGCAGCTGCAGCCGGGCAGGCTGACACTGGAGGGCTATCTGCGCTGTACGGCCTATTATCAGGGCGAGGAGGGTGCAGGCCTCTGCCAGACCGAACAGAAACTGCCCTTTACAAAACAGTTGGAGCTTCCGGAGTTTGACTTTACGGCCTGGACGGCGGTGGTGGAGGGTCAGACCGAATACCTCAACAGCCGGGTGGTCAACCCGCGCCGCATGGAGGTGCGGGGTGCCGTGGGGCTGGTGGCGACCGTGCGCACCCAGAACAAAGCGGAGGTGATCACTGCACTGGCCGATGGCGGCATTGAGCAGCAGCTGGACACCCTGCAGGGCGTGCGCAGCATTGCGGTGCTGGATAAGCTGATCTCGGCCGAAGGGGAGCTGGCTTTTCCCAGCCCGCCGGCGGCGGTGCTGGACATTGCAGGCACAGCCACTGCACAGGAGGTACGGCTGCTGTCCGGCAAAGCGGTGGTCAAGGGCGAAGTACGGGTTCAGTGTGCCTGGCGTGCCGAGCAGGAAACCGAATTGCAGAGCCTGAGCACGACTCTGCCGTTCCAGCAGGTGCTGGATGTGGACGGCCTGACCGAGGACTGCAAGTGTCTTTGCGTGGTGGAGCCGGTAGGCTTCTCCCTGACGGAAGGGCAGCCGGACGCGGCGGGCACCCTGTCGGCCAGCCTGATGCTGCATTTGCGGGCCTGGCGCAGCTACCAGCTGCAATATGCGGCGGACGCCTTTTCCACCCGGTTTGAAACGGAGCTTGTCCCACAGGAGCTGGCGGCCGAAGAACTGGTCTGCCTGCTGAATGCAACCACGACGGTTTCCGGTTCCGGCCCGCTGCCGGATGCCGGGGCACAGCTGCGTGCCTGTTTTGTATCGTATGGGCCTGTCAGCATCTCGCAGCAGAGTGGGCAGGGCGGCGGCTGGGCGCTGACAGCCCGCGCCACGGCCACCGCCTTTGCGGAGAACAGCCTGGGAGAGCTGGACAGCTACGAAAAAACGCTGGAACTTTCCGTGCCCATCCCGGCCGAGGTGCCCGCCGGGATGCAGCTGCAGCCGGAATGCTGGCTGAGTACCGACAGCGTACAGTGTACCTGCACCGGCGGAACTCTTACCGTAACCATCACCGCCCGGGCTGAGGGTGCCATCCTGGGACGCAGTACCCGCCAGGGCATTGGCAGCATTTCGCTGGGAGAACCCCTGACCCCTGCCGACCCGGAGATCACCTTGCGCATCTACTATGCACAGGAAGGGGAGGCGCTGTTCGATATCGCGCGGCGGTTCCATGTGCCGCCGGCCCAGATGCTGGCGGCCAACGGACTGGACCCCGACACCCGGGTGCTGACGCAGGCACAGCATTTTCTGGTGCCGGGCCTCTGACCCCCAAAGCACAGACATTGCTCTTTCCGGAGTGGTGCCTGTGCTTTTTGTATGCCCGAACAAGCGATCCGGCCAAACGAAATCTTATGTCTGCCATAAAAATTTTAGAGCGGTTCTATCACAAAAAATGTTACAAGGCCCTTTTCTCCGGCCCGGCGGTGGAGTATAATAGACAATGTTTGGAACAGGAAAGGAGCAATTTCAACATGGAAACAAGCAATTCGCTTCTGGATGCGGACATCATCCGGGAGCAGAAGCCTGTGTGGGCCTTCAGCCGAAAGGTGTTCTGTGAGGGCATCCGGGATGGCGTGCCCATCGCACTGGGCTATTTTGCCGTCTCTTTCTCGCTGGGCATTGCAGCCCGCAAGGCGGGTTTTACCCCGCTTCAGGGGTTTCTGGCCAGTCTGCTGAACAACGCATCGGCCGGTGAATACGCTGCATTTGCGCTTATTATGAGCGGTGCCAGCTATTTTCAGGTGGCCGTGATCACCCTCATCGCCAATGCACGCTATCTGCTCATGAGCTGCGCGCTGGCTCAGCGGTTTGCGCCGGGTACACCCTTCTGGCACCGGCTGGTCATCGGTTACGACGTAACGGACGAGCTGTTCGGCATCACCATTGCACGGCCCGGCAGCCTGAACCCCTGCTATACTTACGGTGCCATCCTGCTGGCAGCCCCGGCGTGGGCATCCGGCACGGCATTGGGCATTGTTGCCGGCAACCTGCTGCCGCTGCGTGCGGTCAGCGCCCTGAGCGTTGCGCTGTACGGCATGTTCCTTGCCATCATCATCCCGCCTGCCCGCAAGGATAAGGTGGTGGCTGTGCTGGTGGCCATCAGCTTTGCATTGAGTTTTGCCTGCAACTATCTGCCGGGCATCTCGGCACTTTCGGACGGCACCCGGACCATCCTGCTCACCGTACTTATTTCCAGTGCGGCTGCGGTGCTGTTCCCGGTCAAGGATCAGGAGGCGGAACATGACGCATAACAACTACATTTACATTGCGGTCATGGCACTGGTGTCGTATGCGATCCGCATCCTGCCGCTTACTCTGATCCGCAAACCCATCAAGAACCGGTTCGTTCAGTCGTTCCTGTACTATGTGCCCTATGTCACGCTGGCCGTCATGACCTTCCCGGCCATCGTGCAGGCCACCCAGAGCCCGGTGGCCGGTGCTGTGGCGCTGGTGATCGGCATTGCAGCGGCCTGGTGCGGTGCAAGCCTGTTCCAGGTGGCTGTGGCCTGCTGCGCTGTGGTCTTTGTGCTGGAATTCTTCCTCTGAAAAAATGCAGCTGCGCTCTGAAGCCTTCGCTTTGGGGCGCAGTTGCTTTTCTTACTGCACAAAATGTGCTATACTGACAGCAAACCAGGGGAGGGAGATAGTACCGATGAAACGCGTTCTGATCACAGGCGGCAGCGGCTTTCTGGGCGCACGCATCCTGCAGCAGGGGCTGGGGGATGCAGAGCTTTGCAGCCTGCCCCGCGGCTTTCTGGCAGCAGCCGGGGAGGCAGAAGTGACCGAGACCATTCAGAAACTACAGCCTGCGGCCATTGTGCACGCGGCGGCTCTGTCGGACACCGGCTATTGCGCACAGCACCCGGAGGAAGCCCATCGTGCCAACGTGGAGCTGCCGGTCTGGGTGGCAAAAGCTGCCTGCGCATCCGGCGCAAAGCTGCTGGCGTTCAGTTCAGATCAGGTCTATGCCGGAATCACGCAGCCCGGGCCGCTGCCGGAGACATTGCCCCTGCAGCCGACCAATGTATATGGCCGCTGCAAACTGGAAATGGAACAGCGTGTGCTGGAACTCTGCCCGGACGCTGTGCTGCTGCGGGCCAGCTGGATGTATGACCTGCCGGGCTACGGGCTGCCCATCCGGGGCAACCTGCCGCTGAACCTTTTGCGCGCCGCCCTGCATGGGACGTCGGTGACCTTTTCGGCCAACGACTGCCGGGGCGTGACCTATGTCCGACAGGTGATCGCAAACCTTGCTCCGGCACTGAGCCTGCCCGGCGGCGTGTACAACTTTGGCAGCTCCAATACGGAAAATATGGTGCACACGGCACAGCAGTTCGCGCAGGAGCTGGACATTGCGGTGCAGATTGAAGCCGCCGACTGGCCGCGCAATCTGGCCATGGACGGCAAAAAGTTGGAAAAGGCCGGCATCCGCTTTGATACCACACAGCAGGGCATCCGGCACTGCCTGCGGGATTACGGCTTAGCCAGTCGGTAAAAGGAGAAAAACGATGAGCGAAGAGATCCGGCCGGGGCGTTACCGGCATTTCAAAGGCAAAGAATATGAGGTGCTGGGTGTGGCCCGCCACAGCGAGACCGAGGAGGAATATGTGGTCTACCGGCAGCTGTACGGGGAGCACAGTCTGTGGGTGCGGCCCGCCTCCATGTGGAACGAGATGGTTACCCGCGACGGCAAGACCCAGCGACGGTTCACCTATGTGGACGAGGAAGCCTGATGTGCGGACAAAGAAATTGTAAAATCTCTGTATCGCACAAAAACTGAAAAAACTCTAGAAAAAAGCAGGGGATTCTGCGCGAAACCAGTCCATTCCGGGTGGAAGCGTGCGCGGAAAACCGCTGCTTTTTTGCTGTCTCTGACCCGGAAACGACCATCGGGCAATGTTGCAGCCGTTCACGGAAAAGTCATACTTTATTTACATTAAATGGCAACTTTGTTATAATGAATCCGCTTTTTGCAAAGCATCCGAAACCCAAAACGTCAAGATTCTGAGGAGAGTGGAACATTTGAAGGAAGTCAAACTTGAAGAGGCTGCTTACCAGTTTGATGGCAAGATGTCTCTGCGCCAGGCCATCCCCCTGGGCCTGCAGCATGTCTGCGCCATGTTCGTGGGCAACCTGACCCCGCTGCTGATCATCACCAGTGCCTGCGGCATTGCCGGTGGTGAATTTGCAGACCTGCAGGTCACCCTGCTGCAGAGCGCCATGTTCGTGGCCGGTGTGGTCACGCTGGTGCAGCTGTTCACGGTCGGCCCCGTGGGCGGCGGCGTGCCCATCATCATGGGTACCAGCTCCGGTTTTATCGGCGTGTTCAACAGCGTTGTCGGCAGCATGGGAGGCGGTGTGCTGGCCTATGGTGCCATCATGGGCGCTTCCATCATCGGCGGCATTTTTGAGAGCGTGCTGGGCTTTTTCCTGAAGCCCCTGCGGAAGTTCTTCCCCCCGGTGGTCACTGGTACCGTGGTGCTTTCCATCGGTCTGTCGCTGATCTCCGTGGGCATCAACTCCTTTGGCGGCGGCAACAAAGCCAAGGACTTCGGCTCCATGGAAAACCTGCTGCTGGCTCTGTTCGTGCTGGTGGTCATCCTGATCTTCAAGCACTGGACCACCGGCTTCCTCAGCTCTTCCGCCATCCTCATCGGTATCCTGGCCGGTTATGCTGCCGCCTTCCTGATGGGCTTTGTGCTGCCCACCACCGGTGTCACCGCCGACGGCGTGGAGTACACCAAGGCCTGGGTGCTCAACTGGGACAAGGTGGCACAGGCTTCCTGGTTTGCCATCCCCAAACTGGTCCCGGTCAAGATCGTGTTTGATATGCGTGCCATCCTGCCGGTGCTGATCATGTTCATTGTCACCGCCGTGGAAACGGTGGGCGACATCTCCGGCGTGATGGAGGGCGGCATGAACCGCGAACCCACCGACAAGGAGCTGTCCGGCGGTGTCATCTGCGACGGCCTCGGCTCCACCTTTGCGGCACTGTTCGGCGTGCTGCCCAATACCTCTTTCAGCCAGAATGTGGGTCTGGTGGCCATGACCAAGGTGGTCAACCGCATGGCCCTGGCCTCCGGTGCCGTGTTCCTGATCCTGTGCGGCCTGATCCCCAAGCTGGGCGCCCTGATCTCCATCATGCCGCAGGCCGTTCTGGGCGGCGCAGCCGTGATGATGTTCTCTTCCATCGTGGTCAGCGGCATCCAGCTGATCACCAAGGAAAAGATGACCCCGCGCCAGCTGACCATCGTGTCGGTGGCGCTGGGCGTGGGCTACGGCATGGGTGCCAACAGCGGCATCCTGGCCAATACGCCCCATGCATTCCAGCTGATCTGCGGTGAGTCCGGTATCGTTCCGGCTGCCTTCGTAGCCATCCTGCTGAACGTCCTGCTGCCCAAGAACGATCAGGCAGAGTAAATCTTATCCCTTTTCCCGGACAAGCGCTTCCAGCTGCGCCAGTGCGGCGGGCGTATCGGTGTCGGCCAGCTCTTCCGGCTGTGCGATACAGGCGGTATGCACCAGCGTCGGGTACTTGTGCAGCAGGACGCTGCCGCCCTTGCCCTCCGGCAGGGTGAGCAGCTCCGGGAAAAAGCCGTTGCTGAACAGAACGGGGCTTCCCACAAGGGGGTCCGGGCCGTTTCCGGCCGGGGCACCCAGACGGAAGATCACCCGTTCTGTTTCTTTTTGCGTCTGTGCAAAGGCCGTCAGCAGCTGGTCCACCGTAGCCCGGCGCAGCAGGGGCTGGTCACCGGGCAGAAACATGCACCCGGTCAGTTCCGGATGCTGTGCCAGCAGCGCCGAAAGTCCCAGCCGCACGGTATCGTTCCGGCCGGGCAGTGCATGCAGGAGCACCGGCACTCCCTGCGCTTTGCACAGCGCCTGCACCTGCGCCGAGCGGGTCACCACGATGCGTGCCGACAGCTGCGGCGTGTCGGTGGCGGCAAAGGCCCGGCACAGCAGGGGCTGACCGTCAAACTGCGCCAGAAGCTTGTTGGAGCCAAAGCGGGTACTCAGACCAGAGGCCATGAGCACACACCCCGTAGAAGCATGCATTTGCATAAAAAAGACCTGCGCTTTCCGATGGGATTTTTCCCATTATAGCGCAATTGCCGATTGAAACGCAATCTGTGTCTGTGTTAAAATAGAAACAGCAAGGATAAAAAGAGAGGGACCTGCACATGATGACGATCCGAGAATACAAACGGGCCGAAAGTCTGGAAGAAGCCTGGCAGCTCAACCAGAAAAAGGCCAACCGCATCCTGGGCGGCATGATCTGGCTCAAGATGGAGACTATCAATGTCGGCACAGCCATCGACCTGTCCGGCCTGGGGCTGGACACGATCGAGGAAACGGATGCGGGCTTTTCCATTGGGGCGATGGTCACCCTGCGCCAGCTGGAGACCCACCCCGGACTGGAAGCCTTTACCCACGGAGCCGTCCGGGAAGCGCTGCGCCACATCGTGGGCGTGCAGCTGCGCAACCTGGCCACCGTCGGCGGCAGCATCTACAGCCGGTTTGGCTTTTCGGATGTGCTGACCCTGTTCCTGGCCATGGACTGCTCGGTGGAGCTGTATAAGGGCGGCATCGTACCGCTGCGGGAGTATGCCGAGCGTCCCTACGACCGGGACATCGTGGTGCGTCTACTGGTCCGGAAAGAAGCGGCCGATTACTGCTACCAGTCGGTGCGCAACAGCCAGACCGACATTCCGGTGCTCACCTGTGCCGCTGCCCGGCTGCAGGATGGCAGCTACCGGTTTGCGGTGGGTGCCCGCCCGCTCAAGGCTGTGCTGTATGAAGAACCGGCAGCTCCGGCGCAGCAGCTGGCCGAAACCATCCAACAACAGGTGGTCACCGGTTCCAACATGCGCGGCAGCGCCGAATACCGCCGCCACCTGACTGGTGTGCTGGTGCGGCGTGCAGCCGAAGAACTGGAAAACCGCGTCGGACAGGAGGAAACCTAAATGCAGATCAATCTGATGCTGAACGGAGTGCGCGTCTCGGACGATGTGGCCCCGGATATGCTGCTCATCGACTTTGTGCGCAAACATGGCTGCGCGAGTGTCAAGCGCGGCTGCGAAACTTCCAACTGCGGCCTGTGCACGGTCTTTCTGGATGATAAGCCGGTGCTGTCCTGTTCTGTGCTGGCCGCCCGCGCCGACGGTCACAAGGTGACCACGCTGGAGGGCCTGCAGGAAGAAGCTGCCGAATTCGGTGCCTTCATCGCCGATCAGGGCGCAGAGCAGTGCGGCTTCTGCAACCCGGGCTTTATCATGAATGCTCTGGCGCTGTTCCGGGAAAATCCATACCCGTCTGCCGAAGAAATCAAAGAATATCTTTCCGGCAATCTCTGCCGCTGCTCCGGCTATGAAGGCCAGCTGCGCGGCATCCTGAATTTTCTGGCCTGGAAAAAGCAGAAGGAGGCGGCAGAATGAACGTTATCAACAAACCGTTCCGCAAAAAGGACGCCATGCAGCTGGTCACCGGCCAGCCGGTTTATATGGATGATGTGATCCCGCAGGACTGCCTGATCGTCAAGCTGCTGCGCTCGCCTCATGCAAACGCCATGGTCCGGACGATCAACACGACCGTGGCCAAGAAGGTGCCCGGCATTGAAGCCATCTTCACCTGGGAGGATGTCCCGCAGGATGCGCCCCGCTACACCCAGGCAGGCCAGACCTTCCCGGAGGCAAGCCCCCGTGACCGACTGGTCATCGACCGCCACGTCCGTTTCGTGGGTGATGTGGTGGCCATTGTGGCCGGTAAGGACGAAAAGTGCGTGGACAAGGCCCTCAAGCTCATCAAGGTGGAGTACCAGGTACTGGAGCCGGTGATGGACTTCCACACCGCCAAGGACAACCCGGTTCTGGTGCACCCGGAGGACAACTGGGAGGCCCTGAGCCCGGTAGGGGCCGACAACAAGCGGAACCTCTGCGCCCACGACGAGTGCGGCAGCGGAGATATCGACGCTGTGCTGGCTGGCTGTGACGTGGTCATCGACCGGGTGTATCACACCAAGGCCTGCCAGCAGGCTATGATGGAGACCTTCCGCACCTATTGTTCCATTGACACTTATGGGCGGCTGAACGTGCTCAGCTCCACCCAGATCGTGTTCCATGCACGGCGCAACATCGCCAACGCTCTCCACATCCCCAAATCCATGGTGCGTGTGGCAAAGCCCCGGGTGGGCGGCGGTTTTGGTGCCAAGCAGACAGCGGTCAGCGAGGTATACCCCGCCTTTGTGACCTGGAAAACCAAAAAGCCCTCCAAGATCATTTTCAGCCGGGTGGAAAGCCAGACGGCCTCCTCTCCGCGTCACGAAATGGAGATGCATGTCCGGCTGGGTGCCACGAAGGACGGCATCGTGAAGGGCATCGACCTGTACACGCTGTCCAACACCGGTGCCTACGGCGAGCACGGCCCCACGACCGTGGGCCTGTCCGGACACAAATCCATCCCGCTGTACGGTAAGGCCGAAGCGTTCCGCTTTGTCAGCGATGTGGTGTATACCAACCACATGTCTGCCGGTGCCTACCGCGGCTACGGTGCGACCCAGGGCCTGTTTGCTGTGGAATCTGCCGTGAACGAGCTGGCCCACAAGCTGAACATGGACCCCTTTGCCCTGCGCCTGAAGAACACGGTGCAGGAGGGCGATGTGATGCCTGCCTACTACGGTGCCGTGAACACCAGCTGTGCGCTGGACCGCTGTCTTGTCAAGGTGCGGGAGATGATCGACTGGGAGCACAAATACCCGGCCCGTGATCTGGGCAACGGCAAGGTGCGCGCCGTCGGCATGGGCATGGCCATGCAGGGCTCCGGTATTTCCGGCATGGACGTGGGCAGTGCGACCCTCAAGCTGAACGATGATGGATTCTACTCGCTGATCATCGGTGCAGCGGATATGGGCACCGGCTGTGACACCACGCTGGCGCAGATTGCCGCCGAAGTGCTGGACTGCCCGCTGGACAACATTGCGGTATTTGGTGCCGACACCGATACCTCTCCCTATGACTCCGGTTCCTATGCATCCAGTACCACCTACGTTACCGGCAAGGCCACTGAGAAGTGTGCCATGAAGCTGCGGGAACAGATCTGCAAGCTGGGTGCCGAGCTGCTGGGCTGCCCGGCAGATGCTGTGGAGTTTGACGGCAAAGAAGTGTTTGAAAGCGCCGCCCCGGAAACGAAAAAGACCCTGTCCGAGATCGCCTATGCGTCTCAGTTCGGCCATATGGTCCCGCTGGAAGCCACCGAGACCCACACTTCGCCCCTGTCGCCGCCGCCCTTTATGGTGGGTGCTGCCGAGGTGGAAGTGGATACCGAGACCGGCGAGGTGAAGGTGCTGGAGTTTGACGCCTGCGTGGACTGCGGTACGCCCATCAACCCCAACCTGACCCGTGTGCAGGCGGAAGGCGGCATCCTGCAGGGCATCGGTATGACGCTGACCGAGAATGTTACCTATGACCGGAAGGGCTGCCCGGAAGAGAACTCGCTGTTCCAGTACAAGATCCCCACCCGCATCGACATCGGAAAAATCAACGTGGAGTTTGAGAACAGCTACGAGCCAAACGGCCCGTTTGGTGCAAAATCCATCGGTGAGGTGGTCATCAACACGCCGCTGCCGGCCATTTCAGACGCCATTTACAACGCCATCGGCACCCGTTTCTATGAGCTGCCCATTACTCCGGAGCAGATTGCCATGGCCGCCGCTGAAAACCACAAATGATCGGGGAACAGCAGTTTCCGTTTCTGGCGGAAAAAGGCCATGTGGTCTCGCTGGTGGGCGGCGGCGGAAAAACAACGCTGCTGTATGCCATGGCCAGCCATTGCGCGCAGAAAGGTTGGCGGGTGCTGGTGTCCACTACCACCCACATCCTGCGCCCGGAAAACGGACTCTGGGCAAAGACTGACGCCGAAATACAGGAACTCTGGGCCCGCGGCTCTTATGCCGTGGTGGGCTCTCCGGCTCCCAAGGGTAAGTTGACCGCACCGCCGGAAGCAGACCTTGCCCACTGGATGGCACAGGCAGACGCCGTGTTTCTGGAAGCCGACGGTGCAAAGCATTTCCCGTGCAAAGCCCCGGCGGAGCAGGAACCTGTTCTGCTGCCGCAAAGCGACATCGTACTGGCGGTGGCCGGGCTTTCCGCACTGGGCCGCCCTTTGAAAGAATGCTGCTTCCGGTTGGAACAAGCCTGCATGCTGCTGGGCGTTTCGCCGGAGGCCTGCCTGACCCCGGAACTTCTGGCTCAACTGCTGGCAAGTGAGCAGGGCGGCCGGAAACGAGTGGGCAGCAGGGCCTTTTATGCGGTGCTCAATCAGGCAGATACGCCGCAGCGCCAACTGCTCGGGAAGCAGACGCTCTGTGTTCTGCAGGAACGGTATCGTGTGAACGGCGTTCTGACACAATTTGAAGAGGGAGAACGTGCATGAGCAAGGATGAAAAAATCGTATTCTGTACCGGGGGCGGCTGCACGGCAAAGCTGGGTGCCGGTGTACTGAGCCGCATTCTGGAAAAGCTGCCCCACGGCGAAAAGGACCCGAATCTGCTGGTGGGGTATGACAGCCGGGATGATGCCGCCGTCTACCGCGTTACAGAAGATCTGGCCCTGGTGCAGACGGTGGACTTTTTCCCACCCATGGTGGATGACCCCTATACCTTCGGGCAGATCGCAGCGGCCAACGCCCTGAGCGACGTGTATGCCATGGGTGGCGAGGTGAAAACTGCCCTCAATCTGGTGTGTTTCCCGGAAAATATGGACCTGAATGTTTTGGGCGAGATCCTGCGCGGCGGAGCCGAAAAGGTAGCCGAGGCAGGGGGCATTCTGGCCGGAGGTCATTCCATTGCAGACACCGGCGTCAAATACGGCCTGTCGGTGACCGGCCTTGTGGACCCGCATCATCTGTACGCAAACGATGCCGGCCAGCCGGGAGACAAGCTGCTGCTGACCAAAGCGCTGGGTGTGGGGCTGCTGTGCACCGCAAACCGTGTGGGCGAGGCGGCCCCGGAACACATGGCAGCCGCCATTCATTCCATGACAACCCTGAACAAGACCGCTGCGGAGATCAGCCGCCGGTATACTGTGCACGCGGCCACCGATGTGACTGGCTTCAGTTTTCTGGGGCATCTGCACGAGATGATGGGCGGGAAACTTTCCTGCAAGATCAACGCCCGCGTCGTGCCGGTGCTGCCGGGCGCGGAAAAGGCGGCGGATGACTTCCTGTACACCGCCGCCGGGCAGCGCAACCGCAATCATACCGGGCCTTTTGTCCGGTTTGAGGGCGTTCCGTTTGCCATGGAGGAAGTCTTGTTCGACCCGCAGACATCCGGCGGTCTGCTGCTGGCAGTGGACCCGGCGGAGGCCAGCGCGCTGGAGAAGGAACTGCAATCCGCTGGCCTGCCCGCGAAGATCGTGGGCGAGATCGTTCCCCGAACCGAAACCGAGATCACAGTAACATACTGATCTACTGAAAGGAGAAACGATTATGACTCATGTTGATGCAAGAGGAGACGCCTGCCCGCTGCCGGTCGTCAAGGCCAAGCGCGCTATTTCGGAGCTGAAGGGTGCCGGTCAGGTGGAAATTCTGGTGGACAACGAGATCGCCGTGCAGAACCTGACCAAGATGGCCCAGCAAAAGGGTTATCAGTACAGCGCCGAAAAGCTGGCCGAACGGGAATACCGAGTGCTGTTCACCATCGGGGAGGCCCCGGCGGCTGAAGAGACCCCGGCCGTCTGCATGCCGGACGCCCGCACGGACACCGTGGTGGCCATTGGCGCAAACACCATGGGTACCGGGGCCGAGGAGCTGGGCAAGACCCTGCTCAAGGCGTTTGTGTTTGCCCTGACGCAGCAGGACAAGCTGCCCAAGACGGTTCTGTTCTATAACGGCGGTGCATCCCTGACCTGTGAGGGCTCTCCCATGCTGGAGGACCTCAAGACGCTGGAATCGGAAGGTGTGGAGATCATGACCTGCGGCACCTGCCTGAACTATTACGGCCTGACCGAGAAGCTGGCCGTAGGCAGCGTGACGAACATGTATGCCATCGTGGAAAAGCTGATCCATGCCGGGAACGTGGTCAAGCCATGATCTATCTGGACAATGCTGCCACCACGCTGTACAAACCGCAGGAAGTAGACGCCGCCATTCTGGACGCCCTGCACACCGCAGGCAACCCCGGCCGCGGTGCCCATGAGCCGACCCTGCATGCTTCCCGGCTGGTGTATGCCGCACGGGAAGCGCTGGCAGAGCTTTTCCACGCGCCGGACCCTGCCTGCATTGCCTTTACGGCCAACGCCACCGGCGCGTTGAACACAGCCCTGTGGGGGCTGCTGGGGCCGGGGGATCATGTCATCACCACCGTGTGTGAGCACAATTCGGTCCTGCGGCCGCTGTACCGGCTGCGGACACAGGGGGTCCAGCTCAGCTTTGCCGGGGTAGACGCCAAAGGCCGCCTGCAACATGAAAAATGGGAAGAGCTTGTGCGCCCAAACACCAGAGCGCTGGTCGTGACCGGAGCGTCCAATGTGACTGGCAACTGCACCGATCTTGCAAAGGCTGCGGCCTTTGCACACCGGCACGGCTTGCTGCTGATCGTGGATGCCGCGCAGACGGCCGGAGCCCAGTCCATCGACGTACAGGCGCTGGGTGTGGATGTGCTGTGCTTCACCGGGCATAAGGCTTTACTGGGGCCGCAGGGCACCGGCGGGCTGTATGTGCGTCCGGGTGTGCAGATCGCGCCCCTTGTAGTGGGCGGCAGCGGCGTGCACAGCTATGACGAGCAGCATCCCGCCCAGATGCCCACCGCACTGGAGGCCGGCACCCTGAACGTGCACGGCCTTGCCGGGCTTTGCGCCGGAGTACAATGGCTTCTGACACAGGGCGTGGAAACGCTGGCCGCCCGCGAAGCTGCACTGGCTCGCTGTTTTTACGAAGAAGTATGCGGTATGCCGGGCGTGACTGTATACGGCGACATTGAGACCGCTCTGCGTGCGCCCATCGTCTCTCTGAATATCGGAGACGAGGACTCTGCCCGGGTGGCCGATATCCTGTGGGAGGACTACGGCATCTGTGTGCGGGCCGGAGCACATTGCGCCCCGCTGATGCACAAGGCGCTTGGCACGGTGGAACAGGGCGTGGTACGGTTCAGCTTTTCACACAGCAATACCATGGAAGAAGCTCTGCACGCTGCACAGGCCGTGCGGGAGCTGGCACAGGAGCTGTAAATGCGCACAAAAAAGACCTATATCGTGCTCTCCTTCCGCACAACGGTGGAAGCCATGGCCTGGGAGAAGCACTGCGCCACGGCACAGATCCCCGGGCGGCTGATCCCGCTCCCACGGGAGATCTCCGCCGGGTGCGGCCTTGCCTGGCGCATGACGCCGGAGGATTGGGAACACTGGAACAGCCTGCTGGACCCGGCGGCTTACGACGCGGTGTCGCAGGTGGAGCAATGACGAACAGGAGAATATTTTATGAGCGCATTGGTTGATGCCCTGCAGAAAGGGCAGGTCACCGGAGACTGTGCCCTTGCGGCGGTTCTGGATGGACCGGAGGCCGGCAGCCGGATGCTGCTGCGCGGCGGGCGCCCGGTGTGGCAGACCCACAGCAGCGGCGTATTGCAGCGCAGCCTTTCCCGTTTGCAGGAATGCACAGCCACCGGGTTTCTGGAACTGGACGGCATGCGGGTGTTTGTGGAACGATTCGGTGCGGTGCCGCAGATCGTTGTCTGCGGCGGCGGCCATGTAGCGGTATCGGTGGTACGGCTGGCAAAACTGCTGGGCCTGCCGGTGCTTGCTATGGAGGACCGCACGGAGTATGCGCAGGACCTGCGGGATGCCGGAGCGGACACGGTCCTCTGCTTACCGTTTGCACAGGCACTGGAGCAGGTGCCCGGCGGGGCAGAGACCTACTTTGTGGTCGTGACCCGCGCCCATGCCTTTGATGTGGCCTGCCTGGAGCAGATCTTGCAGAAACCGGCGGCTTACGTTGGCATGATGGGCAGCCGGGGCCGGGCCGCACTGGTACGGCGACAGCTGCTGGAAGCCGGGGCGGATGCTGCACGGGTGGAAGCTGTGCAGGCCCCCATCGGACTTGCCATCGGGGCCAAAACAGCCGAAGAGATCGCGCTGTCCATTCTGGCGCAGATCGTGGAAGTGAAAAACGCCCGCCCTCAGACCGAGGGCTTTGCTCCGGCGCTTCTGGCGGCGATGGAGCAGGCCGCACAGAACGGCCAGCCTGCAGTGCTGGCGACGATCATTGCACGGCACGGCTCCACCCCGCGGGAGGTCGGCTCCAAAATGCTGCTCCTGCCCGATGGCACGACTGTGGGCAGTGTGGGCGGCGGCATCATGGAATACCGTACTCGGCAGGCCGCCGCTGAAATGCTGGCCGGGCATACAGCATCGGTGCAGACGGTCACATTTTCGGCCGACGGCAAAAACGAAGATGCCGCGGTTGCGGCCTGCGGTGGTTCCATGGAGCTTCTGCTGGAAATCATTCCGGAAGGAGGATCCATGGAATGAAACAGGATGCCCTGATCCTGGTGCGCGGCGGCGGCGACCTTGCTACCGGCACCATCCATCGTCTGTGGTCCGCCGGGCTGCGGGTGCTTGTACTGGAAACCGCTCACCCGGCAGCTATCCGGCGGCAGGTGTCGCTCTGCGAAGCTGTGTACGAAGGTGAAACAACGGTAGAGGGCCTGAGGGCTGTTCGTATCGACACACTGGAACAGGCTCCGACCGTCTGGGCACAGAATGCGGTGCCCGTCCTCATCGACCCGGCAGGCAGCTGCGTGGCACAAGCAAAGCCGGATGTATTGGTGGATGCCATTCTGGCCAAGAAGAACCTTGGCACCACCCGTGATATGGCACCGCTGACCATCGCCCTTGGCCCCGGATTTACAGCCGGACAGGATGTGGATATCGTGGTCGAGACGAAGCGCGGCCATCGGCTGGGCCGTATCATCCGGGAGGGCGCTGCCATCCCGAACACTGGTATTCCGGGTGTCATCGGCGGTTATGGCAAGGAGCGGGTCATCCATGCGCAGACGGAAGGCATCTTTCAGGATGTGCGAAAGATCGGTGACCTGGTGGAAGCAGGGGAGATCATCGCACAGATCCGGACGCCGGAAGGCAAATCCATCCCGGTCACCACACAGATCGGCGGCATCCTGCGCGGTCTGCTGCGCAGCGGCTACCCGGTCACTCCGGGGTTCAAGGTGGCTGATGTGGACCCCCGCCGGGAAGAGCTTTCCAACTGTTTCCTGATCTCGGATAAATCCCGCTGTATTGCGGGCAGTGTGCTGGAGCTTGTCTGCGCACAGCTGTGGAACTAACAACAAAAAACGCCTCTGCTCCGGATGGAGTGACCATCCATGGAACAGAGGCGCTTGCTTTTTTATGGAATCAGTTGCGGTAGCAGCGGTCCTGGCCGACCAGCCAGTCCTCACACAGATGCTGGGCTTCCTCCAGGCTGCGGCTCTCGCAGTCAAAAAAGGCACCGTGCAGGGAACGGTAGGAGTAGTGAACGCGCGGAACACCGTTTGCGTCCTTGAATCGTTCGCAGCGTTCCTGTCCGGGCATCAGATAGCATTGTTCCATCGTTCATTTCTCCTTCAATCTTTTTGCTGCGGCGGCAGGGCACGCAACGCTTGCTATTGTATCACGCAGGAGAAAAGTTTGCTATTGCTGTTTTACCCAAAGATACATTTTGTTTTTCTATGCGGTTGTGGCACAAAAAGGCTTGACAAGGTTTATTCGTGCAGGGCACGCTCTTCTTCAAGGGATGCATTCATCCCATGGATGCGGCCCAGACCATAGGCCAGCAGAACACTGCACAGCAGATTTACAATGGAAAACGTCTGCCCGTCTAGGATATTGACAACACCGATGATCAGATTGGCAAGGCAGATCAGCCAGAGCGATTTACCGATGCGTGCAAGATGCGCAATGCGGGAATCTATGTCCGAAAACAGGTCAAACGACCCGAGCTCGGCTTTGCGGCGGAAATAGACCCAGTTCACACAGCCGCCGACATATTCTGCACCGGTTTCTTCCACAAAGCTGCGATAGTCCCGGTCTGCATTCATCTCCATGCGGATGATGTATTCGCCCGGCTCACAGCGCACGAAGGTGTACGAGCAAAACGCTGCATGCTCCAAAGCCCAGCCTTCCGCCGCCATTTCGTTGAGCCAGAGTTCTTCCTTCTTGAAATCCCATTCCAGATAGACTTTATGGATGGTTTTGCGCGTGTTCATGGTCATTCCTCCTTCAGGATGCTTTCGCCGTTTGCAACCAGCTGCTGCAGCCGGGCAAGCTCATGTCTCAGGACTGCTAGACCCTCTGTGGTCAGCTGATATTCTTTTTTGCGGCTCCCACTTTCCACGGGCAGCTGTCGGATCCAGCCTTTTTCGCACAGGGAGTTCAGTGCTCCATACAATGTCCCTGCGGCAAGGTGTACCCGCCCGCCGGAAAGCTGCTCGGTCTGCTGCATGATGCCGTATCCATGCTGCGGATGATAAAGAGAAAGCAGAATGTAATAGGTGGACTCGGTCAGGGCCATGGCTTCCATCGTTTCGATACCTCTCCGTTTCGATCGAAAGTCTTTATATCGTGTTCCGATATATCGTGATCATATTATATCGTGTGACGATATAGTTTGTCAAGTGCATTTTTGCAATATGGAAAAACGATGGAAGCAGGAAAAATATTTTGTGCAATTTTCATAGTTTTCTTCTAAGGATTTTGGTGGTACAATATAGCTATCGAAGCAGGCACATCAGGAGGAGCACATGGCAGAAAAGAACATTGAACTGGATAGTGTAGAGATCGCCGCGGCGGTCTTTGGCAACTGCGACCGGAACATCCGGCTGCTGGAAAACGAGTTCTCCGTTACGGCCGTCTGCCGGGGCACACAGCTCCGGCTCTCCGGCGAACCGGCCAACGTAGCGGCGGCCAGCCGCGCGGTGGAAGGCATGCTTCTTCTGATCGAGAACCATACCCCGCTGGAGGATCAGACTGTGCGCTACTGCATCAGCCTGGCTCATGACGGCGCTGAGAAACGGGTGCGGGAACTGACCGAGGATTTTGTAACGGTTACGGTCAAAGGGCGGCCCATCCGGCCCAAGACGCTGGGCCAGAAGGAATACCTGAATGCCATCCGGAACAATGCCATCACCTTTGGTGTCGGCCCGGCGGGCACCGGTAAGACCTACCTCGCCGTAGCTATGGCCGTAAAGGCCTTCAAGGCCAAGGAGGTGTCCCGCATCGTGCTGACCCGCCCGGCGGTAGAAGCAGGGGAGAAACTGGGTTTTCTGCCCGGTGATCTGCAGCAGAAAGTGGACCCGTATCTGCGCCCGCTGTATGACGGTCTGTTTGATATGCTGGGGGCCGAGACATATGAGCGTCTGGTGGAAAAACAGATCATTGAGGTGGCCCCGCTGGCCTATATGCGCGGCCGTACGCTGGACGACTCCTTCATCATTCTGGATGAGGCGCAGAACACCACGCCGGAGCAGATGAAAATGTTCTTGACCCGCATGGGCGTGGGTTCCAAGGTCGTTGTGACCGGCGATGTGACTCAGATCGACCTGCCGGAACGCACCCGCAGCGGCCTTGTGGATGCGCTGCATGTGCTGAAGCAGGTCAAGGGCATTGCCCAGTGCTATTTTACCGAAAAAGACGTTGTGCGCCACCGCCTTGTGCAGGAGATCATCAAGGCATACGACAGGGCTGCACATCCCGAAAAACAACCAAACCAGAAAGGAGAGGACTGATTCTATGTCCAATAAAGTTCTGATCACAAATTCCCAGAAGGCCGTCAAGGTCCCGTCCGGCCTCCGCATCCTGATCCGCCGCGCCTGCAACGCTGTGCTGGAGTTCGAGCACTTTGAGGCTCCGGCTGAGATCAGCGTGACCTTTGTGGACAACGCGGCCATTGCAGAGCTGAACAACCAGTACCGCAACAAGCCCATGCCCACCGACGTTTTGAGCTTCCCGCTGGGTGTGGATGGCAAATATGATGTGGACGAAAACAACGGCTGCAAAATGCTGGGCGATATCGTCATCAGCATGGAGCGCGCCCAGGAGCAGGCGACCCTCTACGGCCATCCGCTGCAGCGGGAAGTGGCATTTCTGACCGTGCATTCCATGCTGCATCTGCTGGGCTACGACCATGAGAACGGCGGCCTGGAAGCTATGCGGATGCGGGAAAAAGAAGAGGCCGTGCTGCTGCAGCTGGGCCTGCCCCGCACGGTGAGCTACACCGAATGATTTGCCTTTGATCCAACGTGCATTTCTGCACACAGCAAGACAGGAGTTTGATTTTGAGTAACACGACGCCCGTTCAGGGCCATTACGATACGTCGTCGGTTTTTGTGGCGGTCATCGGCCGCCCCAATGTGGGCAAATCCAGCCTGACCAACCTGCTGGTTGGCGAAAAGGTGGCCATTGTCACCTCCAAGCCGCAGACCACCCGTACCCGCATTACCGGTGTGATCACCCGCGGCCCGCTGCAGTATGTGCTGCTGGATACCCCCGGCGTACACAAAGCCCGCAACAAGCTGGGCAAGCGCATGGACAAAACCGCCAGCGATTCCATTGCCGACGTGGATGTTTCCATGATGCTGTTCGAGCCCTATGGTGCCCTGAATGAATCCGAGATGGTTCTGGTGGACATGCTGCGCAGCAGCGGCGGCCCGGCCATTGCCGTCATCAATAAGACAGACCTTGTCAAGGATGCCGCTGACCTGGAAGCCCGCAAAGAAGAGCTGAAGGCGCTGGGTGTATTCGATGACATCTACACGGTCAGCGTCCGCAACGAGGACGGCTGTGAAACGCTGTTCGATGCCTTGAGCCGCTACGCCGTAGAAGGCCCCCATTACTTTGATGATGATGCCTACACCGATATGCCGGAGAAGGAACTGGTGGCAGAGGTCATCCGTGAAAAAGCCCTGCTGTTCATGCGCGACGAGATCCCGCACGGCATCGCGGTAGTCGTGGAGCGCTTCAAGGAGCGCCCCGGCACCGATCTCATCGACATTGATGTGAACATTTACTGTGAGCGGGAAAGCCACAAGGGCATGGTCATCGGCAAGGGCGGCGCCATGCTGAAAAAGATCGCCAGTGCGGCCCGTGCCGACTGCGAAGAGTTTCTGGGCTGCCGCGTGAACCTGCAGTGCTGGGTCAAGGTGAAGTCGGACTGGCGGGATAACGAGTTCCTGCTGAACAATTTCGGTTTCAAGCAGAACAACGGCAGCCGCTGAGCCTTTCCAATGCAGGGCGGGTTTTCCTCGGATAACGCCACCGCCGCCAGAGAACACTGACGGCAGTGGCGCTGCCCGGAAAGGAGACCCGGCCAATGGACGTGCAAACAAGCTGGCAGGCCTTTGCCTGCACGGGAAACATTCTCCGTTATCTGGAGTACAAACAGACACAGATGCCGGACGAACATCCGGCAGGAGACACGGATCATGGAGACCTTTGTAACACTGGGTCTGGTGTTGAAAGAGACCCGCTATAAAGAATCGGACCGGATCCTCACGATCCTGACCCCGGGGCTGGGGGTGATCTCGGCTTCGGCACAGAGCAGCCTGCGGCTGAAAAGCAAATTGTTCAGCGCGTGCGGGCTGTTTTGCTATTCGGAATTCACGCTGGTGCCGGGGCGCAACATGTATACTGTGCGCGAAGCGGCCGTCAAGAATGTCTTTCACGGCATTTCTTCCTCCATCGAGGGGATGAGTCTGGCCATGTATCTGGCCGAAATGGCTGCTGCGTTGACCCCCACCGGACAGGAAGCTGAGCGGGAACTGCGTCTGCTGCTGAACTGCCTGTACATGATCAGTGAGCACAAGGCGGACCTGCGGGCCATCAAGGCCGTTTTTGAGCTTCGCACCATGAGCGAGTGTGGCTTTCTGCCGCAGTTGGTGTGCTGCCGCGACTGCGGCACCTACGATGCAGGCGATGCCTTTTATCTGGATGTGCAGGAGGGCTATCTGCTCTGTGCTGATTGTGCGGCCAAGGCTGGGAAACGCTGCAATCTGGATCGCAATGCACTGTTTGCACTGCGGCACATCTGCCTTGTGGAGGACAAAAAAATATTTTCGTTCAAGATTTCTGTGGGCAGTCTGGAAAAGCTGGCAGCCGTAGCGGAGCAGTATGCGCTAACGCATCTGGACAAGCCGCTGAAGAGCTACGACTTTTTAAAAACGGTGCTGCCCTGAGCAAAAGGATATTATGGAAACAAGCTACTTAAAAACATTAGAACTGGATAAGATCATCGCCCGTGCTGCGGAGGGCTGTGTATGTAAGGAAGCAAAGGCGAAGCTCCTGGCACTTGAGCCGCAGTGTGACCCGGACGAGGTGCGCTATGCGCTGGAGCAGACGGATGCCATCAATACGCTGCTGATTAAGAACGGTTCGCCCCGTTTCGGCGGAGTGGAGGGCGTCAGTGCGCTGGCCGCCCGTGCGGTCAAGGGCGGCGTGCTTTCCATGGGCGAGCTGCTGATGGTGGCCGGTGCTCTGCGCAACTTCCAGAACCTGACCAACTGGTACGGTTCTTCGGAGCACGATATGCTCCCGACCGATGATCTGTTCTATGCGTTGTCCCCGGAGCCGGGCCTGGAACAGCAGATCTCCAGTGCGATCCTTGCCCCGGATGCGATGGCCGACACGGCTTCCCGCACCCTGAACGACCTGCGCAAGAAGATCCGTGCGACCGAAAACAGCATCCGCGACCGTCTGGAAAGCATGGTGCGCAACATGGACACCTCAAAATATCTGCAGGAGAGTGTGGTCTCCATGCGCAACGGCCGCTACGTTGTCCCGGTCAAGAGCGAATACCGCGGCGAAGTGAGCGGCATCATCCATGACGTTTCCTCTACCGGTGCAACGGTGTTTGTGGAACCGCAGGCTGTCGTGGAAGCCAATGCCCGCATCCTGCAGTATCGTGCCCAGGAAGCGCAGGAGATCGAGCGCATTCTGGTAGCCTTTACTGCACAGGTGGCAGCCATTGAGCCGCAGTTCCAGTACAGCTATCAGGCCATGCTGGACATTGATGTCCTGCTGGCAAAGGCGCGTCTGGCGCTGGAGCTCAAGGCATTCAAACCTGCAGTGCGCACCGACAATTCCTTCTCGCTGATCCGGGCACGCCACCCATTGATCGACCCACAGAAGTGCGTGCCGGTGGACATTGCACTGGGCAAAGAATATGATTCGCTCATCATCACCGGCCCGAACACCGGCGGCAAGACCGTCACCCTGAAAACGGCCGGTCTGCTGTGCGCGATGGCACAGTGTGGTTTCCTGATCCCGGCCGACGAGCGCAGCGAGGTCTGCGTGTTCGATGAGTTTCTCGTGGACATCGGCGATGAGCAGAGCATCGAACAGAGCCTTTCCACCTTCTCCGGCCATATGAAAAAGATCACCGGCATTCTGGAGCTGGCCATGCCGCACACCCTTGTGCTGCTGGACGAGCTGGGCGCCGGTACCGACCCTGCCGAGGGTGCCGCGCTGGCTGTGGCCATCATTGAAGAACTGCGCCGCCGCGGCGTGCTGCTGATGGCCACCACCCACTATGCAGAGCTCAAGGTGTTCGCACTGGAGACCAAGGGCGTCGTGAACGCCAGCTGCGAATTCGATCTGGAAACGCTGCGCCCGACCTATAAGCTGAGCGTCGGCGTGCCGGGCAAGTCCAACGCATTCCTCATCAGTGAGAAGCTTGGCATCCCGGAGCGGGTCATTGAGGCAGCGCAGCAGCATCTGTCAGCCGAGGATAAGCGGCTGGATGCCGTTCTGGGTCAGCTGGATGATCTGAAATTGCAGCTGAAGGAAAGCCAGCACGAGGTGGAAGAGCTGAAGAACGAGGCATCCCACCAGCTGGAAGCTGCCCAGAAAAAGCGGGATGAACTGATCCAGCAGGGCGAAAACGAGCTGGAAGCGGCCCGCGCCAAAGCCCGTGCGCTGGCCCAGCAGGTGGAAAGCCAGGCCTATGCGCTGACCGACGAACTGCGTCAGCTGCAGAAGGACGAGCGCCTGAGCACCCAGCAGAAAGCCCAGCGTGCCCGTGAGATTGCCAAAAAGGAATCCGAAAAGCTGTTTATGGGCACCGAGGTGGTGCACAATCCGGTCAAGGAATTTGTGCCGCTGAAAGAGGTCAAGGTAGGGCAGGAGGTCTGCATTGCAGAGCTCAACCAGCTGGCCACGGTGCTTTCGCTGCCGGACAAGAACGGGGATGTTCTGGTACGGGCCGGCATCATCAAGACCAAGGTCCCGCTCAAGGGGCTCAAACAGCCGGAAAAGCTGGTCAAGGACCCGAAACCGCAGACCAAGGCACAACAGCGGTATTCCCGCCTGACCGGCGACGCAAACCGTCCGAATGGCCGCGTGGAGCGGGTGCACCGCAGCGCCAAAATGGAGTGCAATCTGCTGGGATTGACCGTGGACGAGGCCCTGCCAGAGGTGGATTCCTTCATCGACCGCGCCATTCTGAACGGCCAGACCGTAGTCTACCTGATCCACGGC
The DNA here is from genome assembly GCA_900539945.1 of uncultured Faecalibacterium sp. Lineage (GTDB taxonomy): Bacteria > Bacillota > Clostridia > Oscillospirales > Ruminococcaceae > Faecalibacterium. Next base: position 53,326 of record UQDV01000001.1, read on the forward strand.
AATGGCACCGGCGCACTGCGCACTGCCATCCACAAGCACCTGCGCGGCAACCGCATGGTCAAGAGCTTCCGTCTGGGCCGTTACGGCGAAGGCGAAAGCGGCGTGACCGTCGTGGAGCTGAAATAAGGGGTCATTTCAAAGCCTGCCCACTGCTTATGGGCAGGCTTTTTGCTTGCACTGCAGAAAAAAGCCGAGTATACTCGTATTATTATAGGAAGTTTATCTGGACAGGAAGTACATATCATGGCAGAACGTCGCAAGCCCACACACCAGAAAAAGAAGCGAAGAGCGAAACGGAAGGAGAGTTCTTTTCTCCGCACGGCCCTCACACTCTGTTTCTGTGTGCTTGCATTTGTTTTTTCGGCGTTTCTCTGGCGAGAAGCATTGCGGGTTTCTTCACAAGAGCAGGGAAGTGTCTCTGCATCCGGAGAGGCGTTTCGGCCGCAGGTGGGCGACCCGCCGTATCGTGTAGCCATTGATGCCGGGCATGGCGGCAACGACCCGGGCGCAAGGGGAGTGGTGGAAGAAAAAGACATGACGGCCGCCACGGCCTCCGTGCTGCTTGCATGGCTGGAGCAGGACCCGAATTACATTCCGCTCCGGACGCGGGATGCCTTTGACCAGACCGCAACGCCTGCCGAGCGGGCAGCCGCCGCCAATGCGCAGGCCCCACAGTTGCTGCTTTCCATTCACGGAAACTCCGCCGCAAACGGTTCCAGTGCAGCCGGCTTTGAGTGCTATCCATCTGTGCCGGGGCGCACATGGCATGCGGAGAGTTATTACTTTGCTCAGAAATTGGCAGAGGGGATGCAGAACGCCGGAGCGCACCTGCGTGGGCGCGGCGGCATCCGTTACATTTATTATCTGGAAAATGATCAGAAGCAGCTGGTGGAGAGCACCCATACCGAAGTGCGTGCAGAACGGAGCTTCACACTGCTGGAGGATGTAAACTGTCCGGCCGTGCTGGCGGAACAATGCTTTGTGACCAATGCGGATGATGTGGAACGCTTTGGCAGCGAACAGGGCTGCAAACGAACTGCGCGTATTTACTACGAGGCCATCTGTGCATATTTTGGCACCACGCCGCTGCCGGATGCAAACCAATGATTCTCAAAACGGGGAAGAGACGTTTCCTGTGCCAAAAATTAAAATGCCGCAACCCAAGTCATCAGGGCCTCCGGATCGCAGAAACCTGCGTGAAGGGAAGGTCCTGATTTTTAGGATATGTATTTTCGTATAATGCACGTTATGTGAAACAGAGGGAAGTGAAAAAGCCCTCTTTTCCAGATTTTGGCTCTTTTGGCGTCCCGCCGGCATTCCGACCGCCCAAACCGCGTTTTGCGGGCTTTGCTGCAATTTATCTGTTTTTTATGATTTTATATTTTGTTTTTTTCATTATAATTTGATTCTTCGGACTGCACAGTCTTTACAATCTTTTTTTCCGGCACTCGTTGTTTGCAAGTCATTATTTATATTTGTATCAGGTCGTTCCAATCTTTTTATTTTTCTGTGTACGACCATTTGGTCATGACGGATCAAATCGTTGGCTGCATTCCGGTTGGCATTTTCGTGGATATCTTTTAAAGCACCGATTTCGCTCTGCATAGACTTTTTTTGATTGTGCCGACAATGCCCAGCTGCAGCCGTTTTACAAACGTGCCTTTATAGAATCTCTGCCAGCTGGAAAACCAACAGGCGCTGTGGTTGATTCCTGTTGTGTTCTGTAAACTTCGTTAATTCATTCACAGGGTAAACAAAAAAGCACCTTTTGATTCTGAGACCATAAGGTGCCTGACGAATCATATTCAATTACGCCTGATTCAGCCGATAATCTTGGGCTTGCCGTTTTCATCAATGATAAGGTTGCCATAAGTATATGCTTCCGCACAGGCCTTCAGAACGGCGTTTTTATTTGTGCCGTTAAGTTCTGTCTTAGCCGTAAAGGCTTCAAAAAATTCAGGCGTAACTCCTACACCGATAAGCTTCTTTTTATCCTTTTCGCGCTTGTATTCTTTGCTATAATTGCGCGTTGCCATCATTCCACCACCATTCGTTAATTTTCTGCATCGTTATCTGCGTCCGAATTTGCTGCGAGCGTCTCGGTGTCCAGTCCGAACCCCTCTTTTGCAAAGCCATCAAAGGCTGCCATGGGTGCAGAAGAATCTTCCGCAGTTGCGCTGTTTTCTGTGGCTTCGGCAGTGCTGCCGGGCAATTCTTCCCTGCTCTCCCCTGTTTCAGCTTCTGTTGTATCCAAGTCTGCTTTGCCGGGCTTTTTGCGGGACGCTTTGCCCAGCGGGTTTTCCTCGATGGCGGCACGCACCTGAAATTCCTGCAGGTGCGTATAAATTTGCGTCGTACCAACGCTGCTGTGGCCCAGCAATTGTTTCAAGGTCAGGATGTCCACATTGCCGGTCTGGTACATCAGCGTTGCAGCCGTATGGCGCAGTTTGTGGGTGGAAAAACCTTTCAGTCCGGCTGCTTTCATGGCTCCGGTCACCAGCTGCTCCACCCGCCGGTTGGAAATGCGCTCCTTGCGCCGCCGGGTCACGAACACGGCACGTTCTTTTGGCGAAAGACCTTCCATCACATTGCGCTTGTTCAGGTAAAGCTGCAGCGCTTCCACGCAGGCATCGTTCAGATACACCATGCGCTCTTTGTGGCCCTTGCCGAACAGCCGGATCTGCCGCTGTTCCAGATCAATGTCATCCAGGTCCATGCCCACAAGCTCCGACAGACGCATGCCGCAGTTCAGGAACAGGACCACCATGCAGTAATCCCGCTCCGGGAAATCGCTCTGGGTCTGGGTGCTTTCCAGCAGATCCATAGACTGTTCTGCAGTCAGGTATTTGGGCAGGACTTTGTCCTGTTTGGGAGGTTTGATCGCAGCGGTCGGGTCGGAATCCAGCCGGTTGACCTGATTGACCAGATAATCATAAAAGCCGTGGAGACTGGCCAGCCGCCGGGCAGTCGAGGACTTTTTGTTGCCGCATTCCCGGTTGAGGAAATACAGGTATTCGTAGATATCCTCTTTGGTCACGCTGGCCCAGAATGCCGTGTCCAATCCTTTGGGGTCGATGTCCTGCATCTCGCTGTCCGCCGGGACAAGGCCGCGGCGGCGCTTCATAAAGCGGCTGAACCCGCGCAGGTCACAAAAATAGCTGAACGCCGTATTGGCGCTTTTGCCGGCGATCACTTCCAGATAGCGTACATATTCCACAATATCCGGCGAAGCATCCTCAAAGGGCTTGTGCTTGCCGGGGTTCTTTTCGTCCAGATAAATCGACATGGCATCCTCTTACAAACGATCTGTTTTCAGTGCGTTGATGGCATCGGAAATATACGCGGCACCAATCAGCTTCATGCCCGGATAATCCGCCGGGTTCAGGTGGTTCAGGCTGTGCTTGGGCACCACGGCGCGTTCAAACCCAATGCGTTCTGCCTCATGCAGACGCTGTTCCAAGTTGGGCACACTGCGCACTTCCCCACCCAGGCCGACCTCGCCAATGGCGATCAGCTTGTCGCTGACCGGGCGGTCCAGCAGCGAGGACACCATACTCAGACACACCGAAAGATCACAGGCCGTGTCCCGCAGGGCAATGCCGCCCACAATGTTGACATACACGTCCAGATTGCCGAAGAAATAGCCTGCACGCTTTTCCAACACGGCGATGAGCAGATTCATGCGGTTATAGTCGTAGCCGCTGCAGGCACGCCGTGGGGCCGGGAAATTCGTCTTGGTGGCAAGGGCCTGGATCTCGCTCAGAATGGGTCGGCTGCCCTCCATGGTACAGGCCACGCAGTTTCCGGAAACGCCCAGTGGACGGCCTTCCAGCAGCATCTGCGACGGGTTTTCAATCTCGGCCAGACCGGTACCGGTCATATCGAACATGCCAAGCTCATTCGTGGAGCCATAGCGGTTCTTTGCCGCCCGCAGGATGCGGTATGGCAGCATCTTGTCGCCCTCAAAGTAAAGCACGGTGTCCACGATATGCTCCATAACTTTGGGGCCGGCAATGGCACCGTCCTTGTTCACATGACCCACGATGAACATGGGGATCTCCTGTTTCTTGGCAACAGCCAGCAGACGCGCCGCGCTCTCCTTGACCTGGCTGACTGTACCGGACGACGACGAGATGTCCATACAGCGCATGGTCTGGATGGAGTCGATGACCACAAGGTCCGGTTTTTCCTTTTCGATCAGGCCACAGATCTCGTCCACATCGTTTTCGGCGGCCAGAAAAATATTGTCCTGCGGGACCTTCAGGCGGGCTGCACGCAACTTGACCTGCCGGACCGATTCTTCGCCCGTGATATACAGAACGCTATGCTGATTGGAAATGGCACCGCACAGTTGCAGCAGCATGGTGGATTTGCCCACGCCCGGCTCGCCGCTCAGCAACACAACGCCGCCCAGCACGATGCCGCCGCCCAGCACGCGGTCCAGCTCTGAAATGCCGGTCAGAATGCGGCTTTTCTCTTCTGTGGTGCTGATCTCGGACAGACGCCGGGCCGTCAGGCTGGTCACGCCCTCCGGACGGGCAGCAGCCGCCTGCCGTGCCGCAGCGGTGCCCGCTTTCGGAGCTTCGGCCACTACATCTTCATTCATGGTATTCCAGCTCCCGCAGCTCGGGCAGCGGCCCATCCAGCGGGGGCTTGTCTCCCCACAGTTGGAGCAGACATAAACAGTTTTCAGTTTCGGCTCTTTCATAAAAAGACTCCTGCGTTTCTCATCCATTTTCCTTATTGTAGCATACCCGGGGCGGCATCGCAAGAAAAGCTGACGTTAAAGGATTTTTCCGCCCAGATAGGCGAGCCCTGTCGCTGCGCCGCACAGCGGCAAAAATACCACGATCACCAGCAGATACTGCCCCATCAGTTCCCGCGCCCCGGAACAGGCTTGTCCGGCCGTTTTTCGGAAGGAGTAGGCCCGGATGCGCCCGCTCACCTGCAGTGCTGCTGCACCGAACATGCACAGGCCGCCGGCGGCACAGGCGGCCGGAATGCCCAGCAGCAACAAAGCGAGGATGCTTTTCCCGTCTGCCCCCGCCAGCAGCTGCGCGGATAAAAGGCCGTTGCCAAGGCCGTACAGCATCGTAAACAAAAAGATGCACACCGGCCCCACAGCGGACAGGCCCAGCAAAAGCAGCAGCGTTGCCGCAGCGGCAAGGGCCGCATACTCGGCGCAGAACAGCCCTGCTGCAGACGTTGGCGCAGAAACCGAAAAGAGCCCGCACCAGCATTGCAGAAAATAGCTCAGCATCTCCTGCTGCGAGGCATCGCAGACCGCCTGCAAAGCCCCTGCAGCCGCCGTGCCCAGCAAAAAGGCCGCCGCCAGCAGGCAGCAATCCCGGCTGGCATGCCGCATGCGGCGGTGCAGCCGTTCCGGTTGCTGTGCGACGCCATCCTGCATTGCTTCTCCGGCGTTCAGGGGCTCCGGAACCGGTTGCTTCGGGGTACCGGACTCTGCCGGGAGCTGCGGCAGAAGCGCCGTAGTCTCAGGCGATGTCCGGACTTCATCAGACGGATAGACCCACATCCTGCATCCTCCTTCAGATCCGACGTTTTTTCTCTCCGAGAGCCCGGCCCAGAACACCCCCGGCACAGCTGCAGAGAAGCACCGCTGCCATCCGGAGCAAAGCCGGGGTGTCAAACAGGCCGCCAGACATCAGCAGCAGACCGCTCAGCGCTGCCGCAAACAGTCCGCCCAACAGCAAGCCCGTCAAAAGACCCTGTTCTTTTTTCCAGAGCGCCGCCAGTGCGCTGCCGCAGAAGCCCCCGACGCAAACCGACACCGTGGCCAGCGGCCACGCCATGGACGCCGAGCAGCCCTGCTTTGCCATCCAGGCCGCAGACCCCAAGATGCAGAGCGTCGCAGCCAACACTCCGGCCAGCGCTCCCAGCAGCAGAGCCGCCGGGGTATGAGTTTTTTCCAACATAAAAACGCGCCTCCCTGCCATACACTATGCAGAGAGACGCGTCGGATATGCGGTGATCGAAAAAATTACTTCTTGTCCGTCTTGCTTTCAGCCTTGTCCATGTTCAGCTTCTCGACAGAGCCGATGGCAGTCTTGGTAAAGCGGATCTTCACACGGTCTGCGCCGGTTTCCAGCACGAAGGTGTCATCCTTGATGGCAACAACGCGGCCGATCACACCACCGATGGTGGTGACCTGATCGCCGATCTCCAGGCTGTTGCGCATGGCGGCGTCCTTCTTCTCCTGCTTCTTCTGCGGACGGTAGATCATGAAGTACAGCAGGACCAGCATCAGTGCCAGCGTGAAGAACAGGCTGATGTAACCCTCGGACGTGGTAGTCAGAAATTGCATTTGGCAAAATCTCCTCTCAAAATTCAGATAAGTTTATTATACCTTCTTGTTCGGCTGGTTGCAAGGCTTATTCTCAAATTCTGGTGTCCAGCAGCTTAACGTACCTGTCGTGGAAGGCCGTGAAGGTGCCTGCGTCCAGTTCGTCGCGGATGCGCTCCATCAGATGGTTGTAGAACCACAGGTTGTGCATAACGGCCAGACGCATGCCCAAAATCTCCTCTGCCTTGAACAGATGACGGATATAGGCACGCGAGTAGTTGCGGCAGGCCGGGCAGCCGCAGGCGGGGTCGATGGGGCGTTCGTCGCGCTCATACTTGGCGTTCTTGATGTTGATGATGCCGCCCCAGGTGTTCAGATGGCCATGACGGGCATTGCGGCTTGGCATCACGCAGTCGAACAGATCCACACCGCGGGAGACAGCTTCAATGATGTTGCCGGGGGTGCCCACGCCCATCAGGTAGCGGATCTTGTCCTTGGGCATATAGGGCTCCACCTGGCTGATCATCTCGTACATCACCTCGGTGGGTTCGCCCACAGCCAGACCGCCGATGGCATAACCGTCCAGGTCCAGATCTGCGATCTGCTTCATGTGTTCCACACGCAGGTCTGCAAAGGTGCAGCCCTGATTGATGCCGAACAGCAGCTGATCCGGGTTGACCGAAATGCCCTCATGCTTCAGGCGGGCCATCTCGGCCTTGCAGCGCTTCAGCCAGCGGGTGGTGCGCTCGCAGCTGGCCTTGGAGTAATCGTGCTGGGCCGGGTTCTCCACGCACTCGTCAAAGGCCATGGCAATGGTGGAACCCAGGTTTGCCTGGATCTGCATGCTCTCTTCCGGGCCCATGAAGATGCGGTGGCCGTCCAGATGAGAGGCAAAGGTCACACCTTCTTCGGTGATCTTGCGCAGCTTTGCCAGGCTGAACACCTGAAATCCGCCGCTGTCGGTCAGGATGGGGCCGTTCCAGCGGGTGAACTTGTGCAGGCCGCCCATGTCAGCCACCAGCTTATCACCGGGGCGCAGGTGCAGATGGTAGGTGTTGCACAGCATCACCTGTGCGCCGATGTCCTTCAGATCCTGTGCCGACAGGCCGCCCTTGATGGCGCCTGCCGTAGCAACGTTCTGGAAAGCGGGTGTCTGCACCGTGCCGTGCACGGTCTTGAACTCGCCCCGCCGGGCATCGTGTTCCTGCTTGAGGAGCTTGTAAGTCGTCAGTGAAGGCATTGTCTCGTGTTTCCTTTCTGCGCACGGAAAACAGCCGTGCGATCCTGCCGCAGAAACCTGCGGTATTCAGAACAATCTCTTACAGGTTTCGATCTTGCGCCTTCGCTCACAGAATGAGCATCGCATCACCGAAACTGAAGAAGCGGTATTTCTCTTCCACGGCCACCTTGTAGGCATGCATGGTCTTGTCGTAGCCATACAGTGCGGCAATGAGCATGATCAAGGTGCTCTCCGGCAGGTGGAAGTTGGTGACCAGGCCGTCGATGCAGTTGAACTTGACGCCCGGGTACAGGAAAATGGAGGTATTGCCGCTGCAGGCGCGGATCTCGCCATACTTGGCCGCCACGGCTTCCAAGGTGCGGCAGCTGGTGGTGCCCACGGCGATCACACGGTGACCGGCAGCCTTGGTGTCGCGGATGCGCTGGGCGGTCTCCTCGCTGATGGAATACCACTCACTGTGCATCTTGTGGTCGGTGATCTCATCCTCCTGCACGGGGCGGAAGGTGCCCAGACCAACGTGCAGTGTCACCTCGGCAATGCCGACACCCTTGGCGCGGATGGTGTCCATCAGCTCCGGGGTGAAGTGCAGGCCGGCCGTGGGTGCGGCCGCGCTGCCCAGCTCCTTGGCATACACGGTCTGATACTGGCTCTGATCCTCCAGCTGCTTGGTGATGTAGGGCGGCAGCGGCATCTTGCCAAACTCATCCAGCTTTTCATAAAGAGTCTCGGTGTCGTAATAGAATGTAACGTACTTGTTGCCGTCCTCCAGCGTCTCGTCCACCACAGCGGTCAGGCTGCCGTCACCAAAGCTGACCTTGGTGCCGACCTGCATCCGCTTGCCGGGCTTTGCCAGGCATTCCCACTGGTCGCCCTTGACCTGACGGAGCAGCAGCAGCTCGCAGACCGCACCGGTGGGCTGCTTGATGCCCACGATGCGGGCGGGCAGCACCTTGGAGTTGTTCACCACCAGCAGGTCGCCGGGCTCCAAAAAATCCGGCAGATCCCGGAAGATCTTGTGCTGGATGCTGTCATCCTTCTGGCTCAGGACCATCAGGCGTGCAGAGTCGCGGGGGCTTGCAGGTTCCTGCGCAATGAGCTCTTTGGGTAAATCGTACCAAAAATCTTTTTTTAACATATTGTGCATTTGCCTTTCCGATGATTGACACGGGTACCGCATCAATGATATTATAAAATTTGTATAGACAGTATCTATTATATTGCATAGAGTGCCTGTTTTCAAGTCTCTGTGCAAACCAGAGAGCACATTGCTCGTCTTTTTGAAAGGAAAGGTGCTGGAAATGGAAAAACAGTATAAAGTGGGTATCGTAGGCGCAACCGGTATGGTGGGTCAGCGTTTTATTACGCTGCTGGAGAACCATCCCTGGTTCAAGCTGACCGTCCTGGCTGCTTCTGGCCGCAGCGCAGGCAAAACGTATGAAGAGGCTGTGGGCAGCCGCTGGGCCATGACCACCCCGATGCCCGAGAGTGTCAAGGGGATGATGGTGCAGGACGCTTCCAAGGTGGAAGAGGTCGCCGCACAGGTGGACTTCATTTTCTGCGCCGTCAACATGCCCAAGGATGAGATCAAGGCTCTGGAAGAGGCCTACGCCAAGGCAGAGTGCCCGGTGGTGTCCAACAACAGCGCCAACCGCTTCACCCCGGATGTGCCCATGGTGGTGCCCGAGATCAACGCCGACCATATTGAGATCATCCCCGCACAGCGCAAGCGTCTGGGCACCAAGCGCGGCTTCATCGCCGTCAAGTCCAACTGCAGCCTGCAGAGCTATGTGCCCGCGCTGCACCCGCTGATGAAGGAATTTGGTGTGAACAAGGCTCTGGTGTGCACCTATCAGGCAATTTCCGGTGCCGGCAAGACCTTTGACCGTATGCCGGAGATCGTGGACAACGTGATCCCCTACATCGGCGGCGAAGAGGAAAAGAGTGAGCGCGAACCCCTGAAGCTGTGGGGCCACATCGAGGGTGACCACATCGTCAACGCCGAGAAGCCCACCATTACCGCGCAGTGCTTCCGTGTGCCGGTCTCTGACGGCCACACCGCTGCCGTGTTCGTGAGCTTTGACAAAAAGCCCACCAAGGAGCAGATGCTGGAGGCATGGGCAAACTTCCGCGGCCCCGCACAGGAGCTGAACCTGCCCAGCGCACCCAAGCAGTTCCTGCACTACTTCACTGAGCCGGATCGTCCGCAGCCCAAGCTGGACCGCAACACCGAAAACGGCATGGCCGTGTGCATCGGCCGCCTGCGGGAGGACACTCTGTTTGACTACAAGTTTGCCTGCATGAGCCACAACACCCTGCGCGGTGCTGCCGGCGGTGCCGTGCTGCTGGCTGAGCTGCTGGCGGCCAAGGGCTATTTTGACTGAGTATAATTTTTGCGTGAAAACGCAATCAAAGGAGTTTTTGCTATGAAGAATCCTGTCTTTACCGGTGCGGGTGTTGCCATCATCACCCCGATGTATGAGGACGGAAGCATCAATTTTGACGAGCTGGGCCGCATCATCGAGGACCAGATCGCCCGCAGCACGGATGCCATCGTCATCTGCGGCACCACCGGCGAGTGCTCCACCATGACCGATGAGGAGCAGCTGGCTGCGATCAAGTACACGGTGGATGTTGTGAATCACCGTGTTCCCGTCATCGCAGGTGCAGGCTCCAACGACACCGACCACGGCTGTGCACTGGCTGTCAAGTCGGCCGCCTGCGGCGCAGACGCCCTGCTGATGGTCACCCCCTACTACAACAAGACCTCGCAGGCCGGTCTGGTGGCACACTTCACCGCCATGGCAGAGGCCGGCGGCATCCCGGTGATCGTGTACAATGTTCCCTCCCGCACGGGCCTGAACATTGCCCCGGAAACGGCACTGGAGCTGAGCAAGCACCCGCTGATCAACGGCATCAAGGAGGCTTCCGGCAACATTTCGCAGGTGGCCAAGATCGCAGCCCTCTGCGGCGATGAGTTGAACATCTACTCCGGCAACGACGATCAGGTGGTTCCTCTGCTGGCTCTGGGCGGCAAGGGCGTGATCAGCGTGGTTTCCAATGTGGCACCGGAGCTGGTGCACAACTGCTGCCAGGCCTTCTTTGACGGAGATACCGCAAAGGCCCGCGACCTGCAGCTGGAGATGCTGCCGCTGTCCGATGCACTGTTCTGCGAAGTGAATCCCATCCCGGTCAAGTATGCCATGAATCTGCTGGGCTGGGAGGCCGGCGAGTGCCGCCTGCCGCTGGTGGAGCCCAGTGAGGCACATCAGGCACAGATCGAGAACACCCTGCGCGCAGCCGGTCTGATCCAGGAATAAGTTTCAGGTAAAATGCCCAGGGAGACGGTTCTCCGGGCATTTTTCCGTATTATTGCGTAAAAAGAAAGGAACTCAACTATGACGGAAATCGTGATCCAGGGCATTGGCGGCCGTATGGGCCATGTCCTGTGCGATATGATCGCACAGCGAGAGGACTGCTGTGTTGTGGCAGGCATTGATGTGAAGGACGGCGAGCAGAACGGTATCCCCGTGTATGACAGCCTGGAAAAACTGAACGGCAAGGGCGATGTCGTCATCGACTTCAGCTCTCCCGCTGCTGTGGAAAAGGCTCTGCCCTACTGCGAGGCCCACAAGCTGCCCATCGTGGTCTGCACCACCGGCCTGTCGGAAGAGCTGCAGCTCAAGGTCGTGCAGCTGTCACGCACGGTGCCCGTGTTCAAGAGCGCCAACATGTCCATGGGCATCAACGTTCTGTCGGAGCTGTGCAAGCGTGCTTCTGCCATTCTGGGCGTGAACTACGACGTGGAGATCGTGGAACAGCACCATCACAACAAGCTGGATGCCCCCAGCGGCACTGCTCTGATGCTGGCCGATGCCATCAACGAGCAGAATGATGGTGCTTACCACTATGTCTACGATCGCTCCTCCGTGCGTCAGAAGCGTGATCCGAAGGAGATCGGCATCAGCTCGGTACGCGGCGGCAGCATCGTGGGCGACCACGAGGTGCTGTTCTGCGGCCCGGACGAAGTGATCACCCTCAAGCACACTGCTTATTCCCGCAGCATCTTTGCCAACGGCGCCATCAACGCCGCCGTGTATCTGGCAAAGAAGGAGCCGGGGCTGTATAATATGGGCGACCTGATCGCTTCGATCTGATTCTTGCCCTGCAGATGCGGCACAGTGGTTTTTGGATAGCCCCTGTGCTGCAGGAGGTTCAACATGGCAAAGCATTCGACACCCCGGCGGCGGTCCGGGAAGCACTGGGTCGGCACGCTGCTCACAGCGGGTGCCGTCGTGGCATGCATGGGGCTTCTGCTCCGCTTTCTCCCGGTGGGCACCATCCCGACCGGCGGAGACGAACCGTCGGACAGTGCGGTGAGCAGCACGGAGCCTGCGGCGTCCTCGGTCCCGGAGCCCGAACCGGAACCGGTGGTGGAAACGCTCCGCTTTTCGGCTACGGGCGATGACCTGATCCATTCCCCCATCTACAAGCAGGCCGCCCGGCGGGCCGCCAATGGGCAGCAGTACGACTTTGATTACTGCTATGCACAGGTCGCACCCTTCTATGCGCAGCAGGACATCAACTGGATCAATCAGGAAACGCTCTGCAGCGATGAGCTGGAGCCCTCCTCCTACCCCTGCTTTTCTACCCCGGGAGACTGTGCCCGGGCGCTTTACCGGGCCGGCATCCGGGTGTTCAGCCTGTCAAATAACCACACCTATGATAAGGGTGCAGCCGGTCTGGCTGCCACCCTGCGTTTCTGGGAGAGCATGCCGGAGGACGTAGTCACCACCGGCCTGTGGCGTGGTACGGACGACTACAGCCGCATTCCGCTGCAGACCGTCAACGGGGTGACCATCGCCTACCTTTCCTACACGGAGCACACCAATGGCATCCCCACCAGCAGCTCCATGCCCGCCAACGTGATCTACACCAGCCAGACGGATGTGATCGAGCAGCAGGTTCGTGCAGCACACCAGCAGGCCGACTTTGTGATCGTGGGTGTGCACTGGGGCGTAGAGGACAGCCACACCATTGTGGACGGTCAGCGCACACTGGCACAGCAGCTTGCAGACTGGGGTGCCGATGTGATTGTGGGCACCCACCCGCATGTGCTGCAGGATGCTCAGTGGCTGAGTGCAGCAGACGGAAGGCAGACATTCGTTGCCTATTCTCTGGGCAATTTTCTGAGCACGCAGAACCGGCCGGATCAACTGGTAGGTGCTATCCTGAACCTGCAGCTGCAAAAGACCACCGAGCCGGACGGAACGGTGCAGTGTGCCGTTCTGGAACCGAAGCTCCTGCCGACGGTCACCCATTATGACGCTGGAAAATCCAATGTGCGCACCTATCTTTTCCGCGATTACACGCAGGAATTGGCAAAGCAGCATGGTGTGCGCGCAAAACATTCCGATTTCAGTCTTGACACCGTTCAAAAAATCGCGCAAAATAATATCAACAGCGACTTTCTGGAGCTTACATAAAACCGTGGGAATCAATTGGAACGCCCGTGTGACGGGCAGAGTGGAGGGATTTTATGTACGGAGTATCGAAAATCAACATTGAGCCCAGCCTGATGATGATCAGTGTGCAGGACGTGGAATTCAAGGGCAACAGTCTGGCCCGTTATCTGCAGATTTTTGCAGACAACGGCGTTGTCGTGGACATGATCAGCCAGAGTGCGCCCCATGGCACCACCATTGACTTCAGCTTTACCGCCGCCGGCAGCGATCTGCCGCTGGTAATGAAAGCCATTTCAGCCGCCAACCTGGACAAGGATGCCAAGGCTTCCCCGCTGATCAGTGTCGGCTATTCCAAACTGAACCTTTTTGGCGAGGACATGGTTACCAGCTGCGGTGTGGCCGCTCGTGCCCTGAATGCACTGGCCATGGCCGGCATTGAAGTGCTTCTGATCACCACCAGCGACCTGGATATCTCGCTGCTGGTCCATGCCGAGAACGAAGATGCCGCTTACGAGACACTGAAAAAGGCGTATGAGCTTTGAGTCAGCCGAAGCAGTGACAGCTGCGGCCGTTGGAATCGCAGCCGCCATTCTGGCATGGAACCGCTGGATCACGGCAGACAGCATGCTGTTCGGGCTTCTGCTGGCCGGGCTGATTGGTCTGGCTGTGGCAGGTGTTGTCTTTCTGGTCTGTAAGGTCTTTTCGTATTATCGGAAAAAACGGCACCCTGAAGCACCGGTCGTTTCCTTCTTCTCTTCGGAAGGTGGAATGCTCATTGCTTCTCCGCTGGAGGGAAAGCTTCTTCCGCTGGATGGAATCGAGGATCCGGTATTTTCGGCGGAGGTTCTGGGCAAAGGCTGTGCCATTGAACCGGATAAGGGAGAGATCTATGCTCCGGCAGACGGTGTGATCCTGAAAATTGCCGAAAGCAGTCATGCCGTCAGTCTGCGGTGTGATTCCGGCGTGGACCTTCTGATTCATGTTGGAATGGACACGGTGGAACGGCATGGAGCCGGATTTGCTCTGCAGGTCCGGGCAGGCGAACATGTCTACAGCGGACAGCTTCTGCTGAAATTTGACTTGCAGAAGATCCGTGCCGATGGTTATCCCCTGACCACTCCGGTTGTGGTAACCAACAGTGATGCCTTCTCGGATGTCACTGTGGTGGCTTCCGGCAACGTGACCGAGGGGCAGAACATCCTGCTTCTCTGCTGAATGCAAACAAAAAATACCGCTGTCCGGTTCAGAACCGGACAGCGGTATTTTTATTGCGGGATCTTGGGCAGATGCTTACAGGGTGACCTTGTGATAGACCTTCTTGCCCTTCTTGATCACAACGCCCTTCTTGAGCTGTTCTGCGGTAAAGCTGACGGTGGGAGCTGCAACCTTTTCGCCATCGGCCAGAACACCGCCCTGCACGACCAGACGGCGTGCCTCACCGTTGGAAGCAGCCAGACCAGCCTTGACCATCAGGGTCAGGATGCCGATGGAGCCATCGGTCAGATCCGCCTCGGTCAGCTGGGTGCTGGGCATGTGCTCCGTGTCCATTGCAGCACCGCCAAACAGTGCACGGGCTGCTGCCTGTGCCTTTTCAGCTTCTTCCTTGCCGTGGACCATGCTGGTCAGCTCGTAGGCCAGGATCTCCTTGGCCTCGTTCAGGCGCTGATCCTTCCATGTGCTCATCTCGTCGATCTGCTCCAGTGGCAGGAAGGTGAGCATCCGGATGCACTTCATGACATCGGCATCACCCACATTGCGCCAGTACTGGTAGAACTCGAAGGGGCTGGTCTTGTTGGGGTCCAGCCAGACAGCATTGCCTGCGGTCTTGCCCATCTTCTTGCCCTGCGAGTCGGTCAGCAGGGTGATGGTCATGGCGTAGGCATCCTTGCCCAGCTTACGGCGGATCAGCTCGGTGCCGCCCAGCATGTTGCTCCACTGGTCATCGCCGCCAAACTGCATGTTGCAGCCGTAATGCTGGAACATGTAGTAGAAGTCGTAGCTCTGCATGATCATGTAGTTGAACTCGAGGAAGGACAGACCGCGCTCCATGCGCTGCTCATAGCACTTGGCACGCAGCATGTTGTTGACCGAGAAGCAGGCACCCACGTCACGCAGCAGCTCCACATAGTTCAGGTTCAGCAGCCAGTCGGCGTTGTTCAGCATCAAAGCCTTGTCATCCGAGAAGTCGATGAACTTTTCCATCTGCTTTTTAAAGCAGGCTGCATTGTGGGCGATGTCCTCTTTGGTCAGCATCTTGCGCATATCGGTGCGGCCGGAGGGATCGCCGATCATGGTAGTGCCTCCGCCGATCAGGGCGATCGGCTTGTTGCCTGCCATCTGCAGGCGCTTCATCAGGGTCAGGGCCATAAAATGGCCTGCGGTCAGGCTGTCGGCCGTGCAGTCAAAGCCGATATAAAAAGTAGCCTTGCCGTTGTTGATCAGATCAATGATCTCGTTGTCGGTGATCTGTGCCACCAGACCACGGGCCTGCAGCTCTTCGTACAAAGTCATAGAAACATCCTCCTGTTTTGTGGGGCAGAGGAAACAAAAACGCCCTCTGCCAAACATCAATTTGGCAGAGGGCGAGAAATCTTCGCGGTACCACCTCTGTTTGCCGCTTCCTCACAGAAACGACCTCACGAGTGCACACCCCAGAGTAGAGTGACACTCCTGCGTTTGTAACGCTCGCACGCGGCACAGCCTACTAGCTCAGACAGCATTCAGCCTGCAGCTCCGGGAGGTATTCGCCTGCTGTTCTGCGGCCCCTTGCACCAACCGGGGTTTCTCTGGGCAGAACACTTCAGGGTACTTATTCCCTTCATCGCCATTAACAAAACTTACTTTATCACAAGAACACGGGCTTGTCAAGCCCCGGATTCCGACGGGAACGCTCCCCTGTTACTGGCGGCCGGTACCCAGCATTTCCCGCGCATTTGCCCGTGAAAGCTCGGTCACATGATCGCCGGAGATCAACCGGGCCAGTGCTTCCACGCGGCCCTCCGTATCCAGCGGGTGGATCTCGGTATAAGTGCGGTCGTTCGTCACATTTTTCTGGATCAGCAGGTGGCAGTCAGCCAGTGCGGCGATCTGTGCCGTATGGGTGATGCACAGGATCTGATGTCCCTGTGCGCTCTGCCGCAGCACCTCACCGATCCGTCCGGCGGCCTTGCCGGAAACACCGCTGTCGATCTCATCGTAGATCACCGTGGGCACTGCATCCCGGTCTGCCAGCGCATTTTTGATGGCAAGGGTAATGCGGCTCAGCTCACCGCCGGAGGCAATGCGGGCCAGCGGTTTCGGGGCTTCACCGGCGTTCGTGGAGATGTAGAATTCCACGCTGTCCTGTCCGTGGCTTGCCAACGGCCCACGGGCGTGGTGCAGCGTCATGCGCACACCCGGCATATTCAGGAACTGCAAGGTATCGGTAATGCGTGAATTCAGCTCGTCAAAGGCTTTCAGACGGGTCTGGGTCAAGGCCTCCGCCTTTTCGCGCGCCAGACCATACAGGCGCAGCTTTTCCGCCTGCAGCTGATCGTGCCGCTGCTCCGAGAACTGGATCTGTTCCAGTTCCTCCCGTGCTTTCTGTCCAAAGGCAATGATGTCCTCCACCGTATCACCGTACTTGCGTTTGAGACGGTACAACAGATCCAGCCGCTGTTCGATCTCATCCAGCTCGGCGTCGTTCGTGTCGTAGGCATCCAGCCGGTCGATCAGCTCTGCCGCTGCGTCCTTGGCCGAATAGTACAGGTCCATCAGCGTGCCGGACACCCCGGAAAGTGACTCGTCCAGCTGGGCGGCCGTATCCATGGCGTTGGATGCCTCACCCAGCAGATCCACTGCGCCGGGGGTGTCATCGTCCCCGGACAGCAGCGCATGGGCCTTTGCCACCCGGTCCCGGATGGTGGACGCGTTGGCCAGCACCTTGCGGCGTGCTTCCAGGGTCTGCTCCTCGCCGGCGGTCAGTCCGGCTTCTTCGATCTCCTGCACCTGATAGCTCAGCAGGTCGATCCGTCGCTGCTTTTCCGCCTCGTCGGTGATCATGGCGTCCAGTTCCTTCTTGACCTTGACCAGGCTCCGGTACAGCACATAATACTCCTGATAGAGTTTGGCGTTCTGCGCATAATCGTCCAGAATGCTCAGATGGTGTGCCGGATTCAGCAGTCCCACCGAGTCGTGCTGGCCGTTGATGTTGATCAGACCTCCGCACAGCTCCCGCAGCACAGCCGCCGTGGTGGGCATACCGTTGATCCGGCAGCTGCTCTTTCCTTCGGCGGTGATCTCACGGCTCAGAAGCAGCTCTGCCGAGCGCTCATAACCGGCCGCTTCCAGTTTGTCCAGCACCACATCCGGGATCTGCGCAAAAGACGCACGGATCACCGCTTTGGACGCACCCGTGCGCACAAGATCCTTGGAAGTCCGATTGCCCAGGATCGCATTGATGGAGTCGATCAGAATGGACTTGCCCGCACCAGTCTCACCGGTGAGGACGTTCAGCCCCGGCTGAAAATGAACTTCTGCCTTCTGGATGACCGCGACATTTTCAATTTGCAGGCAGCTTAACATGGTTTATCGTCTCTCCCGCGTTTGTTTTACCCGATGTGCCGGGTCAGTTCCGTGCAGATGGTCTTGGCGTCCCGCTCGGAGCGGGCAACGATCAGAAAAGTGTCATCACCCGAAAGGGTGCCGACCACGTTTTTCCACTGCAATGCGTCAAATACCTCACAGGCTGCATTGGCCATGCCGGAATAGCACTTGACCAGCACCACATGGCCTGCATAGTCCACCCCCAGCACCGACTCATGAAAGATCGTCTCAAACCGGCCCTGGGTCTTGGGGTTAAAGCTCTCGTTCCGGCTGGAAACATAGCGGTAGCCCTCTGCGGTGGCGGCCTTGACCAGGCACAGCTCCCGGATATCCCGCGAGATCGTGGCCTGAGTTACATCAAACCCTTCCTTGCGCAGATAGTCCAGCAGCACTTCCTGCCGACTGATCGGATGCTCCTGCACAAGACGGAGAATGGTCTGCAGGCGGTCTCCCTTACTTTTTGCTTCTTCTTTGCGGACATGTGCCATAGTTCGTCGTATCTCCTTTTATCGTCTGCTGCGCAATTTCTGGTCGATGGCCTGGAACTGATCCGCCTTGCTGAAGGTGATCAGCTGCACCACCTGATCCGAAAGCCGGACTTCTGCCGTTGCGCCCGCCTTGAGCGGGAATCCTGCTGCACCGTCACAGCTGATGAACACCTCGCCGTCGGCCACTTGACCGACGCAGATGTTCAGCTTGCGTTCCTGCGCAAACACCATGGCCGGGCTGGCAAGACTGTGAGGGCAGATTGGCGTGACGACCACGCCTTTGGTCTGCGAATCCAGAATAGGCCCGCCTGCGGCCATCGAATACGCAGTAGAGCCGGTCGGCGTCGCAACGATCACACCATCGCCCCGGTAATGCTCCACCAGAATGTCATCGCAGTAAATGCTGAAATCAATGGCCTGCTGCAGGCGGCCTTTTGTCACGACAACGTCGTTCAGTGCATGGCCTTCCCAGCCGTCATGGCCCAGAACATGGGCGTAGAGCAGCATCCGGTTGTCCAGCTGGAACTCGCCCCGCGCCACGGCAGGCAGCTTGCTTTCCATCTCGCTGACCTCGCAGGTAGCCAGAAAACCGCAGCGGCCCAGGTTGATGCCCAGGATCGGCTTTGCATGCTTGAGCGAAAGATTCGCCTCATGCAGGATCGTTCCGTCTCCGCCGATGGTCAGGATCACGTCCGTACGTTCCAGACACTGTTCCAGCGGCAGATATACAACGCCGGCCGCATTGCAGACCGTGCGCAGATCCTCGCACATCAGCACCGATGCGCCATGATTCTGCAGGATCTGCGCTGCACGCAGAGCGACCTCACTGGCCGAGATCTTTCCAGGGTTCGGAGAAATGTAAACCGTCATGCCGAAGCCTCCTGTTTTGGTTCTGTATCCGTATCGTTCAGCGGTCCAGCGTGGAATGGCTTGCAGCCACGACCTGTTCGGCGGCCGCATCGTCCAGCACGCAGGGCTCCTCGCTCTTCTGCACGAACATCAGATATTCGATGTTGCCTTCCGGACCTTTCACCGGGCTGAAATCCAGCCCGCGCACAGCAAATCCGTTGGCAGCCGCATAGCCCATGGCATTGTGCAGCACTTCGCGGTGGGTGGCGGGGTCACGCACCACGCCGTTCTTGCCCACTTTTTCGCGCCCGGCTTCAAACTGCGGCTTGACCAGACAGACGCCCATGGCGTCCGGCGTGGTGATGGCCTGTGCCACCGGAAAAATATGATGCAGCGAGATAAAGGAAACGTCCACGCTGAAGAACTCGATCGGTTCATCCAGAGCCTCCGGTGTAACGTTGCGGATGTTGGTGCGCTCCATGTTGATCACGCGCTCATCGGTGCGCAACTTCCAGGCCAACTGGCCGTAGCCCACATCCACTGCGTAGACCTTGACCGCACCGTTCTGCAGCATGCAGTCGGTAAACCCGCCGGTCGATGCACCAATGTCCATGCACACCTTGCCCTTGGGCGTCAGCGGAAAACACTGCATGGCTTTTTCCAGCTTCAGGCCGCCGCGGCTGACATAACCGATGTCGTGCCCGCGCACCTCCACCTTGGCATCTTCCTTGATCATCTCACCGGCCTTGTCCACCTTCTGTTCGTTGACAAACACCACACCGGACATGATCATGGCCTTGGCGCGTTCACGGCTCTGGATCAGACCATGCTGAACCAGATATTGATCCAACCGAATTTTCACGATATGTTTTCTCCTTTCATCCAGGCATCCATCACCTGCTGTGCAAGGGTGTCGGCATCCAGCCCGGTGACCTGCTTGATCTGCGGAACAGTCGCATGGGGCAGGTTGGCCGTATGCACAGCGGCGTGCAGGAAGGTTCCATTCCAGCCCGCCTGCTGCAGGCAATAGGCCAGATGCTCCCCGATGCTGCCCCATTCCACACATTCTTCTGCAAATAGCACGATTTTATAATCCTTCACAGCTTCGATCATTTTTTCTGTAAAGGGAAACAGCTTTACAAGTTTAAGTGCGTCGCAATTGATACGATGCTCCGTGAGTTTTTCACATGCAGTCAGAATATCATCCATTTCGTCCGCATAGCTGATCAACACCGCCTGGGCGCCCTCGGTTCTGTGCAGGAAATCATAGTCCTGCCCGCTGCAGTCATACTGCGCCAGACGGGCATTTTCCCCGCCCCGCGGATAACGGATCGCACGGGGGCCTCTGCAGCCGTCCTTCAGCAGCTCGTGCAGCCAATAGGTCAGCTCCGCATAATTGGAAGGTGCATAGAGCGGCATACCGACCTGGCTCAGGAAAGCCGGGTCGTAAACGCCCTGATGCGTTTCTCCGTCTGCCGGAACAAAACCCGCGCGGTCAATGGCGAACACGACGTTCTCCTGCAGCAGGTTCACATCGTGCAGGATCTGATCGTAAGAGCGCTGCAGGAAGGTGGAGTAAATGCACACCACCGGCAGCATGCCCTGACTGGCCAGACCCGCCGCAAAGGTCACGGCGTGCTGCTCTGCCATGCCTACGTCAAAGAACCGCTCCGGCGCACTGTGGGAAAAGAACTGCAGCCCGGTGCCATATTTCATGGCCGCAGTAATGGCGCAGATGCGGCTGTTCTGTGCCGCTTCCCGCGCAAGCGCCTGCCCGAAGGTCGTTGAGAACGATTCCTTGGGAGCCACCTCCGGGTCGGGCATCCCGTCCGGGTCAAAGGCCGATACCCCGTGGTAGTTGCCCGGGTTCATCTCGGCCGGCTGATATCCTTTGCCCTTTTTGGTCACAACATGCAGAAAGTGCGGGCCGGGCCGCTGGCTGATGGTGCGCAGGGTCCGCTCCAGTTCTTCCTCATTGTGTCCATCCACCGGCCCAATGTACTGGAACCCCATGTCCTCAAACATGGTCGAGTGGTACATTGCCCGTCGGAGCAATGTTTTACCCTCGGTCAGGGCTTTTTTCAGCGGGGTGCCCACCACCGGGACACTGTCGAGGAAGCTCCGCACATTCTCCTTGGCGTCAAAATATGCAGTCGTCGTGCGCAGGTGGGTCAGATACCGCGCCAGCGCGCCCACATTGTGGGAAATGGACATCTTGTTGTCATTCAGGATCACAAGCAGGTTGTCCAAGGAGCCGATGTTGTTCATGCCCTCATAGACCATGCCGCCCGTAAAGGCACCATCGCCGATGACCGCAACCACCCAGCCCGGCTCATGCCGGATCTTCTTGGCCCAGGCCATGCCGATGGACAGCGAAAGCGCTGTGTTGCCGTGCCCTGCAATAAAGGCATCGTGCTCGCTCTCGTTCGGGTTCGGAAAGCCGGAAATGCCATCCAGCTGGCGCAGTTTTGCAAAGCCGCTGCGTCGGCCGGTGAGCAGTTTGTGCGTATAGCACTGATGCCCCACGTCAAAAACGATTTTGTCCATTGGCGTCGTCATCACCCGGTGCAGGGCTACCGTCAGCTCCACTGCGCCGAGGTTGGACGCCAAATGACCGCCTGTGCGGGAGATATTCTGCAGCAAAAACTGACGGATCTCCGCACAGAGCTTGTTTACCTGTTCTTTGTTCAGATTTTTCAGATCGCTGGGTTGATCAATGTTGTCCAGCAGCAACGATTCCATAACCAAATCACACGTCCTTCATGCAATGTTTCCTGCCCTGCTGGCACGTCTCACAGGCCCAGCGGGTACAGCAGGCCGACCACAAGGCCTACCAGAAAGCCTGCGACCACCTGCAGCGGAGTATGGCCTACCATTTCCTTCAGATGCATGTTCTGCAGGAACGGGGCGTTCTTTTCGCTGACCTCGATCCACTGGTCGATCATCTGATTCAGCACCTTTGCCTGCTCGCCGGTCTCATGGCGCACGCCCATGGCGTCGTGCATGGTGATGATGGCCACCACACAGGCCACTGCAAAAATGGCAGAGTCAATGCCCTCACACCGTGCCGTGGCAATGACCATTGCGCAGACGGTGGCGCTGTGGGCGCTGGGCATACCGCCGTCGCCCCACATGCGCTCCAGCTGGAATTTGCCCAGCAGGATGAAGTTGATCAGGGTCTTGAGCACCTGCGCCACGAACCATGCCAGGAGCGACACGGTCAGGATGCGGTTGAATGAAAGGATCTCATAAATGAACTGCATAGCGTTTCCTTTTGCTTTCCCGGACGATGATCCGTTTTAGTGTTTGCGTGTCAGGAGCTGCTGCGCAAGCTGCTCCAGAAAGGCCGATTTTTCGCCGAATGTTTCGCGCAGAGCGCTGCAGGTCTTTTCGTTTACGCGCTGTGCAAGAGCCATTGCGCCCTCCACGCCATACAGCGTTGCAAACGTTGTTTTTCCGTTTTCACTGTCGCTGCCAATGGGCTTGCCCAGCTGTTCCGGCGTGCTGGTCACATCCAGCACATCGTCCACGATCTGGAACACCAGACCAATGCCGTAGGCGTATGCTTCCAGTGCTCGGCACTGGTCGGCGTCGGCACCGGCGGCAGCTGCCCCCATCTGGACGGCTGCGTTGATCAGAGCACCGGTCTTATTGCGGTGGATCAGCCGCAGCTGTTCCTCGGTCGCTGCCAGTGCTTCGTATTTCAGGTCCAGCTCCTGCCCATACACCATGCCGCGGCTGCCGGCACCAAGGCCCAGCGCCTTTGCGGCCTGCACACATGCCTGCGGGCAAGCCGGTGCATTGGCGATTGCTTCAAAGGCTTCGGTCAGGAGCACATCTCCTGCCAGCATGGCCGTTGCCTCCCCGAATGCCTTGTGGCAGGAGGGGCGGCCGCGCCGCAGGTCATCGTTGTCCATGCAGGGCAGATCATCATGGATCAGCGAATAGCAGTGTAGCATTTCCACCGCAGCGCTGAAAGCTCTGGCCGTCTGCGGATCACCGCCCAGCATATCACAGACGCTGAGCACCAGAACGGCCCGGATGCGTTTTCCGCCGCCCAGCAGGCTGTACCGTGCCGCACGGCATACCTCCGATTCCTCCGGAAGAAACTTTGCACAGGCGTCTTCCAGCGCGGCAGAAGCCTGCGACAGATACATCTGATATTGTGTTTTGTAATCCATCAGTTTTCCTCCCGCTGTTCCTGTATGGTCTGCGTGATCTTCGCGTCGATCTCCTCGATCTGGAGCGATGTTTTTTCCAGCGCAGTATGGCAGTATTCCATCAGAGATGCTGCCTCCGCATACAACTTGACGGCTTCTGCAAGAGTCGTCTGCTCGTCCTGCATTTTGGCCAGAATGGCATTCAGGCGCTCCATGCCCTCTTCATAGCTTTTGGGTGCTTTCATCAATTTCCTCCACGGCCTCCACCCGGCACTTTGCCCGGCGGGAAGCGCTGCGAATGTAGATGGTCTTGTCCGGCTCCAGTTGGTCTGCCGGAAGGATCTGTCCTCTGCCCGTGGTGATCATTGCATAGCCTCGGGCAAGGACCCGGTACGGGCTCAGAGAGGCTGTCAGTGCTGCGGCATGTTCCAACTGCATATTTGCAGCCTGCATCCGGCGCTGTATCTGGATCTGAAGCGTCTGTCCGGCCTGTTCCAGCTGGTCAAAATCCCTCTTCCAGATGTGATGCACGGGCTTGCGTTCCAACGCTAAGTTGTATTGCTCCAGCTCATTATAGCACAACTTGAGCCGTTTTTGCATATTTTCAGAAATATTTTGTTGTAAATTTTGCAAAATATTCCATTGTTCTTCCCGGTCCGGCACCGCAAGCTCTGCCGCTGCCGAGGGCGTCGGGGCTCTCTGGTCTGCCACGAAGTCCAGGATCGTGTAGTCGATCTCGTGTCCAATGGCGCTGATCAGCGGTGTTTTGCAGGCAAAGGCTGCCCGCGCGATCACCTCAGCGTTGAACACCCACAGATCCTCCCGGCTGCCGCCGCCGCGGGCCACGATGATCACATCTGCCCTGCCGCTGCGGTCCAGCGTCCGGATGGCCACCGCGATCTGCGGAGCCGCTTCAAACCCCTGCACCATGACCGGGCAGAGCAGCAGCCGGATACCCGGCCAGCGGCGGCTGATCACATTGCGGATGTCCTGTAAAGCCGCGCCGGTCTTGCTGGTCACCAGCCCGATGCATCGGGGATATTGCGGCAGCGGCTTTTTGTGTGCCGCATCAAACAGGCCCTCCTGTTCCAGCCGGGCCTTGAGCTGCTCCAATGCCAGCTGTGCTGCACCGATTCCGTCCGGGAACATCTCATTGACATACAACTGGAATGCGCCATCCCGCTCATAGAGCGTTGCACGGCAGCGCACGACCACACGCATCCCCTCTTCCGGACGGAACGCAAGCCGCCGCGCATCCGAGCGGAACATCACCGCTTTTACGCTGGCCTGCTCATCCCGCAGGGTGAAATAGCAATGCCCGCTGCGCGCGTTCTGCACAAAATTTGCCACCTCGCCGCGCAATGCCAGATCAAACAATCGGTCGTTTGCATCAAAAAGAGATTTGACATAGCGGTTCAGCGCCGAAACCGTGATCACTTCAGCCATAAACCGGCCTCCCGTGCCGCAAGAATGGACACGCCAATGGCATTGTCACTGGAATACTGTCCCGGCACAAAATACACCTGAGGCAGGCGTTTCTGCACCCATTGGCGGATCACATCGCTGCTCATCACGCCGCCGGCGCATACCACCGGCAGACCCGGGTATTCCTTCTGCGCAGCCTTTGTCATTTTGACCACCGTATCGGCCACACAGAGCAGGCAGTACTTGCACACATATTCCGGGCTTTTGCCCGCAGCAAGCAGGGCATTGCACTGGTTTTCCAGGCCGGAAAGGCTGCACTGCATGCCCCTCACGCTAGATTTCGGCCGGATCTCTTCCGGGCACGCTGCAGCAAGGCGAGACACCTCTGCACCCGCCGGGAAGGCAAACCCGAGCTTGACGCCCACGCGGTCCACAGCCTGTCCGGCGTAAAGGTCCGTGCTCGTGCCAAGTTGGGTGATCGTGCGTACCTCATCACACAGCAGCAGATCCGTCGTGCCGCCGGAAATATGAAACAGCAGGACTTTCTGCGTAAAAAGGTCTGCGCCGCGGGCTGCAAACAGCGCCGCAGCGGCATGGCCCTGCTGGTGGGTCGTATAAATCAGCGGGATGCTCCGCGCCGCTGCAAATGCCGTCGCCGCGTTCACACCGGCCAGAAAGCACGGCATATAACTGCCCTCTGCCGGGCGCGGCTTCTGGGAGACACCCACAGCGTCGATGCGGGTCAGATCAAACTCCTGCGCAAGCTCGTGCAGCATTTCCGGCAGTGCCGCGGTGTGGTGGAACAGTGCATCGCTCTGCCGCAGGCCCAGCTGCCCGGGTTTGACCGGAAGAAACCGCTTTTTTGCACAAACAACCTCTCCGGCTGTATCAAAAACTGCCAGAGAGGTTGCATAGTTGCTTGTATCGACCCCGAGCGTATAACGGCTCACTGTTCAGCCGGCTCCACAGCGGCTTCTTCATTCAGGCCGTGATCCCGTGCCACTGCGCCGAGCAGGCCGTTCACAAACTGATAGTCCTCATCGGCACCGTACTTTTTGGTCAGCTCCACTGCCTCGTTGATGGCAACGCCGGGCTTGTTCTCGCTGCCGAACAGCATCTCTGCAATGGCCAGACGCAGCACGGTCAGACTGACGCGCGGCAGACGCTCCATGGTCCAGTTGCGCAGATGAGCGCGGATCTCGTCATCCACCTCTGCGGAGTGGTCGTAATAAGCATTCAGCAGCAGCTTGCTGAAGCCATCCACCGGGTGCTCTTCGTCGTTTTCTGCATGGTTGGTCAGAGCCTCTGCCAGCGGGACGTCGCCAAAGGTCTGCGAAAATGCCAGCAAAAATGCATTCTCGCGAGCTTCTCTACGGGGCAAAATGTTTTCCATAATATTCCTTTCATAACAGGAGCTCTCCCCGCCGGGAAACCCCGGCAGAGAGAACACGTTCTATCCATTCTTTTGTACGGCTGCAAGTGCTCTTACTGCTCCGCAGCAAGACCCGCGATCACCAGATTCACACGGCTCACCGTGACACTGGTCATGTTCTGCACGGCCGACTTGACATTTTCCTGCACCTTTTCCGCCACTGCAGGGATACATGCGCCGGACGCCATGATCAGATACAGCGTAAGCTCTGCCGTGCCGTCGCGCATTTCCACGGCCACCGGCGGCTGGATGCTGGCTTCCAGCAGATCCTTCAGCTTTTTGTTCTGGGTCCCGCAGGAAACTTCTGCCACGCCTTCCACTTCCAGCGCAGCGCACCGTGCGATCTTTGCAATGACTTCGGTCGAAATCTGAAGGCTGCCGCCCTGAAGATCCATATTCTGTAAATCCATTGTGCTGTCCTCCATTGAAAAGCAGCAGAACTGCCGCTTTTTTTCGGTTCAAAACGGCTTTGCAGCTGCCGCCGCCGAATGGCCGGGCAGCACACCGTTCCTGTTTTCTGATGGTGTTATTATACCATCAATGCGGGGTTGATTTCAATACTTGTTTGGAAAACTCTGTCGGACCACACAACGGGTTCTTTTTCCAGCCCGGTTCCTTCCGGTCGGAGGGAAACACTTTTTATTTTACTTCCACCACCGTGATGTTCTGGGCCGTCACACTGCTCTTGCTGAGCACGACGTCCCGGATCTGCGCCACCTGCGCCGCCGTCAGCGGGTCACCGGATGTCATGACGGTCAGATCGGCGCGGCCGGACTGCAGAAAGCACAGGCAGTCCGCAAAGCCCTTGGCTTTGATGAGGGTCTCGATCTCATTTTCGGCGTGCAGATCTTCCAACCCGGCTGTCAGCCGGGCGGTGCAGTCCTTCTTTTCCTCCGCAGAGAGCGAAGAGGACTTCATGGTTTTTTGCAGGGTGTCCATGGCTTCATCGTGCGCCTTTTCCCGTTTCAGGCGTGCCTCTTCAAAGAACTTTGCGCCGCTGTCGCTTGCCACGCTGACCAGCTGTGCTTCCCCGTAGTTTTTGTTCGCGGCCGACACTGTTTCGGCTTCCGTGGGCAGGCCGTCCAGGACCGTGTCCGACTGCACAGGCTCGGCCGAAACGACCTGGGCTTCCTCGTCCGCTGCAATGCCGGTATCGGTGCGGGCATACTGCCAGTTCAGATAAACGGCAATGACAAGGGCAGCGGCCAGCGTAAGCGCGGTCACCCGCCGGGTATTTCTGGAAAGTGCTCTCATCTTGAATCCTCCTTGTTCTGGGTCAGATCATGGCTTGCGCTGTTCCACACAGATCCGGTTGGATGGCAGATCCAGCAGCGCTCCCACCATCTCCGTGATGCGTGCTGCCACGCGGACATCTCCCCCGCCGTCGCACAGCACGGCCACGCCGCGGATCTGCGGCTGATAGATCGTCTCTGCCAGGGCGGAGCCATCTTCCAGCAGAACATGCGTCTGCTGTTCCTGCATCTGCCCGGACTGCGTATCCAGTGCATAGATCGTTTCCTCCCCCGTTTCCAGTGTGAGCATCACCGTCGTCTTTCCCGCTCCGTCCATCTGAGCGATCAGTATTTCAAGCCGGTTTTCCAGCTGGGTCTGATACGCGGCGATTTCCTGTGGGGCTGTGCTGGCGGCAGCAGACTTCGTCCCAGTCGGCATCAACTCCGACAGCAGCAACAGCAGCATGGCCACCCCGCCAATGAGCACCGCAAGTCTTGTGCGCCCCTGCGGGCCTTTGCATCCCTGAAGAACAGTTGTGATTGTTGCTTTTTTCATGGTTCCGCCTCTTCCGCTGCGGTGACAGCGTCGGTGCTAAGTTCTTTTTGCAGAAACTGCACAAGCCGTGTCTGCACCTGTGCCGGGCTGTCCGGCGGCATCCACAGGATCGCGCGAGCTGCGCGGATGCCGTCCGGCGTCTGTTCCAATTCCGTTTCCACCCGGACCGGGATGCCTGTCTGTGCCTCGCATTCCGCTGCCAACATCTCATTCAAGCGCTTCGCCGCCTCCGTGAGGATCGTGGTTTCCACGCCCTCGATGGAGGCAGATGCCTGCACCGGCTGAAGCCACTGTGCGGTCCGTGCAGGCAGTGCAGAAATTGCACGGAGCAGAACTGTTAGAATATATAGCCCCGCAACCACTTTTATGCATCGGCGCGCCCAGCCCGCTTCCACCAGCTGCACTAGCAGCTCCGCGCAGACACATGCAAGGCAGAATGCCGTTACGACCCGCATTTCACCCTCCGTTCATCATTGTCATCAACGCAACACCGATCATTGTCAGCGAAAAGAACAGTGCCGTGACCGCCGCCATGCACCGGACCGCCTCCGTCAGACAGTCAAACAGCGCCCGGCACCGGTCGATGCCGGCAAAGCTGCACAGAAGCCTGCACCCGGACAGAACTGCCAGGTGGAACAACAGTCCCAGATACAGCGGAACAAATTCCGCGCCAAGGATCACCAGTGCCGCGATTCCAAGAGAGCTTTTGAGCAGCTGCAGCCCGGCCAATACGGTATCGGCCGCACCGCTCAATGCCTGCCCGATCACCGGGACACTGCCCGTCAGCATCTGGCCCAGACGGGATGTCGTGTGGTCCAATTGCAGTGTGATCACTCGCTGTACGCCAAGCAGAAGCGCAAACAGTTTTCCGCCCGCCGAAATGCTTTTTCGCAGCAGCTGCCCGCTCATCCTGCAGGCTTCCGGGAGACCCGTCTGCGTGTGAATGCAGCAGGCCATGCTGATGGCCAGATAGCTTTGCAGCAGCGGCCGGATGCACAGCGCGATCCCCTGTGCCAGCAGAGCCAGCACGCTCAGCAGAAATCCGCTGGCCACAGCTCCGGCGTTTCCCTCTCCACCTGCCGTCAGGACTGCGCCGCACACCGGCAGAAATCCCGTGAGGAACAGCCGCCAGCTGTCCATGCGTTCACCGATAGACTGTGCCAGTGTCAGCAGATCACCCCAGATGAGCACCCCGCAGCCACCGGCTGCCGCAAGGTCCAGCAAGGTACCGTCCGCTGCATCGCCAACGAGAAATGACAAAGCTGTGAGCAGCAGCAGAAACAGCAAAAGATCTGCGTAGCTGTGCAGGGTATCGACCAGAAGCTGCACGGGTGAACCCGGCAGCAGGCTCAGCAATGCCGACACCGGGTCCCGGGCAAAATCCGCTGCACCCTGTGCACTTTGGGTCAGGTAGGACTGCCACAATTCCCGGCCGGGCAGGCTTTCCAGTGCGAAAGCCCGCACCGTTCCAAAAGGCATTGCGGCCAGAAACGCCAACCCTGCCAGAAGCCCCCGGTATTTTTTGCCGCTCATCCTGCCAGCCCCCAGATCCGTTGACACACTTCTTCCAGCAGTGGGAACACCGCCGCCAGCACCAGACAGCGGCCCGCAAGCCCTGCACACCAGCCAAGCGCCTCGGCTCCGCTCTCTTTGCAGAGGGTGCGGGTATAGTCGGCAAGCAACAGGATGCCCGTGCTGCGCAGCAGGCATTGGAACGTCTGCTTGTCCGTTTGCTGTCCCAGCAGCGCGACACCCTCCAAAACGCTGTGGAAGGTGCCGCCCAGCCGCACCAGCAGAAGGACGATCGCTCCCAGTGAGAGCAGGAGCGCATAGGCCGGAAGCTCCTTTTGCAAAAGTGCATGCATCGCTGCCAGCACTGCCACCAGCCCCAGCGTGACCCAGGCGGAACTCACAGCGAAAACAGCGCCTTGATGGTAACAAACAGGGTGCTGATCTGCTTGACCAGAATGGACAGGACCACCACAAGGCCGGCAAGGGTCGTCATCATGGCCTGATCCTCCCGCCCGGAGCGGATCAAGAGCTGATTGAGCACCGCCACAATGATGCCGATGGCTGCAATTTTGAACACCAGATCAATTTCCATCTGCGTTGTTTCCTCCAAGATTTCCGAATTCAGATGAGCAGCAGCGCCATTGCCATCCCGGCTGCAAGGCCCAGTTTGCGGGGCAGACCGGCCTGCCGCCGGGCAGCGTGTTCTGCCGTTTGCTGCAAAGCCTGCAGGCGGGCCCGGTAGTAGTCCAGCTGTTCGCACTCCTGCCGCGCTTCCGCACGGCCAAGGCCGGACATGCACGTCCGGAAGCACTGCTGTTCTTCCCGCGTCAGGCCCTCCGGCGGTGGGGCCTCCTGTAAGCAGCGGGCGCCGGATTCCAGTATGCCTTCCCGGCAGAGCTCTGCGTAAAGCTGCTGCAGGTCTGCCCGGCGGAACGCGACCTCCTGCCGGATGCGTTCCAGAAGCGCAAGGCATTTCTGTAATGCAGCAAGGTGCTGTACCGTACGGGCCTGTATGGCATCCCCGGCCAGCCAGCCGCACAACGGCAACAGCAGAGCACCCAGAATGTGCAGCATCATAGCAGCGGAAGCTGCCGGATCTCCCGAATCCGGCCCGGTGCACAGCGTCCTTCCAGCAGGACAAGAAACCGCAGTGCTCCCTGCTGCTGTAAAACCCGCACCTGCGGCCTTTGCAGAGCGTCCTCCAGCGTGGCGGCATGGACGCTGGCCACAAACTCCACCCCGCTGAAAAAGCCCTGTTCCAGTGCGGTGACCTCGGTCAGGTCCCCCAGCTCGTCCAGCAGGATCACCTGCGGAGCCAGCGTCCGCAGCGCCATCTGGACCGCACGGCCTTTGGGCAGGCCGCTGATGCAGTCAAGGGCATCGCCATTCTGCCGCTCCGGCGGAAAAAGTTCCCCTCGCTCGTCGATCACAGCCACGGCCCGTTTCTGTGCAGCCAGTTCCCGGGCGATCTGCCGCAGAAGGGTGGTCTTGCCGCTGTCCGGTTCTCCCACCAGCAGTGCCCCGATGAAATGTCCCTGCAAAAGGGTGCACAGCTCCGCCGGAAGTTCCGTACAAATTGGACGCGCAATGCGGAAATTCAGCGACAAAAGACGCTGCAGCACAACATCCTCCGGGCCGCGCAATACGAACCGACCGCCCACCCCCACACGGCAGCCGGATGCCGTGGTCAGGTAGCCCTGCGCCAGTTCGGCCTGATGGGTATGTACTGAACCGCCGCAGAGCACATAAAGGATCTCGTCCATCTGCAGGGCATCCAGCGTCCTGCCGCGCAGGGTCTGCGGGCATTCCGGCAGCTCGTCCAACGTCGTCTGCTGCCCGGCAATGGACAGGCAAATTCTACAGCCTGTCCGCAGCCGCAGTTCGTGCACTTTTTCGGCGGTATTCTGCGGCAGCCGGGCCAGCGGCTGCGCCAGCCATGCAGGCAACAGACGGATCGCGCGGTAATACTCGTCCACAATGGGCACTTCCTTTCAACGAAACTTGTGTTACCAGTGTATGCAGCCCCTGCCCGCTTAGAACCGCACACAAACAAAAAGCCCCTGCGGCCCGAAACGCCGCAGAGGCTATGCAAAATTGTAATTATTCTTCTTTGAGCAGATCAAGGAATTCGGCTTCGGTCAGCACCGGAACGCCCAACGCCTGCGCTTTGGTCAGCTTAGAACCGGCTGCTGTACCGGCGACCACATAGGAAGTCTTTTTGGAGACCGAGCCGCTGGCCTTGCCACCGTTTTTGACGATGAGGGCTTCTGCCTCGTTGCGGGAGAGTGTTTCCAGCGTACCGGTAACCACCAGCGTTTTACCGGCCAGCTTGTCGCCCTTGGGCTCGCCCTTCCACTGCATGTTGACCCCGGCATCTGCCAGACGGTGCACAAGGTCTGTGGTGCCTTCCTTCGCAAAGAATTCCACTACGCTCTGGGCCATCACACCGCCAAAGCCGTCGATCTCGCTGATGGCAGCGGCATCTGCTTCCCGGATGGCCTGCAACGAACCGAAATGTTCTGCCAGCAATGCCGCCGCCTTGTCGCCGATGTTGCGAATGCCAAAGCCAAACAGCAGCTTGTCCAGATTGTTTTCTTTTGAGCGCTGGATGGCGTTCAGCAGATTGTCCGCGCTTTTCTCCTTGAATTTGTCCAGCGTCAGCAGCTGTTCCCGGCTAAGCGCATAGATGTCTGCCGCCGAATGCACCATGTCTTTCTCCACCAGCTGCGTTGCCACAGCCGTGCCCAGACCGTCGATGTCCATGGCATCCCGGGACGCAAAATGAATGATGTTGCGCAAAGCCTGTGCCGGACACTCCGGGTTCACGCAGCGCAGCGCCGCCTCGTCCTCCAGATGCACCACCGGTGCGCCGCAGGACGGACAAACCGTCGGCATCTCGTAGGGCTGAGCGTCCTCAGCGCGGCGGGTGACCCCGATCACTTCCGGGATGATATCGCCGGCCTTGCGCACCTGAATAGTGTCACCGATGCACAGACCAAATTGCCGGATAAAGTCCTCATTATGGAGGGTGGCGCGCGCCACGGTCGTGCCGGCCAGAAAGACCGGATCAAAGCAGGCCGTGGGGGTCAGGACACCGGTGCGGCCCACGGCCACCTCGATGCTGCGCAGGGTGGTTTCCTTGACCTCCGGCGGGTACTTGAAGGCGATGGCCCAGCGCGGGAATTTGTTGGTGGAACCCATCTGTTCCCGCTGGGCAAAATCGTTTACCTTGATGACCGCACCGTCCATATCAAAATCCAGCTTGGAACGGTTCTGCCCGATCTGCTCGATCTCTGCAATGGCCTGCTCAATGTCGTGTACCACATGGTAGCGTGGCGAGACCGGCAGACCAAGGCTCTTGAGGTAGTCCAGACTGTCCGAATGGCGGGTCAGTTCCTTCCCGCGGATCTGCTGGACGTTGAACACAAAAATGGACAGGCCGCGGCTTCCGGTGATCTTTGCATCCTTTTGCCGCAGGGAACCTGCCGCCGCATTGCGCGGGTTCTTGAAGGGAGCGGCCCCATGCAGTTCCTGCTCCGCGCACAGCTTCTGGAAAGCCTCGTGCGGCATATAGACCTCGCCGCGCACCTCCAGAAACTCTGGCGCATTTTTCAGCGTCTTGGGGATGCGTTTGATTGCCCGGACGTTCTGGGTCACATCCTCGCCTACCACGCCGTCGCCGCGGGTGGACGCCCGGACGAGTTCTCCGTTCTCATACTCCAGACTGCAGGAAAGGCCGTCGATCTTGATCTCGACCACATATTCCGGTTCGATGCCTGCATCCCGTACGCGGCGGTCAAAGTCGCGCAGCTCATCATACGAAAATGCATCCAACAAACTTTCCATCTTGACCGCATGGGTCACCTTGGTAAAGCGCCCGCTGGGAGTCCCGCCCACTTTCTGGGTCGGCGAAGTCGGCGTGATCAGCTGCGGGAACTGCGATTCCAACGCTTTCAGTTCCCGGGTCAATGCATCGTATTCAAAATCCTCCAGCTCCGGGGCATCCTGGTCATAATAGAGCCGGTTGTTCTTTTCAATGACAGCGCGCAGCTCCTCCACACGCTTCTGGGCCTGTTCCAGTTCCAAACAAATCACTCTCCTGCCGGGTGACCTGTGTCGGGAGACTGCTCCCACAGGACACCGTTTTTGTACGGTTCTAGTATACCACACCAAGCGGCACTCTGCAAAGCAAAGGGGAAAATACAAATCGTATTTTTCATGCATGAAATCGGTATCATACCGCATTTGCGAGTTGATTTTAAATCAATCCTGAAAGATACTCTCTGTTTATGTCATTAAAATTTTATCGACTTGACGTTAATATCCAGATTGATTCTTGCCGAATTCAAAGAAATTTCAATGCAGACACTACGGTCCTCCCGGCAAAGCCAAAAGAAAAAGAGCCTGCACTTTCCTTGTGCAAGCTCTTCTCTCTATGCCGGTCCGGCTGTTCTGCGCTCGGCTTTTCCTTTAGCCGATCAGAGTCTGATAGCGCCGTTCCAGCACCTCAAACTGTGCATCGTCCACAGGCACAGTCACGAGAAACTCCATCTTTCCCTTCTCGTTTTTCGCGCTCAGATGCCAATGGTCTTTGCAACCATCGAAACGACGTGTGCAACACCATTATACCCCAACAAAAAAGGAGCCGTCCTCTCAGCCCAGCCAAGAGAACAGCTCCAGAAATGCAATGCAGAAAAATCAGATAGAAATGGTGTTGCAGACGTCGATCAGGACAGGGTCCAATGTCTTCGTCATTTCAAGCGCCTCATCCACCGGGTAGTCCACCAGCTTCTCGCCCTTCATGCCGACGATGCGGTTGTACTTGCCCTGCTCCAGCAGGCACACGGCCTGGTAGCCCATGGCAGATGCATTCACGCGATCACGCAACGTGGGAGAGCCGCCGCGCTGGACATGGCCCAGAATGGTGGCACGGGAGTCGATGCCGGTGCGGGCCTGGATCTCGTTTGCGATCTCCTGTGCATGGCCCACGCCCTCGGCAACGATGATGATGAAGTGACGCTTGCCGGTCTTCTGAGTCTCAGCGATCTTGTCCAGAATGTCGTGCTGCATGTCGAATTCCTTCTCCGGCAGCAGGACAGCCATAGCACCGGAGGCGATGGCAACGTTCAGGGCAATGTAACCGGCGTTGCGGCCCATGACCTCGACCACACTGCAGCGGTCGTGGCTCTGGGTGGTGTCGCGCAGCTTGTCGATCATTTCCAGAGCGGTGTTCATGGCTGTATCATAGCCGATGGTGTACTCGGTGCAGGCAATGTCGTTGTCGATGGTGCCGGGCAGGCCGATCATCGGGATGCCGCGGTGTGCCAGCTCGCGTGCGCCGCGGTAAGAACCATCGCCGCCAATGACGACCAGTGCGTCAATGCCCAGCTCACGACACTTGGCAGCACCGCGGTCCTGGCCTTCCTTGGTCTTGAACTCCAGGCAGCGGGCAGTGTACAGAATGGTACCGCCGGCCGAAATGATGTTCGAGACGCTGCGCAGGTTCATTTCAAAGCATTCGCCGTTCAGCAGGCCGTTGTAACCACGCTGAATGCCGATCATGCGGTAACCTTTGTGCAAGCCGGTACGGACCACAGCGCGCACGGCAGCATTCATGCCAGGAGCATCGCCGCCGCTTGTGAGCACGCCAATCGTTTTGATTTGCTTTTCCATACGAGAGATTCCCTCCAATTTGTTTCTTCATTCACCCATGAGCCAGCGCCCTTCTTCATTACGCCGCTCAGTGTTTGCATCGTAAAGAATTGTTAAGACTTGCCTTTCAACATTATAACACATTCTCAGCCATTTGAAAATATTTTGGACCTATTTTGAGCCCTTCCGGCCTATAGAGATTCGTGCACGGAAATGTCATTTTGTTGCAATGTTCTCTGTGCCCACCAGTCTTTCCAGTTCTTCAAAGAAGAGCGGATGCCCGGAAGTGTACAGATGCCGGGGGGCCGCCAGCTTCTGTTTTGTGTCTTCCAGATACAGGATCACCGGCATATTGCCGTCAAAGATGCCCAGCAGATTGATCACCTTGGCATACTGCGGGCAGCTGCGGGACGGCAGACGGATATACAGCCGCTTTGCCGCCGCCTTGACCGGGTCCGGGCGGCCGTTCTGCGGGCGGGTAGGGTCGTAGCTGTCAATGGGCACGATGCTGTCCGCCAACAGCTTGGAAGCTTCGTCCTCCCGCACCGACAGGCGTCCGTCGATGACCACGACCGCATTTTCGCGGATAGCATCGCGGAAGGTGTCCAGCACCTTGGGGAACACGATCACTTCCATGGTGCCAGTCAGATCTTCCACGCTGGTAAAGGCCATCATACTGTTGGACTTGGTGGTCATCATGCGGTTCTTGACCACCGCACAGACCACACGCACCCGCTCGCCGTCCGTCACATGGGCGTCCTCGCCGGTGAGGTCCTTGATGGTGTGGGAACCGATGCGGGCCGATTTTTCCCGGTAGGCATCCAGCGGATGACCGGACAGATACAGGCCGCTGACCTCTTTTTCCTGCTGGAGCAGCTCGGTGTGACTGTACTCCGGCAGCTGGCGGATCTCATAGCGGTCCTCCTGTGCGGCATCCTGCTCTCCCCCGCTCATCACCGAAAACAGGTCCAGCTGGCCATCCAGATTGCGGCGGGTGTCGGTCTCAATGCTTTTCAGGATGCCCTCCACGGCTTCCACATGGCTGTGACGGTTGTTGCCCAACCGGTCAAAGGCACCGGCCTTGATCAGGCACTCCACCGCCCGGCGGTTCAATTCGTTGCCGTGCATCCGCTTGCAGAAGTCATACAGGCTGGTATAGGGCTTGTTCCGGCGCTCCCGCACCACATTCTCGATCAGGTTACGGCCCACGTTCTTGACCGCGTTCAGGCCGAAGCGGATCTGGCCGTTCTCGTCCGCCGTAAAGCCGCCGCCCGAAACATTCACATCCGGCGGCAGCACCTTGATGCCAAGGCGGGCACACTCGCCGGAATACTCGATGACCTTGTCCGTGTTGTCCAGCACACTGGTCAGCAGGGCGGCCATGAATTCGCTGGGGTAATGGCACTTGAGGTAAGCGGTCTGGAATGCCACATAGGCGTAGCAGGCCGCATGGCTCTTGTTGAATGCGTAAGAAGCAAAACTGGACATCTCATCGTAGATCTCGTTGGCGACCTTTTCCGAAATGCCGTTGGCCACACAGCCGGGGCACTCGTGGCCCGGCTCGGTGCAGCCGTGCACGAAGTGCTCCCGCTCAGCCTCCATCACAGCGTGCTTCTTTTTACTCATGGCACGGCGGACGTTGTCGGCCTGCCCGAAGGAGAAGCCCGCCAGCTCCCGGAAGATCTGCATGACCTGTTCCTGATAGACGATGCAGCCGTTGGTCACATCCAGGATATGGGCGAGCTGCGGGGTCTTGTAACTGATCTTGTCCGGCTCGTGGCGGTTGCGCAGATAGGTTGGGATGGAGTCCATGGGGCCGGGACGGTACAGGCTGATCAGAGCGATGACATCTTCCAGGTTCTGCGGCTGCAGGCCTACAAGCACCTGCTTCATGCCGGAAGATTCCAACTGGAACACACCCTCGGTGTCGCCCTGTCCCAGCATTTTATAGGTCTCCGGGTCGTCGTAATCCAGCTTCTGGATGGAGAACTCCGGGTGATGCTTCTGCACCGCCGTTTCCGCATCACGGATAACGGTCAGGGTGCGCAGACCCAGAAAGTCCATCTTCAGCAAGCCCAGTTCCTCGATCTCGGTCATGTTGAACTGGGTCACCGGCAGGCCGTCGTTGGTGGCCAGCGGCAGATAGTAGTCGGTAGGTTCCGGCGTGATGACCACGCCCGCCGCATGGGTGGACGCATGCCGCGGCATGCCCTCCACCTTCAGGGCGGTGTCGATGAGCTCGGTGACCTGCGGGTCGGTGTCATAGAGCTTTTTCAGCTCGGTGGAAACTTCCAGTGCCCGTTTCAGGGTCATCTTGAGCTCCATGGGCACCAGTTTTGCCACCACGTCCACTTGCTGATACGGGATACCCATCACACGGCCCACATCGCGGATGGCGTTGCGGGCGGCCATGGTACCGAAGGTGACGATCTGCGCCACATGATCGGCCCCGTATTTCCGATTGACGTAATCAATGACCTCCTGCCGACGCTCGTAGCAGAAGTCCACGTCAAAATCGGGCATGCTGACGCGCTCCGGGTTCAGGAAGCGCTCGAAGATCAAATTGTACCGGATGGGGTCGATATCCGTGATGCCTACGCTGTAGGCCGCAATGCTGCCTGCACCGGAACCACGGCCCGGGCCCACCGGGATGCCCTGACTTTTGGCGTAATTGATGTAGTCCCAGACGATAAGGTAGTAGTTGGTGTAGCCCATGGTTTTGACCACGCCGATCTCATAGCTCAGGCGGTCCTTGTTGGCCTGCGGGACATTGGGCCCGTACCGGCGTTCAAGGCCCTCCCAGCAGAGCTTTTCAAAGAATGCCTGATTATCCATGCCGTCCGGGGCTTTATAATAAGGAATCTTGGTGTGGCCAAACTCAAAGTCAAAGTTGCACTGTTCTGCAATTTTCGCCGTGTTTTCGCAGGCTTCCGGCACCATGGAGAACAGGTCATACATTTCATCTGTAGTCTTGACGTAAAATTCGTCGGTCTGGAACTCCATGCGGTCGGCATCCTGAATGGTCTTGCCGGTCTGGATGCACAGCAGGATGGCCTGCATCTTGGCATCTTCCTTGCGCAGATAGTGGGAGTCATTGGTGGCCGCCATGGGGATGCCGGTTTCCCGCGCCAGCTTGATGAGCTGCGGCAGAACGATGTTGTCCTCTTCCAGCCCATGGTCCTGCAATTCGATGTAATAATTGCCTTCTCCGAACAAATCCCGATACCACAAGGCCGTGGCCTTGGCCCGCTCGTAGTCCCCGGCCAGAATGGCCTGCGGCACCTCACCGGCCAGACAGGCCGACAGGCAGATCAGGCCCTCGTGATACTGTTCCAACAGCTGCTTGTCCACGCGGGGCTTGGAATAAAAGCCCTCCACGAACGCTGCCGAGACCATCTTGATCAGGTTTTTGTAGCCGGTCTCATTCTTGCACAGCAGGATCAGATGGTTGTTGCCGTCGATTTTGTTCACCTTGTCAAAACGGGTGCGGGTAGCCACATAGACTTCACAGCCGATGATGGGCTTGATGCCCGCCTTTTTGGCTGCCTTATAGAACTGCACACAGCCGTACATGACGCCGTGGTCGGTGCAGGCAATGGCGGTCTGGCCGCATTCCTTGACGCGGTCCATCAGCTGGTCGATGCGGCAGGCACCGTCCAACAGACTGTATTCCGTATGGATGTGCAGGTGGACAAAGTCTCTGCCCAAGTGGTTGTTTTCGCTGATTTCGCTCAAGGCTCTGCCTCCTGTCCTTTTTCCATGCGCTGCCGCAGGGCGTCTGCCAACGCTTCCAGTTTTTTCATCCGGTGCGAAAGGCCGGATTTGCTCACCGCCGGGTCAAAGCAGCCGCACAACGCGGTAAGCGATAAGTCGGGGTATTGCAGCCGTACTGCTGCCGCCTGCTGCAGCACCTCCGGCAGTGTTTCCAATGCATCGTTTTCCTGCAGATACCGGATGGCCCTGAGGGTCTGGGCGTTGGCCCGGGCCGTTTTGCCAAGGTTGGCCGTGTCGCAGTTGGTCTGTCGGTTGGTCTGGTTGCGCACCTGCTTGAAGGCTTTCTGTGCATGGATCTCCTCTGCCGCACCGGCCGCCCCCATAAAGCGGAGCAGTCGTTCCAGATTGGCGCTGTTCTTGACGTAGACCAGGTTCACGCCGTTGCGGCGGGTGCGGTGCGGGGCAAATTCATGCTCAGCCAGCAGGGCTTCAAAATCCCGGGCCAGATTGGTGCGCGCGGTCAGGAACTCCAGATTGTACTCCTTCTGCGGGTCTGTGACGGTGCCGCTGCACAAAAAAGCTGCGCCAATGTATGCACTGACGCAGGTCTGACAGCGGATCAGGGCGGGGTCGATCTGCAGGCTCGTCTCGCTGCCGGTGGTGCCGAACAGTTCATGCATCCGCGCCACCTGTTCCGGCTCCCGGATGTTGAACTCATACAGTACGCCGCTGGGGCGCTGCTTTTCCAGAACGTCCCCCTGCACCCCGCAGCGGGCAAAAAGTTCCCGGGCCAGCTGCACTGTGTGGGGCTGCTCAGTCTGGAGCACCAGCCCCCCTTTATCAAAATATTTGGCAAAGCAGGCAAAGCCATACGCTGCCGCACGCACGCAGCAGTCCTTCTGCAGGCTGCGTTGTGCGATCTCCTCCCGTGCACGGGATGCAAAGCTCATAGTGGTTCCTCAATTCTGGTCAGCGCATGGCATCGCGGTGCTGGACACCCGGCTCGTAGCCGAGGGATGTGCAGTACTCCGCGATCTTGCGCGCAAAAGTAATGGAGCGGTGCTTGCCGCCGGTGCAGCCCACCGCGATGGTCAGCTGGCTCTTGCCTTCTTTGACATAGAGCGGCAGTGCCACCTGCAAAAACTGCTCATACCGGTCCAGCAGCTGCTTTGCCTCCGGGTGGTTCATGACGAAGTCCACCACTTCCTGATCCAGGCCGGTCTTGTGTTTGAGCTCCGGCACATAGAAGGGGTTCGGCAGGCAGCGTACATCCAGTACCAGATCCGCCTCCGGCGGCAGACCAAACTTGAACCCGAAGGACATGATGGTAAGCCGCATGGCGCTTTTTGCACCGCCATTTTTCAGGAAAAGGTCGCAGATGCGTTCCTTGTTCTGTGCAGTCGAGAGCAATGCCGTGTTGATGGTGTAATTGGCCCGCGACCGCAGCGGCTCCAGGATCTGACGTTCCTTCAGGAAAGCATCCCGGGTGGACAGTCCCTCTGCGATGCTGATGGGGTGGCGGCGGCGGGTCTCGCTGTAGCGGCGCATAAGCACCTCGTCCGGCGCATCCAGGAACAGGATCTTGTAGGGTTTTTTCTGCTCATCCAGCTGCTGCAGCGCCTGTTCGATCTCTTCCCGCGTGCGGCAGCCGCGCACATCCATACACAGCGCCACCCGTTCCAGCTGGTTATCGCCCGCCTTGGAAAAGGCCGTGATGCTGGGCAGAAGTGCCGCCGGGATGTTGTCAATGCAGAAATAACCGATATCTTCCAGCGCATTCATAGCAACCGACTTTCCTGCACCGGAAAGTCCGCTGACGATCAACAGTTCCATGGATCCGATCCCGCTCCTTTTTGAATCTATCTTATTTCACGACCCGGATCTCTTTTTCCAGATCGTAGCCGGTCTTTTCCTTTACAATGGCGCGCACTTCGTCGCACAAAGCCAGCACATCGGCACAGGTGGCACCGCCCAGGTTCACCACAAAACCGCAGTGCTTGTCGCTTACGGCGGCACCGCCATGGCGGTAACCCCGCAGGCCGCACTGGTCGATGAGGGCCGCCGCAAAAGCGCCCGCCGGGCGCTTAAAGGTGCTGCCGGCGCTGGGCTTGTCCAGCGGCTGTTTGTCGATGCGCTTCTGCATCAGCTCGTTCATCCGGGCCTTGATGGCATCCGGGTCGCCTTTTTCCAGGTGGAACACTGCGC
The DNA here is from genome assembly GCA_900539945.1 of uncultured Faecalibacterium sp. Taxonomy (GTDB): domain Bacteria; phylum Bacillota; class Clostridia; order Oscillospirales; family Ruminococcaceae; genus Faecalibacterium. Next base: position 94,141 of record UQDV01000001.1, read on the forward strand.
CAAGGATGCAGGCATCATTCTCTTCAAACGCGCTGTGCCGGTAGGAAAAGTCCAGCTCGGACGCTTCACTGTCCACCCAGCGGCCGTCGGCGGTGAGATAGCTGACGGCTTCCAGCACATCCTTCATTTCGCCGCCGTAAGCACCGGCGTTCATGTAGACGGCACCGCCCACCGTGCCGGGGATGCCATAGGCAAATTCCAGCCCGGTGTAGCCGTGCTGGAGGGCAAATTTGCACAGCTCGGAAAGTTTCAGACCTGCCGGTGCCGAAATATAATCGCCGTCGGCATTCTGATAAATCGACAGTCCCATTCCCGCTGCTTCGGCAGAAACATCAATGACTGCTCCTCGAAAGCCCTCGTCTGCAAACAGGATGTTGCTGCCATTGCCCAGCAGGTAATAGCGGATCTCCGCCTGTTTGCAGAACTGAACGGTCTGACAAAGCTGATCTTCATCCCGCGGCATCACAAACAGGTCGGCCGGGCCGCCAATGCGGAAAGTGCAGTGTGCCGAGAGCGGCTCGTTTTCTTTATAAAGGATTCCAGCCGCCTGCAGCTGCTGCTTGAGTTGTTCCATGGTGTGTGCTCCTTTAGTCCAGTTTATCGTCCAGACCCAGACGGATCAGCAGCTCCTTGGCCGCATTGTAACCCATCTTTTTCTGGCGGTTGTTGATGGCCGCGGTTTCCAGCACCACAGCAAGGTTGCGTCCGGGCGAGACCGGAATGCTGGTGCTGGGAATGCTGACGCCCAGAATGTCGTAATATTCGTTTTCCAGACCCGTACGCTGGTAATTCTTGGTGGGGTCCCAGGCTTCCAGCTGGACCACCAGGTCCAGGCTCTCGCTCAGCTTGACTGCACCCACACCGAACACCCGGGCCACATTGACGATGCCAATGCCGCGCAGCTCAATGAAGTGGCGGATATTCTCCGGAGCAGTGCCCATGATCTGCCGGTTGGACACCTTGCGCAGCTCTACCGCATCGTCGGCCACCAGACGGTGCCCGCGCTTGACCAGCTCAATGGCCAGCTCGCTCTTGCCGATGCCGCTGTCGCCCAGGATCAGGATGCCCTCGCCGTACACCTCCACCAGCACGCCGTGCCGGGTGATGCGGGGCGCCAGCTCCAGGTTCAGCACGCTGATCAGGCTGCCCATCAGGGTGCAGGTCGTCTCGTTGGAGCGCAGCAGCGCCACGCTGTGCTTTTTGGCCAGCTCCAGCATCTCCGGGAACGGTTCCAACTCTTCGCTGCGGCCCACGATAACGGCCGGCGGCTGCTGGCGGAACAGCTGTTCCAGCGCCTCGTAGCGCTTTTCGGCCGAGAGCCCGGACAGAAAATTCATCTCTGCCAGACCCATGATCTGCAGACGGAGTTTATCAAAATAGTCATAGTATCCGGCCAGAAACAGACCCGGACGGTTGACCTCTGCGATCTCAACATTGATCTGGTCCAGTTCTTTGGGGGTATAGACCACCTCCAGGCTGACGCGCTCGGTCAGCGTTTTGAGCGAGACGTTGAACGTACCCATCCTTGTTCCTCCTGTGTTCTTGTGCCCGGCTGTGCGCCGGCATCCTTCTTTTTTTATTATAGTAAAAAATCCGGACGATTACAACGCCTGTTCCCATCTTTTTCTATCCTGCGGGCCAAGGCACGCTGCTGCGAAGAGGTCTGTCCGGGCTTCATGCAAAAAGATTTTACATTTACATGGATTTTACATTTGCTCGGTTTCGGATTTTACAATGCATCCACTATACTGAAACTCGGAAGAAAACACGTCAAATCAAAGTGAGGAAAATCCTTATGACTATTTTCAATGTCTTTTCTCTGCTGGGCGGCCTGGCCCTGTTCCTGTTCGGCATGGACATCATGGGCAAGGCGCTGGAAAAGCAGGCCGGCGGCCAGCTGCAGAAGATCCTGAGCAAGCTGACCGACAGCCCGCTCAAAGGTTTCTTTCTGGGTCTGTGCGTAACGGCCATCATCCAGAGCTCCAGCGCCACCACCGTCATGGTGGTCGGTTTTGTCAACAGCGGCATCATGGAGCTGCATCAGGCCATCGGCGTGATCATGGGCAGCAACGTGGGCACCACCGTCACCAGCTGGATCCTGAGCCTTTCGGGTCTGCAGGGTGACAGTGTGCTGATCAAGATGCTCAAACCCACTTCTTTCAGTCCTTTGCTTGCATTTATCGGCATTTTGCTGTATATGTGTAAGAGTGAGAAGAAAAAAGGTGTGGGCACCATTCTCATCGGCTTTGCCGTGCTGATGACCGGCATGACCACCATGTCCAACGCAGTGCTGCCGCTGCAGGGCGAAGAGTGGTTCACCAGCCTGTTCGTCCGCTTCTCCAACCCCATCCTTGGTGTGCTGGTGGGCGCACTGGTCACCGGCATCATCCAGAGTTCCAGCGCCAGTGTGGGCATTCTGCAGGCACTGAGCGCCACCGGCGTGATCACCTACGGCAGTGCCATCCCAATCATCATGGGCCAGAACATCGGCACCTGTGTCACGGCGCTGATCTCCTCGGTGGGTGCCACCAAGAATGCCCGCCGGGCCGCCATGGTGCACCTGTACTTCAACATCATCGGCGTGACCATCTTCCTGTTTGGTTTCTACGGTCTGAACACCGTGTTCCACTTTGCCTTTGTGGATTCCACCATTGAAGCCTGGGGCATCGCCGTGGTGCACTCCGCCTTCAACATCCTGGCCACCCTCATCCTGCTGCCTTTTGCCAACGGGCTGGAAAAGCTGGCCATCCTCACCATCCCGGACTCCCCGGAAAAAGAGAGCTTTGCCCTGCTGGATGAGCGTCTGCTGAACACCCCGGCTGTGGCCGTGGAGCGCGCCCGCAGCGCCACCGCCGACATGGCAGAGCTGGCCCGCGTGGGCGTGGTGCAGGCCATGAGCCTGACCCACCAGTGGAACGACGAGCTGGCCCAGAAGGTGCGTGACGAGGAAAGCACCGTGGACCGTTATGAGGACGCTCTGGGCACCTACCTTGTCAAGCTGTCCGGCCGCGAGCTGAGCCACGCCGACAGCCAGAGCGTGAATACCCTGCTGCACACCATCAGCGATTTCGAGCGCATCAGTGACCACTCGGTCAATCTGCTGGAATCCGCGGAGGAAATGCACCAGAAGAACATTGAATTTTCCAAGGACGCACAAGAGGAGCTGCAGGTGCTGGAAGATGCCGTGCAGGATATCCTGAGCCGCACTACCGACGCCTTCCGCAAGGGAGACCTGCACCTGGCCAGCAAGGTAGAGCCGCTGGAAGCTGTGGTCAACGAGCTGGTGCGTGCCATCAAGGCACACCACATCGCCCGCCTGCAGACCGGCAGCTGCTCCATTGAGTACGGCTTTGTGCTGGACGATCTGCTGACCAACTACGAGCGTGTGTGCGACCACTGCAGCAATGTAGCTGTTGCCCAGATCGAGGTAGCACAGGACAGTTTTGACACCCACGCTTACCTCAACGATCTGCGTCACGGCAAAGATACCAAGGAGAGCGAAGAATTTCATCGTCGACTGGACAAATACCGGGAGCGGTATCTCTTCCCGGACAATCAATCTGCGGAGGAATTTGACAAATGATCTATATCGTAGAAGATGATGACGCCATCCGTGAGCTGGAGCAGTATGCCCTGCAGTCCAACGGTTATGAAGTGGCCAGCTTTGCCAGTTCCGAACCGTTCTGGCAGGCCATGCGCACCGAAGCCCCGGAGCTTGTGATCCTGGACGTGATGCTGCCCGGCGAGGATGGGTTCTCCATCCTGAAAAAGCTGCGCAACACCCCTTCCCTGCACCGGCTGCCCATCATCATGGTCACGGCCAAATCCAGCGAGCTGGACACCGTGCGCGGGCTGGACTGCGGTGCCGACGACTACATTTCCAAGCCGTTCGGCATCATGGAGTTTCTCAGCCGGGTGCGTGCTTCTCTGCGCCGGGCGGCTCCGGAGGAACGGCCCAATGTGCTCAGCTTCCATGAGATCCTGCTGGACAATGCACGTCACAGCGTGACGGTGAACAACCAGCCTGTCGAACTGACCTACAAAGAATACAGCCTGCTGCGCCTTCTGCTGGAGAACACCAACCTTGTGGTGACCCGCGAGACGATTTTGCAGGTGGTGTGGGGCACCGACATTTCGGTGGAAAGCCGCACCGTGGACATGCACATTCGCACCCTGCGCAAAAAGCTGGGCGATGCCGGACGCTACATTTGCACCATCCGCAAGGTGGGCTACAAGCTGGCCGATGACGAGGAGGCTGGAGACGAATGAAGCCGCACAGCATGGAAGAAAAAATCAGCTACCGGCTGTTCCTCATGGGCTTTCTGGGGCTGCTGTTCACCGCAGCACTGTGCATCTTTGTCTTTCACCGGGCTTTTATCGCCCAGGCCTGGGATGACCTGGAAAAAGAGAGCGATCTCATCCGTGCCGGGTATGACCTGACCAGCGAGCCGCAGCAGCTTTCTTTCTTTGTGACCGGCGACCTGCGCATTACGCTGATCTCCCCGGACGGCGACGTGATCTTTGAGTCTGCCACCGATCAGCCCATGGAGAACCATCTTACCCGTCCGGAGATCGTGCAGGCGCTGCAGGGCAGCATCGGCAAGGACATCCGTGATTCCCAGACCATGGGATATGAGACCTATTATTATGCCGTGCAGCTGCCCGGCGGCAACATCCTGCGCGTGGCGCAGGACGCCGAAACGGTGTGGTCGGTCTACGACGGAGCCCTGCCGGCCATCGTGCTGAGCTGCGTTGCCCTGATGTTGGCTGCCGCGATCCTATCCACCCTGCTCACCCGCGCCCTTGTGCAGCCGGTGCTGAACATGACCGAGGATCTGGACCACATTCAGGATAAGGTCCCGTACAAGGAACTGATCCCCTTTGCTGAGAGCATCCATGCCGACCGCATCCTGCGGGAAAACAACGAGAAGATGCGGCAGGATTTCACCGCCAATGTGAGCCACGAGCTTAAGACACCGCTGACCAGCATTTCCGGGTATGCGGAACTGATCGAGACCGGCATCGCCAAGCCGGAGGATGTGCCCGGTTTTGCCCAGAAGATCCATGGCGAAGCCAGCCGGATGATCCAGCTGGTGAACGATATCCTGCAGCTGTCCAGCCTGGACAACGCCTCCGAGACCTCCTCCATGCCGGAAATGGAGGTCGTGGACCTGCTGGACGTGGTCAAGGAGTGTGTGGAGCGTCAGAAGCTGAACGCCCGCCACGCCTACATCACCCTGACCTATCTGGGCGAGAGCGCACCGGTGCGGGGCAACCGCAATCTGTTGGATGAATTGTGCCAGAACCTGTGTGACAACGCCATCCGCTACAACCGCCCCGGCGGCAAGGTGCAGATCGTGACAGCCTGCACCCGGGACGGCCATTGCAGCCTGACCGTGACCGACAACGGCATCGGCATCCCGCGCGAGTCGCAGAGCAGTGTGTTCGAGCGCTTCTACCGGGTGGACAAGAGCCGCAGCAAGGCCACCGGCGGCACCGGTCTGGGGCTGGCCATCGTCAAGCACATTGCCCTCATCCACGGGGCCCGCATCAAGCTGGAAAGTCAGGTGGACGTCGGCACGACCATCACGGTCACCTTCCCCACGGCATCCTGATTTTTCAAGCACCCAGAAATACAACGTCTGCCTGCAGCTGCGGGCAGGCGTTTTTTGTTGGGTCAAACCCGTCGGGAGAGCCTGTGCGCAGCAGACTGTGCTCCTGCAGATGCAGCAGGTCTGTTCCCTGCTGCCAGCAGGAACGTACCACCCCAAGGCAAAGCTCTTCCAACTGTTGACACTGTGCCGCATCCGGCTGCGGCGTGCCGTAGGCCGTCTGGCAGTCCAGACGCAGGGTGGCCGTCTGCTTTCGGAGAGCAACTGAGACGGTGCACCGCCGGATGGTTACACGCTTTCCTTGCAGCCAGAAGGTTCGTTTGCCCGGTGTGCCCGTCAGCAGAAGAAACGCCTCTGTCTCGTTTTCTGTCAGGCGCTGCACCGCACCGCTCCCGGTGCGGAAGGCCCCGCTGCCAGAAACCATCACTTTCTCTTCCTGTGCTTCGGGCAAGCAAAGCACAGGAAGCAGCATGCTTTCCTCGTGTGCATACAGCCGGGGCATTGCCGCCGAGCCCGCTTTGAGTTTGTCCAGCAGTTTGTCGGGCAGAGTCTCCGTTTTTCCGCACGACTGCAAGAGTATTTCCAGATCAAATTCCGTGCAGGAAAGCCGGGCCGCTGTGCGCCCGCAGCCGCGTTCCAGCACAAGTGCTTCGTATGCAGAGAGCACGCCGTCGTCCGTCTGCACCGGGAAGAGCAAATAGTCACACAGGCGGTAATCGGCCGTCTGCGGCAGGGCTGCTTCGGCGGCGGCAAGAGCTGTTTCCAATGTCTGCCCTCGGCCATCGGCGATGCGCAGTGCGGCTGAGGCATCGGCTGCGTCGGCTGCCGCTTCCGGTGACTGATACAAAAGCCCCACCGACCAGGTCTGTTCCTTCTGTTCCAGATAAACCACCCGTATCATACTTTTTTCGGTGGTCTCACAGCGCAGGAATAGCAGGCACCAGCCGATAAGCACCGCGTAAAACAAGAGCCGGGTTCCGCGCTGTTTCATGGCTGCGCCTCCTTCCGGGCTGGCAGTGCATCCACTCGCCCCAGCTGCCGGATGGCCGTGCACAGCACCCCGATGCGAAAAATCGCGCAGGTCAGCCAGACCAGCAGCAGCGCCGCGTCCAGCCGGGAAAATGTCCCGGTGCTCCATGCACGCAGCAATTCCCGCGCCGGGTATGTCCGACCGAACACCAGTGCCATGCCAAGCATTGCCGCCGTTTGTACAAGGGCTGTGAGAATGGGCAGGCAGACACCACGCCGCTCCTCCCGGCCGCAGAGCAGCGGTACCGCAAAGTATTCCGCATAGACCGGAACGGTGAATGCCGTGCTCTGCGGCGCAGCCTGCGCAAACAGCCCGGCCCAGTGCATCTGCCGGGCCAGCCCCAGCAGACACACCGCGCTTCCCACCGCCACAAACCACCACAACACCTGCGCCGGGGCACCCCATGCGCGGGCAGGCATCTGCCAGCCCGCCCAGAGCAGCAGCGGCAAAAACCCCAGCAATGCCAGCGAAGAAAACTCTTCCCGGCAGACTTGCAGAGCCTTCCAGAACGTTCCGGCCAGTTCCACCGCCAGCCAGACCTGCAGGCAAAATGCAGCTGCCCAGGCGGCAGGCTTTGGCGGGCCGGACTGCCAAAACCGAGTGGCCAAAGCAGAAAGTATCATCAGCAGTACTGCAGCCAGCACCTCCTGCCAGAGGAGTGCCCGGGGCGAACTGCATACCGGCAGACGCTCTGCCGCCGCCGCGGCAAAGATGCTGAGGGTCACTGCCGGCAATGAAAATTTGTCCTGCGTTTTATTCATGCGCGGGGCCTCCGTTTCTGCCAGATGTTGAACCCCTTGCGGGACAGGTGCCGATAGTTGCGCCGGATGACGCCGTCCTCGGCCAGCGGGCTTTGCGGGAACGGATGCTGTGCAAGATACGGTACCCCCAGCATCCCGGTGCCGGACAGGCTGAGCAGCAGCACAAAAAAAGCCCCGGCCAGTCCCACCGGCCCGGCAAGCCCCGCAGCCACCACTACGCCGATGCGCAGCAGGGTGGCCGGTTCGTACAAAGCGGGCGTGACGAACACCGCAATGGACGTAATGCTGGCCACAAAGATGACCGGGGTGCTCATCAGGCCGGTGGCAATGGCGGCATCGCCCAGAATGAGGGCGGCCACCAGACTGACCGAATGCCCCAGCGACTGCGGCATCCGCAGCCCGGCCTCCCGGATGACCTCCAGAAGCAGGATGACCAGCAGCATTTCTGCAAACAGGGGCAGCGGCGTAGCCTTTTCGGCGGCTTCGATCTTATACAGCAATTGGGGCGGGATCAGCTCCGGCAGATAGACCGCCAGACAAACGAACGCCCCCGGCAGAAAGACCGTGAGGTAAAAGGAAGCATAGTTCAGCACCCGCAAGAAGGAGGCGAACACAGCAGTGGACGCGTAGTCGTCCAAGCATTCAAAGTTTTCGCAGAAAAGTGCCGGCAGCACCATGGCCGACGGGCTGCCGTTGACCAGCACTACAATGCGGCCCTCGCACAGTTTGGCCGAAGCCGCCGCCGGGCGCTGGGTGTAGCTGACCGGAGTGAACAGCCGTGCCCGGCTGGGCAGGAGCCACGGTACAAAATAGCTGCTGTCCAGCAGCAGCTCCGGCTTTGCAGCGGCAAGGGTCTGCCGTACCTGGCGCACCATGGCGGGGTCTGCCCTGCTCCTGCAGTAGCAAATAGCGTACTCTGTCCCTGCGGCGGTGTCGGCCTGCGCCACCTCCAACACCAGATCATCGGTACGGACCAGACGACGCAGCAGGCTCAGGTTCACCCGCAGCAGGTCGGCAAAGCCCTCCCGCGAGCCGCGCAGGTTGCCTTCTCCTTCCGGCTCGTCCACCGAGCGGTACTTGAGGGCCTGCACCGAAAAGGCAATGCCTTTCGCGCAGCCATCCAGCAGCAGCACAGCCATGCCTGCCGTTAACCGCTTGACAAGATCCGGCAGATCCTCCACCGGGGTGCTCTCGGCCGGGGAAGCGGAACCATGCAGGATGCGCTCATACACTTCCTGCCCGGTGCATGGGCAGGGCTGCTGCAGCGCCTGCCGACTGGCCGCGTCCAACAGCAGCTCCCACAGTGAATCCAGACTGGCCATGCCGTCAAACAGCACAATGCAGCCCCGGCAATGATAAATCATGATTTCCTTGGCATAATAATCCGCAGAGGCACCGAACCGGGCGTCCAGCTCTGCCAGATTTTCGGCCAGATGCAACGACAACTGCTGCACACAACATCCACTCCTTTGCACAGCAGTATGCCCGCCCGGAGCCGGTTCCATACCGGCGGGTGCCGACAGGAGGTTTCCACGATGAAGTTGTTGATCTTCCGCACGATTTTGATCTACCTGTGCGTGCTGTTTGCCATGCGGCTGATGGGCAAGCGTCAGCTGGGGGAACTGCAGCCCGAAGAACTGGTGTCCACCATCCTGATCTCCAATCTGGCGTCCATCTCCATTGAATCGGAGGATGTTCCGGTGACGGCCAGCCTGATCCCGCTGTTTCTCATTGCTGCGCTGGAGCTGCTGGGCTCCGCGCTGAGCTTCCGCAGCCAGAAATTCTTCAACCTGCTGTCCGGGCGGCCCAAAACCGTGATCCTGAACGGAGAGATCGACCAGACCGCTCTGCGCACCCTGCGCCTGACGGTGGCCGACCTGATGGAAGCGCTGCGCGGCAAGGACGTCTTTGATCCGCGGGATGTGTCCTACGCGGTCATTGAGACGAACGGGACTCTTTCGGTGGCATTGCGGCCGGAAAAGGAACCTGCGCGGCTGTCCGACCTGCAGCTGCGGGTGGAGCACTGCCACGCAACCATCCCCTTTGTGCTGGATGGGCAGGTGCTCGAGGACAACCTGCACTGGTGCGGCAAAGACCGTGCCTGGCTGGAACGCACGGCACAGGCCAATACCCTGCTGCCGCAGGAAATCCTGCTTCTTGTCGGCAATGAGACCGAGGACTATTTTCTTTTGAAAAAGGAACGCCGCGCTGCGGTGCATGAGGGCCGGAAATGAAACGGATCTACGCCTGCTTTGCCATCGTGGCCGCTTTGCTGGCCACTGCCTTTTACAGCAGCTTTCAGGTACAGCGCTTTGCCGATGACATTTCCACCGACCTGGACTGTGCCATTGAGGCCATTCGCAACAGTGACCTACCCACCGCCCGGCAGGCACTGGCCCGCGGGGCCGACCGGTGTGACCGGATGCGGGAAAAGATGAACCACCTGCTGCGCACGGAGGATTTTACCGAGCTGGAAGCAGCCCTGCGCACCGCCGACGGGCACCTGGAGCAGAACGCCCCCGAAGAAGCCTTTGGGGAACTGCGCCGGGCACAGGTACGGGTGGAAACACTGCAATGGCTGGCCCGGCGGTTTGTGTAAACACAAAAAGCACCGCTTCCCTGCTGCTGTACAGAGAAAGCGGTGCTTTGCAAATTACAGGTTACTGTGCGTCCTTCCGGTCGCCCATGAGCTTTTTCAGCTCATTGAAAAAGCTCTCCACGTCGGCAAACTGCCGGTAGACCGAGGCAAAGCGGACATAGGCCACCTCGTCGATCTTTTTCAGTTCCTGCATGGTCAGCTCCCCGATGCGCACACTGGGGATCTCGCGGTCGTAGGAACTGAGCAGGGTCTGCTCGATGCTGGTGACCGCGCGCTCAATGGCCTCGTAGCTCACGGGGCGCTTGGCGCAGGCCCGCAGCATGGCATTGAGCAGCTTCTGCCGGTCAAACGGCTCTCGGGAGTTGTCCTTTTTGATGACCACGAGCGGGACTGTTTCCACCACCTCGTAGGTCGTGAACCGCATATGGCAGCTCAGACATTCCCGGCGGCGGCGGATGCGCTCACTGTCTTCGGTAGGGCGCGAGTCGATCACCTTGGATTCCTCAGCACCGCAATAGGGACATTTCATGTTCTGTTCCTCCTGAACCTCTGCGGGAATTTTGCGTCAGGCCTTTTTGCCGGACTTGGGGCTGCGCTCGCTCCACAGCATCCATGCCGAGGTGGAGACGCACAGCGAAGTGTACACGCCGCTGATCATGCCCATCATCAGCGGGAAGGCAAAGGTAAAGATGCTGTCCAGACCGTAGAGCTTTGCCACGATGCACAGCACACCCAGTGCCATCACGGTGGTGATGGTGGTGATGAGGGTACGGCGGGCAGACTGGTTGACCGAACGGTTGACCAGCTCTTCAAAGCTGGCCTTCTTGCCCATCAGGGCGCGGTTCTCGCGGATGCGGTCGTACACCACGACGGTATCGTTGATGGAGTAACCCAGAATGGTCAGCATGGCCGCGATGAAGTTGCCGTCCAGCGGAGTGCGCAGCAGCACAAAGGTGCCAAGCACCACCATCAGGTCGTTCACCAGTGCCAGCACAGCCATCATGCCGCCGGTCAGGCCGCCGATGTTCTTGAAGCGCAGGGCGATGTACAGCAGGATGAGCACCAGCGCAAACGCCACGGCTACCAAGCTCTTCTGCAGGAACTTGGTGCCCATGGCAGCGCTGACGTTGCTCAGGGACAGCTGCGCGAAGTTGTTGTCCGGGTAAGTCTCGTTCAAAGAGTCCAGCAGAGCCTCCACCTGATCGGTGGTCACGGTCTCGGTGCCGGGCATGGAGATCTTCAGGGTCTGGTCACCGGTGGCCACGTTCTCGCCGGTCTGCAGGGTCAGGCCGGTGTTCTCCAGTGCATCGGAGGCGGTCTGCTGCACCTGTGCCATCTCAAAGCTGCCGTCGTAGCTCAGGGTGATCATGGCACCGCCGGTGAACTCGGTGTCCAGATGGACACCGAACACCACAGCACACAGCACGATGGCTGCCATCAGGCAGGAGGAAAAGACCAGGAACTTTTTGCGCAGACCCACAAAGTCGATTTGCTTTTTCTCGGTCTCATCCTTGCCCAGCTTGGCAGCACCGTACAGCCAGGGGTTGCGCAGAGCCTTGATGGAGGCCGCACCGCGGATCATGACGCGGGTGGCAAACACGCCAAACACGAAGTTGAGCAGCACACCGGTCAGCAGCGTATAGCCAAAAGCGTAAATGGTACCGGCGGTGGAGGGGCCAAAGGCAAAGAACACAAAGTGCAGTGCCTTGGCAAACAGGCCGTCCGAGGGGCCGAAGGCACCCATCAGCACGATGGCCACGATGACAATGGTCACGTTGCCGTCGATGATGGGGGTCAGGCCGCGGGCAAAGCCGCTCTTCAGTGCGCCGTCCAGGGACTTGCCATTCTTCAGCTCTTCCTTGATGCGCTCGGCCGTGATGACGTTGGCGTCCACGCCCATGCCAATGGCCAGAATGATACCGGCGATGCCGGGCAGCGTCAGGGTAAAGCTCTCAAACACCGGGAAGTAGCCGGAAACAAAGGCCAGCGTGGCGGCCACCTGACCGGCCAGTGCGATACAGGCCAGAAAGCCCGGCAGACGGTACAGCACCGTCATGAACACCACGATCAGTGCAAAGGCGATGACACCGGCCAGCACCATGGCGCTCAGGCTGTTCTCGCCCAGGCTGGGGCTGACGGTGGAGTAGCTGTCCACCTTGAGGGCAAAGGGCAGTGCGCCGGAGTTGATCTGGCGGGCCATCTTGACCACGGCATCCTGCGTGAAGGGGTTGGAAGCCGAACTGGTGATGATGGCCTCGCCATCGGTGATGGCCGCGTTGACGGTGGCCGTGCTCACATTCTCGTCATCCAGCCAGATGCTGATGGTGCCGTTGGAAGCAGCCAGACGGGTGGTGGCCTCACCAAAGGCCTTGGCACCCTCGTCGGTGAACTTCAGGGACACATAGTACTCCGATGCACCGCCGCTGGTCACCGGGCCGTACTGGGCCGCAGCACTTTCGATCATGGAACCGTCCAGGATCAGGTCACCGTCGGCGCTGCTGCCCTCGCGGAAGGTCAGGTAGGCGGTGGTGCCGATCTCCTCAATAGCAGCTTCCGGGTCAAAATCCGTCTCGCCGGACTGCCACGGGAACTCCAGGATCAGGCTGTCAGAGCTGGGGTCCACATACAGCTCGTAGTCGGTCACATTCAGGGCCACCAGACGGTTCTCGATGACGAGCTGCGCCGCTTCCAGCTGCTCTTCGGTGGCATCGTAGTCCTCCGAGGGCACAAAGGTGACGTTGACGCCGCCTTTGATGTCCACACCGAACCGGATGTCCTTTGCACCCTTGATGTAGGTGGTGGTCACATCGCCGTACTTTGCCGACACGCCGAAAAACGCCGTGTACACAAACGCAAGGATCAGAAGCACTGTGACGACCAGGTGCCATGCTTTGCCTTTTGTCTTCATATGTTTCAGGAATACCTCCAAACGTCCCGTTTGCTGCGGGACCCGTTATTGAAACCTCCCCCAGCAGGCCCGGCGGACCGCACGGAGGAGGTTTTTACAAAGAAATGTTATGCCTGCTCTGCCAGCAGCTTTTCCACAACGGCCAGACGCACACAGACGCACAGCAGCTCAGAGGCGGTCTCCACCTCGTCCAGGCTGGGGTAGGTGGGTGCAATGCGCAGATGAGAATCCTGCGGGTCCTTGTGGTAGGGGTATGCCGAACCGGCACCGGTCAGGGTCAGACCGGCTTCCTTGCACAGGTTTGCCACACGCTTGGCACAGCCGGGCATGACGTACAGGCTGATGAAGTAGCCGCCCTTGGGATCGGTCCAGTGGGCAATGTCGCCGCAGGGGGTCAGGTTGTTGCGGAATGCCGTCTTGACGGCATCGAAGCAGGGCACCAGACGACGGCGATGCTTTGCCATGTGGGCCAGGACGCCTTCCTTGTTCTTCAGGAAGCGGACGTGGCGCAGCTGGTTCATCTTGTCGTAGCTGATGATCATCACCGAGAAGCGCTTGCAGATATACTTCATGCTGCTCTCGCTGCAGGCAATGGCGGAAACACCGGCACCCGGGAAGGTGATCTTGCTGGTAGAGGTGAACATGAACACACGGTCCTCATTGCCGTACTTCTTGCTCTCGTTCAGCAGCACCGGGGTCTCGATGATCTCATCGGTGAGGTGGTGCACGATGTAGGCCTCATCCCAGAAGATCTTGAAGTCGGGCGCAGCGGTCTTCATCTTGGCGAAGCGCTCGATGGTCTCATCGCTGTAGGTGTAGCCATCGGGGTTGGAATACTGCGGCACGCACCAGATGCCCTTGATGGTGTCATCCTCGGCCACCAGTTTTTCCACCATGTCCATGTCCGGGCCATTGGGGGTCATGGGCACGCTGACCAGCTCAAAGCCGAATTCCTCAGTGATGGCAAAGTGACGGTCGTAGCCGGGCACCGGGCAGAGGAACTTGCGCTTCTCCACCTGAGACCAGGGGCACGGAGACTCCGGGAAGCCGAACACATAGCCGATGTTGATCAGGTTGTACATCAGCTGCAGGCTGGAGTTGCCGCCCACGAACACCTCACCGGGCTGCACGCCGAACACATCGGCAAACAGCACGCGGGCCTCCTGCAGGCCCTCCAGTTCACCGTAGTTGCGGGCATCGGTGCCGGCATCGGTGGTGTAATCGTTCATCTTCAGCAGGTCCATGGCCAGATCCATCTGGTGAGGGCCAGGCTTGCCGCGGGCCATATTCAGCTTGAGGCCCTTGGCCTGAAACTTTTTGTACTCTGCCTCAAGCGCAGCTTTTTCGGCAGCAAGTTCTTCACGATTCATTGCAAGATAATTTGCCATTGAAAACACACTCCTTTATCGTACTTCCTGTTACCCATTGCGTCGGGATCTGCCTTGGGGGAAGCGCTCCTGCCAGGGAAAAGCTCCGCACAGATTCCAGACTTTATTATTATAACGCATTTTGCCCTTAGAAACAAGAATCTGAAAACAAAAAGCCCTGCCAAAAGCAAATTGCTTTTGAAACAGGGCTTTTCTCTCCCCTGCTCAGGATCAGCTCAGGGAGGTCTGGTTCTTATAACGCTTGCGCACTGCGCCGTACTCCAGGTGGGCTTCGCCGCTCTCCACGGTGTCCTCATCCACCGTCACGCGGATGATGGTGGCGTCGTTGGGCACCTCGTACATGATGGGCAGCAGGATGCTCTCCATCACGCTGCGCAGGCCGCGGGCACCGGTCTTACGCTCGATGGTCTTGCGGGCAATGGCGTGGAGTGCTTCGTCGGTGAAGTTCAGTTCCACGTTGTCCATGTTCAGCAACTCTTTGTACTGCTTGACCAGGCTGTTGCGGGGCTCCTTGAGCACGCGCACCAGAGCATCCTCGTCCAGATCGTCCAGCACGGTGATGACCGGCAGGCGGCCGATCAGCTCCGGGATCAGGCCGAACTTGACCAGATCGTGGGGCTCCACCTTTCGCAGCAGGGCCTTCTCCGCCTCGACGGAGTTGTCCTTCAGTGCACTGCCAAAGCCCAGAGCAGACTTGTCGGTGCGGCGCAGGATATACTTGTCCAGTCCGTCGAAGGCACCGCCGCAGATGAACAGGATGTTGGTGGTGTCGATCTGGATGAACTCCTGCTGCGGATGCTTGCGGCCGCCCTGCGGAGGAACATTGCTCACAGTGCCCTCCAGGATCTTCAGCAGGGCCTGCTGCACGCCTTCACCGCCCACATCGCGGGTGATGGAGGGGTTCTCGCTCTTGCGGGTGATCTTGTCGATCTCGTCGATATAGATAATACCGATCTGCGCCTTCTGCACATCAAAATCCGCTGCCTGGATCAGCTTGAGCAGGATGTTTTCCACATCCTCGCCCACATAGCCGGCCTCGGTCAGGGTGGTGGCATCGGCGATCGCGAAGGGGACGCCCAGCATCTTGGCCAGCGTCTGGGCCAGCAGGGTCTTGCCCACGCCGGAGGGGCCCAGCAGCAGCACGTTGGACTTCTGCAGTTCCACGTCGCCGCCCTTGCCGCTCAGGATGCGCTTGTAGTGGTTGTAGACCGAAACAGCCAGCACCCGCTTTGCCTCATCCTGCCCGATGACGTACTGATCCAGGCCTTCCTTGATCTCCGCCGGGGTCATGATGTTGATGTTCAGGTCGTCAGCGGCCTGCAGGCTGCGGGTACGGCCCGCACCTGCACGCGGTGCACGGCTGCCGGACGGACGCTCCGGCTTGTCGGAAAGCAGGTCGTGGCACAGGCCGATGCACTCACTGCAGATGTTGACGCCGGGGCCGATGATCATGCGTTCCACTTCGTCCTGGTGCTTTCCACAGAAGCTGCAGACCAGATCCTTCTCGTTTTTGTCTCTGCCGGAATTGTTATTTGCCATAGCTGTTTTTCCTTATCCTGGATAAATTGGTGTCAGCGGAACGATCAGCGGTGGGTAATGACCTCGTCGATCAGTCCGTATTCCTTTGCTTCCAGCGCAGACATATAGTTGTCGCGCTCGGTGTCCATCTGGAGCTTCTCCAGCGGCTGGCCGGTATACTCACTGAGCATGCGGTTCATCTTGTCGCGGATATACACCATGTGCTCAGCGTGGATCTTGATGTCGGTGGTCTGGCCGGACAGGCCGCCGCCCTGGCCGCCGGCGATCAGCGGCTGATGGATCATGATCTCGGCATTGGGCAGCGCAAAACGCTTGCCCTTGGTGCCGCTTGCCAGCAGGAATGCGCCCATGGATGCCGCCATGCCCATGCAGATGGTGGAAACATCGCACTTGATATACTGCATGGTGTCGTGGATGGCCATGCCGGCGCTGATGGAGCCGCCAGGGCTGTTGATATACAGGCTGATGTCCTTGTCCGGGTCCTGCCCTTCCAGATACAGCAGCTGGGCCACGACCAGGCTGGCGGAGGTGTCGTTGACGTCCTCGCTCAGAACAATGATGCGGTCATTCAGCAGACGGGAAAAAATATCGTAAGAACGCTCGCCATGTGCCGACTGTTCCACGACATAAGGAACAAAACTCATAAAGTTCGCCTCCCAAAAAAACGGAATATAGTATTTGCAAAATTGACCGATACGGGTCCCCTGTAAAGTTCAGCCGTATCGGTCAATTTTTACAACCTTTGATTTGTAGATGCACGGCAGTCCGTGCACCTTACAGCTGTGGACACCAATTACTCAGCGTCGGCAGCCTTCTCGGCCTCAGCAGCCTTCTCCACGATGTTGGCGTGGCTCTTGATGAAGTCGATTGCCTTGGTCACGGCCAGGTCGTTCTTCAGGTCGTCCATGTTCACCACATCACGCACCTGCTTCTCTTCCATCTTGTACTGATCGGCAATGCGCTTGATCTCAGCATCGACGTCCTCATCGGAAGCGACGATGTTCTCAGCAGCGGCAACAGCCTCCAGAGCCAGACGGATCTTGACCTGCTTCTCAGCCTGCGGCATGAAGGAAGCACGGAACTGCTCCACAGTCTGGCCCATGTACTTCAGGTAGTCCTCGAGGCGCAGACCCTGCTGCTCCACGCGGAATGCGAAGTCGTTGACCATCTCGTCCATACGGGTCTCGTACATAGCCTGGGGAATCTCACCCTCCATGCTCTCGATAACCTGATCGACCAGAGCGTTCTCGACAGCCAGGTCGTCCTGCTTGTCCAGCTGCTCCTGGTTGTTCTTGCGGATGGAAGCCTTGAACTCGTCCAGAGTGTCGTACTCGGAGACGTCCTTTGCCAGCTCGTCATCCAGAGCGGGCAGCTCCTTGTACTTGACCTCGTGCAGCTTGATCTTGAAGACCGCTGCCTTGCCGGCCAGCTCAGCAGCCTGGTACTCGGTGGGGAAGGTGACGTTCACATCGAACTCTTCGCCAGCGGAGTGGCCCACGATCTGATCCTCAAAGCCGGGGATGAAGCTGCCGCTGCCCAGGGTCAGGCTGTAGTGCTCAGCCTTGCCGCCCTCGAATGCGACGCCGTCCACAAAACCCTCGAAGTCGATATCCACGATATCGCCGTTCTGAGCAGCGCCCTCACGGGTCAGCTCACGGGCATTGCGCTCCTGCACACGCTTCAGCTCAGCGTCCACAGCCTCGTCGGTGACAGTATGGACCGTCTTTTCCACGGTCAGACCGTTGTAGTTGCCGACCTTGATCTCGGGCTTGACAGCGACCTTGACGGTCAGGGTGACGCCCTCGGTCTCGTTCGCAGCGTCAACGCTGACTTCCGGACGGCCGACCGGCTCCACGTTTGCTTCCTTAACAGCAGCCTCGAAAGCCTCGGGGAACAGCTCGTTGATGGCATCGTAGGTAAAGACATCGGCACCGTACATCTTCTCGATCAGAGAACGGGGAGCCTTGCCCTTGCGGAAGCCGGGCACAGCATACTTCTTGCCTTCCTTCTTGAAAACATCGGCAACAGCCTTCTTGAAGGCCTCTGCGTCGATGGAGAACTGCAGTTCTGCCATGCTCTTCTCGAGCTTTTCACACTTGATGAGATTCATTTGTTTTTCCTCCACTCAAAAATTCTATTGCATCGGGCAGGAAGTTTTTTGCCCTGAGCAACCGCGCACTGCGTCCTGGATCAGCCTGCTTTTGCAATATGCGGAGACGCGCGCGCTCAATTGGGTGCAACAATCGCGTCAAAACTTATTATAGCACGCTCTTGACACAATTGCCAGTCCAAATTGTTAATTTTTATCGGTTTTGCTGTTCAATTGATGCGATATGGGCAGAATCGCAGCCCGTCGGCACTCACCAGCTTGTAGCGGATGCCGTCCACTTCGCCCTGCACCGCATAGCGGATGGCGTTGCCGTGCAGATGGCCGTAGTAGCAGGTGCGGATGCCGTATTCCTTCAGCGTGGCCACGATCTCCGGGGCGCTGATGCCGGTGTACACCGGCGGATAATGCAAAAACACCAGCTTTTCCAGCCCCGGCTCGGCAGCGTCCAGGCTCATGCGCAGGCGGCCGATCTCGCGGTTCATCACCTTTTCGTCGTGCAGCTCCCCCACATCGAACAGCCAGCCCCGGGTACCGCAGATGGCATAACCCTCCACGGAGTAGGAGTTGTTGTGCAGGATGTGCAGCGTATCAAACCCTTCTGCCTTGAGATAGGCGTTCATCTTGTTGGCCGTGGACCACCAGTAATCATGGTTGCCCTTCATGATGATCTTCTGCCCCGGCAGGCTCTGCAGGAAGGCAAAGTCCCGGCGGGTATCGGTCAGGCGCATGGCCCAGCTGATGTCACCTGCCAGCACGATGGTGTCTTCCGGCTGGATGAGCTTCCGCCAGTTTTTTTCCAGACGCTCCACATAATCGTTCCAGCCCGGAAAGATATCCATCGGCTTGGAAGCGCCCAGCGAAAGATGGGGGTCGCCAAGCACAAAAAGTGCCATGTTGTTACTCCTGTTCTAACTGTGCAGCAGGGGTGTTTTATGCCTGATAGCCCAGCGCCACCTCGGCGATCTGCGCGGGGTCGATCACGGTGTCAAAACGCTCTGCCTTCTGGCGCAGAGCTGCCAGACTGGCCGGTGCGGCATGGCCGGTAGCGGCCTCCAGCTGCTGCATTGCTTCAAAATCATTTTCCGGTGCGGTGCGGCCCAGAGCCTCCAGCACGCTGCGCGGGAACTTGAAAGGCGATGCGGTGGACAACACGACCATGGGCACTCC
Source organism: uncultured Faecalibacterium sp. (assembly GCA_900539945.1). Classification (GTDB taxonomy): domain Bacteria; phylum Bacillota; class Clostridia; order Oscillospirales; family Ruminococcaceae; genus Faecalibacterium. Next base: position 113,255 of record UQDV01000001.1, read on the forward strand.
GCTGCGCTTTTTCTGCGCTGCCACATGGAATGCCACCGCCGTATGGGTGTCGCACAGGTAGCCGTCCTGCTCGTAGCGGGCACGGATCTCCCCTGCCACTTCCTTCTCGCTGCTCCACCCGCAGGCAAAGGTCTCCTGAATGGCAGCCAGCGTCTCCGGACGCACGGTGTAGCTGCCGTTCTCAGCCAGGCTCTTCATCAGGCCGGCCACCTCGGTGTCGCTGCCGGTGACATGATACAGCAGACGCTCCAGGTTGGAGGACACCAGAATGTCCATGCTGGGCGACGTGGTCTTGAAGAACTCCCGCTTTGCCGTATAAGTACCGGTGGTGAGGAAGTCGGTCAGGACGTTGTTCTCATTGGAGGCACAGACCAGCTTACCCACGGGCAGACCCATGCGCTTGGCATAGTAACCTGCCAGAATGTCGCCGAAGTTGCCAGTGGGCACACAGAAGTCCACGGCATCGCCGAAGGCGATCTTGCCGGCCTTGAGCAGCTGTGCATAAGCGGCAAAGTAGTAGACGATCTGCGGTACAAGGCGGCCCCAGTTGATGGAGTTTGCGCTGGACAGGCGAATGCCCCGCTGTTCCAGCTCGGCGGCAATGGCCTTGTCGCCAAAGACCTTTTTCACGCCGGTCTGGGCATCGTCAAAGTTGCCGCGCACGGCGTAGACTGCCACGTTTGCACCCTCCTGAGTGGCCATCTGCAGGCGCTGGATCTCGCTGGTGCCGCCCGTGGGGTAGAACACCGCGATTTCCACACCAGGGATATCGTGGTAGCCGTCCAGAGCTGCTTTGCCGGTGTCGCCGCTGGTCGCCACCAGGATCAGGGTCTTTTCGGTGCGGCCCAGATTCTTTTTGGCTTCCACCAGCAGGCGGGGCATCAGCTGCAGGGCGTAATCCTTGAAGGCGCAGGTGGGGCCATGCCACAGTTCCAGGGCGTAGGTGTCCCCTTCCACCGGGGCAAGATAGCCCGCCTTGCCGCCAAAAGCCTCACCGTAGGTGGTGCGGGCGGCCTGGGCCAGAAATTCCGGCGAATAATCCGTCAGATATTCCCGGATCACAGCTGCGGCCAGTGCCGGATAATCCAGCTCACACAGGGCTCTGACGTCCACCTGCGGAAAGCTCTCGGGAACAAACAGGCCGCCCTCATCGGACAGGCCCTGGGCGATCGCCTCCGAAGAGGTCACTTTACGATTCGTGTCTCTGGTACTGAAGAACTGCATATCGTCGCTCCTTTTTCGGCACAGGACGCGCAACGCGGCCCTGCGCTGCTGTGGCAGAACCCCTTGCTCTGCCCGTACATTTCCCACCGGAACGCTCTTCACGCAAGAAAAGCGCCCCTTATAATATGTACCATCCAGCGTCCGCTGTCAAGAGGGTTCACCTCCGCCACATCAAAACGGACGGGTGCATCGCTCAGACCCGTGCGCTGCAAATAAGCCTCTGCGGCACGGATCAGGCGGCGCTGTTTTGCCCGGTTCACCGCCTCTGACGGGGTGGTCAGGGAGCCTTCGGCGCGAGTCTTGACCTCGCAGATCACGATGGTGCCGTCCGGTTCCTGCACCACGACATCCAGCTCTCCCATCCGGGTGTGGAAGTTGTGGGTCAGCAGACGGCAGCCCCGGTCCAGATAGAATTTTGCGGCAGCAGCCTCACCCCGCTGGCCGGTCTGGGCGCGGTTCACTTTCCGTTCTCCGGCCAGTAGCCCTGCTTTTTGAGGAAGCTGCGGCGGTAGAACGGCTGGATGCCGTACTGTGCGATCAGCTCATAGTGCAGTTTTGTAGGGTACCCCTTGTGCTTTGCCAGCTGATACTGCGGGTACTGCTTGTCCAGCTCCAGCATATAGCGATCCCGGCTGACCTTGGCCAGAATGGACGCTGCACCGATGCTGGCACTGGTGGCATCTCCCTTGACCACCGGCTGGGCTGGGATCTGCAGGCCCGCCGGGACACGGTTGCCGTCCACCAGTACGAGGTTGGGCACGATGTCCAGCTCTTCCACGGCCTGCTTCATGCCGCCCATGGTGGCGTTGAGGATGTTGTCGCGGTCGATGATGTCCGGCCCCACGAATACGATCCGGTAGGCCAGGGCCTTTTCTTTGATCTCGTCGAACAGGGCATCCCGCTTTTTCTCGGTGAGCTTTTTGGAATCGTTGATGCCCTGCACCGGGTTCTCCGGGTCCAGGATGCAGGCCGCTACGCAGACCGGGCCGCACAGCGGGCCGCGGCCTGCTTCGTCCACCCCGGCAAAACAGCCGTACTGCGCCCGTACAGCGGCGTCGTATTCGTACAGCGGAGCCGAGATCTCCTCGTCCGAGCGGCGTTTCATTCCTCATCCTCCTCGGCAAAATCGACCAGATCATCCCGCTGCGGCGGGCGCTCCAGCGAGATGCGGCCCCACTTGCAGGCACGGAATTCGTCCACCAGCATGATGGCGCAGCGCTCGGTGTTCACCTCGCCGCCGCGCACCAGCAGACCGCGCTTGCGGCCGATAGCCTCCAGCAGCTCATAGGGCGGCAGGGCCAGGGTCTCGGCGTCCAGCTTGTAGCGCTGGGCCACCAGATCCGGGTAGTTGCGGCGCACTTCGTCCAACAGGTTCATAGCCAGTTCTTCCACGTCCAGGATATCATCCTTGATGGAGCCGATGAAGGCCAGATTGGAGGCGGTGGTCTTGGAATCAAACTTTTTCCACAGCACGCCGGGCATATCCAGCAGGTCAAACTTTTCGGTGCTGACCCACTGCTTGCCCTTGGTCACGCCGGGGCGGTCGGCAGCCTTGGCGCGGGCCGAACCGGCGAAGGTGTTGATGAAGGTGGACTTGCCCACGTTGGGGATGCCGCAGAGCATCACCTGGGTCTTGGCACCGCTCATGCCGCGGTTCTGACGGCGTTCCAGCAGGCCGGACAGTTCCTTTTCGATGGCGTTCTTCACGGCGGTGGTGCCGCCCTTCTGCTTGGCACTGATGGCCACACAGCCGGCGTCTGCCGCGCGGAAGTAGCGGATCCACTCTTCGGTAACAGCCGGGTCGGCCAGATCCGCCTTGTTCAGCGCATAGAGCTTGGGCTTGCGGGCCGTGATGCGCTCGATCTCCGGGTTCAGGCTGGAAAGCGGGATGCGTGCATCCAGCAGCACAAGACTGGCGTCCACATGCTGGATCTCCTGCTCCATCATGCGCAGGGTCTTGGTCATGTGGCCCGGGAACCACTGAATATTGAATTGGTTTGCAAACCGAGTATCCATTTCGTTCATGTTACTTTACCACTCCAAAATCCGAAACGGGCAAAAAGCACAGCAGCACCTTGCCCAGAATATCGCGTTCGTCAATGCAGCCGACATAAGAAGAGCGGCTGTCCAGCGACTCGTTGCGGTTGTCGCCCATCACGAACACCGTGCCCTCCGGCACCGTATACGGGAACTCCACGTCATAACCCAGATGGGTGGGGGCTGCAATGTAGTCCTCCTGCAGCAGCTCCCCGTTTACTTCCACAGTTCCGGCATCGTAGTCGATGGAGATGGTGTCGCCGCCTTTGGCAATGACCCGCTTGACCAGCGGTTTGCCGTAGGAAGTATAGCTGTCCACGATCACCACGTCCCCGCGCTGGGGCGTGTAGCCCGCGCCCCAGACGATCAGCTTGTCTCCATTGACCAGCGTGGGCACCATGGAGCTGCCGTCCACCTGAATGATGCGGAAAAAGAACGAGAAGACCAGCACCAGCACCAGCGCGGCCGAAATGAGTGCTTCGTACCATTCCAGCACGCCCTGCCCGCGCACAGGCTTTGGTTCCTGTGCAGTGGCCGTATTTTGGGTTTCCATATCCGATGCACCTCACCTTCCGGTTTTGCATTACTACCCCGATGATAGCGCAAAAATGCAGCGTTTGCAATGCATTTCTGCGAATTTTTGATAAAGAAAAAAGGGACAACAAGTTGTCCCTTTTCTCCCGGTTTCAAATCGGGGATGATCAAATATCGCTCTTGACCTTGGCAGCCTTGCCCGTACGGCCACGCAGGTAGAACAGCTTTGCGCGGCGGACCTTGCCCTTGCGGACAACGGTGACCTTCTCAACGAAGGGGCTGTTGATGGGGAAGACACGCTCGATGCCGACACCGTAAGCCACGCGGCGAACGGTGAAGGTCTCAGCAACGCCGCCGTGCTTCTTTGCGATCACAGTGCCCTCAAAGGCCTGGATGCGCTCACGGTCGCCTTCCTTGATACGAACATCAACGCGGACGGTATCGCCAACGTTGAACTGGGGCTTTTCAGCCTTGATGCTGCCTTCAGAGATAATCTTCAGTGCGTCCATTTTGAATCCTCCATTTGTTTTTAGACGTTCATACACGGCAAGACGCCGTCAGAGGACCGCCCGTTTAATGATAAATACTTGTCATTAACCCCGCTGTGGTCTCAGCGGACACTAACGCCTAAATAGGATAGCACAAAACGTGCTTGAATGCAAGCGTTTTGCCCAAAATAAATGCAAAAATTTTCTGTTTTGTCCAAGGGGCCGCGTTTGCGAGCGCATCGCAGCACGGAAAGCCCCAGTGGGGCTTTCCAGTGAATGTCATTCGCCCCGGCTCAGGCAAACAGCTGCTTGTCCTCGGTGAGGAACTTTGTGCGCAGGATGCCTGCACTGGCGGCCGGCAAGCCGAACTTTTCCTCCAGAAAACCGGTGAGCAGCGAGGGGTTCAGGTTGAGCTCCTGCGAAGCCGGCAGGCACAGCTCGATGCGGACGGCATCGCCCTCCGCCGTGTAGGCCACCTGCGGGATATGCTGTTTGAGCTCAATGATCTTGTTTCCCTTTTTGCCGTGCTTTTCCACCGGGGCGCTTTCCAGTGCGTTGTACTGGTCCAGCACTGCGGCAGCCTCAGCCGGGTAGGTGATCTGGTAGCAGGCCCAGGCAATGCGGTCGGCCTTCATCTGCACGGGGGCCACCCGGGTGATGACGATGCCGGCCGGCATGATGGCGTTGAGTGCCGTTTTCCACTGTGCAAAGTCCGGGGCTTCCGCCTCGGTCTTGACATCTACGCACTCGCACTCACTCTCCTGCCCCAGCGAGAGCGGGCAGGCAAAGGTCATATAGATGTGGGGGTTAAAGCCCAGCGTATGCCACACCGGCAGGCCGCTGCGCTTGAGTACCCGCTGCATCACCCGCTGCAGATCCAGCAGGGAGATGTAGGAGGCCTCATTCTTTTTTTCAAACGAGATTCTGACTGTAATCAAAGCAGGGACCTCCTAACAGATGGTTGGCACCGCAGCCGTGGCAGGCACGGTTGCAGGGCTGGGTGGTCTGGGCGGCAAGAGCCTTGTTGTACTCCCGCACCAGATATTCGTGGGTGACGCCGTAGTCCATGTGGGACCAGGGGGTCACCTCGTCCAGGCCGATGGCACGCTGGCAGTAGAACGCCGGGTCGATGCCCAGATCCGCAAAGGTCTGCATCCAGGTGTCATACTTGAAGCATTCTTCCCAGCCGTCGAAGTAGCAGCCGCGCTTGTAGGCCTCCACGATGACCGGAGCCAGGCGGCGGTCGCCCTTGGCGAATACGCCTTCGAGGAAGCTGGTGGTGCTGTCGTGGTAGTTCACCTTGATCTTACGGCTGTGCACGCTTTCCAGCAGATGCTTCTGCTTGGCGCGCAGCATCTCCTCGGTGTCCATGGGCACGAACTCAAAGGGTGTGTGGGGCTTGGGCACAAAGCAGGCGCAGCTGATGGTCACCTGCACGCCCTTGCCCTTGCCGCGCTTGGGCAGTGAATAGTACAGGTCCACCACCTTCTGGGCGGTCTCGGCAATGCCCTCGATGTCCTCCATGGTCTCGGTGGGCAGCCCCATCATGAAGTAGAGCTTGACCGCCGTATAGCCCGCATTGAACGCGATGGTGCAGGTCTTTTCGATCTCGTCCCAGGTCACGTTCTTGTTGATGACATTGCGCAGGCGCTGAGTACCGGCCTCGGCCGCAAAGGTCAGGCCGCTCTTGCGCACCTTGGTGGTTTTTTCGATGAGGCTCTCGGAGAAATTGTCCACACGCAGGCTCGGCAGCGACAGGCTGACGTGCTCCTTGGGCGCCCATTCGTTCAGGTCGTCCAGCAGCTCTTCCAGCTGGCCGTGGTCAGAGGTGGACAGACTGGACAGGCTGAGCTCTTCATAGCCGGTGTTGGCGCACAGGTCCTGTGCGGCCTTGTTCAAAAGGCTGGCGTCCCGCTGGCGCATGGGGCGGTAGAGGAAGCCTGCCTGACAGAACCGGCAGCCGCGCACGCAGCCGCGCAGCACCTCGATGCTGGCACGGTCCTGGATGGCACCCACCATGGGCACCACAAAGTTGGTGGGCGGGGCAAACTCGTTCAGGTCCTTGATGATGGCCTTGGTGATGCGTGCCGGGATGCCCGGCTCGTTGGGGGTGATGGCCTTGACCCTGCCGTCCTCGCAGTAGGTCACATCGTAGAACGCCGGGATGTAGACGCCGGGGATCTTTGCAATGCGCAGCAGCAGTTCCTTTTTGGAAACGCCGCCTTCCTTTTTGGCCTTTTCGATCTCGGCGCAGATGGAGGGCAGCTGATTTTCGCCCTCGCCCAGCTGGACCACATCAAAGAAGTCCGCAATGGGCTCCGCGTTGCAGGCGCAGGGGCCGCCCGCCACGATCAGCGGCCAGTGCTCGTCGCGGTCCCTGGAATAGAACGGGATGCCCGCCAGATCCAGCATGGCCAGGATGTTGGTATAGGAAAGCTCGTACTGCAGCGTAAAGCCCACCGCGTCAAACGCGGTGAGCGGGTCCTTGCTCTCCATGGTGTACAGGGGCAGGCCCAGACGCTCCATCTCGGCTTTCATGTCCAGCCAGGGCATAAAGGCCCGCTCACACCACCAGTTTTCGTGGCGGTTCAGCAGCTCATACAGGATCTTTTCGCCAAGGAAGGACATGCCCACCTCGTAGGTATCCGGGAAGCAGAACGCAAAACGCACGTCCACTTTTTCTTTATCCTTATAGACGCTGCCCGGCTCACCGCCGGTGTAGCGGCCGGGTTTCTGTACCCGGCCCAGCGCTTCTTTCAGTTTCGGGTCAAACATTCGTTCCTCCATCATGGGTTCTTTTTTTCATGCGTTCTTTTCATTTTACCCGAAAGTGCAGATTTTTGCAATCGTTTCGGGCAGATTTCTTCTGTGCCCGCAGCTGCGCCGCGCTGGCCAGCATCTGGGCCCCGTCCAGCGGTGGAATCGGCAGAAGGTTGAACGCCCCAGTGAGCAGGTTTGCCGCCCAGAAGGCGCTGCCCCGCACGGTGGCCTGCCGGGACAGCAGCACGGCCCACACCCCGGCCAGCGCAAAGTTTACCGCCGGACCGGCCGCCGCCAGCCGGAACCGCTGCGCCGGGGACAATTCTGCCCTGCCCAGCCGCATGCAGAAGCCGGTCAGCGTGACCTCGATGACCGGAAAGCGGCGCTGCTGCGCACAGTACACGAGGATATGCCCCCATTCATGGAGGAAGGCTGCCAGCAGGCCGGTGCGCAGAAAGCCGCTGGCGTCAAACAGCAGCAGCCCATACAGCACCCCGCACAGCAGCACCGGGTCCCGGAAGCGCAGCGGGCCCATCCGCAGCGGGGTGCGCCTATGCATCCGACAGTCCCAGCAGGGCCGACGGGTCGCAGGCGGTCCCCTGTCGGCGCAGCTCAAAGTGCAGGTGTGCCCCGGTGGCACGGCCGGTCTGCCCTGCCGTGCCCAGTATCTGCCCGGCCTGTACCGTTTCACCGGTACGCACATACAGGTATTGCAGGTGTGCATAAAGGGTCTCGGTGCCGTCCGGGTGCAGCAGCTGCAGGCAGACGCCATAGCTGTCGCTGCGTCGGGCAGCCGTGGCAACTCCTTCCCGGACAGCCAGCACCGCCGTGCCTTCCGCACAGGCAAGGTCCACTCCTTGGTGGAAGCGCTCTTCCCCGGTAAAGGGGTCCTGCCGGGTGCCGTAGCCGTCCGACACCCGCCACACGGCGGTCTGCAGCGGGAAACAGACGGCTCCTGCCGGGCGGCGGGCTGCCTGCGTCTGTACCGCAAGACACACGCCTGCCAGAAGGGCCGCGCCCGCAGCACCCCACCGGGCTGTGGGTCTTTTCCGGTTTTTCGTTCTTTTTCGCATGGCACGTTCCTCCCCCGGTTCTGGTTCACCGTATGCGGGCACACACGCAAAAAGACCCGGCGAGCCGTCTCAGACAGGCTCCGCCGGGTCCCGGAAGGATCGGTGTTATTTCTTCTTTTTGAAGAGGTCCAGCACCTGGCTGAACAGTCCCCGCTTCTTCGGGGCGGTCACCACCACGGTGGGCTTTTGGGGCTGGTCCGGCAGATGCTTTTTGTCCAGCATCTGCTCCAGCTCGTCAAAGTGGTCGCCGCCTTTCGGGTGCTCCGTCGGCTCCAGATGGATGGGCGCAGGCGTGGCAGGTGCAGCTTCCACGAAATCAGGCCCTTTCGCCTTGGGCGGTTCCTGTACAGGAACTTCCGGCGTTTTCGCCTTCGGTCCCTCCGCCGCCGTCTGCTTTTCCGCTGCCGGGGCTTCGGCAGGCGCTGCCTTGGGCGTGGTAGGCTTCCAGGGCTCTTCTCTCGTCCAATCGTTCCGGAGCAGGTCGTACATGCCCATCTGGCCGTTGACGATGGGTTCGCCTTCGGCAGGCTTGACCTTCTGGTAGCTGCCATCGGGCCGCATTTCCCGGGCATTGACGTTGTCGCGCAGCTGCAGCTGCAGGATGTCGGTGAGCTTTTTCACCAGTACAGGGTCCTCCACCCGCACGCCCACTTCCACGCGGCACTCGGTGTTGCGGGTGAGGAAGTCACCGGAGGCAATGTAGATGCGGGTATGCACCCCGTCAAAGAAGCTGTAAATGCGGCCATGCTCCAGATAGCGGCCCACCAGACTGCGGATATGCAGGTTCTCGGTCTTGCCGGGCACCCCGGCACGCACACAGCAGATACCGCGCACGATCATGTCGATGCGCACCCCGGCGCAGCTGGCTTCCTGCAGCTTGAGGATGATATCGCGGTCGCTGATGGAGTTGTTCTTGAGGATCATGGACGCCGGGCGGCCCATGCGGGCAGCTGCGATCACATGATCCATCTCATCCAGCAATACGCTCTTGAACCGCAGCGGAGCCACCAGCATCCGGTCGCTCTCCTCAGTGAGCTGCTGCACGGCCAGATTGCGGAACACCTTGGAGGCTTCCTCGCCGATGCCCTCATCTGCCGTGATGAAGGAATAGTCGGTGTAGAGCTCACTGGTCTTTTCGTTGTAGTTGCCGGTACCGATCTGGGTGATGTAGGAGTAGCCGTCGGCCTGCTTACGGGTGATGAGGGTGAGCTTGGAGTGCACCTTGTAGTCATCGAAGCCGTAGATCACGGTGCAGCCCGCATTTTCCAACTGCTTCGACCAGTCGATGTTGTTCTGCTCGTCAAAGCGGGCGCGCAGCTCCACCAGCGCCACCACTTCCTTGCCGTTTTCGGCGGCTTCCATCAGGGCCTGCACAATCTGCGATTCCCGCGCCATGCGGTACAGGGTCATCTTGATGGAGATGACATCCGGGTCACGGGCGGCCTTTTTGAGCATGTCGATGAAGGGCCGGATGGACTGGTACGGGTAGCTCAGCAGCACATCGTGCTTCTGCACTTCCTCGGTCAGATCATAGTCTGGCGGCGGCAGCATGGGCCGGGCAGCCGGGTAAAACAGGCCGGGGTGGTCCTCTGCTTCAATGCGCCCGGTGAGCTTGTAGAAAAAGCTCAGGTCCAGCGGGCTCTTCTGCACAAAGACCCGCTTGCCCGACAGCTCCAGACGGCTGCACAGCAAACGCTGCACCTCCGGGGCGGCCTCCGGCGTGACCTGCAGGCGCACAGCCGCCAGCTTGCGGCGGCGCTTGAGCAGCTCGGTCATGATCTCACGATAGTCGATGTCGTGATCCATCATGCCTTCCTTGACGTCGATGTCCGCATTGCGGGTGACCCGGAACAGGCAGCTTTCCAGGATGCTCTCCTTGCCAAAGATGCTGGACGCATAGTGCAGCACCAGCTCTTCCACCAGTGCAAACTGCGTTTCGCCGTCCTTTTTGACAAAGTGCAGCCGCTCCATCTGGCTGGAAATGGGGATGATGCCCAGGCTCTGGGCATTGGGGTGCTTCTCCCGCAAAAGGACACCCAGGTAGATCTCCTTGTTGCGCAGGAACGGGAACGGGTGGCGGCTGTCCACGATCTGCGGGCTGAGAATGGGGAACAGCTCCGTCTGGAAGTATTTTTTCCAGAAGCGCTCATCCTCCTTGCTCAGGTGGTCAAAATCCACCTTGCGGTAGCCGCACCCGGCCAGCTCTTCCAACGCCTTGGCATAGTATTTGTCGCAGTCCACCTGCAGCTGGGCGGTCTTGGGCATGATGGCTGCCAACTGTTCGGCTGCGGTCATGTTGGTCTTGTTCTCGCGCTTTTCCTTTTTGCTCTTGCTCTGTTCCAGGTTGGCGCGCTCCTGCAGAGAGCCGACGCGCACCATGAAGAATTCGTCCAGATTGGAACCGTAGATGGCCAGGAATTTGACCTGCTCGGCAAGGGGCACGTTCTTGTCCTTGCCAAGAGCCAGGACCCGGCGGTTGAAGTCCAGCCAGCTCAGTTCCCGGTTGATAAAAATGGTCTCGTCGCTCATATTCATTCCCCTTTGTGCCTTACGGCATCGTTTGTGCAGGTGTGTTTACCGTTGCCTGCCCTTCCCAGGAGGCCACAAGGTCCTCCGTCAAGCCCGGCACGGCCGCAGCGTCGGCAACGCGGGCAAAGGGGCCGTGCTGCTGCCGGTACTCGATCAATGCTCGGGCGCGGCTGGGCCCGACCCCCGGCAAGGTGCACAGGGCAGCAGCATCCGCCGTGTTCAGGTTCACATACCAGTGCTCCGACAGCAGTGTGCTGTCCGGCGGCAGCTGCTTCTGTGAAGGCTGCTGCGGCACCGCAAACCAGAACGCCAGCCCCACGCACAGCACCGCAGTGGCTGCACAGGCTGCTATAAAAAGGATCTCCCGCCGGAGGGCGGTGCACAGATGCGTTTCTCTCATTCTACCCGAAATCCTTCCAAAAAGAAAGTCCCTTGCAGGAAAATTGCAAGGGAACTTACACAAAATTTACGCCAATTTTTCAGCATCCCGCACCATGCGGTACAAAACCTCCACGGCAGCGCCGCCGGCAGCATCGGTCAGGGTGACCTGCTTTGCGGCAAGGCGCAGCTCCGCCGGGGCATCGGCCGCCGCAGCGCTCCGGCTTGCGGCCCGCACCAGCTCCAGCATGGGCATACTGCCCGCCAGCACCAGCACATTTTCCGGGGCAATGCCCACCGGCGTGCACACGGCCTGCAGCATCTCCGCACCCGAAACCGTCCGCGGGGTCAGGCGCAGCAGGTCCAGGGCTGCACGCTCACCCAGCAGGGCGGTCGTGCTGTCGCCCAGTGCCTTTTCCAGCAGGGACGTCAGAGGGATGCTGCGGTTGTCCTGGTACACCAGGGCTCGCAGCACCTCATCCGGGCGGATATCCGCTGCGTTGGCCAGCAGATAGGGGGTCCACTCCTGCTGCAGGTGCTGCTCCAGCGCATGGCTCATGCGCAGCACGCGGGTGGAGCCATCCTGCATCTGCAGGGCAATGCCCACACCGGCCGCACTGGGCAGGCTGGCGAACAGACCGGCATCCTGCCCGGCAAAGCTGCACAGCGGCTGACGGGATCCGTCCGCAAAATGATAGGCCAGTGTGCCGCCGCACACCAGTGCCGGGGCCGAGAGACGCACGCTGCCCAGAATGGCCCGCACTGCCTTGGGCGTGCGCTGGGAAAAGACGGTGAACCGGCCGCCGCGGCTGGAAAACAGCTGCAGCACATCCCGCACGACCTGGGTCAGGTTGCCATCCGGGCCAAGCAGGAGGTTGTCCAGATCACAGAGGACCAGCTTGTTGGCAAGGGATTGGTTCATGGATTCTTCCTCCTGAGCGTTGCAAGAAAATGGGTAAAATAGTCCGGCAGGTCTGAGTCGAAGCGCAGGTATTCCCCGGTGATGGGGTGGACAAACCCCAGCGTTTTGGCGTGCAGACACTGCCCGTGCAGGCTGGTGATGCAGTTGTGGGGACCGTATACGGGGTCGCCCGCCACCGGGTGATGGATGGAGGCCATATGCACACGGATCTGATGGGTGCGGCCGGTTTTCAGGCGGCACTCCAGCATGGTGAACTCCCCCAGCCGTTCCAGTACCTTATAGCCCGTATAGGCGTATTTGGTGTTGGGTTCCCCGGCGGGGTAGACCGCCATTTTTTTGCGGTCGGTCTTACTGCGGCCCAGATTGGACTCCACAAAGCCCTCATCCTGTGCAAAGCCGCCGTACACGATGGTATTGTAGGCACGCTCCACGCTGTGGACCGCCATCTGCTGCGACAGGCCGATGTGGGTGGCGTCATCCTTGGCCACCACCAGCAGGCCGCTGGTGTCCTTGTCGATGCGGTGCACGATGCCGGGGCGGATCTCGCCGCCGATGCCGGACAGGCTGCCCTTGCAATGCCACAGCAGGGCGTTGACCAGGGTGCCGTCCGGGTTGCCGGGGGCCGGGTGCACCACCATGCCCTTGGGCTTGTTGACCACCAGCAGGTGGGCGTCCTCATACACGATATCCAGCGGGATCTCCTGCGGAACGGCCTCGATGGGCTTTGCGTCCGGGATCTCCAGCAGCACGGTGTCCCCTGCTTTCAGCTTGAGACTTTTGGCCACGGTCTTGCCGTTGCACTGCACATGGCCGTCAGCTACCAGTGCCTGCAGCGCCGAGCGGGACAGGCCAGTATCCTCACCGCTGAGGAAGCGGTCAATGCGCTGGCCCGCCGTCTCCTGCTCCACCACAAATTCACGCTGTTCCATGGTTTACGGCTCCTTCGGGGCGTCGGCATTGCCGGAGTGGCTCTCTTCCAGAAAGATCACCAGCACCCAGAGCGCCACGCCTACACACACGCAGATGTCTGCAAAGTTGAACACGGCGAACCGCATGAACAGCAGATTGATGTAGTCCACCACTTCGCCGTTGAGCACGCGGTCGATCAGGTTGCCAATGCCGCCGCCCAGCACCAGAATGAGCGCCGCCTGCTGCAGGTATTTGCCCCGGCTGCGGAAAAACAGCGCGTAGGCTACCAACAGCAGAGCTGCACTGGTTGCCGCAATGAGGAACAGCTGCTTGCCGCTGAGCAGGCTGAACGCCATGCCCTGATTGAGCACGAACCGCAGCTCCACCACATGCGGGATGAGCGGCATGGCCCCTACCGGCTGCAGCACATTGGATGCCCACAGCTTGATGAGCTGGTCGATGCCCACCAGCGCCGCCACCGCGGCCAGATTGAAAAGTACAAATGCCATAGGTTACTCCCAAACGATCCGGTATGAAAAAACGGCGCTCCCCGGTATAAGGGAGCGCCGCCCTCAAAAACGATCGTGTTTCTGATAAATTTTAGGCTTCCACAACGCTGGCGCAGCGTGCGCACAGGGTGGGATGTGCGGCGTGGCTGCCGATGGTAGCAGAATACTTCCAGCAGCGCTCGCACTTTTCGCCGGTGGCGTGGGCCGCTGCAACGCCCAGGCCTTCGACGGTGCTGGCAGCACCGCCTTCGCCCTTGACCAGCTCCACCTGGGAGACGATCATCAGGTCGGCCAGCTCATCCATGGGGATGCTGTTCAGCAGATCATAGACGGCATCGTTGCAGTACAGGGTAACGGCAGCTTCCAGCGAAGCACCGATGATCTTTTCGGCACGGGCCTGCTCCAGCACCTTCTTGACCTCGTCACGCACAGCGATGAGCTGAGCCCACTTGGCCTTGAAGGCATCGTCGGCGGCATACTGGCCAGCCTTGGGCATGTCCTCGAACACGACATACTTGTTCATGCCCTCGGTCTTAGGCATAAAGTCCCAGATCTCCTGGCTGGTGAAGCACAGGATGGGGGCAATGATCTTATCCAGAGCCACCAGGATCTTGTACATGGTGGTCTGTGCGGCCTTGCGGGCAGCACCGTTGGTGCAGTACAGACGGTCCTTGGTGACGTCCAGATAGAAGTTGGACATGGCCACGACACAGAAGTTGTACACCGCATGGTAGACCTTGTTGAAGTCGTACACGGCGTAGCCTGCGCTGGTGTTGACGATCAGGTCGTCCAGAGCGGCCAGTGCCCAGCGGTCGATCTCCTGCAGCTGATCATCTGCCACACAATCGGTGTTGGGATCAAAGCCGTCCAGGTTGCCCAGGATGAAGCGGGCGGTGTTGCGGATCTTGCGGTAAGCCTCGCTCAGCTGCTTGAAGATGTTCTTGCCGGCACGCACGTCCACGGTGTAGTCGGAAGAAGCCACCCACAGGCGGATGATGTCTGCGCCGTAGTCCTTGATGATCTCGCTGGGCTCCACGCCGTTGCCGGCGCTCTTGTGCATCTGCTTGCCCTGCTCGTCCACGACCCAGCCGTGGCACAGCACGGACTTGTACGGTGCGCAGCCCTTGGAGGCAACACTGGTCAGCAGGCTGGACTGGAACCAGCCGCGGAACTGGTCGCCGCCCTCCATATACAGATCGGCCGGGAAGCGCAGCTCGGGGCGCTCTTCCAGCACAGCGGCGTGGGTAGAACCGGAGTCGAACCACACATCCATGATGTCGGTGTCCTTGGTCCACTCGGAAGCGCCGCACTTCTCGCAGACTTCGCCTGCGGGGATGATCTGCTCGGCCTCGTACTTGTACCAGGCATCAGAGCCCTCCTTGCGGAACAGGTCGCTGACCGCCTTGATGGTGGCATCCGTGATGTGGTAGGTGCCGCACTTCTTGCAGTAGAAGGCCGGGATGGGCACGCCCCAGGTACGCTGACGGCTGATGCACCAGTCGTTGCGGTCGCGCACCATGCCGGTCATGCGGTCATGGCCCCAGTCGGGCATCCAGGTGACCGTGTCGATGGCCTTGTACACGTCCTCGCGGAACTTGGCGATGGAGCAGAACCACTGCTCGGTGGCACGGAAGATGATGGGGTGATGGCAGCGCCAGCAGTGGGGGTACTGATGCTTGATGTGCACCTGGCCCATCACGGCACCGGAAGCGGTCAGGTCGGCCAGAATGGTCTTGTTGGCTGCCCAGACACGCTGACCTGCGTACTTGCCGGCCAGGTCGGTCAGGTAGCCGCCATCGTCCACGGGGACGGTGATGGGCACCTGGGGGTACTTCTGGCAGACGTTGAAGTCGTCCACGCCGTGGCCGCCTGCGGTATGAACGCAGCCGGAACCGCTTTCCAGCGTGACGTGGTCGCCCAGGATGACCCAGCCTTCCTTGGGCAGATAGACGTGGTTGTAACGCATGAGCTCGAACTCAGCGCCGCTGACCGGCTCGCCCACGACCTCGTAGTTCTCGATGTGGCAGGCGTCCATGACGCTCTTGACCAGATCGGTGGCCATGATGTGGTACTCCTCGCCGATCTTGACGAAGGAGTACTCAAACTGGCCGTTGAGGCAGATGGCCTCGTTGGCGGGCAGAGTCCAGGTGGTGGTGGTCCAGATCACAAAGTAGGTCTTGTCCATCGGGATGCCGTGCTTTGCCAGCACACCGTTGGGGTCCTGCGAGACATGGAAACGGACGAAGATGGAATCGCAGTCGTCCTCACCGTACTCGATCTCAGCCTCAGCCAAAGCGGTACGGCAGTCCGGGCACCAGTACACGGGCTTCAGGCCCTTGTAGATGTAGCCCTTCTTGGCCATCTCGCCAAAGATCTCAATCTGGCGTGCCTCAAACTCAGGCTTCAGGGTCAGGTAGGGGTGCTCGAAATCACCGATGACGCCCAGACGCTTGAACTGGTCGCTCATGATGTCGATGTGCTCGGTGGCAAACTTTTCGCAGATCTGGCGCAGCTCCAGCTTGGAGATGTCCTTCTTCTTGTCGCCGACGGAGGACAGGGCCTTCAGCTCGATGGGCAGGCCGTGGGTATCAAAACCGGGCACATAGGGAGCCTGATAGCCCTCCATGTTCTTGTCACGGATAATGATATCCTTGATGATCTTGTTCAGGGCGGTGCCCATGTGGATGTTGCCGTTTGCATACGGAGGGCCGTCATGCAGGATGAACTGCGGCTTGCCCTCGTTGTGCTTCATGAGCTGATTGTACAGGTCGTTGTCGTCCCAATCCTTGAGCATGACCGGCTCCTTTTTGGGCAGACCGGCACGCATCTCAAACAGAGTCTTGGGCAGATTCAGGGTACTGTCGTACTGAGATTTGTTCTTAGCCAATGGTTACACTCTCCTCTATATTTGCTTATGGACACGCGCCTTACTCGCTGAACTTGATGCCCTGGAAGGCATCATAGTCCGGTCCGTCCGGCTTTGCATCCGCAGGAGGATCCAGCTTGAGCTGGCTTTCATCTTTTTCCCAGAAATCCTCACTGCTCTCAACCGCCTTGTCGTCCTCGGCATCAGCGGCAGAATCGGTTTCCTTGCCGGCGGTGTCCGGCTCCTGTGCAGGAGCCTCCGCCTCAGGCTGCTGAACGGCTGCCTGGTCCTCCACGGGCTCTTCTGCAGCAGGTTCGGCAGGCTCGTCCGCGGCCTTCTTGTCGGCATCAGCCTTCTCGTCCTTCTGGAACTCCGGCAGACGGCTCAGGCTCTCCACATGGCTGCGGTACAGGTTGAGCACGTCGGACTTGAAGCGGGTCACTTCCAGCCGCACACGGTCATATTCGCGCTCCTCGGCCAGACGCTTGTCGTTGGCCTCGCTCTCGATCTCGTCGGCGCGGTCGCTTGCCTTCTGCAGCAGCTCGTTGGCGTCACGGATGATGTCGTCGCCGCGCAGGTTGGCACGGTGGATGATCTCCTCGGCCTTCTGGTTGGCTTCACGAATGACGTTCTCACCCATGCGCTGCGCATTGATCAGCGCACTCTTGAGCATCTCGCCGTCCGCCTCATAGCTCTGCAGTTCCCGGTGCAGGCGCTGGTTTTCCGCCGTCAGATCTGCGATCTGCTTGCGGAGCTGCTCCGCCTGCGCATCATCCTGCTGCAGCTGCTCCTCGATCTTGTCCAGAAAACGGTCTACGTCCTCCGTGCGGTAGCCGCGGAGGTTTTTTTCAAATTGCACGGAGCGGACATCCTGCGGGGTCAGCATAATTCTTTCCTCCAATTGCTTTCAATATTGAAAAAATTCAATGATCAATCGTTCCTTTTTGCTCTTTCCGGGCAGAGCCGTCAGAGCAAAGCGCCCCTTGCCGCGCACTGTGAACACATCGCCCTCGTACACCGGGGCCGACGGCTTTTCCGCCGGCAGATGGTTGATCTCCACCCGGCCTGCGGTGACCAGCTCACTGGCCTGCCCACGGCTGCAACGCAGCATGGCGGCCAGCACGGCGTCCAGCCGCAGCGACGACACCGTTGCGGTGCATTTCCGGCGCTCTGCCGTCCGGAACTCCGGCACCTCGTCCGGTGCCAGCAGTCGGGTGGCCAGCTCGGTGCGGCCTGCCTGCAGCAGTTCCTGACAGATCAGCCGGGCTGCCGGTTCCAATGCGAACACATAGGCCGTGCCGGGCGCATCCGGCGGCAGAACGATGTCGCCCAGCGCCTCGCGCCGGATCTCCAGCCCCATCAGGCTGCCAAGGTAGTCCTTGTGGGCGGGCAGCACAGCACCGGCCTGTGCGCGGCACTGCAGCTGCACACAGCAGATGGGGTTTTCCGGGCAGCTGTACTCCGGTTCCAGGCAGAGGATCCGGCGTTCCGCCTCCGGCCAGCCGCCGTCAAAGCGGAAGCCGTCTTCCAGCCCGGCGCGGCCCAGAGCGGCGCGGGCAAGCTCCTGCTCGCGGTCGCTCAGGAAACCGGAATACCGGGCAATGCCGCGGGACTGGGCCGTGCGAGCAAGGTCCTCGATATGCCGCATGAGAAAGCGCTCTTCATCGGTGCGGGCCGGGACAAAGCCCCGGACTGCATGAACGACCGGATCAATAGAACGCGCCATTGTTCTCCAGCTCGTCCAGCAGGTCACCCATGATGTCTACGTTGTACGGGGTGATGATGAAGGTGCTGTTGGCCACACGCTTGATCTGGCCGTTGTTGGCATAGGCCACACCGGACAGGAAGTCCACCAGACGGCGGGACACTTCCTTGTTGGTGGACTCCAGGTTCAGCACGACGGTGCGCTTGTTGTTCAGATGGTCCGCAATGGTGCTGGCATCCTCAAAGCGCTCCGGCTTGACCAGGACCACCTTGAGCTGGGTGGTGGCGTGGATGTTGACCACCTTGTTCTTCTTGGCACCCTCGGCCGGCTCTTCGGTCTCGTCATCTGCGCCCAGGCCGACACCGTTGTTGTTGTTCACCATCTGGGGGCCGTCGTCAATGTACTGATCCTCGTATTCGTCCTCCGAACCAAACAGGCCCTTCTTGAGGCTATCTACCAAAGACATAATGATCTGCTCCTTTCATTCAGGCAGCGCCGGGCTGCCCGGCATACTTTGCAAAAGAATGCAAATAGCTTTTACTATTATCGGATTTTTTGACACGGATGTCAATAACTACAAAAGTTTTCCGTCGTACAAATTTTGTCCGGAAACGATGATTTCGTCATAAAGCCGCACCTGACTCGCCGAACCGTCGGTTCCCTTGGGCAAAACGAGGATGTAATCGCCGTCGGTCACCAGCGGATGATCGTTGTCCACGGGGTCGATCTTGCAGAAGCGGGCGATGTTGCCGTACTTGACGTACACGCCTGGGATGTAGTTTTCGCCCTGCGTCTCTGCCTCGGTGCCGTCCTCCTTGAGGTAGTGCACCGCCGAAGCCGGGATGCGCAGACCGGTGCTCTCCCCCACCGAGATGCGGGCTGCTGCGTGGTTCAGGCAGAGCACATCGCCGTTGATGACATTGCAGGTGAGCACAAAGCGAGCCAGGCCCTGTTCTTCGTCAATGGTCACCTCCGAAACGGTGGCCTTGAAGGATCTGTCCGTCTGGCCGGGGAAGCGGATCTGCACACTGGAACTCAGCGGCTTGCCGTTCTGCCCCAGCAGCTTCTGGCCCTGTTCGGCCGAACACACGCCCACATAGCACCAGGTGAAGCCGGAAACGATCTTGCCGGCACAACCGTCCAGCGGCAGGGTGGGGTTAGAATCCAGATACGCCTTGAGCTGAGCCGGGTCCTGTGCAAGGATGTCGTCGGCTCCGGCATTGAGCCGCCCGCTGCTGGACGCCCGGACAAAGTAGCCGGTCTGCGGGGCGGTGATCTGGGTGGGGTTGCCCAGCTGGGCCTGCACGCTCTGGGCCTGCTGGGTCAGAGCCGTGACCTGATCGGTAAAGTTGGCGGAATCGCCGGTGGCGATCCAGAGCTTGTTCTGGGCCAGCAGGTAGGCATTGGCACCGCTGCTCACCTCGTCGTATGCTCCGGCATCCAGCTCGTCCATCATGTCATAAAGGGCCGCCGAGCGCTCCCGCAGCAGGGCGTCCAGCTGCAGGGAGGTGGTGTTCTGGGAGCGCTGCAGCAGGTCGATCTGCTCGGTCAGCTGGGTGAGCTGCTGGCGCAGCACCGCCTGGGAAGCATCGCTGTAGATCTCCACCACAGCCGTCCCGGCCGAGACGCGCTCGCCGTCGGCCGCGAGATATCCCAGCGTACCGCTGCCGGAAACATATACCTCATCAAACAGCAGCACACCGTCGGCCTCCACGTTGTCCGACACAGTGGCCGGCAGTGCGGTCTCATATACATTCTGCGGGAAGAGGATGTGCAGGGCCTGATATCCCACATAGCATGCAGCCAGCAGCAAAAATGCCGCCAACACCCCGGCCAGCACCGCCAGCGGATGCGGCTCCCTGCGGTCCCTCCGGCTTTTTTCTGCCCTATCGGCCATTATCCATCATCCTTTCGACAAAAATTCCTGTACGGTACGGCAGGCACACTGCTGCACCTCCGGCACCCCGGCATCCAGCCAGACCACGCCTTCCATGTGGCGGAACCAGGTCAGCTGCCGCTTGGCGTAGTTGCGGGAGGCCTGCTTGAGCTTGTCCGCGCAGGCTTCCAGCGAGGCCGTCTGCTCAAAATACGGGAAGAACTCCTTGTAGCCGATGGCCTGTGCTGCCGTGCGGAAACGGCTGCGGTTGTTCCAGACCAGCTCTGCCTCTGCCAGCAGACCGGCATCCAGCATTTTGTCCACCCGCAGGTCGATGCGGCGGTACAGCGCCGCCCGGTCCGGGAAATCCAGCCCTAAGATCAGGCTGCGATAGGGGCGTTCCGACGGCAGGGATGCCGCCTTCTGCTCGCTGAGCTTTTTGCCGGTGGCGCGGTAATGTTCCAGCGCCCGCAGCACCCGCACCTGATTGTTGGGGTGGATGACAGCCGCCGCTTCCGGGTCCACCTGCTGCAGCTCGGCGTAAAGGGCGGCACCGCCCTTCTGGGCCAGCTCTTCTGCCAGCTGCTCCCGCAGACCGGCCGGTGCTTTTTCTTCGGTAAAGCGCACACCGTACAGAAAGCTCTGTACATATAAACCGGTGCCGCCCACCAGAATGGGCAGATGCCCCCGGCCCGCGATCTCCTGCTCCAGGCGGCCCGCCATGGCAGTGAAATCTGCCACGCTGAATGGTGCGTCCGGTTCCAGGATGTCCACCCCGTGGTGCGGGATGCCGTGGGTCTCCTCGGGCGTGACCTTGGCGGTGCCCACATCCAGACCCTTGTAGATCTGCATGGAGTCCGCGCTGATTACTTCGCCCCCGAACTGTTCGGCCAGCGCTACGCCCAAGGCCGTTTTGCCGGTGGCCGTGGGGCCCACCACTGCCACGACCGGGTGTTTATACGATGCGTCCAAACTGCTTTTCCAGCTCCTTTCGGGTCAACTTGAGCACGCAGGGGCGGCCGTGAGGGCAGAAGGGCGGCACTTCGCCGGAAAGGATCTTTTCGGCCAGCGCCAGCAGCTCCTGCGGGGAGGACTTGTCCCCCGCCTTGATGGCCGCACGGCAGGAGATGGAATGCAGCACCCACTCGGTATGCTCGTTCAGTGCGTCGTGGCCGCCCTTGAGCAGCTTGTTGGCGATCTCAATGAGCAGGCTTTCGGCGTTCTGCGGTTCCACATCGGCCGGGACCGCCCGCAGCACCACCGTGTTGCCGCCAAAGTCCGCGATCTCCAGCCCTGCGTTTTCCAGCAGGGGCACATGATCCAGCAGGGCCTGTTTTTCCTCAGCAGACAGGTCAATGGCCGTCGGCTCCAGCAGCATCTGACTGGGCACATTGCCGTAGTTGGCTGCCAGCTTTTCGTACAGCTGGCGCTCATGGGCAGCGTGCTTGTCGATGAGGCACAGTTCGTCGCCGCGCTCGGCCAGAATATAGGTACGGAACACCTCACCCACATAGCGCAGCGGCTCCGGGCCGTCGGCGGGGGCAAAGTTCATCTGCTCCGGCTCCACCGGCTCTTCGGCAGCTGCTTCCGGTTCCTCCCGTGCAGGCTGTACCGGCGCTGCGGGCTTTTCCGGCTCTTTCACCGGAACGGCAGGCTGCGGGTCCCAGGCCGCCATGTGGTTCCAGCCTGCCTGCACTTTTGTCTCACCGAAATCCGGTTCCACGTCCAACTGTGTTTCGCTGGCCGCCGCACGGAAGGGTTCAGCAGGCTTTTCCTGCGGGGCGGCCGGGCTGTGCAGGGTAACAAATGGGTCCAGGATGTCGGCATCCACGCTGCTCTGTTTCCAGCGAGGTTGTGCCGCAGCCGTCGGTTTTTCCGGCGCAGCAGGTGCAGATGCCTTCGTTGCGGGCTTTGCGGGAGCCACCGGGGCCGGAGCGGACTGCGGCGGGAGGGTGCCCGGGGCCGCCTGCCCCGGAATGATGGCAGAAAGTCCTGTAAAGTTGTTTTTCTTTACAGTATTTTCCGGCGATTCTCTGTCAGATACTTCGATCTTGGATTTTTCGTTGGTTTTTGTTTCTTCAAAGGTGAAATGCCGCTCGCCGGTGCCGGGCTGGGCCAGTGCCAGCTTGACGGCATGGTAAACCACATCAAAGATGTCGTTTTCCCGGGCAAAGCGCACCTCGATCTTGGCCGGGTGCACATTCACATCCACCAGGTCTGCCGGCATATCCAGCAGCAGGATGCCGCCAGGGAACTTGCCCTGCATCATGGTGCCCTTGAACGCCATCTCCATACCGGCCATGATGGTACGGTTGCGGACATAGCGTCCATTGATGTAAAAATGCTGCATGCTGCGGCTGGCGCGGCAGCTCTTGGGCGGGGTGATGAGACCCCTGATGTGGTAGACGCCCTCCTGGTTGTCCACCTCCACAAGGTCCCGGCTGAACTCCCGGCCCAACACAGAGTAGGCCGCGCCCCGCAGCTGACCGTCACCGGGGGTGACGTACTGCAGTTTGCCTTCCCGGATGAATTTGATGCTCACCTCCGGGTGGCTGAGGGCCACATGGGTGACCGTGTCGGCCACGAAGGTGCCCTCGCTGGAGTCCTTTTTGAGGAACTTCATGCGGGCGGGGGTATTGTAGAACAGATCCTGCACCCGGATGGTGGTGCCCACGGCACGGGCGCCCGGCTCACGGGAGAGCTCTTCCCCGCCCTCGATGCAGTACACCGTGGCAAATTCGTCCTGCTCAGTGCGGGTGGTCAGCTCCACCCGGGCCACGCTGGCAATGGAGGCCAGTGCCTCGCCGCGGAAGCCCAGGGTATGGATGCTGACAAGGTCGTCCGGCGTCTGGATCTTGCTGGTGGCGTGTCGGATGAAAGCAGTGGAGATGTATTCGGCTTCAATGCCGGTGCCGTTGTCGCTGATCTCGATCAGCTTCACGCCGCCGGACTCAATGCTCACGGTGATCTGGCTGGCACCTGCGTCGATGGAGTTTTCCAGCAGCTCCTTGACAACGGACGCCGGACGTTCGACTACCTCACCGGCTGCGATCAGCTCGGCGGTGTGCTTGTCCAGAACATGGATCACGGCCATGGTCGTTCCCTCCCTTGTGCGTTTTGTAGAGAACGGGTCAGCCGTTCAGGCTGCCCTTCAGGGTCTTTTTGAGTTCATAGAGGAAATTCAGGGCTTCGATGGGGGTCAGGGTCTCCACATCCACGGCTTCCAGCTTTTCCATCATCTCGCTGGGTACTGCCGGGGAGTTGTACTCCTGCAGGGCATCAAAGTCCATCTGTTCCACCTTGTTTTTCGGGGCCGTGGCTTCCAGTGCCCGCAGCACCTCGTGGGCGCGGCGGGTCACGCTGCCGGGCAGACCGGCCAGCTTGGCCACCTCAATGCCGTAGCTGTCATCGGCCGGGCCGCGCACGATGCGCCGCAGGAAGGTGATGTCCTCACCGCGCTTCTTGACCGCGATGTTGTAGTTCTTTACACCCTCCACGGTGCCTTCCAGCTCGGTCAGCTCGTGGTAGTGGGTGGCAAACAGCGTCTTGCAGCCAAGGCCCTTGGCGGGGTCTGTAATGTGCTCCACCACGGCGCGGGCAATGCTCATGCCGTCAAAGGTGGAGGTCCCGCGGCCGATCTCGTCCAGCACCACAAGGCTCTTGGAGGTGGCGTTTTTCAGGATCTCGGCTACCTCGGTCATCTCCACCATAAAGGTAGACTGCCCGGCAGAAAGGTCGTCCGATGCACCGATGCGGGTAAAGATGGCATCCACCACGCCCACATGGCAGCTGGCGGCCGGCACAAAGGAGCCGATCTGCGCCATCAGCGCGATGAGCGCATTCTGACGCATGTAGGTCGATTTGCCCGCCATGTTTGGGCCGGTGATGATCAGGCAGCGGTCCTCGCCGCAGCTGAGGGTGGTATCATTGGGCACAAACAGGCTGCCCTTGAGCACCTGTTCCACCACGGGGTGGCGGCCCTCGGTGATGGTCAGCTCGTCGCTGTCATCCACCACGGGGCGGCAGTAGTTGTTCTCTGCCGCCACCTGCGCCAGGGCCGTCAGCACATCCAGCTTTGCCACGGCGTTGGCCGTGCGCTGGATGCGGTCCAGCTGGGCGCTGATGCTCTCCAGAAGCTCGTCGAACAGGCGGCGCTCCAGCGTGATCAGCCGCTCGTGTGCACCCAGGATCTTGCTTTCCAGCTCCTTGAGCTCCTGCGTAATGTAGCGCTCGCCGCTGGTCAGGGTCTGCTTGCGGATGTAGGTCTCCGGCACCATACTTTTGTAGGAGTTGCTGACCTCGATGTAGTAGCCGAACACATGGTTGTAGCCGATCTTCAGCTTGGGGATGCCGGTCTCCTGCCGCAGGCGGGCTTCCAGCTGGGCCAGGACCCCCTTGGTGTTGTCGCGGATGGAGCGCAGCTCGTCCACCTCGGTGTGGTAGCCCTTGGCGATGACGCCGCCGTCCTTCAGGGTGGACGGTGCATCCGGGTCCACGGCCGCATAGATGCGGGCCTTGATGTCCTCCAGCGGGTCGATCTCCTCCGCCAGCTCTGCCAGCTCCGGGCAGCCGCAGGCCGTTGCCTGCTGCCGGAGGACCGGCAGATGCTCACAGGTCTGGGCCAGCGTATAGATTTCCTTGGGGGTGGCTGAGCCATAGACCGTGCGGGTCATCAGGCGCTCCATGTCGGCAATGTAGTGCAGCTCGTCGGTCAGGTCGCCGCGCACGACGGTCTGCCGCACAAGGCTCTCCACCGCGTTGAGGCGCTGGTTGATGAGCTTGCTGGACAACAGCGGCTGCTCGATCCAGCTGCGCAGCATGCGCTTGCCCATGGCCGTGCTGGTCTTGTCCAGCACCCAGAGCAGCGTGCCCCGCTTTTCGCGGCCGCGCAGCGTCTCGGTGAGTTCCAGATTGGCCCGGGTGACCGGCGACAGACGCATGAACTGCGCCTCGTTGTAGGTCACCACGGTTTTCAGACGCTCCACGCCCTTGATCTGGGTGTCGTGCAGATACTCCAGCAGTGCCGCCATGGCAAACCGTACCAGACCGTTTTCGGCCATGCCGGTGGTCTGGGGCCAGTCACGACCGAACTGGCTCTCCAGCGAAGCCGCCACCAGACCCGGCGCATAGCGCTCATCCTCCACCAGCTCCACCGAGCAGGTCATATTCTTTTTGATGTAGGCCGTCACTTCGCGGCAGTCCAGCAGGCCGGGGTTCATCAGCACTTCGCTGGGGTGGAAGCGGCACAGCTCGGTGATCACCGCCGGGGCGATCTTGTCCGCCGCCAGCTCGGTGATGTGGGCCGTGCCGGTGGAGACGTCCGCAAAGCAGAGACCCGCTTTTTTGCCCTTGAGATAGATGCTGGCAATGTAATTGTTGCGGTCATCCTGCAGCATGCTGCTCTCGATGACCGTGCCGGGGGTGACCACGCGGATGATGTCGCGCTTGACCAGCCCTTTGGCCTTGGCAGGGTCCTCCACCTGCTCACAGATGGCCACCTTGTAGCCCTTGGCGATCAGACGCGCCACATAGCCCTCGTAGCTGTGGAAGGGCACGCCGCACATGGGGGCCCGCTCTTCCAGACCGCACTGCTTGCCGGTCAGGGTCAGATCCAGCTCTTTGGACGCTGTGAGGGCATCCTCAAAGAACATCTCGTAAAAATCGCCGATGCGGTAGAACAGGATCTCGTCCTTGTGTTGTTTTTTGATTTCCAGATATTGCTGCATCATGGGCGACAGCTCTGCCATGGTTTTCCCTCTCTCCCCGTTCGATGGTTCTGTGCATGGTTTGCGGCCGGTAACCGCCTTTTGCAAACAAAACGCGGTCTGCATTGCACAGCCGCGTTTTGTTCCGGATCGTGTTAGTGGCAGCCGCCGCAGGTGGAGCAGCTTCCGGTGCAGGAAGCGGAGGGCTCCTGCACGGTCATCGGGTCGCCGCCGTTCATGGCAGTGTTGATGATGGCATCAATGTAGTTGACCAGATTTTCGCACTCGCGCTTGGCCTCGTTGTAGGCGGTCATGCCCTCGTCGCCCATGATCTGGCCGTAGAGGTTGTTGACCTTCTCGTTCAGCTCGGTGATGCGGGCGTCGTCGCGCTCGCTCTTGCCGATCTCGTTGTTCAGGTCCATGCGGGCCAGGTTGAACTCGCCGATCAGGTTCTGCAGGTTCTCGTCGTTGTCGTTTGCCTTGCGGGCCTGGTCCAGTGCCAGGTAACGGGGGTCGGTCTGCAGGGCCACTGCAGCGCGCTTGAACAGATCAATGCAATCCATGGTAGTTGTTCTCCTTGTCGCTTTTTATTGTTTCAGGGGCACACAGCCCCGGAATCGCGTTTTCTCTCAGTCTGCCAGCTCACCCAGCAGCACGGTAGCACGGGCACCGGTCAACCGGACCATCGCATACTGGCCCAGCAGTGCCGGGTCGGCGGTGAACTCCACCGTCAGGTTGTTGTCGAGCCTTCCGGAGAGGGTGCCCTCGCTGCGGCCGTAGCCTTCCACCAGCACCTGCACGGTCTGGCCCACCTGGCCCTTGACCAGTGCCATGGCGATCTCGTCCTGCACCTTGAGCAGGCGGCTCATGCGGTCGGTCTTTTCCTTGCGGGGGGTGGGGTCCGGCAGTTCGGCAGCCTTGGTGCCGGTGCGCTTGGAGTAGATGAAGGTGAACAGCTGCATATAGCCCACCTTCTGCACCAATTCCAGCGTCTTGACAAAGTCCTCTTCCGTCTCACCGGGGAAGCCGACGATGATGTCGCTGGAGAAGGTGATGCCGGGCACGGTCTTGCGGGCGTACTCGATGAGCTCCAGATACTGCTCGATGGTGTAATGGCGGTTCATCTGCTGCAGCAGCCGGTCGGAGCCGCACTGCACCGGCAGATGCAGGTGCTTGCACAGTTTCGGCTGAGCGGCAATGGTATCGATCAGCTTGTGGCTGGCGTCCTTGGGGTGGCTGGTCATGAACCGGATGTGGTAGTCACCGGGCACGGTGCACAGCAGGTTGAGCAGGTCGGAAAAGTCGATCTGCTCTTCCAGGCCCTTGCCGTAGCTGTTCACGTTCTGGCCCAGCAGGGTGATCTCCTTGTAACCGGCCTCCACCAGCCCGCGGAACTCGGCCAGGATGTCGCCGGGCTTGCGGCTCTTTTCGCGGCCGCGGACGTAGGGCACGATGCAGTAGGTGCAGAAATTGTCGCAGCCGTACATGATGGGCAGCCAGGCGCGGAACTCGCTCTCGCGCCGGATGGGGATGTTCTCCACGATCACCGGGCGCTGGGCGGGGTCCAGCAGCACACGCTTGTGCTTCTGCAGCTTCTGGGCGATGAGCTGCGGCAGGGTGTCGATGCCGTCCACGCCGAACACGAGGTCCACATAAGGGTAGCTCTGGCGCAGCTTTTCCACCACATGCTTCTGGTTGGCCATGCATCCGCACAGGCCGATGATCAGGCCGGGCTTTTTCTCCTTGAGGCCCTTGAGGGCGCCCACGTTGCCGAACACCCGCTGCTCGGCATGCTCGCGCACGGCGCAGGTGTTGAAGAGGATCAGGTCGGCGTCCTCCGGCTTGTCGCACAGACCGTAGCCGATATCCACCAGCACACCCTTGATGCGCTCGCCGTCGTTGACGTTCTGCTGGCAGCCGTAGCTGTGCACAAAGGCCAGCGGCGGGGTGTCGTAAGCCTGCTTTACCAGATCAGCGGCGATGTTATTATGCTCAAAACTAATGTATTCCAATCAAACCATCCTTCTCCGCCGGGAAAACCCCGCACGGTGAACACTCTTTTTTCCGCTTTTATGAATAGCTCTCCTTAGTATACACTCTTTGGCCGCTGCGGGCAAGGGGGTCCGGGCAAAGTTTACGCCTCGGAGGCCGCTTTTTGTGCTGCACAGCAGCTTTCGCACACGCCGATGAACACCACGGCGCAGTCCTGCACCCGGCCTTTCTGGCCGCGTACCAGCTTCGTCACCTGCTTTTCGTCCACCTCGGCATCGGTCACGCCGCCGCACACCGTGCAGTACAGGTGGCTGTGCCAGGCCAGCGTATGGTCGAACCGGTCGGCCTGGCCGGGGATGGACACCCGGCGCACGCGGCCTGCCTCCACCAGACTGTTCAGGTTGCGGTACACGGTGCCAAGGCTCAGGCCCGGGCATTCCTTTGCAGCGGTGTCGTAAATCTCTTCGGCGGTGGGGTGGTTGCAGAGGTTTTGCACCGTCTGCATGACCAGCTCACGCTGTTTGGAATAGCGCATATCGTTCTCCTTTTCTTGTTTTTGGGTTCAGACGTTTTCCTCGCCTTTGATCTTTGCCCAGTAGGCGCGGGCCGCCTGTTCGGTACGGTTGTCGCCGTAGGTGTAGTATTTCACGTCCTTGAGGGCATCCGGCAGATACTGTTGTTTGACCCAATGGTGGTCGTAGTCGTGAGCGTACTTGTAGTTCTGCCCTTTTACCAGAGCATCCTCGCCGTCAAAGTGCTTGTTCTGCAGCTGACGCGGGATGGGCCCGGTGCGCCCGGCCTGCACATCCGCAATGGCTGCATTGATGGCGTCATGGGCGCTGTTGGATTTGGGGCTGGTGGCCACCAGGATCACCGCGTCGGCCAGCGGCAGGCGTGCTTCCGGCAGACCCACCATGTTGGCCGCATCCACCGCCGCCTTAACGATGGGGATGATCTGCGGGTAGGCAAGGCCCACGTCCTCGCAGGCGCACACCATCAGACGGCGGCAGGCCGAGGGCAGGTCGCCGGCTTCCAGCAGACGGGCCAGATAGTGCAATGCCGCGTCTGGGTCAGAGCCGCGCATGGACTTCTGGTAGGCCGACACGATGTCGTAGTGATCATCACCCTCCCGGTCGTACCGCATGGCTGTGCGGCGGGTGACCTGCCGGATCATATCCAGCGTGATGTGCCGGGCACCTTCTTCCACCGGGGCCGCCGTGACCGCAAAATCCAGGCAGCCCAGTGCCTTGCGCAAATCGCCGCCCGCACTCTCGGCAAGATAGGCACAGGCGTCCTCGTCCATGCGCACCGGGGTGTTCCCCCCTTCCGACAGCTTTTTGAGGGCATTGTGCAGGCCCTGCTCCACGTCGGCGGCGGACAAGGATTTGAACTCGAACACCGTGCACCGGGACAGCAGTGCATTATAGATGTAGAAATACGGGTTCTCGGTGGTGGATGCAATGAGGGTGACCGAGCCGTCCTCGATGCACTCCAGCAGGCTCTGCTGCTGCTTTTTGTTCAGGTACTGGATCTCGTCCAGATACAGCAGGATGCCGCCCGCCCCCGCCAGCGTGCCGATGTCCTTGAGCACCGCCTTGATGTCGCCGGTGCCGCAGGAAGTGCCGTTGAGCTTGTGCAGAGTCATGCCGCTGTTCTCTGCGATGATGCGGGCCACTGTGGTCTTGCCGGTACCGGACGGGCCGTAGAAGATCATGTTGGGGATGCGGCCGCTCTCGATGGTGCGGCGAAACACCCTGCCCGGAGCCAGCAGATGCTGCTGCCCGCACACATCTGCCAGCGTTTTGGGCCGCAGGCGCTGCGCCAGTGGTTCGTTCATTGTGTTTCCCTCCCATGCCGGGGAATACCCCAGTGTTTTTCTATAGTATAGCGCATTTCTGCGCGGAGGACAAGAGATTTTCTGAAAATGATTCTCAGATAATTCCGGGCAGGCGTTTACAAATCGGTCGAAACATGCTATGATAAGGAAAACATTTTTTGCCGAAAGGAGGCGACGGTATGCCCGCTCGTAAAAAAGAACCGGAAGATCTCACTGCCAAAAAAGAACTGGCGCTGGAGGTGATCGACCGGCTCAAAAAAGAATATCCGGATGCCGGCTGCACACTGGACTACGATCACGCATGGCAGCTGCTGGTCAGCGTGCGGCTGGCGGCCCAGTGCACGGACGCCCGGGTGAATATCGTAGTGGAGGACCTGTTTGCCCGCTACCCCAGCGTGGCCGCACTGGCCGCTGCCGAGCCGGAGGACATCGAGGCCATCGTCAAGCCCTGCGGACTGGGGCACTCCAAGGCGCGGGATATCTCGGCCTGCATGCGCATGCTGCGGGACAAGTACAACTGCCAGGTGCCTACTACCTTTGAGGAGCTGCTGGCGCTGCCCGGCGTGGGCCGCAAGAGCGCCAACCTGATCATGGGCGACGTGTTCGGCAAACCGGCCATTGTCACCGACACCCACTGCATCCGTCTGTGCAACAAGATCGGCCTTGTGGACGGCATCAAGGAGCCGCAGAAGGTGGAAATGGCCCTGTGGAAGATCATTCCGCCGGAAGAGGGCAGCGACCTGTGCCACCGCTTTGTGATGCACGGCCGCGCTGTGTGCAATGCCCGCAAGCCGGAATGCGAAAAATGCTGTCTGAATGATATCTGCCGCTACGCCCGGGAACAGTCCGGCGCAGACACGGCGAAATAAGGAGGTATTTTTTATGATTACATTGACGATTCTACTGATCATCACCCTGCTCTGCATTCTGGTGGGCTGTCTGATGGGCCTGTTCTCACTGGTGGGCGTGATCGCTTCTCTGGTCGCAGGCGTGCTGGTGGGTGCGCTGGCAGGCTATGTGGCCGGCCGCTTCATGGGCACGGAGACTTCGCTCGGCCGCAACATCCTCATGGGCATCCTGGGCAGCTTTGTGGGCGAATTCGTGTTCGGCCTGTTCGGCATTTATGCCACCGGCAGCATCACGTCCTTTATCATTTCAGTCATCGGCGCCTGCATCTGCATCTGGATCGGGCAGAAGCTGTTCCATTGAGCGCTGATAAAAAACGCCTGACACTTGTTTTGGACGCAGTGTTGTTCTATCGTTATATTGAAGATACTCCTTGTGCAGCCGTATAGCTGCACAAGGAGTATCTTTTTTATTAGATGGATTTCAAGAAACTGGGGCATATTCCATGCCATGTTTTATCCTGTGACGTTCACCGGTGGAAAATCCATCCTTGACAGACATGCTGAAATATGGTAAAATATTGTCCGTTGCAGAATATGTGCAATGTGCTACTGTGGCTCAGCTGGTAGAGCAGCTCACTCGTAATGAGCAGGTCGCCTGTTCGAATCAGGTCAGTAGCTCCAACATGAAAGACCCGGAAAAGTGGCTTGCAGCCTGGCTTTTCCGGGTCTTTTTGCATCGTTTTTATAAGGCACTTCTGCGCGGAAAAGTGCGCTTATTTCTCCATTTTTCCCGCTGGAGCAGACCTTTGTTCAGCTCACAGGCCGCCATGCAGCACACGGCAAAGGCCAGCAGCGCACAGTCCGGCGGCACCCGCTGCATGGGGATCACCCGTTCGCACAGGTTGCCAAAGGTCTCCACGGCCTGTTCCGGCCATGTCAGGCAGAACAATGCCAGCGACAGCGGCAGGTGCAGAAACCGACCTGCCAGCAGCGGACGGAAGGACACTTCTCCGGGGCAGAGGGTACGCACCTGCAGCAGCACCGATGCTCCCTGTACGCTGAGGGCGGCGCAGCACAGACTGCTGGCCCACAGGCCGGTGCGGGCCGCATAATCGCAGCCGGAGCACACCTCCAGCAGCATGGCCGGGAAGGGTGCCCACGCGGCGGGCAGAAACTGCCCGCACCCGGCTGCTAGCATCCGGAAATACAACACGAATCCGCACAATTTCAGGTACTGCACAGCCGCCTGTGCGATTACTTCGTCCAACCGGGGCGGCGCAGTCTGGGTGGACTGCGCAGAGCGTACCGGGGCAGCGGGTGCCGGGTGCAGACGGTTCAGCAGAGCGGCGGTAAGATACCCGGCCAGCACCTGCGCTGCAAACAGGCGGATGCCCAGCACCCGGCTGCCCAGCAGCTGCTCCCCTGCCGTGAGGATCACGAAGGACGGCCCGGAGCAGATGCAGGCCGGGAGAAGGGCCGACGCCTCCTGCGGGGTCAGCTCCCGGCTGCGCACGGCTTCGGCCGCAGCCGCTGCCGGGGCAAACCCACCCAGGAACCCGATGAGCAGCACCCCACCGGCCGCCGGGCTGCGCACCCCGATGAGCCATGCCACCGGACGGAACACAAACCCCAGTACCTGCCCTGCCCCACAGCGCATGAGCAGAGCGGAAACGATGAGAAACGGGAACAGTGACACCAGCAGCGGCCCACCGCACAGGGCAAGCCCCTGCTGCAGCGCACGGGCGCAGCACTGCGGCGCTGCAAACACCAGTCCTGCCGTGCCAATTGCCGCCCCCAACAGCACGACCCGCTGAAACCGGAACGTCTGATACATAACTTTCCCCTCCCGCTCCATATATATGGAACAGCGGCCCGCATTTATGGCACTTTGGGCCAAAATATCAGAGCGGAACGGGAGGGAGCCGAATGAGTCCTGCGCACCGCGCGCCTTTTCCGCTGCGGCGCTGGCTGGCCCTTTTGTTCCGGCAGCCGCCGCAGGGGCTGTACCGTCGTCCCTGCCTGTACCAGAGCGGCGACCGGATGGAGATCGAGCATTATGAAGCCATCCTCGCCTACGATGAGACCCGTCTGCGGCTCCAACTGCCGCGCGGGCAGCTGACCATTTACGGAGAGCAGCTTCAGATTGAAACGCTCACCGCCCGGCGCATCACGCTGCGGGGCTGCTTCGTCCGCACAGACTACACCACGGAGCACACCGCCACAGGGCAGCGCCCTACCGGGCATCTGCCGGACAGGAGGCCGTCATGGAACCCGTTCGTCTCTGGGCCGCGGTAGAATTCACCGCGCAAAGCGGCAGCACCGACGCCCTGCTGGGCCATGCCGCACAGGCAGGGCTGCACCTGACCCGCATTGTACCGCTGCCCGGCGGATTCCGGGCGCGCTGCGCCGCCTGGCATTACCGCCCGTTGGCCGCTCTGGCCCGGCAGGGGCATGTGCGTCTGCGGGTGAAAAAGCGTCTGGGGCTGTTTTTTCGGCTGCGTCCGCTGCTGCGCCGCACCGGGCTGTGGGCCGGGCTGGCGCTGTTTATTCCGCTGCTGCTGTGGAGCCAGCAGTTCGTCTGGGCCGTGGACACCAGCACCCTCACCCGCGGACAGGCTGCCCGGGCCTTTGCCGTACTGCGGCAGGCAGACCTTGCCCCGGGGGCTGCCGCCACCGAAGCCAAGCGCACCGCCGGGGAGTATGCCCTGCTGGAAAGCGGCGAGTTTTCCTGGGCCAGTCTCAATTTTGCCAAAGGGCGGCTGGAAGTCCGCGCCGCCGCTGCAGTGCCCAAGCCCGCCATTGCGGCCGGGACCCTGCACGGCCTGCGCGCCCGGTGCGCCGGTGTGGTCACCAAGAC
The DNA here is from genome assembly GCA_900539945.1 of uncultured Faecalibacterium sp. Lineage (GTDB taxonomy): Bacteria > Bacillota > Clostridia > Oscillospirales > Ruminococcaceae > Faecalibacterium. The sequence goes on from UQDV01000001.1 coordinate 146,304, forward strand.
CAACCTGACCAGCGGCACGATGCTGGTGGTGCCCGGGCAGGCCGTGGAGGCTGGACAGGGGCTGATCGGCACGGCGCGGCAGGAGCGGGACGGTGCACTGATCTTTGCCCCGGCAGCGGGCACCGTGCGGGCACAACTGGAGTGGAGTGATGCTCAGTCCGTTCCGCTGGAAGAGACCGTTTTACAGCCGACCGGGCGCTCCACCGTGCGGTACCGGCTGAGCGCTGCCGGGCAGAACTGGACCCTGCCCAGTGTTCAGTCGCCGGAACAGACACTGGAGCGCACCCGGCACCTCCAACCCGAGCTGCTGGGGCTGCCGCTTCCCTGCTCCGTGGAGGAAACCACCTTCTACGAGCAGCAGCCGCAGCTTCTGCGCCGCACTGAAGCCCAGGCGCTGGCACTGGCGCGGCTGCACAGCCTGCAGGCGCTGTACACGGCATTCCCGGATGCCGTGTTGATTGCCCGAAAGGAGGACACCTCCTGTACAGACACCACGCTGGAATACACCGCCGTCTACACGCTGGAAGCCGACATCTGCACGCAAAACGACCCCGGCAGCTGAGCTGTTCCGCTCGCCCGCCGGGGCCGTTGCTTTATTCAATCAAGCGTTGGTGTTCTGTGCCGCTTCTTCTGCGGCACGCTGGGCGGCCTGTGCGTCGTATTCGGCGATCAGGTCGTTCAGGTCGTACTGATACCGGCTGTGGCAGAAGTGGCACACCACTTCGCAGTGGGGGTCCTCGTCCCGCATCTTCACCAGTTCCCGGCGACCCAGGCTCAGCAGCATACCCTTGGTGCGTTCCTCGCTGCAGTCGCACTGGTAGCCCACCGTGCGCTCATCCAGCACCTGCGGGGCAAAACCGGCCATAGCCAGCTCCATCATGTCCTTGGGGGTCTTGCCGGCGCGCAGCATCTCGGTAACCGAGGGCATGGCCGCGATATTCTTTTCCAGTGTGTCGATCTCGGCATCCGTTGCGCCGGGCAGCAGCTGCAGCAGGTAGCCGCCCGCGCACAGGATGGACAAGTCCTTGTCCACCAGCACGCCCAGGGCGCACACGGTGGGGATCTGCTCACTGGTAGCATAGTAACGGGTCAAGTCCTCGGCGATCTCGCCGGACACCAGCGGCACCTGGCCGACGGTGGGCTCCTTCTGCAGCCGGTTGTCCCGGATGACCGTGAGCACACCGCTGCGGCCCACTGCACCGCCCACGTCCAGATGGCCGTCGGCCTTCGGGGGCAGCTCCACCAATGGGTTGTCGATGCAGCCTTTGACGTTGCCCGTGCCGTCGGTGCAGGCAATGAGCACACCGGCCGGGCCGCCGCCCTGCACCCGCAGAGTGACCTTGTCGCCGTCATCCTTGAGCATGGAGCCCATGAGTGATGCACCCGTGAGCAGGCGGCCCAATGCCGCGCTGCATGTGGCACTGGTGGTGTGCAGCTGCTCGGCACGGCGCACAAGTTCGGTGGAATCCACACCGCAGAACACGACGCCGCCGTTTTCCGACAGGCCGCGGATCAGGTTTGCCATAACGTTATCCCTCCAATTGTGTATACTGCTTGACTGCGCAGAAGAAATAGCGCTGGCTATCCTCGGTCAGGGGGCCGAAGGTCTCGCCGTCGCAGACGCTTTCCAGCGCAAAGCCGTGCTTTTCCAGCGTGGCACGGATGGTGTCCAGGTCGTAGGTGTACTCGCAGAATTCCTCGTGGAAGTGCTCACCCGTCTCGTGGTAGTCGATGTCCACGGTGATCTCCACCTTCCGGTCGGCGGCATTGTAGTGGTTGCGCCACACACAGGAAGCGTCCTCTTCCTCAAAGGTGAATTCGTTTTCGCCCAGCACGTTCTGGTGCTTGTAGGGGGTATTCATGTCAAACAGGAACACGCCGCCCTTTTCCATAAAGAACCCGGCATTCGCAATGGCCGTGTCCAGATCCGGGATATGGTTGAAAGTGTCAAAGGTTGACACCGCCGCCCGGATGGTGCCGTACAGGTCCAGCTTCAGCAGGTCCTGCCGCAGCAGCAGCAGTCCCCCGGAAAGGCCCAGCTGCTCCGCCTTGTCCCGTACCACGCAGAGCATCTCCTCCGACTGGTCGATGCCGATCATATCGTAGCCTGCCTGGGTCAGCATCAGGGTCAGTTCCCCGGTACCGCAGCCCAAGTCCGCCAGGATGCCGTCCCGGATGCCGTGGGCTTCCAGCTGGCTGTGGATGTGGCTATAAAGGGCGTCGTAGTCGGCTTCGCCGTTGAACTCATCGTAAAAATAGGCAAATTCGTTGTACGCCATGGTGTTACTCCGCTTCCTGGTCCTCGGCAGCCACAGCGGCGTTCAGCACCGCCTGCAGCTCCGGGATGCCATAGCCGTTCTCGCCGCTGGTCAGCACCACCTTCTGGCAGCCATAGGGGCGGCAGATATCCTCGAACTGTTCCAGCGTGGAGGCCAGCTGGCTCTTCTTGAGCTTGTCCGCCTTGGTCAGGGCCACCACATAGGGGATGCGGTGGTAATGCAGATACCGCAGCATCTGCAGGTCGTCGGCACTGGGGGCGTGGCGGCAGTCCAGCAGCTGCACCAGCAGGGTGTGATGCCGGGGGGCCTCAAAGTAGCTGTTGATCAGGTCATCCCAGCGTTCCCGGTCGGCGTTGCTGACCTTGGCGTAGCCGTAGCCCGGCAGATCCACAAAATAGCAGTCATCCACCGCATAGAAGTTGATGGTGGCCGTCTTGCCCGGGGTGCTGGACACACGGGCCAGGTTTTTGCGGCCGCACAGCTTGTTGATCAGGCTGGATTTGCCCACGTTGGACCGCCCCGAAAAACTCAACTCCGGGCGGTCACTCTCGGGCAGCTGGCTGGAAATGCCGTAGCTGGCAATAAAATCAGCTTTGTTGAAGATCATGGGGGATTCCTTTCTGTTTTGTCAGCAGACCGCCCCGGTCTGGGGCTTTTCGGCAACAGGGGGCACCAGGCTCTCCCCTGCCGGGGCCTTTTTGCGGCTGCGGCTGGCCGGAGCCTTGGCCTTTTTGGCGCTCGTCGGCTTGAGCAGCGCGGCGTTCAGCACCTGGGTCAGGTTCTGCATGGGCAGGAAGGTCAAATTCTTCTTGACCTCATCGTCCACCTCGTACAGATCCGGCTCGTTGTCCTTGGGGATCAGCACCGTCTTCATGCCCTCGCGGTAGGCTGCCATGCTCTTTTCCCGGAGGCCGCCGATGGGCAGCACGTTGCCGTGCAGGGTGATCTCGCCCGTCATGGCCACATCCCCACGCACCGGCAGGCCGGACAGGCAGGACACCAGGGCGGTGGTCAGGGTGACACCGGCCGAGGGACCGTCCTTGGGCACAGCACCTTCCGGGGCGTGGATGTGCAGGTCGCACTTCTTGAGCCGCTCCGGGTCGATGCCGTATTCCAGCGCATGGACCCGCACCCAGGTGACAGCCAGCTGAGCGCTCTCCTTCATCACATCGCCCAGCGAACCGGTCACCGTGATCTTGCCGCTGCCGTTGTCGATGACCTGCACCTCAATGGGCAGGGTCTCGCCGCCCACACTGGTCCAGGCCAGACCGTTGGCGATGCCCACGGCATTGGTGCGGTTGAGAAAGTCGGGCTTGACGAAGCGGGGGCCCAGCAGATCTTCCAGCATGGAGCCGGTGACCGACACCGTCTCCGCCTCGCCGGATGCGATCTTGCGGGCGCACTTGCGGAGCACGCTGGTAATGGTGCGTTCCAGATTGCGCACGCCGGCTTCGCGGGTGTAGCCATCAATGATGCCGTACAGGGCACTCTGGCTCAGGGTGACCTTGCCGGTCAGGCCGCAGGCCTTGAGCTGCTTGGGCAGCAGATGCTTGCGGGCAATGTTGTATTTTTCCACGCGGGTGTAGCTGGGCAGCTCGATGACGTCCATGCGGTCGCGCAGGGGGCCGGGGATGCTGCCCAGATCGTTGGCCGTGGTGATGAAGAGCACATGGCTCAGGTCGAACGGGATGTCCAGGAAGTGGTCGTTGAAGGTGCTGTTCTGCTCGGGGTCCAGTGCCTCCAGCAGAGCTGCCGCCGGGTCGCCCCGGAAGTCACCGGCCAGCTTGTCGATCTCGTCCAGCAGCATCAGAGGGTTCGAGCTCTTGGCGGTGATCATGGCACTGATGATCTTGCCGGGCATGGCACCGATGTAGGTGCGGCGGTGGCCGCGGATCTCGGCTTCATCCCGCACGCCGCCCAGACTGATGCGCACATACTTGCGGCCCAGACTTTCGGCGATGGAACGTGCAATGCTGGTCTTGCCGACGCCCGGAGGGCCGACCAGGCAGATGATCTGCGCCTTGACGTCCGGAGCCAGCTTGCGCACGGCCAGCGTTTCCAGAATGCGGTCCTTGACCTTTTTCAGGCCGTAGTGGTCGCGGTCCAGGATCTGCTGGGCACGGTTGATGTCCAGATCATCCTCGGTATAGCTGTTCCACGGCAGGTCCAGGCAGGTGTCCAGATAGGTGCGGATGACGGTGGCTTCCTGATTGGAGCCCTGCATCTTGGACAGGCGGTCCACTTCCTTGAGCAGCTTTTTCTCGCTGTCCTCGGCCAGATGCAGTGCCGTGATCTTGCGGCGGTACTCGTCGGCCTCGGCGTGGGTGTCGTCCCCCTCGCCCAGCTCATCGCTGATGACGTGCAGCTGCTCGTGCAGGTAGTAGTCGCGCTGGTTCTTGTCCATGGACTCGTTGACCTTGTCCGCGATCTCCTTCTCGATCTTCATCACCTGGCACTCGCGGCGCAGCATCTCCACAAGACGCTGCAGACGGCCCGCGAGGGTGTTCTCGTTCATCACAGCCTGCTTGTCCTCGTAGCGGAACAGCAGGTTTGCGGGCATGTACTCGCTGAGGAACTCCGGGTCGGTACTGGACACGATGGTAAACACCACGTCCTTGGCCAGACGCGGGTTCATGCCCAGATACTCGTCAAAGCTGCTCTTCAGGGCGCGCAGCAGGGCTTCAGTCTCCACGGCGTCCTCGGTCTTGCCGACACGCACCGGGGCCGGGCGCACGGAAGCCAGCAGGAAATCGCCGGTGGTGTCCAGATCGGTGAGCTTGGCGCGGTACTTGCCCTCCACCAGAACCTTGACCAGATCATCCGAGACGCGCAGCACCTGCTTGACCTCAGCCACGACGCCGTAAGCAAACAGATCCTCCTGGGTGGGGTCACTGAGCTCCATCTCCTTCTGCGCCACAAGGAACACATTGGAGTTGTTGGCCATGGCCCATTCCACGGCGGCAATGCTCTTTTCGCGGCCCACCTCAAAGTGGACCAGATTATTCGGGAATACGACCAGCCCGCGCAGGGCGATGGCAGGCAGATGCAGTTCCCGGCGCTCTGCCTTGATCGTTACTTTTTCAGACATGATGCAAACACCTCCCGGCTGCCGATGGATGGTTCTGTCCGGCAGCCCTGTCAGTCTGGGGTTTTCTCATAAAATCAAAATCGTTTGTTTCTTTATTATACTGATTTCCGGTCAAAATGCAACCGCTGCCGCAGTGGCGTCGGTTATTCGCCCCGCTTTTCGCGGGTGCTGAACCCCAGCCGCCCCAGTGCCGGCAGCAGTGCCTTGAGGGTAATGGACGTCAGTGCGCCCATTACCAGGCCCAGCACCAGCATGACCGGCGCATAGTACAGTGACAGCGACGACGAGATGATAACGCCGGCTCCCAGCAGCTGCCCCACATTGTGGGCCAGTGCGCCGCAAACCGAAAGGATGAACCAGGTGGGCCGCACCGGCACCACATAGTACAGCACGGCCATGACCAGCAGCGACAACAGGCCGCCGCACAGCGAGAGGAACCCCGCCGTGAAGCCGGACACCAGAAAAACGAACAGTGCCTTGAGCACGTCCAGCACCAGCGCCTGCTTGACACCCATGAAGAACAGAGCGTACATTACCACGATGTTGGCAAGGCCCAGCTTCATGCCGGGCAGAAGACCCGGAATGACCAGCGAGCCTTCAATGAACGAAAGCGCCATGGCCAGCGCAAACAATAGGCCCGACAGGGCGATGTGCCGCGTCTTTTCATAGCTGCGATGATTTTTTGGCATGGGAGACGCTCCTTTACTCTTCGGCCTGGGACTGTTCGTAGCATTCCTGCTCTTCCATGGCGGCCTCCCATGCGGCAAACAGCTCTTCCTGATGGAAACGCAGGTCGCTGAGCTCGTCGCTCTTCTGGCGCAGCAGGTCGGGGTCGTTGTATACCTCCGGGGAGTTGATCTCGTTGTCCAGCTCCACTTCCCGGGCACCGCAGGCCTCCATCTCGTCCTCGCAGGCCTTGATCTTTGCCCGCAGCTCCGCACGGCGGCGGCGCTGCTCCTTGCCATAGCCCACCTTGGCAGGGCCGGCGTCCTTCTGGACCGCTGGGGCCGGGGTGCCACGGCCCATCAGGGCGTCGTAGCTGGGGTAAAGGGTGGCCTTGCCGTTTTCCAGATACAAAATCGGGCAGGCCAGACTGTTCATCAGGTGGCGGTCATGGGTGACCAGCAGCAGCGTGCCGGTGTAGGCCATGAGGGCCTCGGTCAGGTTCTCGCGGGTGTAGATATCCAGATGGTTCGTGGGCTCGTCCAGGAACAGCAGGTTGGGCCGCTCCAGCACGATCTCCGCAAAGCGCAGGCGGGCCAGCTCGCCGCCGGACAGTGCCTCGCAGGGCTTGAACACCGTATCGCCCCGGAAGCCCAGCTTGGCCAGATGGCTGCGCACCTCCAGCTCAGTCATACGGGGGTACTTGTTCCAGATCACGTCGATGACCCTGCCCTGTCCCAGACGGTTCTGCTGCTGGGCAAAAATGCTGGGTCGTGCACCGGTGCCCAGACGCACCATGCCGCCGGAGGGGCGGCGCTTGCCGTCCAGCACCTGCATCAGGGTGGATTTGCCCGCGCCGTTGGGGCCGGCGATGATCAGCCGCTGGCCGCGGCACACCGTATAGGTAAAGGGCTCCAGCAGGGTGCGGTCCCCGATCTTGATGGTCAGGTTCTTGAGCATCACCAGCTCGTTCCAGGGTTCCACATCGTATTCAAAGCGGAATTTGAGCTGGTTCGTCTCGTCCTTGGGTGCCTCAGTGATCTCCAGCTTTTCCAGCTGGCGGCGGCGGCTCTGGGCCATTTTGGTGGTGGAAGCACGCACAAGATTGCGGTCCACATAATCCTGCAGCTTTTCGGCCAGTGCTACGTCGGCATCGTGCTGCTTCTGGCGCAGGGCGTCAGCGGCCTCCTTCTGCGGCAGGTAAGCCGAGAAGTTGCCCTTGTAGGTGGTCATGGTCTGGAAGGAAACCTCCCAGATCTTGGTACACACATTGTCCAGGAAATAGCGGTCGTGGCTGACCACCAGCACCGCACCGGAATAGCCCTTGAGGTAATTTTCCAGCCATTCCATGGTGGCAAAGTCCAGGTGGTTGGTGGGCTCGTCCAGGATCAGCACATCCGGCTTTTCCAGCAGCAGCTTTGCCAGACGCAGCCGGGTCAGCTCACCGCCGGAAAGCACGGCAATGTTCTTTTCCCAGGTGTCCTGCGCAAAGCCCATGCCGGACAGCACCTTTTTGATGTTGACATCCATGTTGTAGCCGTCGGCGGCATCCACGATGTTCTGCAGTGCGTCGTGCTGGGCCAGCAGGTCGGTGTTGTCGGGCTGGGCTGCCATCTTGCGCTCCAAAACCTGCATCTGGGCCATGGCGTCCAGCACCGGCGCAAAGGTGGCGCGCATTTCGCCGTAGATGTCCAGCGTGGGGTCCAGTTTGGCGTTCTGTTCCAGGTAGCCCAGCGTCACGCCATGGGTCACGCTGAATTCCCCGTCGTAGTCCTGATATTCTCCGGTCAGGATCTTGAGGAGCGTGGTCTTGCCCGCGCCGTTCTGGCCTACGATGCCGATACGGTCCTCCCGCTCGACACTGGCCGTCACATCGTGCAGCACGACTTTTTCGCCAAAGCTCTTTCCAAGTTTTTCTAAATGTATCAGCATTGTTTCAATCCATTCTGTTCTGCTGCGGTCCCGCAGGGGCTCAGCACTGGTGGCGGCGGTTCTTCAGTCCCACATTGGCCAGCTCGTCCTGCTCCATGACCAGCGGATAAAGTTCTTCCAGGCTGGCGATCTCGTAGGTGGGGATCACCTTGCCCGGGTTCTCGGTGTGGTTGGGGTTGAACCAGCAGGTGTCCAGCCCGGCGTTTGCACCGCCCTGGATGTCGCTGGTCAGGCTGTCGCCCACCATCAGCACATGCTCGCGGTTCTCCACGCCCAGTGCCCGCAGGGCGGCGTCAAAGATGCGTGCACCGGGCTTCTCGCAGCCCAGCTTCTCGGAGATGAACACATCCTCCATGAAGTTGGACACGCCGCTCTCGGCCAACCGCCGGGTCTGCACCTTGTGGACGCCGTTGCTCACCACGGCCAGTGTGGCCACCTCCGACAGCTCCCGCAGCACGTCCAGCACCTCGGCGTTCATCAGGTCCGGGTGGGTGGACAGCTGCTCCAGATAATAGCGGTTCATCTCTGCGCCGTCTCCGGCGGCGTCAATGGCTTTGAGGAAGCGGCTGAACCGCTCGTTGAGCAGCTTTTCGCGGCGGATCTGGCCTTTTTCCAGCTGACGCCACAGTTCCTCATTGATAGTGCGGTAGGTCTGCACTGTTTCGGCGTCCGGCTCGATGCCGTAGTTCACCAGCGTTTCGGCCAGCGCCTTGCTCTCGGCGGCGTCAAAGTTGAGCAGCGTATTGTCCGCATCAAACAGGATGCAATAGTATTTTGCCATAATATCCCCTCATTTCCTTTTCCGGCCCGCTTTGCAGGGCGGGCATTACAACAGGGAGAAGCCAGCCCTGCGGTGGGCAGAGCTGGCTTCTGTTCATTCCGAAATCATTTCATACGCCTGTACGTCGGTTTGTTCCGGTTTGTTTTCTGAACAGGTTGTTTGGGCGGTGCAGGGAGTGGCATTGCATTTCTGCATTTCCTCCTCCAGTGCACCGTTTTCTACATTTTCCCAATCGGTATCGTAGTAATCCACGCTGCCGTCGGTCACATCTTCTGCACCGGGCAGGCCCGGCACCCGCGGCTCTTCCCAGAACATCAAACCGCCTCCCTTCCCCTCAGCCTATGCGGCGCAGGGGCAAAGGGTTCTGCGCTCAGGAGCGGGCTGCCGGTTCTTCGGCCGTGTCATTTTCGGCTTCTGCCTTGGGAGCCGGGCTCTCAGAGGAAGCACTGCTGTGAGAGCTGCTTTCGGAGCTGCTGTGGGAGGAACTGGCGGCCGCACTGCTGCTGTGCGAGGTGCTGCCGCTCCCGGCTTCCGACGAGGAACCGCTGTGAGACGAGCTGCCGCTGTGGGAGGAGCTGGTGCTCTCGGCCCCGTTGGAGCTGCTGACGGATTCCTTTTCCGACGAAGAAGAGGAAGAAGAACCGGATGTACTTCCGGAGGAAGCCCCGGAAGAAGTGCTGGAAGAACCAGACGAAGAAGAGCTGCTGCCCGAAGAGCCGGAGCTGCCGGAAGAACTGCTAGAAGAGCCCGAAGAAGCTGCCGGGGCACCGGGCACCGTGATCTCCAGCGTGTTGCTGGTGACGGTGCTGCCGTTGTAGCTCACCACTGCGTAGACCTTGAAGGTAGTGCCCTGCATCTCAGCCGTAATGGGCACCGTCACGCTGGTCTGGCCTGCGGCAGAAGCAGCCTCCACACCGTTGGCATACCAGCGGATGGAATCTGCCTCCAGATACTTGCCGCTGATCTTCGCGTGGAAGGTGCAGCTGCCGCCCACTGCAGCCTTGCCGCTGCTGCTGATCTGCACCGAGGCGGCAGCAAATACGGCGGTCACATCCAGATTCTGCTTGAAGTTGGCATCCGTGCGGGTCTTGTTGGTCACGCCGTCGCTCCACTTGACGAACACATGGCCCGATGCCGGGACCGCCGTGACGCTGACCGACTGGCTTGCACCGACGCTGTAGGTCAGTGTGGTCTTGCCGTTGTCATTGCCGGCGCTCAGGGTACCGCCGCCGGTCTTATCCACGCGGTAGGATGCCTGATACTGGGTGGTGTCCTCCTGCACTTCGGAAGAAGAGGAGGTCACCTCACTGCTGGACGAAGCCACAGCAGAACTGGGATCGGGCACATATTCGGCGCGGCGGGGAATGTTGTTGGTGTCCGGGCGGCGGTCCTCGGTCTCGTAGGCATGGGTGCACAGGTAGTTCAGCAGCACCTTCAGGCCGGAGGTCTTGAGGTGGATGTCGCCGCTCTGGTAATAGTCGGCGTTGCCGTAGCCGGTGGAATCCTTGAGGGCTTCGGCCGTGTTGAGGAACTTCAGGCCCATTTCCTCACACATGGACAGCAATGCCATATTGAAGTCGTCGATCCTGGTCTGGTCCATGTTGGGATAGTTGGAGTGGTCGGCAGGCACCGGCGGCACCGTGTTGACGATGATGTCGGTGTAGGGGTAGCTGGTCTGGATGGCCTGCACCAGCTGCTTGTAATTGCTGATGAAATCCTCCACGGCCATGCCGGTGTCGTTGGTGCCCAGCATGATGACCACACGGCGGGGCTTCATCTTGGCCACAGCTTCCGCGATGGTGTAGCGGCTGCTGTCCTTTTTAAAGGTAACGATGCCCTCGTTCAGGGCAGCACTTGTGCCAATGCCCTCCTTGGCGCAGAACTGCTGCAGGCTGATCAGGCCGTTGGCATACAGACGCACCGTGTTGGAATCGCCGATGAACAGCGTCTCACTCTGGTATGCGTCACCCGCGTCCGCCGTCTCGGGGAGCAGTGCACTGGACTGTTCGTTGATCTGGTAATGGTCGGCGATGTTTGCATCATCCGCAGGCTGCTCGGTGCCCGGCTGCTCCGAAGAGGCAGCCGGTTCCTTGCCACGATGGATCAGGACAAGGGTGATGCCAATGGTCAGCAGCGCCGCCAGTGCACACACAATGCACACCAGCACTGCCTGCTTCTGCATGGGCGTCAGCGACTGTTTTTCCGGTTGTGTATTCTGTCTCATAGTTTTCACCATTCCCTTTATTGCGCGTTGTTTCAGGCACGCTGCTCCAGCAGCTGGTCGGCAAGGTCGGCGCAGCTCTCGGCCAGCAGCACTGGGTGGAAGGGCGCAAGCTCCTCGCGGCTGCCATAGCCGTACAGTGCACCGGCAGCGTCCAGACCGCAGTCTGCCGCGCCGCGCATATCGTCGTTGCGGTCACCGACCATCAGCACCCGCTTGCCCTGCAGCATGGGCTGGCTGAGCACATAGCGCACCACGTCGGTCTTGGTGTCGCGGCTCTCGTCCATGGACGCGCCGCCGATGAAATCAAAGAAGGGTGCAAGACCCTTTTCTTCCAGGATCGGGGTGACCACCTCGGTGGGCTTGGAAGTAGCGGTGCACAGGATCAGCCCGGCGTCCTTCAAGTGCTGCAGCATTTCCGCTGCACCGGGGTACGCGGCGCATTCGTGGCTGCCCTTCACCGCGTAGCTTTCGCGGTAAAGGCGGGTGGCCTGCTCGATCTTGTCCAGCTCGGTGAAGTGCTCGCCGAAGCTCTTGCGCAGCGGCGGGCCCAGATAGCGGCGCAGGTTGACGCCGGTGACGTCCACGCCCATTTTCTGAAAGACCTCTTCCAATGTATGGAGAATGCCGGGAGCGGAATCGATCAGGGTCCCGTCCACGTCAAACAGGATGGCATCGTAATGCAGCAATTGCGGTTTCCTCACTTTCATGGTGATACAGTCTATAGTATAGCACAGATTGAACGCATCAGCAATTCCAACAAATGCATTTTCCGGTTTTTATGCAAACTTTCCGTGAAGAGACGGTAAACAAAAATGCCCGCCCGGCACCCGGGCAGGCAGAGGACCTTACTGGTCAGCGGAACAGCCGCTGCCGGAAGGCGGATAGTAGAGGTTGTTGGAGATGAACTCCAGCTTATCCTTGAGCACGAGCTCCAGGTTGGCCACGGCGTGCACCATGTTGGTTGCCGAGTCGTTGACCTCCAGCAGCTTGCACAGGTCCAGCCCATCCAGGCCCATGGCCACCTTCATCTTCTGGCTTTCGGCGCACAGAATGTGGCTGAGGGCCGTTTCCTGCAGGGCGATGCTCTCCATCAGGTCGATCACAGCCTGGTCCAGCGTGACCTTGGGCATCTCCGGGCACTGGGAGCGGGTACAGGTTTCAGCAGACATAGAATACCATCCTTTCCGGTCAAGAGGGTTTGCACGCCCCATCCTATGCCCTGCCGTGTGGCGGCGTTACTGCTGCTTTTCGCGCACCTTTTCAATGGTCTGCCGGTAGCCGCCGGTGCCGTACTGGATGCAGCGGTTGATGCGGCTGATGGTGGCAGTGCTGATCTCCACCGTTTTTACGATCTGCTCGTAGGTGCTGCCGTCCAGCAGCAGCTTTGCTGCCTCCAGACGCTGCGCCATGTCCGAGATCTCCTTGACGGTACACAGATCCTCGAAGAAATCGTAGCATTCTTCCCGCGTTTCCAGGCTAAGGATCGCGTCGAACAGCGCGTCGATGGTTTCGTTTCTTCTGGGATTTTTCTCGGCCATAACAGTTCTCCTTCTTCTGATCACATCGGGTCGGTTCATCGTGTTATTACTTTAGCACTTCAAAGTGTGAAAGTCAAGCATTCTGCGTGAACTCTTTTCAGGAAATGTACTGTTCAATTTAGCTCTTTTCACATGTGAATAAAAATCACCTAAAATTTTCTTAGAACTTCTTTGCCGAATTGGCGCATCCTCCGAACTTCCCGGAACTATATTGACAAATTATGAATTCTGCCCTAAAGTAGGAGCAATCATTCGGCAAATGCGACGAACAGGACATGATCATTTGCAGCACCCTCTTTCAGCGAGCCGCCCTTTTTGATGCAACGGCGGCAGTCAGGAGCAAATGACCCTCCCCTGCAAGCAGCGTGTGTGAACGGGACCTTGACCGTCCTGAGTAATGCAACGCCGTCCAGCCCCCGTTACCGGGCAGCATGGCAGATGCGCCATGCGTGGGAGTGGCTGTCCACCGACAGCAAGCGAAGTGGTACCGCGGAGCAGAATCATCCACAATGTGCAGTGGATGTGTGAGCCTTCGTCTTCGGGAAAGATCTTCCGCCCAAGGAAGATCTTCCGGATGGACGAGGGCTTTTTTACACCCTGCGGCCCTGCTTCGTCTGCCGGACGGCGCTGTGCACCTGGCCGGTTTGCCGCGTGAAAAAAAGGAAAGAGGTAAAAACAATGAATACGCTGGTCATCGTATTGATCGCCGCCGTGTGTCTGTTCGGTGCTTACGCACTCTACGGCCGCTGGCTGGCAAACAAGTGGGGCATTGACCCCACCGCCAAGACCCCGGCTGTTGTCCATGAGGATGGCCGGGACTATGTTCCCACCGACGGTTGGACGGTGTTTGCCCACCAGTTCAGCTCCATTGCCGGTGCAGGCCCTGTCACCGGTGCCATCCAGGCTGCCGCTTTCGGCTGGCTGCCCGTTCTGCTGTGGGTCCTGCTGGGCGGCATCTTCTTCGGTGCCGTCACCGACTTCGGCGCTCTGTACGCTTCCGTCAAGAATGACGGCAAGAGCATGGGCATGCTGATCGAGAAGTATATCGGCAAGACCGGCCGCAAGCTGTTCCTGCTGTTCTGCTGGCTGTTCTGCGGCATCGTCATCGCTGCCTTCGCAGACATGGTCGCAGGCACCTTCAACGCCTACGGCACCGACGGTGCTCTGGTGGAAGCTGCTCAGACCAACGGCGCTGCCGGCATGGTCTCCATCATGTTCATGGTGTTCGCCGTGGTCTTTGGCCTGCTGCAGAACAAGTTCCACTTCACCGGCTGGAAAGAAAACGTCATCAGCATCGTGTTCATCGTGCTGTCCTTTGTGGTGGGCGTCAACGCTCCGGTGATCCTGGGCAAGGCTGCCTGGAGCTACATCACCTTCGTTTACATCTTCTTCGCTGCCGTGCTGCCCATGTGGCTGCTGAAGCAGCCCCGTGACCACATGACCACCTTCATGTTCGTGGCTATGATCGTAGGTGCCGTTCTGGGCCTGATTGTCAACCACCCCGTCATGAACCTGCCGGTGTTCACCGGCTTCAACAACGCAAAGCTGGGCACCATGTTCCCCATCCTGTTCGTTACCGTGGCCTGCGGTGCCGTTTCCGGCTTCCACAGCCTGGTTTCTTCCGGTACTTCCTCCAAGACTGTTTCCAATGAAAAGGATATGCTGAAGGTCGGTTACGGTGCCATGATCCTGGAGAGCCTGCTGGCTGTCATCGCCCTGTGCGTGGCAGGCGCA
>UQDV01000002.1 GCA_900539945.1 uncultured Faecalibacterium sp.
CCGCCCCCAGCACCAGCCCCGCCGAGGGCGGCACCCACGCCGCGACGCCCAGCTCCCGGGTGCGCTCAATGGCCGGCAGCAGCAGGCTCCACACGCTGGCCGCCAGCATGATGCCCGCCGCCATCCCGCTGAGCACCCGCTGGGTGCGCGGTGCCGCCGACCGACGCAGCAGGAACACCCCGGCCGCCCCCAGTGTGGTGCACACCGCCGGGAACAGCAGCACCCCGGCCGCAAAAAAGATCTGGTTCAAAACGCATTCCCCCTTTGCCCGTTTTATGTTCCGGCAGCGCAAAAGGTGAACGCGAAGCAGAAAAGCCTGCAAGTTTCCCCGCAGGCTCTTCTTCATGCAACAACTACAAAAAGAGGTTTGCGAATGTCAGAACGAGATGTCCTCTTCCCCGTCCTCTGCGGGTTCGGCCCCAAGCGGCACCTTCACCTTGCACACTACGGCACTGGCCAGCACATACTTCACCTTTGCGGTGGCAGCATTGCCGATCTTGTCGTAAAGGCGGCCGGCGCTGCAGCAGTTGCCCACCACCATGTGGGTGCTGTTGGCCACATAGTCCACCTTGCCAAGGCCCGGCAGCTCGGCACGGATGGCCTCGGCGACGATTTTGCACAAGTACCTTGAGCAGCCCGGTGTTCCCCTGTTCCCACGCTTTGGTTTCATTCCATAGGCCGGACATATTTTACGGGAAGCAGCACGACAAATCGTCACAGAAATGTCATCTCCACTAAGATTCTTTTCCACGAGCTCCAAAGGTGGAATCTTTACGAAAGCAGTTTGCCAAAAAGTGTTCGACTTTTGGCGCAAAATTATAACAAAAGCGTAGATTCTCCCGCAAGATTGCAATCTTTGCCTAAAAACCTCTTGATTTTTTTGTAAAAAAGACTAGAATATTGCCTTGCAGACAGGCCCCGTACACAAGGCCCTCTGTGGAGATATTTTTTGAGAAACAAGGAGATTATAGATATGAAACTCAAGAATGTTGCTGTTGCTGTTGTTGCTCTGGCTCTGGCTGCCGGTATGACCGCTTGCGGCGGTTCTGCTTCTTCCACCGCTGCTTCTTCTACCTCTGAGGCTGTGTCCTCTTCTGTTGCTGCTTCTTCCGAGGCCGCTTCCAGCGAGGTGGAGACCGAGTCTGCTTCTTCTGAGGCCGCTTCCAGCGAGGTGGAGACCGAGTCTGCTTCTTCTGAGGCTGCATCCAGCGAGGCTGCTTCTACCACTGCCGCCTGAGTCTGAACACTCACACAGGTTGCTTGAAATCTTGCAAAAAGCCTCTGCACTGGTTTTCCGGTGCAGAGGCTTTTTCCTGTTCAGTGGTTTTTATCTGATTCCAGCAAGGCACGGATCTGGGCAAGGTCTGCCGCAAAATGGATCCCTGCCTGCCGCTGGGCCGAGGAAAGTCCCTTGCAGATCATCTCGTTCAGCAAGGCTTTCAGGCTGTCGTAGTAGCCGTTGAGATTGTAGAGGATGCAGGGCGCATCCAGCTGCCGGAGCGACGCCATGGACATGACCTCTGCGATCTCTTCCAGCGTCCCGGTGCCGCCGGGAAATGCCACGAATGCATCGCCCAGCTCGATCATCTTCGCCTTGCGCTGGGCCATATTCTCCGTGACGATGAGTTCGGTCAGACCGTTGTGCTGCAGCTCCTGTTCCACAAAGAACCGCGGTTCCACCCCAGTCACCTGCCCGCCGGCGGCTAATACGCTGTCGGCCAGCAGACCCATCAGTCCGCTGCGGGAGCCGCCGTAGACCAGCGCGTTGCCGCTCTGACCGATCCAGCGGCCAAGCTCCTGCACGGCTGTTTTCAGCGCCGGGTCATTGCCCTCGCTGGCTCCCAGATATACTGTGATCTTCATCGGATCGCTCCCTTCCCCGGCGCAGTTTCGGCCGGATGCCCGCTGTTTTTGTTTCAGCATACCACACCCCCGCCCATTGCGCAAGCGGCCGACAGGACAATCCGACAGAAGTCGTCGCCCATCAAAACGGACATTTTCACCCTACAGTCTCCCTACAATGGCACCACAAAATCAGGCATTTTACGGCAGTATCTGGAAGTATCTGACATGACGGCAAAAAGAAAACCCCACGAAGTATCGAATTTTCTTCGATATTTCGTGGGGTTTTTCTGATGCGAGGGAGGGGACTCGAACCCCCAAGGATAAACCACACGCACCTCAAACGTGCGCGTCTGCCAGTTCCGCCACCCTCGCATATTCTGTTCGCGCAGCCCTGAGGACATCTGAGGTGGGAAGCCGTTTGTGCGGACTGCTTGAATATAGTACCACATTTGCCGGAAATCGTCAAGCGTTTTTCGGCTTTTTCATAGATTTTTTCGGCGTTCATATCTTAATAGAGCCAACAAAAATCCAGAAACAACGTGCGAGGGAGGTTTTAGCATGCGTTTGTCTGTACCACGTCTGCGGCGGGTGCTTTTGGGGGCGGGGTTCCTTGCGGGTATGGCAGCTGCTTTTGCGGCCGGAATGTGTTTTCCGGCGCGCAGTCCGGCTGTCTGCACACAGGCGGATCTGACCGTCTGGCCGGATGCAGTGCCCTTCTCCCCTGCTGTGTCCACGGTGGCCACAGCGGAAACGCAGCCCAATGCCGCCTTGCCGGAAAAGTGGGTCTGTCTGACCTTTGATGATGGCCCCAGCAAGACCACGCCGGATGTTCTCTCGGCCCTGAATGCCGCCGGGGTGCACGGCACCTTTTTTGTGGTGGCCACCGACTACAACGAGAAATATTTGCCCCTGCTCACCGAAGCTGCATCCGCCGGGCACCAGATCGCACTGCACTCTGCCTCCCACGAATACAGCGACATCTACCGCAGCAGCGAAGCCTACTGGGCGGACATCGCCCTGCTGAAAGAGCGCATCGCGCCCTATGTGGACGCAGAGAGCATTCGTTATCTGCGCTTCCCAGGCGGCAGCACCAACACGGTGAGCCGCCGCTACGGCGGCAAAGGGCTGATGAAGCAGCTGAAAGCCGAAGTGGAACAAAAAGGCTGGCAATGGGTGGACTGGAACGTCTGCGCCGAGGACGCCGTGGGCGGCCACCCCAGTGCGGACACCATCTACCGCAACGTGGTGCGGGAGACCGGTGAGCAGACCCATTGCGTGGTGCTGATGCACGACTCCTCCACTACACGCACCACCGCCGAGGCACTGCCGGATATCATCCGGTGGTATGCCGACAACGGCTACACGTTCCTGACTGTGTCCGAGGCGCTGCCGCTGGGGTGATGCGCCTTACAGCCACTTTTCCATGCAGCGCCCCAGCAGCACCCCGCCGGATGCCAGCGCCGCCAGCCAGAGCCAGCCTGCACCGCCGGTGACTACCCACCCTGCCGCCATGATGGCGGCAAAGGTGCACACCGGCGGCAGCACGATACGCGCGATGCGCAGCAGCTTCTCCCGCCGGGCGGGAAGCCCGGTGTCCAGCTGCTCGGGATGCACGGCGTCACAGCAGATCTCGTCCCGGTACTTGCCCGGATTGCGGTAAGCTTTATACGGAATGCCATCCAGCGAAAACTCCGGGTACATCCCCTCTTTTTCAAGGCTGAACTGCATCCCGTTGGCCTTTGCATAGGTCTGCAGGGCCGCTGTGAACTCCTGCGGGGTGTTGATGCTGCCCTCCGGGATAAAGGAAAAATGCCTCTGGTGCTGCACCTGTGCCAGCGTGCAATAATCCTGCAGCCAGCCAGAGCAGAACGCACCCTGTACGGCAGGCTTTTCCATCCGGGTCAGGCAGGCGTCCACATCCAGCGTTTCTGCCTGCGGTGCCTGCCGGGCAAGGTCGGCACAAAACTGCACGGCCGCTGCCAGCTGCTCCACCTGCTGCTCCAGCACGGTCTGCTGGGCTTGCAGCGCCTGCTGCAGGGGCTGTTCCCCGCGCAGCACCGCCTTGATGGTGGGCAACGGCACATCCAGCATGCGCAGCATCCGGATGAGCTTGAGGGTGCGGACATCCCCGGCGGTGTAATCGCGGTAGTCATTGCCCTGTCTGCGTGCCGGTGTAAGAAGCCCTTCTTTTTCGTAAAAGCGGATGTTCGGGGCGGACACACCGCTTTGCTCTGAAGCCTGTTTGATGTTCATTTGCTTCACCTCCGCCCTTACATTACACCTTAAAGACGGTTGAAGGTCAAGCTTTTTGCGCCAAAAATAAAATATCCGCAGTATTTCCGCTGGTTTTTGCAAACCGGGAAGCGCTGCGGATATTTTTTCAGGCACAGAACTTACTGCTCAGCCTGGCAGAACAGCGAGAAGGTGCGGTAAGCC
The DNA here is from genome assembly GCA_900539945.1 of uncultured Faecalibacterium sp. GTDB lineage: Bacteria > Bacillota > Clostridia > Oscillospirales > Ruminococcaceae > Faecalibacterium. The sequence continues at coordinate 4,282 of UQDV01000002.1, forward strand.
ATGTACAGGTCGGTCTTGTGGATGACCTCGAAGGGAGAGTGCATGGACAGCACCGGCACGCCGATATCCAGCACCAGGATGCCGCGGTTGGCCACATACTTGGCGATGGTGCCGCCGCCGCCCAGATCCAGACGACCCAGCTCACCGATCTGCCATGCCACATTGTTGGCGTCCAGCAGACGGGTGATGTCGCCTACCAGCTCGGCGTTGGCGTCGCTGGCAGAGCTCTTGCCGCGGCTGCCGGTGTACTTGAAGAAAGCCACGCCGCGGCCTGCATAGGTGCCGTTCTTCGGCTCAAAGGCACCGGCCCAGGACGGGTCGTAGGCGGCGGTAACATCGGCGGACAGGCAGACGCTGTTCTGGAAAGCGATGATGTCATCCTGACCGGCGGCACGGCACAGCAGCTGCAGGAAGTGGAACACATACATGCTCTGCATGCCGGTCACGCCGTCAGAACCGATCTCTTCCTTATCAGTCAGCACGCAGACGGTGGTGTGCATGGGGTCCTTGGTCTCGATCTCGGCCATCAGGGCGGGGTAAGCGTCCACACGATCGTCATGGCCGTAGCCGCCCACCATAGAGCGGTCAAAGCCCACGTCGCGGGCCTTGTGAGCAGGCACGACCTCGATCTCAGCGCGGGTGAAATCGCGCTCGGTGATGCCGTACTTCTCGTGCAGGAGGATTAGGGTGTTCAGCTTGACAGCCTCCTTGACGTCCTCTTCCTCCACGGCGTCGGAGCCGATGAGCACATTCAGTTCCTCGGCCTTGATGCCGTCGCTCAGCTTGCGGTCGTTCTGCTCGGCACCCAGATGCGGCAGCAGGTCGGTGATGCAGAACACAGGATCGTTCTCGTCCTCGCCCACGCTGAAGGACATGCTAGAGCCGTCGGCACGGGTGAACACGCCGTGGATGGCCAGCGGCATGGTGCCCCACTGATACTTGCGGATGCCGCCGTAGTAGTGAGTCTTGAAGTAGCTCAGGTGGTCGGACTCATACAGGGGGTTCGGGCGCAGGTCCAGACGGGGGCTGTCGATGTGGGCGATCACCAGACGGAAGCCCTCCTCAAAGGGCTTCTGACCGATGGTAGCCGCCACGACGGCCTTGTGCTCCTGGATGAAGTAGATCTTCTCACCGGGCGCATAGGTCTTTTTCGGCTCAAAGGGCTTGTAACCGGCAGCCAGCAGCATCTGCTCGCTGGTGGCGGCAGCCTCGCGTTCGGTCTTGGCATGGTCCAGGAAGTTCTTGTAGCCCTCCGCAAAAGCGGCGGCCTTTTCCTTCACGTCCGGCTGCTTGTCGGCAGCGTATTCCGGCTTATAGAGCAGCTGCTCTGCATACTGCTTGGCAGAAAGTTTTTCACTCATGGTTGACATTCTCCTTACTTTTATCAATTTCCCGCGTAGATGCGCTGATACGCACCATAGCAGGAGGTGATCTTGTTTACATAGTGGTTCATCTGACTGTAGGGGAAGCCCTGCAGCGTCTGGCCGTCGGCCGAGTGCTCTTCCATCCGCAGCAGATTGTCCACAGTGCCCCAGCCGCTGTGGTAGGCGGCTGCAGCGGTGGCCACATCACCGTTGTAGCGTTCCAGACACAGATGCAGGTAGCAGCACCCGAAGCGGATGCTCGTGTCCGGGTCGTACAGGTCTGCAAAAGCCAGATCCTCGTCCGCCGCGATCTTGCTGCGCAGCCAGAGGAAGGTCTCTTCGGTCATCTGCATCAGGCCGCGGGCGTCCACACTGGAAGTGGCCACCGGGTCAAAACCGCTTTCGGTACGGATAAAGGCATCCACCAGAAGCGGGTCCAGGTTGTAAGTCTGCGCCCACTGGTCCACCAGCTGTTCATACTTGCGGGGGTACAGCAGCTGTTCGGCCCGGTACCACAGGTGCGGGACTGCCACAAGCAGCACCAGCGCCAGCAGGCACAAAATCAGCAGGCGCAGCCGACGCTTGCGGCGTCGCTGCTGCGCACGGCGGCGGGCCGCTGCGCGGGCCATGCGGCGTTCATGGGCAGCAGCCGGGTCGTACTGCGGCATGCCGTTGGAGTCTTTTTCAAATCGTTCGTTCAAAACCGGTGGGACGCACCTCCTTCTGCCTGAAGTGCGCTGCACAGCTGCTCTGCAGCAGCCTGCAGGGCGGCAAGGTCTGCGTCGTTGTGCAGAACGTAATCCGCCTGTGCGGTCAGCTCTGCTTCCGGCGTCTGGGCGTTGAGACGGCGGAAGGCCATTTCAGGCGCGATGCCGTCCCGTGCTACGATGCGGGCCACACTGGTTTCAAAGGGTGCTGTGACCACGCATAGCCGGTCACACTCCGCCTGTGCCGCCGTGCCCACAATGACGGCACCGTCCAGCACGAAGAGCGGTGCCCCGGACTCCTGTGCCGCCTGCTTTGCCGCCCGGATGCGGCGCACGATCTCCGGGTGGGTCAGACCGTCCAGCGCGGCCTTGCCTTCCGGCGTGGCAAAGGCGCGGTCTGCCAGCAGGCGGCGATCCAATGTGCCGTCTGCTTTTAAGATGTCTGCCCCGAACCGCTCTGCCAGCGCGGGCAGCAGCGGCGAGCCGGGCAGCAGGATCTCGCGGCTGATCTGGTCAGCGTCGGCCAGCGGCACGCCGTGGCCCGCAAACACTGCCGTGACCGTGGACTTGCCGCAGCCGCTGCGGCCGGTGATGCCCAGCGTGATCATAGGTCGATCACCCGGAAGGCCGCCGCGCGGATCAGGCGGTTGTACACCGCCATGGACAGGCCGTCCTTCTGGGGGCAGCGGGCATAAACGATGCCGTCGCCTTGCTCATCCAGTGCCCGCAGGGAGCGGAAGATGTGCTTTGCCTGGTCGGCACCGTCGCCCTCGCGGCCATATTCCACACAGCGCACGCCCAGCTTTTCAGCTTCGCCGGTGAAGCACAGGCAGCTGGGGTTCTGGTCCATGTGGGCGTCCACATAGGCCTTGAACTGTTCAAAGGTGCCATTGAGCAGGGTCACGTCTGCTTTCGGGGCATAGTGCTTGTACTTCATGCCGGGGCTGCGCACCACAGCGCCTTCCGGCAGCTTTTCCAGAATGGCCTTGGACACTTCTACCTCTTCGCCGAGGGCACGCTCCAGATCCTCCAGCGTGATGTGGCCGGGGCGGAACAGGGTGGGCTTGTCGCCCACCACCGACACTACCGTGCTCTCCACGCCCACGTCACACTCGCCGCCGTCCAGAATGAGGGGCAGGCGACCGTCCATATCGGTAAAGACATCCTGCGCATTGGTGGGGCTGGGCTTGCCGGAGAGGTTGGCACTGGGGGCTGCAAAGGCGCAGCCGCTCTGCTCGATGACCGCACGGGCCACCGGGTGGCTGGGCATGCGGATACCCACCGTGTCCAGACCGGCGCAGCACTCGGCTGCCACCTCCGGGCCGCGGGGCATGATGATGGTGAGGGGGCCGGGGCAGAAGGCCGCCATCAGCAGCTGGGCACGCTCCGGTACCTCGCTGACCAGACCCGGCAGCATCTCCGGGCCGGTGACATGGACGATCAGGGGATTGTCCTGCGGGCGGCCCTTGGCCACGAAGATCTTCTTCACTGCCTCGCCGTTGCGGGCGTCGGCGGCAATGCCGTACACCGTCTCAGTGGGCAGGGCCACCAACTCCCCGCTGCGCAGCAGCTCGGCGGCCTTTACAATGCTTTCTGCCTTGTCGGCAGGCAGAACTTCGGTTTTGATTTTCATACGTCTTATCGTTCTTTCTATGTGTAAAGTATTTTTACTTTTCGGTAAATTCTTTCGTTGATTCGTTTTGTTTTACAAATCGAGTTTTTGCAGTTTTTCCGCCTGTTCGCGGGTAGCAAGGGCGTCGATGACCTCATCGAGGTTGCCGTCCAGGATCTTTGCAAGGTTGTGCACCGTCAGGCCGATGCGGTGGTCGGTGCAGCGGTCCTGCGGGAAATTGTAGGTGCGGATCTTCTCGCTGCGGTCCCCGGTGCCCACCTGCCCCTGCCGCTCGGAGTTGATGGCGTCCTGCTGTTCCTTCTGCTTTTGGGCCAGCAAGCGGCTGCGCAGGATCTCCAGTGCCTTGTCCTTGTTCTGGAACTGGCTGCGCTCGTTCTGGCACTCCACCACCATGCCGGTGGGGATGTGCGTCACCCGGATGGCGCTGGACGTCTTGTTGATGTGCTGGCCGCCCGCACCGGAGGAACGGAAGGTGTCGATGCGCAGGTCCTTCATGTCCAGCGCAAAGTCCACTTCCTCTGCCTGGGGCATCACGGCCACCGTGGCGGTGGAGGTGTGGATGCGGCCCTGGGTCTCGGTCTCGGGCACGCGCTGCACCCGATGCACCCCGCTCTCGTACTTGAGGCGGTTGTAGGCCCCGGTCCCCTCCACCGAAAAGACGGCTTCCTTCACGCCGCCCAGCTCAGTCTCATTGAGGTTGAGCAGTTCCAGCGTCCAGCCGCGGCTCTGCACATACATGGTGTACATGCGCAGCAGACTGTGGGCAAACAGGGCGGCTTCCTCTCCCCCTGCCCCGCCCCGGATCTCCATGATGACGTTCTTTTCGTCCCGCGGGTCCCTGGGCAGCAGCAGAATTTTGAGATTATTTTCCAGCTTTGCCACATCCTGACTTTTTTCGCTGATTTCCTGCTGTATCATCTGCTTGAAGTCCGGATCGGAGATGGGTTCTTCGAGCAGGGCTTTGGCCTGCGCCAGATGGTCCCGGGCGGTCTGCCAGTCGCGGTAGGCCTGCACCACCGGCTGCGTCTCGTGGTAGTCCCGCATCAGTTTGCGGAACAGTGCTGGGTCGGCAGCGGCATCCGGCTGGTTCAGGCGGACGGAAAGCTCCTCAAACCGGTGGCACACGGCATCCATTTGGGCAGAAAGATCGGGCATAACAGGCAGTTCTCCTTACAAACGTTCTCAGATGGAAATGGGCACAAGGGCGGTCACTCCGCCTGCTGTGCAGGTTTGACCACCTTTTTGATGTTCTTTTCAATTTTTGCACGCGGCAGCATCACCTCGCGCCCGCAGCCCGTGCAGCGGATCTTGAAATCCATACCGACACGCAGCACTTCAAAGCTGGAAGCCCCGCAGGGGTGCTTCTTGCGGGTGAGGATGGTATCTCCCACAGCGATATCCATAGCGTTGGTCGCTCCCTTCTGCCGCCCCTCAGAATGGTCGGCGGCAACTGTGCGGCACCCGGACCACAAGCCCTGCCGCACATACAGATATAGTATAATGCAAACGCCTGCAAAATGCAAATATCTGCCGCGCCGGATGCATATCGTTGAAAATGGGAGCGTGCTTTGCCCCGCGCAGCGCAGAACCCAAAAATCAACAGAGAAAGAGGAATGAAAGATGATGCAAACATACCGTACCGAAGGCAATTACCGTTCCGCCGCCCGGCTGTCCGCTGCAGAACTGCGGGCCGCCATGGCCAGCCACGAGATTTTGCAGGCCACCGCCCTGGCCTTTGACACCCAGCGGCAGCTGCGGTTCGACCTGGGCGGCGTCCGGGCCGTGATGCCCTTTGTGCAGTGCGCCGACGGAGCCGAAAACGGCACCGTGCGGGACATTGCCGTGCTGACGCGGGTGGGCCGCCCCACCTGCTTTGTGGTGCAGGCTCTGGACACCGACGAGGACGGGCAGCCCTTCTACCGGCTTTCCCGCGCAGAAGCGCAGCGGATGTGCAAGGCCGATTATCTCGATACCCTTTCTCCCGGCGATATTCTGCCCTGCACCGTAACTCACATTGAGCCATTTGGTGCGTTCTGCGATGTGGGGTGCGGCATCAGTGCTCTGCTGCCCATCGACTGTATGTCGGTGAGCCGCATTTCCTCCCCCGCCGACCGGGTGAGCGTGGGGCAGCAGATTTTGTGCGCGGTCAAGAACCGGGACGTGCAGGGCCGCTTTGTGCTCACCATCCGGGAACTGCTGGGCACCTGGGCCGAGAACGCCGCCCATTTTTCGGTGGGTGAAACAGTGGTGGGCATCGTGCGCAGCGTGGAGGAGTACGGTACCTTCATTGAGATCGCGCCCAACCTGGCCGGTCTTGCCGAAAGCTGCACCGACCTTGCCCCCGGGCAGGCCGTGAGCGTCTACATCAAGAACATCCTGCCGGAAAAGATGAAGATCAAGCTGGTCATCGTGAACCACAGTCTGAACCAGCGCCACCGGTTCGAGCTGCGGTACTTCATCACGGAGGGACATCTGGACCGGTGGGTCTACTCCACGCCCGGCAGCAGCAAGCGCATTGAGACGGATTTTGCCGCAGCGGCTTGCAATCCGGCGTGAAACCCTTTATACTATAAGGGAACCTGTCGTTTGAGAATGTGAAAATGCAAAGGGGATGGATGAACGATGCCCGCCAACGATGCTTTTACTGCCGGTGTACGCCCCGGCGGACTGACCAGCAGCACCGAGATCCGGCTGCTGCTGTGCTATCTGGTAAAAAATGCCGGACCCATTGCCCGGCAGGAGATCGAGAACGCCCTGATGGAAGAGGCACTGGTCAACTACTTTGAGATCGGTTCCTGCCTGGACGACATCACGCGACAGCAGCTCGTGACCGTGCAGGACAATGTGTATTCCATTACCGACAAGGGCCGCAAAGTGGCGCAGGAGCTGGCCTACGACCTGCCCCGCAGCGTGCGGGAACGAGCGGTGGCCGCTGTGCTGCGCTGCCAGACTTGGGCCCGCAAAGAGGCCAAGTACAGCGCCAGCATCACCGAAAAGCCGGACGGCCATTGCAGCGTCCGCTGCACCGTAAAGGGCCTGGATGAGGCGCTGTTCTGCCTGGATCTGGGCACCCCGGACCGGCTGTCGGCTGAACTGGTGAAAAAGCAGTTCATCCTGAAAGGCAACGAGATCTATCAGCTTCTGGTCAACAAACTGACCGAAGAAAACGCATAAGCATACAGAAGCCGCCTGCTGGAAATTTTGTCCGGCAGGCGGCCTTTTTTGTGTTCAGATCAGAATGCAGATGAGCCCGGTACAGCCTTCGTTGATGACCCGTTCCAGCGTGCCCTGCAGCTGGGTGCGGGCCTCCTGCGGAATGTGCAGCAGCTTGTTCTGCAGCCCGTCGTTCACCAACTCATGCAGGCTTTTGCCAAAGATGTTGGACTGCCACAGCTTGACCGGGTCATCCGCAAAATCTGCCAGCAGGCTGCGCACCAGATCTTCGCTCTGCTTCTCGGTGCCCACAATGGGGCTGATCTCGGTGTGGATGGTGGCCTTCATCATGTGGATGGACGGCGCACAGGCTTCCAGCCGGACGCCGTAGCGCCCGCCCTGCTGCACGATCTCCGGCTGCTCCAGCTGCAGCTCCCCGATGGAGGGCATCACGATGCCGTAGCCGGTGGCTTCCACCTGTTCCAGCGCACTGCGCACCTTTTCGTACTCCCGTTTGGCATGAGCCAACTCCAGAATGCAGGGCATCAGGCCCGCTTCGTCGCCGATCTCCAGCCCGGTCTGTTCGCTGAGCACCTGATAGAAGATCTCCGGCTTCAGCTCCACAACCACCCGCACACTGCCCTGTGCCAGATCCATGCCGCTCACGGCGGAGCGCTGCACGGCATCGCAGTCCAGCAGCGGCCCATCTGTGCCGGACGGGACGTCCTTCATGCGGGCGATGTTCTCTGCCAGCTGCATCGCGGCAGTATATACCTGTGCCTGCAGCCAGTGGCCGTTCTCCAGCCGGTTGACCCACCGGGGCAGGGCCAGATCCAGCTCCCGCACCGGGAATTCGTACAGCACCTGCCGCAGGATATCCCCCAGTGCGGCGGCGTCCAGATCCACGCAGCTCACCGGCAAAACGGCATGGTGGTAGTCCCGTGCCATGCCCTCGGCCAGCTGCTTTGTTTCCGGGGCGTCCGGGCGGGTGCTGTTGAGCAGGATGACGTAGGGTTTGCCCAGTGCATCCAGCTCTTCAATGACCCGCTTTTCGGTTTTGGCGTACCCCGCACGCGGGATGTCGCTGACGGTGCCGTCGGTGGTGATGACGATGCCGATGGTGGAGTGCTCCCGGATCACCCGGCGGGTGCCGGTCTCAGCGGCAAGGTCAAAGGGTACTTCCTCGTCGAACCACGGACTTTTGACCATGCGAGGCTTTTCGTTTTCCTCGTGGCCCATGGCCCCCTCCACCATATAGCCCACACAGTCGATGAGCCGTACCCGACAGACACCACCGCCTTCTAATTGCAGCGGCACCGCCGTTTCCGGAATGAACTTTGGTTCCGTGGTCATGATGGTGCGCCCTGCCGCCGACTGCGGCAGCTCATCCCGTGCCCGCAGACGGGCCGCCTCGGTGCCCATGGCGGGCAGCACCAGCTGCTCCATAAAGCGCTTGATAAAGGTGGACTTGCCGCTGCGCACCGGACCCACCACCCCGATGTAGATGTCTCCGCCGGTGCGTGCGCCGATCTCGCGGCAGATGCCCTGTTGCTCCTGTTTGTCCAAACCTGCTCTCCCCTTCCCGTTTGCGCCGTGCACCGGACGTTGTGCCGGTCCGCTCGTTGTATCGTATGAAAGGGGCGGCGTTCTTATTCCACGCCGAGGAAGCTCTTCAGGCGGGCAAGGTCCGCGTTCAGGACCAGCTCTTCGTCAAAGCCCACGCTCTCCAGCAGCGCACAGGCCAGGTCCTGCCGGCCCACCCAGCTGGGGTCGTGCGCGTCCGAGTCCACAACAATAGGCACCCGGTATTGCTGGCACAGGGCCAGCATGGTGCGGTAGTTCTGGCAGCAGTTGAGCCGCTGGTCCTTTTTGACCAGAGAGCTGTTGTTGACCTCCAGCGCCACATGGTACTGAAGGGCAGCCTGCACCAGCCGGGGGTAATCCAGCGGGGTGTGGTCGTCGTCCGGGTGGGACACCAGCTTCACCTTCGGGTTTTTCATGCACTCGATAAGGTTTGTGGTGTTGCCGTCAGTGCCTTCGTTCTGGTAGCACAGCCCATGGATGCCCACAATGGCATAGTCCAATCGGTCGATATACTTCTGTTCCAGCGAGAGCCTGCCGCCGTTGAGCACATTGATCTCGCACCCGTGCAGGATCTCCACACCGTCGATCACGCGGGGGATCACGCGCAGGTTCCCGTAATAGAACGGGTCCACCGTTCCGGGGATGCCCGGGGCATGCTCACTGATGCCGATGAGCTGCAGCTGTTGTTCCTTTGCGGCCGCTGCCATCTCCCGGATGGTGCCATAGGCATGGCCGCTGGCAAGGGTGTGCATGTGGATGTCTGCGATCAGACGCTTCATCGTTTTCCTCCTTTTTCGGGTCCAAAAAAGCCGGAACGATCCGCAGATCGTTCCGGCTTGCAGCTTCAGATGGGATAAATCACGGGGTCAGACGGTTGGGGCCGCGGAACAGGAACTCTGCGTCCTTGATGCTCAGGCCGCACAGCAGCATGGTCAGGCGGTCGATGCCCAGACCGAAGCCGCCGTGGGGCGGGCAGCCATACTGGAAGAACTCCAAATAGAACTTGACATCCTCGGCCAGACCCTTCTCCTCAGCCTGCTTCTTCAGCACCTCATAGCGGTGCTCACGCTGGGCACCGGTGGTGATCTCGACACCGCGCCAGATCAGGTCGTAGCCCTGGGGCACACCGTTCTCGTCGCGCATGTGATAGAACGCACGCTTCTCGGCGGAGTAGTCGGTGATGAACAGGAACTCGTGGCCGTAGTGCTTCTTGACCCACTCATAGCTCAGACGCTCGGCCTCGGTAGTCAGGTCGCCCTTCTCGGACTCATCGACCTTGTAGCCGAACTCTTCTTCCAGACCCTTGTACAGGTCGGCCAGCTTGACCACCGGGAACGGAGTGGTGGGCACGATGACTTCCTGACCGAACAGCTCCTTGATCTGGTCGCCGTAATTCTCCTTGACAGCCTTCAAGCCGGCGGTCAGCAACTCCTCCTCCATCTTCATGACATCCTTGAAGGAAGTGATATAGCTGAACTCCAGATCAAAGCCGGAGAACTCAGTGGAGTGCTTGTTGGTATAGCTCTTCTCGGCACGGAACACAGGGCCGGTCTCGAAGATACGCTCAAAACCGGCAGCCATGGCCATCTGCTTGTAGAACTGCGGGCTCTGGGCCAGATACGCGTTGCGGTCGAAGTAATCCACCTTGAACACCTCAGAGCCGCTCTCACTGGCTGCAGCGATCAGCTTGGGGGGGTGGATCTCGATGAAGTTGCGTTCCAGCAGGAACTGACGCATGGCGTTGACAAAGCAGCTCTGTGCCTTGAACATCAGCTGGTTCTCGTCGGTGCGCAGGTCGATCCATCGGTAGTCGATGCGCTGGTCGATGCTGGAGCGCTCCACAGCCTTCTTCTTCTTGGTGGCTGCAATCTCCTTGCGCACGATGGGCAGCGGGTCGGCAATGCTCTCGATCTCAATGGACTCGGGGATCATCTCGATGCCGCCCATCTTGACGTAGTCGTTTTCCATCACCTTGCCGGTGACGGTGATGACGGAGTCCGGGGTGAGCTTGTCGATGGTATCCACCAAATCGGGGTGATCGGCCTTTTCGACCGTGATCTGCAGTTTGCCGGTAATATCCTTCAGCACGATGAAGGCCATGTATTTGCTGTTGCGCAGGTTCTCGATAAAGCCCTGCACCTTGACCGTGCTGCCGATTTCCTTCTGGACCTCATTGATATAGGTGCGTTCCATAGGAATCCTCCTTTAAAGTCTTGTACTGTTTTATTATACGCTTTTCCGGGGATAAATCAAGATTTTTTATTGTTCTCATGCAGGGTGCCGGTGCCGCCCTCCACCACACCGTCGTGTTTCAGCACGGCGGCAATGGTGCCAAAGAAGCACTTCACGTCCAACCCGAAGCTCAAGTGCTCCACATACCAGCCGTCCAGCTTTGCCTTTTCGGCGATCTCAAGCTCATCACGGCCGTGGATCTGGGCCCAGCCGGTCAGGCCGGGGCGCACATCATTGGCCCCGTATTTGTCGCGCTCCGCCAGCAGATCGTACTGGTTCCACAGCGCGGGACGCGGACCGATGACCGCCATATCCCCCACAAAGATGTTCCACAGCTGGGGCAGCTCGTCCAGGCTGGTCTTGCGCAGGAAATGCCCCATGCGGGTGATATACTGGTCCGGGTCATGGAGCAGGTGCGTGGGCATGTCGTGGGGCGTGTCGATGCGCATGGTGCGGAACTTTAGAATGTAGAAATGCCGCTTGCCACGGCCCACCCGCTTCTGTTTGAAAAACACGGGGCCGGGTGAGTCGAGCTTGATGGCAATGGCCAAAATCAGAAACAGCCAGGACAGGCACAGCATGCCGCACAGCGACAGCACCACAGCCAGCAGGCGTTTGATCCCGTTGCGATACACAAACGTTCCCTCCGTTCTTGTTTGCTTCCTGAATACCGCTTCAGTATACCAGCATGGGCTGCCTTTTTCAATTCGATTCCGCCCGGAAGGACGGAATTTTTTCATTTTTATGCCGTCATGACGGTTTTGTAGCAAAAACGTGCCGGTTTTGTCTCTTGTTTTCCGGCAGGGCCTGCCGTAAGATAAAGGTACAAAAGGGCTTTTGATTTTTTGGGGACAAGGAGTTTTTACCATGATCCAACGTTTTACGTTTGGCTGCCCGCTGCCCACCGAGAGCGTCGTGCTGCCGGTGGAGCCTGCCGCCGCCGCAGTGCCGCACCTCACCGCAGAACCAGACGGGAGCTGGAGCTTCTCTTTGGCAGAGGATGCCGTGGTGTACGGCCTGGGCGAGATGCCCCGCGGCATCAACAAGCGCGGCTGGCATTATGTGGCCGACAACACCGACGAGTCGCACCACGGAGAAAACCGGCTTTCGTACTATGGGGCGCACAATTTTCTGCTCATCGACGGCGGTGCGGGCCGCAGCGTCTTTGGCGTGTTCGTGGATTTCCCGGGAAAGGTGTTCTACGATATCGGCTACACCCGGCACGACCGGCTGACCTTCCGCACCGAAGAGCCGGACTACGACCTGTACATTCTGACCGGCGACAGCCCGAACGCCGTCTGCACCGAATTCCGGAAGCTGATCGGCCACAGCTACATCCCGCCCAAATGGGCCTTTGGTTTTGCCCAGAGCCGCTGGGGCTACAAGACTGCCGAGGACGTGCGCGCCATCGCCCGCCAGTACCGCGAGAACGAGCTGCCTCTGGACATGATCTGCCTGGACATCGACTATATGCAGGGGTACGCGGATTTTACGGTGAACAAGGAGCGCTTCCCGGATCTGGCTGCGCTGAGTGCCGAGCTGAAGCAGCAGGGCATCCGGCTGGTGCCCATCATCGACGCGGGCGTGCGCATCGACCCGGAGGACCCCACCTGCACCGAGGGGCTGGAGAAGGGGTATTTCTGCACCAAAGCCGACGGCACCCCCTTTGTGGCTGCCGTGTGGCCCGGCAAGGCCTATTTTGCCGATTTTCTGCGCCCGGAAGTGCGGGACTGGTTCGGCCACCGCTACAAGGTGCTGACCGACTGCGGCATTGAGGGCTTCTGGAACGATATGAACGAACCCGCGCTGTTCTATTCGCCGGACAGGCTGCGGGCATTTCTGGACAGTATGGCTCAGCTGCGCGGGCAGGACAACATCGAACAGGAAGAGTTCTTCGGCAAGGTGGTGGGCGGTGCCATGGGCCTGATGAACAGCCCTGCCGACTACGCCAGCTTCTACCACGACCTGGCCGGGCAGCAGGTGCGGCACGACCGGGTGCACAATCTGTACGGCGGCAGCATGACCCGCGCTGCCGGGGAGGCCTTTGCCGACCTGCGCCCCGGCAGGCGCACCCTGCTGTACAGCCGTTCCAGCATCATTGGCAGCCACCGGTACGGCGGCATCTGGCTGGGCGACAACCATTCCAGCTGGGAACAACTGCTGGCCAACATTCAGATGATGCCCAGTGTGCAGATGTGCGGCTTTTTGTACACCGGTGCCGACCTGTGCGGTTTCGCGGGCGACACCACCCCGGACCTGGCCCTGCGCTGGCTGGAGTTTGGCCTGTTCACCCCGCTGATGCGCAACCATACCGGTGCCGGGACCCGCGAGCAGGAATATTTCCGCTTTGCCGACCAGCTGCCCGCCCTGCGGAAGATGCTGCGCCTGCGCTATGCCCTGCTGCCCTACCTGTACAGCGAGTTCATGAAGAGCGCCCTGGAGAATACCGGCTACTTCCGCCCGCTGGGCTTTGACTGGCCTGCAGACCCCGAAGCACGGGAGGTGCAGGACCAGCTGCTGCTGGGCGACGGCGTCATGCTGGCTCCGGTATACACCCAGAACGCCGCCGGGCGGCATGTCTACCTACCGGAGCCCATGCAGCTGTACCGTCTGCGCAGCGCCGAGGACTACGACACCGAGGCCCTGCCTGCAGGCCACCACTATGTGCACTGTGCCCTGAACGAAGTGCTGCTGTTCGTGCGGCCGGGTCATGCCGTGCCGCTGGCAAAGCCCGCTGCCTGCACCGCCGCGCTGGACGAGCAGCCCATTGCCCTGCTGACCTGCCCGGACGCCGACGGCCATGCCGCGTACCGCATGTACACCGATGACGGCGAGACGATGGATCCTGAACACGACGGGCACTGGACCGTACTGGACGCCTCTCACTGACCCAGTTTTCACAGCAGCCCCGGAACGTTTGCGGTTCTGGGGCTCTTGCGTTTTGCGGACGTCTGACGTATAATAGGCACTTGCGCCCGGCTTTCCGGGTACGATCTAAAATCAACCGATTCAGATATCAAAAACATTTCAAGGAGGCGTGTGACCCCATGACGCAAACCCGGGCAGACCGTTCCGCTGACCTGACCAGCGGCCCGATGCTGCAAAAGATTATTCTGTTTTCCATTCCGCTGGCTGCATCCAGCATTTTGCAGCTGCTGTTCAACGCGGCAGACGTTGTGGTGGTGGGCCGCTTTGCCGGCAGCACCGCGCTGGCCGCAGTCGGCTCCAACGGTTCCCTGATCAACCTGCTGGTGAACCTGTTCGTTGGGCTCTCGCTGGGCGCGAACGTCGTAGCTGCCCGCTGCTTTGGCGCAAAGGACGAGCACGGCGTACAGGACACCGTGCACACCGCCGTGACGCTGGGCCTTACCAGCGGTGTACTGCTGGCCGTGGTGGGCTTTTTTGCCGCCCGCAGCCTGCTGGAGCTCATGAGCTGCCCGGAGGACGTGATCGGCCTTTCCGCGCTGTACCTCAAAATTTATTTCATCGGCATGCCCATGAACATGCTGTACAACTTCAGCAGCGCTCTGCTGCGGGCCGTGGGCGACACCAAGCGTCCGCTGTACTGTCTGGCGGCGGCCGGTATCATCAATGTGGTGCTGAACCTTGTGTTCGTCATCGGCTTTTCCATGAGCGTGGCGGGCGTTGCGCTGGCCACCATCATCAGTGAGACGGTGTCGGCCTGCCTGGTCACCGCCATGCTGGTGCGGGAAAAGGGCGCGCTGCATCTGGACCCGCACAAGCTGGGCTTCCACGCCGGTGCCCTGAAGCAGATCTTGCTCATCGGCCTGCCAGCGGGCCTGCAGAGCACCGTGTTCAGCCTGTCCAATGTGGTGATCCAGTCCGCCATCAATTCCTTCGGCTCCACGGTCGTGGCCGGAAGCTCGGCATCGTCCAATCTGGAAGGCTTCGTCTACACGGCCATGAACGCCTTTGCACAGGCCGCCGTGACCTTTACCAGCCAGAACATGGGTGCACGCAAGTATCACAATCTGGACCGCGTAATGCGCAACTGCCTGCTGTGCGCCGTGGTCACCGGCATTCTTTTGGGCGGCGGTGCGGCACTGGCTGGTCGGCAGCTGCTGCACTTCTATTCCTCGGACGAGGCCGTGATCGCCGCCGGATACGAGCGGCTGTGGATCATCTGCGGCACCTACCTGCTGTGCGGCATCATGGACACACTGGCCAGCAGCCTGCGCGGCCTGGGTTACAGCGTGCTGCCCATGGTGGTGAGCCTGATCGGCAGCTGCCTGCTGCGTCTGGTGTGGATCGCCACCATCTTCCAGCTGAACCGCACCCCGTTCATGCTGTACATCAGCTACCCCATCAGCTGGGTTCTGACCGCCTCGGTGCATCTGATCTGCCTGCTGGTGGTACGGCGCAAGCTGCAGAAAAAGGGACAGAACCTGCAGGCTGCATAATACTCCCTCCGTCATCGCTGTGCGATGCCAGCTTCCTCAGAGAGGGAGCCTTATCTCGCGGCGGTCAGCTTCCAGCCCGCACCGACCGCATTGTATACCACAAAGAGCTGCTGCATTTCATCGTGCAGCAGCTCTTTTCTTTTTACAGCTCCTTTGCCAGCAGGTAGCGGTCGAACCCACCGTACATTTCGCGGCGGGCACGGATGGTGAACCCGCAGGCCAGGGCGTTGCTCAGACTGTAGGGGTTGGCCGGACTGACCGTGGCTCCCAGGTGCGTGATGCTCTCCGGCAGAAGCGGCAGGGCCGCTTCCAGCATGCGGCGCTGCAGGCCGTTGCCCCGCCAGTCCGGGTGCACCACAGCGCTGTCGACATTGGCCCAATGGGGCCACTCGGCCTGCGGCACACCCAGAAAAGCCGCATAGTTGTGCAGGCTCTGGCCGCAGTAATAGAAAGTCAGGTACGCGCCCAGCCGACTGCCCTGCCACACCCCGATGCACAGGCTGTCGGTGATATAACCGGTGATATGTTCCAGCGTGTCGGTAACAAACCACTCCGGGTGCGGCATGGCGGCGTGCACCTCGTTTTGCAGCGCATACACCGCCGGGGCTTCGTCCGGTGTGCAGCGCCGCAGGGTGACCGCCTGCTGTGCCGGATGGCCGCAGACTTTGTGCAGAATGAGTTCCATGATTGCAATGCCCTCCAAAATAAAATCGTACTTTTTCTTTGTTTCCAGTATAAATGCCGCTTTTCTAAATGTCAATTTATGTTATAATAGAAGCAAAGGGCTTTGGGGCAGTGCATCATGCGGCCTGCAGGGTCTTTTGAAGTCCCGGCGGCCTGCCCGCCTGTGAACGGAGGAACCGAAATGAAGGAATCTACTCTTGCCGCCTCCAGCCGACTGGGCGGTGCCGTGATCAGCGACCGGGTGGTCGCCAGCCTGCTGGACGAACTGCGCACCGGGCGCTATGCCCATGCGGACCGCCTGCCTGCGGAGGTGGATCTTGCCGCCGAACTGGGGGTAAGCCGCACCGTGATCCGGGACGCTCTGAGCGAAATGGAGCGTGCAGGCTATGTAGAGCGGGTGCGCGGCATCGGCACGGTGGTGAACCGTTCGGTGTTGGGCCTGCGCAGCCGTCTGGACCAGAAGCTGGAATATTACCCGCTGATCCGCAGCTTTGGCAGCTACCCCCATGCCGACGGCATTCAGGTGTTTCCCATCCGGGCGGGGGATGAGCTGGCCCATAATCTGGACATCGAACCCGGCGACGAGGTGATCTGCATCAAAAAGCGCATCCTTGCCGACACCACCCCGGTGATCTACTCCATCGACTATCTGCCGCGCAGCCTGTTCGGCAACCGGGACTACACCCGCATCGACCTGACCGGCGGTGTGTTCGATATTCTGGAGCGGGAGTGCCACCAGCAGATCTCCTCGAACGTGGCCCACCTGAAAGCCAGCTGCGGCGATGAGTCCATCCGTGCAGCCATGCGGCTTGCCCCCGGCGAGGCCATGTTGCTGCTGGACGAAGTGTGTTTCAATCGTTTGTGCCGCCCGGTGATGCGTTCGCTGAGCTACTACACAAACTTCTTTGATTTTTCCATTTTACGCAAACTGCTTTAAACCGCTTTGATGTAACGGAGGTAACGTAACCATGCGTCATCTGATCGACCCGTTGGATTTCACCCAGCAGGAAATCACCACCCTGCTCGACCTTGCCGACCGCATCCACGACGATCCGGCCGCCTATCAGGATGTGGCCACCCACAAAAAACTGGCCACCCTGTTCTATGAGCCGTCCACCCGCACCCGCCTTTCGTTTGAGGCCGCCATGCTGAACCTGGGCGGCCATGTGCTGGGCTTTCCCAGTGAGAACGTGTCCAGCGCCAGCAAAGGCGAGAGCGTGGCCGACACCATCCGCGTGGTGTCCTGCTATGCCGACATCGTGGCTATGCGCCACCCCAAGGAGGGCGCACCGCTGCGTGCTTCCCGCTACTCCCGCATCCCGGTGATCAACGCCGGTGACGGCGGCCACCAGCACCCCACCCAGACCCTGACCGACCTGATGACCATCCGCCGCCGCAAGGGCCGGCTGGACGATCTGACCATCGGCCTGTGCGGTGACCTGAAATTCGGTCGCACGGTGCATTCCCTGATCAAGACCATGGCCCGCTGCCAGAACATCCGCTTTGTGCTCATCAGCCCGGAAGAGCTGCGGGTGCCGGATTACATCATCAACGATGTGCTGGAGGCCAACGGCATCGAATACAAGGAGACCCGCAGCCTGGAAGAGGTCATGCCGGAACTGGACATCCTGTACATGACCCGTGTGCAGAAGGAACGCTTCTTCAACGAAGAGGATTACATCCGCCTGAAGAACAGCTATGTGCTGACCAAGGAAAAGATGGGGCTGGCAAAGCCGGACATGGCCGTGCTGCATCCCCTGCCCCGCGTGAACGAGATTGCACTGGATGTGGACGATGACCCCCGTGCCGCTTACTTTGAGCAGGTGCAGAACGGCGTTTACGTCCGCATGGCACTGATCATGACCCTGCTGGGCCTGCACGACCCCAAGGCAAAGGAGGAAAACTGATATGCTGAACATTGACGAGATCCAGAACGGCCTTGTGATTGACCACATCAAGGCCGGCACCGCCATTGGTCTGATGGACCTGCTGGGCATCAAGGACAACCGCACCGCCAGCGTGGCTCTGATCCAGAACGCACGCAGCCGCAAGTCCGCTTCCGGCCGCAAGGACATCATCAAGGTGGAGGGCGATGCTTCCTGGCTGAACCTGGATGTGCTGGCCTACCTTGACCCGGACATCAGCGTGACCGTGATCGAGAACGGCAAGCCTGTGCGCAAGGAAAGACCGAAGCCTCCCAAGCGTCTGGTGAACATCGTGCGCTGCCGCAACCCCCGCTGCATCTCCTCCATTGAGGAAGAGTGCGACCAGATCTTTGAGTTGAGCTCCAACGGCAAGTACCGCTGCCTCTACTGCGAGCAGGAGCTGCAGGTCAAGCCGGAGTAAATCGAACCAAAAAAAGAGACCGCCGCACGTGATTTTCCACGATGCGGTGGTCTTTTTTACTTTATGATCGTTTTATCGGCTGTCACTTCAGCAGTGTGCTGTGGTCTGCGCCGTTCACCCGCAGAGCCGACGATATGCCGTCGTTGTTCCAGACCACCGTGGTGTCCTGAGTGCACACGCCCAGCAGCTCCACGGCAGAGACTGACGCCGTGCGCTCCTGCGTGCAGAAGAGCATGGTCTGCATCCCGTGGCTGCGCAGCCAGCACAGTGCATCATAGGTCATTTGCAGGGATGCAAACGCGGCATCCACCTTCACGGTCACCGTGCCGCCCTGCCAGGTCAGCGTGTACGCCACTGCCTTGCCCGCCGCATCCGTGACGGTCAGGCCCGTGAGCGCATCCAGACGGCCGTTGCTGGCAGACTCTGCCGCGGGTGTTTTCTCTGCTGTTTTGTCGCCCGGCAGAGAGATATCCTTGCCGTCGGTATTCCTCCGTTCAATGGAAGAGCCCGGCAGCAGGTCGTCAAAAGCCTGCTCTTTGCCGTTTGCACCAATGGCAACGCCATCCTTGCCTGCAACGGCAGAGATGGTGACCTTACCCTCAATGGTGATGTCGGCATCCGCTTCCATAGTGTCCTCGTCTGGGGATATGAGTGCGCCGCTGCCGATGGCTGCGCCGCCCTTGCTGGCATCTTCACCGTCCTGACCCGGCTCCGGGGCACCGCCCACAGCGGACACGTCCGGGGAGCCGTCGCCGTTGCTGCGGATGGTGACACGGTTCCGGGTGTTCTCGTCTCCTGCCAGATCCGCGCCGCCGCCGACCCCGGCACCGCCGCCCACACCGCCAGCTGCGCTGACCGTCGTGCCGCCTTCAATGGTCACATCTCCTGCTGATGCATAGCCGCCGCCAATGCCTGCGCCGTTTGCGCCGCCCTCGGCGTTGACCGTGGCGTTACCGGAGATATTCACCGTCACATTGCCAACCAGACCGCTGCCGATGCCCGCAGCACCCTCGCCGCCGGTGGCATTGTCCACCTTGGCGTTGTCGGTGATGGTCACCGTACCAGTGCCACGGAAACCACCGCCGCCAATGCCCGCACCCTGAGCACCGCCTTGGGCGTTTTTCACCTCGGCATTGCCGGAGATGGTGATGTCAGTCTTGGCGTCGTAATAGCCGCTGCCGATGCCTGCGCATGCACCGCCGCCGGTGGCTTCCTCGATCACGGCGTCACCGGTGATGATCACCGTGGCGTTGCCGCCGAAACCGCCGCCGCCAATGCCCGCGCCGCAAGCGGCGTTCGGGTTGTCCGAGGAGCCGCCCCGAGCCGTGATATTGCCGCCCGAGATGGTCACCATGCCGTCTCCGCCGCTACCACCGCCGCCAATGCCTGCACCGTCCTGCTTTCCAGTGGCGGTGATGGTGCCGCCGGTGATCTCGAGGGCACCGGAATTTTTGATATTTGCTCCGCCGATCCCTGCGCCGCCGAAGCCGCCGGTGGCGTCCAGACTGCCGTTCTTGTCCTCATCCTGAATGGTCAGCTTGCCGCTGACCACGTTCCCGTCGGAGTTCTTTTCCTCGTTCCGCTCCAGGCCCGCGTGCCAGCCGCTGCTTTTCAGCGTGTTGCTGCCGTCCAGCTCAATGGCGGTGTTGCCGGTGCCAGAGACGCTCACGGGTGCTGCGTCACCTTTTGGGTCCGTGATGGTAACATCCGAGAGGGTAACTTTCAGGTCGTTATCCGTGTTGTTGATGATGTCCACCGTGTTGCCGGTGACTTCATTGCTGCCCGTCACCTTCACGTCGTCGTCCTTGTCGTTCACGGTTTCGTTCTGGGTCACCTTGGCGGTGCCGTCGCCGTTGGCTACAATGGTGATGCTACCTTTTCTGATGTCGTAAACATCGGCAAAGGCCGGAACAGCCGTTCCCGTCATCAGTGCCGCCGCCACGGCCAGCGCCGCCAGTCTCCGGGTCAGCGGCTTACCCCCCCCCGAACGCAGGGCGCGTGGTTCAGGACACGCATGGCAAGATTGCGATACGAGATCATAGAACATTGCCTCCTTCATAATTGGGCAAGCACCGTGCAGCCTTTTGCACGCTTTGCCAATTTGATGCAAAAATGCTTTGCTTGTTCCAATATAGCACTTTTTTCGTCAAGATTCTACAGTTTCCATAGGATTTCATGTGAAATTTTGTTACACAAAAAAGCTGCCGCGCAAAATTTGCACAACAGCCTTTCCATTTTGCAGCAGCTGTTCTTCCGCTGCAACGATCTTCAGAAAATTCCGATGAAGCTTCTCGCGGCATAAATCACAGACCCAGCCGATGCTCCGTTCCCACACAGGGCACGGGCCGGGCGAACCTTTATGTACAGCAAAGCCCCAAAGACCGCCGCCAAAAGCTCCATCGGATACGCTGCCCGGCACACACCACCGGAACAGCCCGCAAAAGCAAAGGTTTCACAGCTGCACACGCACCGCAGCCTGACGCCACAATGCTGCAGAACCCGGAAAAGCTCCCGGCCGCAACCTCTGCCTGCACTGCCTTGCGTTCCTTTACTGGGTCCAGTATAGCAGAGTTACGCTATTGTTGCAGAGAAAATGTCATATTCTGCATCGGTAACTGTCACAACTTGCGGGTAGGCACCGCACAGGTAAAGCGGAACCAGCGGTCCCGGCAGCTGAGCGTGTACTCGCAGCGGCAGCGGTCCAGCACCTCCCGCACGTTGACAAGGCCCATGCCATGGCCCGGCTCTGCCTTGGTGGAACGCGGCAGCTCTCCATCCACCAGCTCCAGGTCCTTCTGCACCCGGTTGCGCACCGAGATGAGGTATTCTTCCTCGTTCCTGCGCGCCCGCAGGTACACCTCCGGCGGTTTGGCCTGCGCCGCCGCCCGGATGGCATTGTCCAGCAGGTTGGAGATGACGATGACCAGGTCCGTGCCGCAAAAGGGCAGGTCCTTGAGGTCACACAGGTCGAAGTACAGCTCCACTCCCTGCTGCGCAGCTTCCTCATACTTGCGGCTGAGCAGGGAGTCCAGCAGTGGGTTGTGGGTGTCCAGAATGGTGGTTCCGGCGGCCACCACCTTGCTCACGCTGGAAAGGTATTCCTGTGCGCCGGTCAGGTCGCCCTGCCGGAGCAGCGCATCCAGTGCGGCAATGTGGTTGGTGAACTCATGGGTCAGGCGGCGCTGTGCCGTGTAGGACTCCATGAGAGCTTCTGCGCGCTGCTGTTCCAGCGCGGCCTGAAAGTGCGACGCCTGCCCCTGCACCACCTGATCGTTGAACATCTGCACGATGGCCAGGTGCACCAGCACCGCAATGGTCAGGCCCACCGTCAGCATCAGGTCCAGCAGAGTGGGCACGCGGCGGTTGGAGGAGATCATGATGAAGATGTTCAGCAGCACCACGACGCCCGGGAAAAAGCTCATCAGCAATGCCTGCAGCGGGTCCAGCGCACTGCAGTGGTTCCACCGGCGCAGAAAGCGTGCTGCCAGAATGCCCACCAGCAAAATTGAGATCACCAGTGCCGCCAGACAGGTCCTGTAGTGCCAGACTTCACCGGGGCAGATGCCGTGGAGCCGTGCAAAGACAAAGCTGACCGTATTTTCGGTAAGCAGGCACAGAATGCCGTTGATGATGCAGGCAGACATCCGGTCCACTGCCGTGCCGCCGAACAGCAGCGCGATGACCAGCAGGTAGATGATATTGCTGACCACTGATTTGATATTGAAAAAGCCAAAACCGCACAGCACCGAGAGCGCAAGCACAGCCAGTGCCAGCAGCGCGGCCCACACACAGGGGTGACGGAACCGCCTGCCCCGGCCCAGATAGGCATAATCCACCAGAATGAACGCCGCCCACTGCGCAATGCACACCAGATGCCCCAACAGCGTCCAGATAAGGCTGTCACTCATCACCGAACTGCCCCTTCCATTCCAGATAGGCCGCGCGGACAGCCGCATACTTGCTGCGGCTGACGCTGAGCTCCACGCCGTTTTTCATCAGCACCCGGTAATTCCGGATGGCGCATACATGCTGCAGGTTGACCACATCGCTGCGGCCCACCTGCAAAAAACCATTCCGGGCCAGAATGGGCGGCAGCTCCTTCAGCTTGCCGTAAAAGGTGCAGAAATGTTCCCGCGCAATGTCCCCATACACATTGATGACCCGGCCCTCGCTCTCCAGATAATAGATCTGGTCCAGCGGGATGCGAATGTTCTCGCGGTTGTGGTGCACGGTGAGGGTCTTGGTACCGGCCTGCATCATGGACGCATAGATGTCCTCCAGACAGCTGGGCAGCTGCTTGGCGACGTCCCGTTTGAGGATGTAGCGGTAGGCGTTGACCTTGTAGCCATCCAGCGCAAAGGCCAGATAGGCCGATACATAGACCAGACAGATGTCCGGATTGCGGTGCCGGAGCTGGCCGCCCAGTGCAATGCCGTTGACCTGCGGCATGTCCACATCCAGAAATGCAATGCGGTACAGCTCCAGGTCCGGGATCGCCAGCACCTGCTCCGGGTCGGAACAGACCGTAGCCTGCACCGGGATCTCGTGCGCTTCAAAGTAAGTTGCCGCATACTCCGCCACCTTCGCGCTGAAGGCGGCATCGTCGTCGCAGACAAGAATGTGCATCCGGAACTCCTTTCTATCAGAAAAGGCTCCTCTTAACCAGATAAGAGGAGCCGCAGTTTTATGCGAAGAATTTGTCGTAGATGCCAAAGGCAAAGATGAACAGCACGATGACCGGCAGAACGTAGGTCAGGTAGCCGCGCATCCAGTCGTGCATCTTGAGGCCCTTGCCGATGTTGACTTCCTTTTTGTAGTTGTCCCAGCCCCAGCCGTACTTGGTGACGCAGAACAGCAGGTACACCAGACTGCCCAGCGGCAGGAACAGGTTGCTGACCAGGAAGTCCTCAAAGTCCAGCACGGCACCGCCGAACACGGCAAAGCCGTCCCAGGCCCAGAGGTTATAGCCCAGCACACAGGGCATGGACAGCGCAATGATGAGCACCAAATTCACCAGACTGGACTTCCTGCGGCTGCAGCCGGTGAGCTCCATGCCGCAGCAGATGATGTTCTCGAACACGGCCAGCACCGTGGACAGGGCCGCAAAAGCCATGAACAGGAAGAACAGGGTGCCCCACAGACGCCCCAGCGCCATGTTGGCAAAGATGTTGGGCAGAGTGATGAAAATCAGGCTGGGGCCGCTGGTCTGGTCCACACCATAGGTGAAGCAGGCCGGGAAGATGATCAGACCAGCGGTGATGGCCACAAAGGTGTCCAGCACCACGATGCGGACCGACTCGCCCAGCAGGGAGTGCTCCTTGCCGATGTAACTGCCGAAGATGGCCATGGCACCGATGCCAAGGCTCAGGGTGAAGAAGGCCTGGTTCATGGCCGACACCAGTGTGTTGACCACGCCCACCTCCTGCATACGGGCAAAATCGGGCACCAGATAGAACTCGAGGCCCTCTTTTGCGCCGGGCATGAACAGGCTGTTGACCGCCAGCACCACCATGATGGCCAGCAGAGCGATCATCATGACCTTGGTCACCCGCTCCAGACCGTTCTGCAGGCCCTTGGCGCACACCAGAATGCCCAGCACCACCACGAACACCATCCAGAAGGTCATCACGCCGGGGCTGGCCAGCATCTCGGTGAACTTACCGGCTACCTGCTCGGCGTTCAGGTCGGACAGCTGACCGATGGCGGTCATGTAGAAATAGTGGAGCATCCAGCCGGCCACTGTGGTGTAGAACATCATCAGCAGATAGCAACCGATCAGGGTGAGATAGCCGTGGATGTGCCATTTCTGGCCCGGCTTTTCCAGTGCCTGATAGGCCCGCACCGGACTCTTGCGGGAGGCGCGACCCACCGCAAACTCCATGGTCATGATGGGCAGGCCCAGGATGACCAGGAACACCAGATAAAACAGCACGAATGCGCCGCCGCCGCCCTGACCGGCAATATAGGGGAACTTCCACACGTTGCCGATGCCGATGGCGCAGCCCGCGGAAAGCAGGATGAAGCCCAGGCGGGACTTCAGGGTTTCTCTTTCCATGATTCCATAAACTCCTTGTTTCCAATCTGCTCTGCAGGCCGGGCCCACCGGGCCGGGCAAAGCGTTGCTTTTGTATTATAGCACAATTTCCGTCGAAGAACAGGGTTGCTTCAGGAGGATGAACTTTTGTTGTCGAAAGCATTTCCTGTTTCCGGCAGGCACACAGTTCCCCTCCCGCAAAATCCAGGTTTCATCTTTTGACGGTGATGCGCGTATTTTTATTGTCACATCTTCTTGAATCAATTTTTCTCATTTTTCAGATGAAGATATGACGATTCTTCACTTGTAGGCGCTGCAGTACGTTCAACCGCAAAAAGGGGCCTCCGCGCAAAATCATGCACAGGGGTCCCTTCTCCTACAAACGTGCTTACTTCCGCTTTTTCGGGGCACTCTTGCCCACCGGACCACGGGGACGGCGTTCTGCTGCCTTGGACTGCAGTGCTGCGCTGCGGGTCTGGGCGCGGCCCTTGGCGGCGGCCGAACGCAGGCCGTTGATCTCTGCCTTGGTCAGCTCCCGGTAGGTGCCCGGCTTGAGCATGCCCAGCTTGACCACACCTTCGGCGTTGCGCTTCAGGCGCACCACTTCCAGACCGACGGCCTCGCACATGCGGCGGATCTCGCGGTTCTTGCCCTCTTTCAGGGTCATTTCCATCACGGTGCGGCCCGGCTCATCGGTGACCACATTGATGGCACAGGGCAGGGTTTTGGTGCCGTCGTCCAGCACCACACCGCTGCTCATCTTGATGATCTGCGCTTCGTCGGCACGGGGCTGCACGGTCACGCGGTACAGCTTGGAGATGCCGCCCGACGGATGGGTAACTGCCTGTGCAAAGGCACCGTCGTTGGTCATGAGCAGCAGACCCTCGCTGTCCTTGTCCAGGCGGCCCACCGGGTACAGGCGGGCGGGGATATCGCTCACCAGCTCCATGACCGTCTTGCGGCCCAGCTCATCGCTGGCGGTGGTGACATAGCCGCGGGGCTTGTACAGGGCCAGATAATACAGCTGCTGATCCTTCTGGATGTAGATGCGCTGATCGTCCACATGCAGCACATCACGGTGGGGGTCCATCTTGTCGCCCACCTTCACGGGGTGGCCATTGACCTTGACGCGGCCCTCGGCAATGATCTGCTCGGCCGCACGGCGGGAGCACAGACCCTGCTCGGCCATGATCTTCTGAATACGTTCTTCTGCCATAATAAAAACTCCTTGTGCGCCTCCCGGCGCTCAAAACGCACGCAATAACGTGCTGTATCTCAAACCGCAGATTGGAAGTCTGCGGTTACGGCTTAGGTTGATGGGGCGGTGTGCCGGGAGTTTCTCCGAGGACCGTCCGCTGGGGTGGGACCCTGCTGCCGCAGGCAGTAGGGCGGGCGATGGAATGGCCCGATTCGTGTCCGAGGAGAAAGCTACCGGCATACCGCCTAGTCAGAGGGTTCCTGTCAAGGCTTACTCTGCCTTGGGTGCCTCGTCTGCGGGCTTTTCGCCCTTTTTGCTGACCAGTGCAGACACCTTTTCCACCAGCTCCGGCAGCATGGCCAGAGCACGGTCAACACTATTGGAGCCGTCCGTCAGCTGGATGGTGCGCACGCAGCCGTCCTTGATCACCAGAAATGCCACCGGCTGGATGTTGACGCCCGCGCCGGAGCCGCCGCCGAACAGGTCCTTGTTGGCGGCATTCTTGCCGTCAAAGTCGGTGCCGCCGGAGGCAAAACCAAAGCTCACCTTGGACACTGGCAGGATGGTGGTGCCGTCCTCGGTGGTGATAGGCTTGCCGATGATGGTATTGGCGTCCACCATCTCGTGGATCTTGTCCATGGTAACGTTCATAATGCCCTGAATCGGATGCTCAGCCATAATGCAAATCTCCTTTGATCGTTTTTGTCAGGCCTGTGTCCCCGGAGTTTTACCGGGAGATCGCAGACTGTCAGGCTCCGTCACACTCGTCACACAATTTTATTCAGTGTACCACAGTTACAGGAAAACGTCCAGCACCTTTTCGCGCCAGAACTCCGCCAGCACACGCACCGCTGCGACGACGATAAACAGCGCCCTTGCCGAAATGCGCAAGGACACACGGTCCTCTACGGTGGGTTCAGCGCTGCCAAAGTCCGGCACGATGCGCAGTTCGTCAAACTGCAGGTAAATGAAGCGGTCAAGCACGCCCAGCACCGGGTATAGCCATGCCTGCAGCTTGCCGTAATTGCGGGCCGCTGCAGCAGGGTCCTCCCCGCGCACGCCAAGGCACACCCGGATGTGGGTGATGCGCAGCGCGCCGAATACCGCCCGGATCAGCGTCCCGGCCCCGCGCAGGATGGTGCACAGGATGTTCAGGGTCAGTTTTGCCTTTTTGCGCGGCTCTGCGGGCTTTTTCTCCTTGGCAGGCTTCTTTGCCGCTTTTGCCTTTTTCGGCTTCTTTTTGCGGTTGCTCTCCTCCGTCGGCTCCGGCTTCGGGTACTGGAACACCGGGAAGGTGATGCCCAGTGCCCCGGCCTTTACGGTCAGGGTGTCCTGCTCCCAGCTGACATCCGCACAGAACGGGATGAGCAGCAACAGCACCATTAGAGCCAGCACCACCAGCAGCAGGATGCCAAGGACCTTCAGCAGGAACACCAGCACCCCGCCCACAGCGGCAAGAACGGTGGTCATGGGTCATCCCTCGCTTTCTGCCGGGGCTTCCGGCTGATGCACCGGCGGCAGGTCCGCCAGACTGGACAAGCCGAATACTCTTAAAAAGGTGTCGGTGGTGCGGAAACTCACCGGACGGCCCGGCAGGTCCAGACGGCCCGCTTCCTCGATCAGGCCCTTTTCCAGCAGGCCGGACACGCTGGACGAGGAGTCCACCCCGCGCACCTGCTCGATGAAAGCGCGGGACACCGGCTGATTGTAGGCGATCACGGTCAGGGTCTCCATGGCGGCAGGGCCCAGCGGCACGGCGCGGCGGCTGTCCAGCACACGGCGCACGCAATCGGCCCACTCGGTCTTGGTGGCCAGCTGCCAGCGGGTGTTCAGGTGCAGCAGGCACAGGCCGCTGTCCTCCCGGGTGTAGCGGGTGCGCAGCTCTTCCAGCGCGTTTTCCACGCTGGTCTGGGGCAGCTGCACAGCCTGCGCCAGCTTGTCGGAGCCGATGGGCTCCCCGCAGGCAAACAGCATGGCCTCCACTGCGGCACGAATCTGTTTCTGGTTCATTTTTTCTCCTTTATCCGGGTGCGCTGCATGGTCAGCTCCCCGTTCTCCCCCAGGGTGACGCGGCCGCCGCGCACCAGCTCCAGCAGGGCCAGAAAGGTAGCCACGTTGGTGCTGCGGCTCTGCCGGGGCGAGAACAGCTGGCCCATGCGAGCCGCCGCCCCGCTGATGAGGCTGCGCAGGATATACACCACCCGGCTGGTCACCGACACCATGGGGGCCGTGACCAGCGGCTCAAACTGCTGCTGGGTGGGCTCCCGACGCAGGCGGGTGCGCCCGGCAAGGGCGTTCCAGTAGTCGGCCAAAATTTGGGGTGCATGGTGCAGGGTGTAGGTGTTGTCCCACTCCATCTCCATCGGCTGCCGCACGAACACCGGTGCCTGCTCCCCTTTTGCCCGCAGCAGCGCGGCCATACGGCGGCACTGGTCGTACTCGATGAGCTGGCCGGTGAATTCCTGCTTCATCCGCTCACCCTCTTCGCTGCGGGGCAGCAGCAGATAGCTCTTCATCTCCACCAGATGGGCCGCCATCTCGATAAAGGCGCTGGCGGTCTCCGGGTCCGGGTCGGCCTGCTCCACCGTGCGGGTGTACTGGTCGATCAGTTCCAGAATGGGGATGTTGTGCAGGTCCATCTTATGTTTGGCCACAAGAGCCAGCAATAATTCCAGGGGGCCGTCAAAATCTTCCAGATGGAAGGTCAGTTCCTCTGCCATCGCTCAGACCACCGTCCCGGCTGCTGCGTAGTAGACCGAATAGGCGATCCGGTCAATGTAACCGGTGCCCGCACTCAGCAGATCCCACACAGCATTGTTCAGGTAATACAGCGGGGTATCCAGCAGGCCCATCCACACCGCCGCCAGCAGCGCGATCATGATATAGCGCTCGTACTTCATCAGGCCGAAGTACGCCCGCTGGGGCAGCGCCACCAGCAGGATGCGGCTGCCGTCCAGCGGCGGCACCGGGATAAAGTTGAACACCGCCAGGCTCACGTTCATCAGCACCATATACTGGAGGAAGTAGGCCAGGTAGTAGGTGGCCTGGTTTACCGGAGCCCAGTAGTACATCACCTTCCACAGCACCATGGCAAGGTAGGCCAGCACAATGTTGGCCACCGGGCCCGCCAATGCGGTGAGGGCCATGCCCCACTTGGGGTTTTTGAAGTTGCGGGGGTTGGTGGAGACCGGCTTTGCCCAGCCCACGCCCGCAAATACCATGCACAACGTGCCCAGCAGGTCAAAATGAGCAAAGGGGTTCAGCGAAAGGCGGCCTTCGCGCTTGGCGGTAGGGTCCCCCAGCAGCCAGGCAGCCAGCGCATGGCCGGCTTCATGGAACGGGATGGCCACCAGTGCCACCAGTGCGCGGACGAGATAATAGGTTGCCCGTGTCATAAGCATCTCCTGAAAAACAACATTTTCTATTATAATACTATCTTTTGGCCGGTTGAGCAACCCTTGCTGCATAAGATTGGAAAAAGATGACGGAAATTTTGAAAAAAGACTTGCATTTTGCCCGCATCTCTGGTAAAATAGTCAAGCTGATTATTTTGATTCCTTACTTCACTCTAGGAGGTGCAAGTACCATGGCTAAGTGTGAATGCTGCGGCAAGGGCGTTACCTTTGGTATTAAGGTCTCTCACTCCCATCGCCGTTCCAACCGTACCTGGAAGCCGAATGTCCGTCGTGTCAAGGCGGTCGTGGATGGCTCCCCCAAGTATGTCTACGCATGCTCCCGTTGCCTGCGCGCTGGCAAAGTTACCCGCGCTGTCTAATTTGGTGTATGTGGCCGGTCACTTTGTCGAGTGGCCGGCTTTTTTTGTTGCCTTAAAGGAGATGAACGCATGGCTCTTCCCACCGATCCCATCATGCTGTTGAGCGTGGTGAACCTCAAACTCCGGGATTATTACAAAAACCTCGATGCTTTGTGCGAAGATCTGGACGCCGACAAGACTGATCTGTGTGCAAAGCTGCGTGCCGTCGGCTACGAGTACGACGCACAGCGCAACCAGTTTGTCTGATTTATCCTGAAACGCTACTGCCGGCCGGACGTGCAGCGACTGTGCGCCGGGGCCGGATCATGATAAAAAAGGAGTGCTTGATTGATTATGATGCAGGGTACCTATTACAAAGAGTGGAGCAGTGTGCTGAACCGCGAGATGGAGTTTAAGGTATATGGCAGCGCCGGTGTGCCGGTGCTGGCTCTGCCCGCCCGCGGCGGCCGCTTTTTCGACTGGGAGAACAACGGCATGCCGGACGCCATTGCCCAGCTGCTGAACGAGGGCAAGATCCAGCTGTTCTGCGCCGACAGCGTGGACGGCGAAGGTGTGCTGAACGGGGATCTGCCGCTGCGCCGCCGGGCCGAGGCACAGGAGAAGTATTTTGTTTACCTGACTGCCGAGCTGGCTCCCCGCATCCTGGCCCTGAACAAGGCCGAGAAGGGCACCAAGATCTGGTGCGCCGGTGTGGATCTGGGCGCTTATCAGGCCGTGAACTGCCGTCTGCGCCGCCCCAACCTGTTTGCCGGTGCCGTGGGCATGGGCGGCATCTACAACCTGAGCCGCTTCTGGGGTGTCGAGAACGACGATCTGGTGCTGCGCTGCTCTCCCTTGCTGTACCTGCAGGAGAACGGCATCGCCAACAAGCTGGCACTGGTCAAGGCCGAGGAAAACAGTCTCATCCTCTGCGCCGGTCAGGGTGCCTACGAGGATGACGCCAAGGCCGACACCCAGGCACTGGCCGATGTGCTGCAGGCCCAGAGCCTGCCCGCTCATCTGGAAGTGTGGGGCGGCGACGTGTCCCACGACTGGTACTGGTGGGGCAGGATGTGGAGCCTGTTTGCTCCGCGCATTCTGGAAAAGTAACTTTATCACGGTTCTGTGTGAGGGAAAGCCTGCGGGTTTTCCCTCTTTTTTCTTTTATTTCAAATTCCTACTTGATTTGTCGGATATTGTGTGGTATACTCCTGCTGGAAGCAAAAGATACCCCCAAGGGGTTTGTGAAAGGAGCCTGCATCATGGAAGCCACCGAAAAGAAGCCCTGCTGTTGCTGCAGCACCGAAGAGCCTGCAGCGGACGCGGTTTCTCCCGCCGATGTACCGGACGCTGTTCCCTCCTGCTGCCGCCACAAGGACCGCAGCCCGGAGGAATACAAAGCACTGGTCAACCGGCTGAGCCGCATCGAAGGCCAGGTACGCGGCGTGCGCGGCATGCTGGAAAAGGATGCCTACTGTGTGGACATTCTGGTACAGGTGGCCGCCGTGAACTCGGCGCTGAACAGCTTTGCCAAGGAGCTGCTGGCCCAGCACATGAGCACCTGTGTGGCCGATGACCTGCGTGCCGGCAGCGACGAAAAGCTGAACGAGCTGATTCGGCTGCTGCCCCGGCTCATGAAGTGACCCTGCGGCAGACATACTGGACTTATCAGGAGTGAATACGATGGAACAATACAATGTAACGGGTATGAGCTGCGCGGCCTGCTCTGCCCGGGTGGAAAAGGCCGTAAAAAAGGTACCGGGCGTGACCAGCTGTTCGGTAAGCCTGCTGACCAACTCCATGGGCGTAGAGGGCACCGCATCCAGCGCGGCGATCATTCAGGCCGTGCAGGAAGCCGGTTACGGTGCCAGCCCCAAGGCGGCCGGTGCTGCCGCCGCCAGCTCCCCCAGCGCCGACCTGGACGCGCTGGCCGACCACGAGACGCCCAAGCTCAAGCGGCGGCTGATCGCTTCGCTGGGCTTTCTGCTGGTGCTGATGTACTTTTCCATGGGCCACATGATGTGGGGCTGGCCTCTGCCCCACTGGTTTGACGGCAACCATGTTGCCATGGGCCTTGTCCAGCTGCTGCTGGCGGGCATCGTGATGGTGATCAACCAGAAGTTCTTCATCAACGGCTTCAAGGGGCTGATCCACGGCTCCCCCAACATGGACACGCTGGTGGCCATGGGCTCCATGGCCAGCTTTGTGTGGAGCACCTACGCCCTGTTTGCCATGACCCGCGCACAGGTGGACGGCAACGACGAGCTGGTCATGCACTATATGATGGAGTTCTACTTTGAGTCGGCGGCCATGATCCTGACTCTGATCACGGTGGGCAAGATGCTGGAGGCCCGCTCCAAGGGCAAGACCACCGATGCACTGAAGAGCCTGATGAAGCTGGCCCCCAAAACGGCCATCCTGCTGCGGAACGGTGCCGAGGTGACCGTACCCATCGAGCAGGTACAGAAGGGCGACATCTTTGTGGTGCGCCCCGGTGAGAACATCCCGGTGGACGGCGTCGTGCTGGAAGGCAGCAGCGCCGTGAACGAAAGCGCCCTGACCGGCGAGAGCATCCCGGTGGACAAGGCCGCCGGGGACAAGGTGAGCGCCGCCACGGCCAACCAGTCCGGCTTCCTGCGGTGCGAAGCCACCCGCGTGGGCGAGGACACCACCCTGGCCCAGATCATCCGGATGGTGAGCGATGCCGCCGCCACCAAGGCTCCCATCGCCAAGGTAGCCGACACCGTGTCCGGCTTCTTTGTGCCGGCGGTCATCAGCATTGCAGTGGTCACCACCGTGGTCTGGCTGCTGCTGGGCCGGGAGCTGGGCTATGCGCTGGCCCGCGGCATCTCGGTGCTGGTCATCAGCTGCCCCTGTGCCCTGGGCCTTGCCACGCCGGTGGCCATCATGGTGGGCAACGGCATGGGCGCCAAAAACGGCATCCTGTTCAAGACCGCCGCTTCGCTGGAAGCTGCCGGCCGCACCCAGATCGTGGCGCTGGACAAGACCGGCACCATCACCAGCGGTGAGCCGAAGGTCACCGACATCCTGCCCGCCGACGGCGTGACCGAGACCGAACTGCTGACCCTGGCCGCCGCGCTGGAATGCAAGAGCGAGCATCCGCTGGCCCGCGCTGTGCTGGCTTATGCCGAGGCACAGCAGCTGGACGCCCCGGAGGTGACTGACTTTGCGGCCCTGCCCGGCAACGGCCTGAGCGCCAAGCTGGACGGCAAGGAGATCTTTGGCGGCAATGCAGCCTTTACCGGCATCAAGGTCACCGTCCCGGCCGAGCTGGCACAGGCAGCAGCCGAGCTCTCGGCGCAGGGTAAGACCCCGTTGTTCTTTGGCGGCGCAGGCCGTCTGCTGGGTGTCATCGCGGTGGCCGACACTATCAAGGAGGACAGCCCCCGGGCCATCCGGGAGCTGCAGGCTATGGGCATCAAAGTGGTCATGCTCACCGGCGACAACCAGCGCACGGCTGACGCCATCGGCAAGCAGGCCGGTGTGGACGCCGTGATCGCCGGGGTGCTGCCGGACGGCAAGGAAGCCGTGATCCGCCAGCTGCAGGCCGCCGGTAAGGTAGCCATGGTGGGTGACGGCATCAACGACGCCCCCGCCCTGACCCGCGCCGACACCGGCATCGCCATTGGCGCCGGTACCGATGTGGCCATCGACGCCGCCGATGTGGTGTTGATGAATTCCAGGCTTTCGGATGTGCCCGCCGCCATCCGCTTGAGCCGCGCCACCCTGCGCAACATCCACGAGAACCTGTTCTGGGCCTTCCTCTACAACACCATCGGCATTCCGCTGGCAGCCGGTGCGTTCATCCCCTTCGGCCTGACGCTGAACCCCATGTTCGGCGCAGCGGCCATGAGCCTGTCCAGCTTCTGCGTGGTGAGCAACGCCCTGCGGCTGAATCTGTTCGATCTGCACAGCACCAAACACGACCACCCGCTGAAAAACGCTTCTGCCCTGCCCGCTGCCCTCACGCAGCCCGCAGCGGTTGAGGATAAAGAGAGTACCATCAAGGAGGATACGACCATGAAAAAGACTCTGCATGTAGAAGGCATGATGTGCGGCCACTGTGAGGCCCGTGTGAAGAAGGCACTGGAGGCCCTGCCCGAAGTGACCGAGGCTGTGGTGAGCCACGAGGCCGGCACCGCCGTTGTCACCCTGAGCGCCGAAGTTTCCGACGATGTGCTGAAGAAGACCGTCGAGGATCAGGACTACAAGGTCACCGGCATCCAGTAAGCCCCTCCCGCACAAACAGCAGCGGCCTGTTCCCCCGTTTTGGGAGAGCAGGCCGCTGCTTTGTTTTATGGTTTTTCAGGAAAGTTCTGCAAGGCGTCTGGCTCCTCTGGTTTTCAGCCAGTGCCCCAGCAGCCCGTCCGCACCCGCCAGCAGCACAAGGGCCGCCGCCATGACCGCCGGAAGCGGAAGGATCGTCAGCAGATTGGTCTGCGCAAGGGTCAGCACCAGCACAGCAACGAGATTGGCCGCCATGGACAGCAAGGTACAGCCGCTCATTTTGATCACCGCGGCCTCACTCGTCCAATGCAGGTTGGGCAGCACAAGCCCCAGTGCAAGGCCCATTTCTGCGCTGAGCAGCACGAACAGCTCTGCTTCCAGCAGGGTCAGGCAGAAATACACCGGCGGCATCTGCACCGCCGCCTGCATGCACACAAGGCACAATGCCGCCGGGACGCCGGTCAGCAGTAGATGCAGTTCCAGCTTGGCACACAGGGCCTGCCAGGACGGGATGGGCAGGCTTTGCAGGAGCCAGACCGTCCGGCCTTCCAGCGAGACGGAGGGCGTGGTCAGGAAGTTGGCTGCCGACACCGCACACACGGCACAGCACACCAGCACCGGGATCCCTTCCGGCACGGCCTGCGCAAACCGGGCAAAGAGGTCTGCCTTCCACAGGGACACGCCGCCCAGCACCAGCAGGCCCAGCGTGCCCATGGCGCTGTTGAGCATATAGGCCGGGCTGGACCCCAGATGCAGCAGTTCCCGGCGC
This sequence comes from uncultured Faecalibacterium sp., assembly GCA_900539945.1. Classification (GTDB taxonomy): domain Bacteria; phylum Bacillota; class Clostridia; order Oscillospirales; family Ruminococcaceae; genus Faecalibacterium. The sequence continues at coordinate 38,409 of UQDV01000002.1, forward strand.
AGCAGAGCCTGCCGCAGGCTGACGGGGCGTGTTTTTTGCGCATGGTATGCCGTGCGGGCCGTACCCTTCCGGGCCGTCATGCGGCGCAGGTAGGGCTTTTCCAGCAGCTTGCAAAAGACTGCAAAGCACAGCGCTGTACTCAGTACAAGACCCGCCAGCGCCGGGAGCTCCCCTGCCGCCGCGCCGCCCAGCAGCCGCAGCGGCCAGGCTGCACGGGCAAGCGCCGCACCCGACTGTGCGGCGTCGGCCAGCAGATCGTCCAGCATCTCCTGCACCCGCAGAAAACCCGCATAATACAGCGCAAAAAATACCAGCGAGCACACCACGGTGACCAGACTTTTGTGCCGGGCGCGGTCATTGGCCAGCGCCACGGCCCAGCCCAGCAATACCGCCAGAATGCAGGCCGCTCCGGCCAGCACCAACGCCATGGGGATGCTGCACAGCACCCCGGCCAGCGGATGGGCTGCCAGCAGGCCGTAACACACCACCGCCGGGACCCACGCCATGAGCAGGTAGATCAGGCAGGCCAGATAAACGGTGCTTACCCGCACCCCGAAAATGACCGCCGGCGGGATGGGCAGCGAGAGCAGCAGTTCGTTGTCCCGGCTCTGGAACAGGCCGGAATAGCTGGTAAAGGCGCTGGCCAGCACGCTCACCAGCAGCGCCGTGAGCCCCATGGAGGCAAAATACAGCCAGTCCAGCCCGGCCGGGAGCAGCACCGAAGCCAGCGGCAGGGCCATGCCCGCAAAGCAGAGCATGAGCACCACCACCAGCACGGCAAACAGCAGCGCATACCCCACGGCCGATGCCCGGGACCGCGCTTTGCCGGTCTTGCTGCTGCGGAGAAAGGCCGCGCCCAGCTCCCGCAGCTGCTTGCGGAGCAATGCACGGATCATCATGCCTGTGCCTCCGTGCCTTCCAGTTCCAGAAAGACCTCTTCCAGACTGTCATCGCCGCGCACCTCGTCCATGGAACCGGCCCGCACCAGCCGCCCGGCCCGGATGATGGCCACCCGGTCGCAGAGCTTTTCGGCCACCTCCAGCACATGAGTCGAGAAGAAGATGGCCCCGCCGCCGTCGCAGAAGCGGCGCATCAGGGTCTTGAGCTGGTGTGCCGCCAGCGGGTCCAGCCCCACGAAGGGCTCGTCCATGAGGATGAGCTTCGGCTCGTGGAGCAGGGCCGAGATGATGGCCAGCTTCTGCTTCATGCCGTGGGAGTATGCGCTGATGGGCTGGGCCAGGTCCCGCGTGAGGTCGAACTGGTCGCCGTAGGACCGGATGCGCTCGGCACGCTCCCGTGCCCCCACGGCAAAGATATCCGCGATGAAGTTCAGGTACTGGATGCCGGTCATGTATTCGTACAGGTCCGGGTTGTCCGGCAGATAGGCCAGCCGCCGCTTGCATTCCAGCGGGTCATCCTGCACCGAGATGCCGTCCACCGTAATGCGGCCGCTGTCGAACTGCTGGATGCCGCAGCAGCACTTGAGTGTGGTGGTCTTGCCCGCGCCGTTGTGGCCGATGAATGCGCAGATCTCGCCGGGGCGGATGTGCAGGCTGAGGTCCTGCACGGCCGCCTTGCCGCCGTAGGTCTTGGTCAGATGTTCGATATTGAGCATAAAGTGCCCTCCTTTGTCCGGGGCAGTGCGCCCCTCTGCCCTTAGAATATACCTTCCACAAGGGGGAAGGTCAAGGGTGACCGGTCCGCGGCCGGTCAGAGTGCAATAATTTACAGTTTCTTCAAAGATGCCCCTTGCAAAAGTACAAAAAAATGGTATACTAATACAACGAACTGAACGGAGAAAGGAGGCGCGCAGCATGGCACCCACCAAAGAGCGCCCGGCGACCAAAACCATCGCCACCAACCGCGAAGCGCGCCACGAGTATTTCGTTCTGGAAGCGCTGGAGACCGGCGTTGAGCTCAAGGGCACCGAGGTCAAAAGCCTGCGGGCCGGCGGGGTCAACCTGAAGGACAGCTGGGTGGACATTGAGGACGGCGAACTGCTGGTCAAGGGCATGCACATCACGCCCTACGACCACGGCAACATCTTCAACCAGGACCCTCTGCGTGTCCGGCGGCTTCTGGCACACAAAAACGAGATCCGGCGGCTGCACCAGCAGTGCAAGCTGCAGGGATACACGCTGGTGCCGCTTTCGCTCTATTTCAAACATGGCCGCGTAAAAATGGAACTGGGCCTTTGCAAGGGCAAAAAGCTCTACGACAAGCGAGCCGACGCCGCCCAGCGCGACGCCAAGCGTTCCATCGACCGCGCCATGAAATCCAACGGCAAGTACTACTGATCGTTTCAGACGGTTTCCCTGAAGCGGAACTTCTCCTGTTTTTCGTGCATCGCAAGGTGCACTTTTATGGGGGCGTAAAGGTTTCGACGGGGGGAGCGAGGTCTGGGCAGCGGGTAGCAGCGGGGGAACTGCTCTATAACTCCTCCAAACAATTAACTGACAACAACAATTATCAGTTGCTCGCAGCCTGAGTGCTGCGCGTCTCGCCCACTCTTGTGTCGTGTGGGGCCGGGGCGTCCTTTAGACACAGCACCTGAACGGACTTAAGCTTTGCGGACCGGCAGGAACTCATGAAGCTACCAATGCGCTAGCCTGACGATCGGCGTGGCGCGGCGGGAATGTTGTAGATCGCCTGCACCCGGAGACACCTACACTGAACTCTTTTCGGACATGGGTTCGACTCCCATCGCCTCCACCAAAAACAGAACTCCCCTGCCGCGCTGCGGTGGGGGAGTTCTTGTTTTTGTGGTCCCGGCGATGAGGAGGCAAACAGCACGACCCTGCGCAGCAGGGGCAGCAACAGCCCAGTGGGCTGTTGCTGCGTGCGCGGGTCCCAGTCCCAACTATCCGGAATGTCTACTGGGGTAGTGTTATCTGGCAAAGTTCCGGTTTTTACGAAATAACGTTATAAATGGAATTTTGCCAGATATTTCACCCCAGTAGAGGTTTGCGAAAGCATCCAGTTTTTTCTGTACGTAAAAACGCCCCATCCGCCAGATATTGCAGTCTGACAGATGGGGCGTTCTCTGTTCACTTAAGGCGGTTTACAGTTCTCCGCGGCCGGAAAGCGCACGGTAAAGGGTGGTCTCGTCGGTATACTCCAGGCTTGCACCCACCGGCAGACCGTAGGCCAGACGGGTGGTCTTGATGCCCAGCGGCTTGATGAGCTTGGCCAGATACATGGCGGTTGCCTCCCCCTCTACGGTGGGGTTCATAGCCATGATCACTTCCTTGACCTTGCCGTCACCCAGACGGGCCAGCAGTTCCTTCACACTGAGCTGCTCGGCTCCGATGCCGTCCATGGGGCTGATCAGGCCGTGCAGCACATGATACAGGCCGTGGTACTCCCGGGTACGCTCAAACGCCTGCACATCCCGCGGCGTTTCCACCACGCAGATGACCGACGTGTCCCGCTTGGCGCTGGCGCAGATGGGGCAGATCTCGGCCTCGGTGTAGTTCTGGCAGATGCGGCAGCGGTGGAGCTTGGTGTGCGCGTTCTGGATGGCCGAAGCCAGGGCCGCCGCGTCCTCATCGGACATGCTCAACACCTGATAGGCCATGCGGGTCGCGCCTTTGCGCCCGATGCCCGGAAACTTGCCGAACTCTTCGATCAGCCTTTCCAGCGGGGCAGCATTGTAGCCCATGTTCTTCCCTCCAGCCGGATCAGAGACCCGGAATGTTCATGCCGCCGGTCAGCTTGCCCATCTCGGCCTCGGCGGTCTCGTCCACCTGCTTGACGGTGGCGTTGACGGCAGCAGCCACCAGATCTTCCAGCATCTCGATGTCATCCGGGTCCACAGCTTCGGGCTTGATGGTGATGGCCAGCACCTCGTGCTTGCCGTTCATCTTCACGGTGACCATTTCACCGGAGGCACTGCCGGTGTACTCGGCGGCTTCCAGCTCGGCCTGCTTGGCCTTCATGTCCTCCTGCATCTTCTGGGCCTGACGCATCAGGGCGTTCATATCGGGGCGGCCAAAGCCTGCGGGCATTCTTGCTTTCATAGTTTGTTCTCCTTTGTCTTATCGGTTGAAAAGCCTTCCCCAAAAGGGGAAGCCTTATTTCTGTTTTCGGGCGGTGTCCTCAATGGACACATCCAGCCCCAGCTTTTCCAGTGCGTGGAGCGACTGCTCCGCGTTGGACACGGTTTTCCCTGCGGTTCTGGGCTCGTAGGGGCCGATGGGGATCGCCTTGCCGGACACCTGCAAAATGAGCTTTTTGATCAGCCGCTGGCTGTCCTTATTGGCCCGGATGAAATCGCGGAAGGTCTTGCCGCCGTCGATGAGCACCCGGGTACCGTCAAAGTACGCCTTAGATTTGCGCAGGTAACTGTACAGCATGGGGTCCACTTCCTGCAGCTTCTGGGTGATCTGTGCCCACTCCGGGTATGGGGCCAGACTGCCCGCTGCCGGTCTGGGCTGTGCGGGAGCGGCTTCCTGCTTCGGGGCCGGGGCCGTTGTCTGCGGCGCAGGAGACGGTTCCTCGAGGGGCGGCGGCACGGGCCGTGCCGGTGCGGAGGGTTCCTCCCAGGGCAGCGCTTCCCCGCCCTGCACGGGCGGTTCTTCCGGCAACGGCGGCAGCTCTTCGGCCTGCACGGGCACCTGCACAGATGCAGGTGCCTGTGTCGGTTCCGGTGCGGACTGCACCGGCTCTGCCGCAGGCTGCGGCAGAGCCGGCAGCGGGGCAGGCTCCACGACCGGCTGCTGTACCGGTGCACTCACAAAGGGCTGCACCGCCGGAGCCGAAGCAAACGGCTGCACGGCAGCGGGCTGTGCGGCACGGGCGACCGGTGCTGCCTGCACTGGTACGGTCTGCCGCTGCTGCGGCGGTTCCGACAGGCTGAACAGCGCCAGTTCCAGCTCAATGCGCTGGTCACTGCCGCGGGTCATGTGCTCCAGTGCCGTGCCCAGGGTGCGGATGGCCCGGATGGCCTCCCGCTGGCCCAGCTGCGGGCCTTTTTCCAGATACTGCGCCTCCTCTTCCGGTGACACACCAGAGAGCAGTGCCTGCCCGCCGGGCAAAGCCGCCAGCATAAGGGCGCGGTAGTGGGCGATGAGTTCTTCGGTCAGGCGTTTAACGTCCACCGACTGCTGCCGCAGCTGGGCTAGCTGGGCCAGTGCGGCGGCTCCGTCCTGCGCTTCCAGCGCGTCGGAGATGCGAAACAAATAGCTGCGGTCGGTCACACCGGCCATGCGGCGCACCACGTCCGCGTCGATCTTTGCCGTGACGCCTGCGCAGGTATCCAGAATGGACAACGCATCGCGCAGAGCACCGTCGGCCAGGCGGGCGATCAGCTCCGCGCCGTCCGATGTCAGTTCCAAGTGCTCTTCCCCGGCGATGTATTCCACCCGCTGTGCGATGTCCTCCGGCCCGATGCGGGTAAAATCATACCGCTGGCAGCGGGACAGGATGGTGGCCGGCACCTTCTGGATCTCGGTGGTAGCCAGAATAAAAATGACATGGGCCGGCGGTTCTTCCAGCGTCTTGAGCAGCGCATTGAAGGCCGCCGTGGACAGCATGTGCACCTCGTCGATGATGTATACCTTATACTGGCAGGCGCTGGGGGTGTAGGCAGTCTCATCCCGCAGGTCGCGGATATCGTCCACGCCGTTGTTGGATGCGGCGTCCATCTCCACCACATCCAAAATGCTGCCGTTGTCGATGCCCTTGCAGATCTCGCATTCGCCGCAGGGGTCGCCGTTCTGCGGGTGCAGGCAGTTGACCGCCTTGGCAAAGATCTTGGCACAGGTGGTCTTGCCGGTGCCGCGCACGCCGGTGAACAGGTAGGCGTGGCCCACACGGCCGGTGGCGATCTGATTGCGCAGGGCCGTCACAATGCCGCGCTGACCCACTACATCTTCAAACCGCTGGGGTCTCCACTTGCGGTACAGGGCTCGATACATGAGCAGCACTCCCCTTTCCGGACAAAATCGGCAATAAAAAAGGACAGCGCATGACGGGGTTTTGTCCCCGCCCTGCGTAGCTCGGCATACGGATGCAGGCTGTCTGAAACGCACAGAGCACACCGCTTAAGGCTGCTTGGTTCCCCACCTGACCTGGTTCACAGCGGCTCCATCGTACAGGACCCGCATCCGTATGCCGAACCACGCCGCAGGCGCTGTCCGACGCACTTTTCTGAGTGCTTGAATATTGTACCACAAACGCAGGCAGAATTCAAGAGGGAGACAAAAAAGGACCCCGGAAGCATCCGCAGACACTTCCGGGGCCCTCAGGTTCAATTCAGCTCAGATGGGTGCGATCAGGACTGGCAGGCAGTGATCAGGCTCATCTTGTAGACCTCGTCAGCGTTGCAGCCGCGGGACAGGTCGTTGATGGGAGCATTCAGGCCCTGCAGAATGGGACCGTAGGCAGCGTAGCCGCCCAGACGCTGTGCGATCTTGTAGCCGATGTTGCCGGCCTCGATGCAGGGGAAGATGAAGGTGTTGGCCTGGCCGGCGACCTTGCTGCCCTTGCACTTGACCTGTGCCACTTCCGGAGCAACGGCAGCGTCAAACTGCAGCTCGCCGTCCACAGCCAGCTCGGGGTCCATCTCCTGAGCCTTGATGGTAGCGTCGTGGCTCAGAGCGACGGTGCCGCCCTTGCCGGAGCCCTTGGTGGAGAAGCTCAGCACGGCGACCTTCGGGTCGATGCCGAACAGCTTTGCGGTCTTGGCGGTCTCAACGGCCACCTCAGCCAGCTTGGAAGCAGCGGACACCTTGACTTCGCCGGTGGCCTTGTCGATGGTGTCGGTGTAGTCGATGTTGACGGCGCAGTCGCCCATGGCAATGCGCTTCAGGCCCTCTTCGCCGCAGTCGCGGTCCAGGATGAAGCAGGAGCTCACCAGATGTGCGCCCTTCTTGGTCTTGACCAGCTGCAGAGCAGGACGGATGGTGTCAGCGGTGGAGTAGGTAGCGCCGCCCAGCAGGCAGTCAGCCTTGCCCATCTTGACCAGCATGGTGCCGAAGTAGTTGGACTTTTTCAGCAGAGCGGTGCACTCCTCAGCGGTCTGCTTGCCCTTGCGCAGCTCCACCATGGTGTTGACCATCTCGTCAAAACCGGCGTAGTTCTCGGGGTCAATGATCTCAGCAGCGGAAATATCAAAGTTACCGGCGGCGGCAGCAGCCTTGCACTCTGCCTCGTTGCCCACCATGACGACCTTCAGCACGCCCTCGGCCAGCAGCTTGCTTGCTGCCTCCAGGATGCGGGGGTCATTGCCCTCGGTGAAAACGATCGTCTTGGGATTTGCCTTCAGCTGTGCTACCAGCGGTGCAAACATATCAGCCATTGTGATTACCTCCGAATTTACTTTCCAAAATTCACACCCCGCGTCTGTTGGACACAAGGATGCCTTTCTTCTTTATTCTAACACACCGGGCAAAAAGTTCAAGACAAAATTGTGTTTTTGTGCTAATATTTAAGAGAAAACAGGTTTCAAATTGTGAATAAAATATCATACTGTTTCAGAAGGAGATCGAACCGCCATGGATTGGGAAACGCTGAAAGCCGACTGCCTTGCCTGCAGCCGCTGTGAGCTGTGCAAGACCCGCACGAATGTGGTGTTCGGGCAGGGCGTGACGGACGCCGAAGTGCTGTTTGTGGGCGAGGGCCCCGGCCAGAGCGAGGACGAGCAGGGCCTGCCCTTTGTGGGCCGCAGCGGTCAGCTGCTGGACAAGTATCTGTTTGCCATCGACCTGGACCGGGAAAAGAACTGCTACATTGCCAACATCGTCAAGTGCCGCCCGCCCCAGAACCGTGACCCTCTGCCCGCCGAGAGCGAGGCCTGCATGCCCTGGCTGCGGGAGCAGTTCCGCCTGCTGCGGCCCAAGATCGTGGTGTGCCTGGGCCGCATCGCCGCCCAGCGGATGATCCGTTCCGACTTTTCGGTGACCAAGGAGCACGGGCAGTTCATTGAGAAGAACGGCATCCTGTTCATGGGCACCTTCCACCCGGCCGCCCTGCTGCGCGGCCCGCAGAACAAGCCCAATGCCTTTGCCGACTTTGTGGCTCTGCGGGACAAGATCCACGAAGTGTGTGAGCATACCTATGAATGAATCATCCTCTCCGTCTGCTCACTTCGTTCGCATCCACCTCCCCCGAAGGGGGGTTGGCAGCGTAACAGCCAGATGGCGAAAAGCTCGCTCTTTGGGAGAGCAGGCATCGCGCAGCGATGACTGAGAGGGTTTCATTTTCATTCACCCCACGCCTCTTTTTTGCATACTCTAAAGCAAAAGCGAGGTGTTTTTTATGCAGCGTGTTTCGTTTGACCGGGTCGATTTCTTTCTGGGGGCCACCACCCCCGCCGGGTTCAAGGGCTATTTTGAGCCGCTGCGCCGGGAGCCCGGCATGCAGATGGTGCTGATCAAAAGCGGGCCGGGCTGCGGCAAGTCCACCCTGATGAAGCAGCTGGCCCGCCGGGCCATCCAGCAGGGTGAACCGGTGGAGTGCATCCACTGTGCCAGCGACCCTGACAGCTTTGACGGCGTGATCTTTGTTCGGCAGCGCCGGGCCATCGTAGATGCCACCGCGCCCCACACCATAGAGCCGGATGCGCCCGGTGCCGACGAGGTAGTGCTGAGCCTGTACCATACCATTCAGGCCGACGCCCTGCGCCCCCATGCTGAAGAGGTCAAGGCGCTGTTTGCCCGCAACGCTGCGCTGCGGGCGCGGGCTGCGCGGTATGTCGCTTCTGCCGGGAGCCTGCTGCTGGACAGCCGCCGGGCCGAGGCCTGCAGCGCCAACTTTGAAAAAGTGCGCCGCTACGTCAAGCGATTGTGTACCCGGCTGCTGCCCCGCACCGAGAACACCGCCCGCGAAGAGCTGCGGCTGCTCTCTGCTGTGACCCCAAAGGGTGAGGTGTTCTACCAGCACACCGCGCAGGCGCTGGCTGACCGGTTCATCGTGTTCCGGGACGAATATGGTGCCGTGTCGCGCCTGCTGCTGGAGCTGATCCGTGCCGAGGCACTGGCCCGGGGCTATCACATCATCACCTGCCCCTGTGCCATGCACCCGGAGGATAAGATTGACCACATCCTGATCCCGGAGCTGCGGCTGGCCTTCCTCACCGACAACCGGTGGCACCGGGTGCAGCTGCCCGGCATGCAGGCCGTGCGGTGCACCCGGTTCCTTGACCGGGAAAATCTGGCGGGCTACCGCGCCCGGCTGCGGTTCAACGAGCGGGCGGCTGCCGAACTGCTGGAGCAGGCCACCGCCCTAATGGCACAGGCCAAGAGCTGCCACGACGAACTGGAGACTTATTACCGTACCACCGTGGACTTCGCCCAGGTGGACGAAGCTGCCGCCCGGTGCGCGGAGCTGTTCGGGCTGGAAGCGCCGTCACCCGACTGCTGAGTTCTTTATGATAAGGGAAGTGAAATCATGTCCGACATCCGTCTGCCCATCCGGCAGCTGGTGGAGTTTCTGCTGCGCAGCGGCAGCATCGACAGCCGGTTTGCCGGTTTTGACCGTGCACTGGAAGGTGCCCGCATCCATCGCAGGCTGCAGAAGGCCGCCGGGGAGGGTTACGCCGCCGAGGTACCCCTCTGCGCTGATTATACAGTCGACGGCATCCGCTTTACGCTGGAGGGCCGGGCCGACGGCATTTTTACCAACGAAACCGGCGTTGTGACCATTGACGAGATCAAGACCACCGCGGTGCCCGAGGAAGAGATCTGCGAGGACATGAACCCCTGCCACTGGGCGCAGGGCATGGTGTACGGAGCCATCTACAGCGCACAGGAAAACCTGCCCGCCGTGGATGTGCGGCTGACCTATTATCAGATCGACACCGACCGGATCCTCCGCTTTGTACGGCACTTTTCCCGGCAGGAGCTGGAGCAATTCCTGCACAAACTCCTGCACCGGTATCTGCCCTGGGCACAGCGTCAGCTTGCATGGCAGGAAACCCGCAGCGGCAGCCTGACCGCCATGCGGTTCCCGTTTGAAGCCTACCGCCCCGGGCAGCGGGCACTGGCGGGCGAGGTCTGGCGGGCCTGCACCGCCGCCCCCTCCAAAAAAGGCACACGGCTGTTCTGTCAAGCCCCCACCGGCATCGGCAAGACCATGAGTGCGCTCTTCCCTGCCCTGAAAGCCATGGGGAGCGGCTGCGGGGAGAAGCTGTTTTACCTCACCGCCCGCAACACCACACAGGCCGCCGCCGAGGATGCCATTGCCCGCCTGCGGGCCGTACAGCCCGACCTTGCCCTGCGCAGTGTGACCCTGACCGCCAAGGAAAAAGCCTGCCTGCACCCGGACGCCGAGGGCCATCCGGCCTGCCTGCCGGAGGTGTGCCCCTATGCAAACGGCTACTACGACCGCATCAAGAATGCGCTGGCCGCACTGCTGGACGGCAGCGGCCAATTCAGCCGTGCCGCACTGGCCGACACCGCCCGACAGTTCACCGTGTGCCCCTTTGAGCTGGGGCTGGACCTGAGCGAATGGTGCGATGTTGTGATCGGGGACTACAACTATTTGTTTGACCCGGTGGTGCACCTGAAGCGATTCTTCGACACCTCCGGCGACTGGCTGTTCCTGATCGATGAGGCACACAATCTGCCCGACCGCGCCCGCGCCATGTACTCGGCCCGCTTCTGCAAGAGCAGCCTGACCGACGCAAAACGCACGCTTGGCAAGGGCAAAAGTGCCCTCAAAACCGCCCTGACCAAGGCCGACAAGGCCATGCGGGAGGCGCGGCAGGCCTGTGTGCGTCTGGCACCCCGCAGGCACGCGGAGGACGCCCCCGGCGAACCGGCCCAGACTAGCCTTCTGCCGGAACCGGATGCCCCGGTGTTTGCCCTGCCGGAGCCGTTGTATGCGCAGGACGGCACGGTGTTTTTGCAGGAGCTGCCCGCCGCACTGCTGACACCCCTGCGGGCGGTGCAGGCCCCTTTGCAGGCCTGGCTGGAAGACAACCCGGAAGCCGACGCCCACCCGCAGATGCTGGAGCTTTATTTTGCGGTACAGGATCTGGTGCGGGCTGCCGAACGGTACGACAGCCACTTTGTGACCCAGCTCACCGCCCGCGGCAGCGAGCTGGAATTGCAGCTGCTCTGTCTGGACCCGGCCCCCTTTGTGGATGCCAGCCTTTCCACCGGGCGCAGTGCCGCGCTGTTCAGCGCCACCCTCACCCCGCCCGCCTACTACCGCAGCGTGCTGGGCTGTGCCGACGCCCGGGCTGTGGCGCTGGAAAGCCCGTTCCCCGCCGGGAACCTGGGGCTGTTCTGCCTGCCGGGCATCTCCACCCGCTACCGTGACCGGGAGCGCAGCGTACAGAGCGTGTCGGATGCACTGGCCCGGCTGGCGCAGAGCCGGGTGGGCAACTATCTGGCGTTCTTTCCCAGTTACGCCTATCTGCGGCAGGTACAGGAAGATTTTGCCGCCCGCTATCCGGGTATTTCCACCCTTGTGCAGGAGAGCGGGTTGGATGACGCCGCCCGCGCCGCTTTTCTGGCACGATTTGAGCCAGACCCTGCCCATACCCTGCTGGGCTTTGCCGTCATGGGCGGCATCTTTGGCGAGGGCGTAGACCTTGCCGGCGACCGGCTCATCGGCTGTGCCATCGTGGGCGTGGGGCTGCCGCAGGTGAACCCCCGGCAGGAGATGCTGCGCCGCTACTACGACGCCCAGAACGGGGCCGGGTTCGATTACGCCTACCGCTATCCCGGCATGAACAAGGTCCTGCAGGCCGCCGGACGGGTCATCCGCACCCCGGAGGACAAGGGCGTGGTGCTGCTGCTGGATGACCGCTTTGCAAAGCCGGACTATCAGCGGCTGTTCCCGCTCCACTGGAAGCACCTGCAGTATCTGCCCGGCCCTGCCGCACTGGAAACCGCTCTGGCCGCCTTCTGGGGCAGCAGGCCCGAATAAACGCACCCCCGCCCACGGACCGGACTCTTCTGTCCTTCTGTGGGCGGGGGTGTCGTTTGAGCGCAGGAAACTTTTGCGCTGCTGCGTTGGTTGCCAAAAAAGTACAACTTTTTTCAAAAACAGGCTTGACAAGCACCGCATTTGCGGGTATAATAGCACACGTTGAGCGGCTCACACCGCAAGACACGAACCAAATGATGGGGATTTGCATAGTGGTAGTGCGGTAGACTCTGACTCTACTTGTGGGAGTTCGATTCTCTCATCCCCAACCAGAACAAAGCCATCCGATGAACAATCGGGTGGCTTTTCTGTTTTGTTTTCTGCCGATTTCACGCAGTGAACACACCGCACTGTACCAAAGATCTTTGGGCAAATCAAACACCCGCACCGCATTCCCTTTTCTTGGGAGATGCAGTGCGGGTGCTTTTTTCGTTTGTCAGCCAGCGGGCTGAATCATCTTACAGGATGCTGATGCGGCCTGCACCGTAGGGGTTCTCGTAGTCCAGCAGGTAGCCGGGGTACTCTGCCAGCACACTGTTGGCGCTGGAAAGGTGCGGCAGACCCTCTGCGTCCACACCGCCAAAGGTCATGGCGTAGGTGGACATGACAAGGTAATCTTCCGACACATAGTCCTTGATGAGCTCGGCCCCGTCAAACATGGCAAAGCCGTCGCCCAGATTGCGCAGGGTGTAGTTCATGCCGGCCAGTGCGTAGGTCTTGCTCTCGTCCAGCGGCACATAAGTACCGTTCGCGCGGTCGTAGATCTTCACGTTCTGCACACGAGGCGTGCCGGTGGCACTGCCGATCCAGACGTTCTTGTCGTCGGTCTGCACGGTGTTGGGGATGTCGGTGTGGATCTCGTAGGTCGCACCGGCCACCTGCAGGAAGCCGCCGTTCTCCTTGCCCTCTGCACCGGCAAAGCGGGCTGCAAACTCCAGTGCGTCCTGGATCTGCTTGCCGGTCACCGACATCAGGCAGGCCACGTTGCCAAAGGGGCTGACCTGCTTGCAGGTCTTGAAGGTCCAGTACCCGGCGTCCTCGTCCGAGCGGATGCCGCCGCCGTTCATGATGGCGATGTCACAGTGCAGCTGCTCCACCTCATTGAAGTAGGTGTAGATGCCGTCGGCCACAAAGTCGCCCAGGTTGGTCTCGCCGGAGCGGATGCGGCGTTTGCCGGTAGCAGGGTCGGTGATGTAAAACTTGGTATCGGCCACGGCGATCTTCTCGCCCAGCATCTCGTCCACGGAGCTGACCCATGCGGCCTGCTCTGCTGCCACGGCGACATCCTCCTGATCGTAGGTGGACACCAGCCGGGTGGAGATGGTGCCGTCCGGGGCAATGGTCATCTCGCCCACGTTGGCAAAGTAGGAACCGGTCTGGGTCAGGGTGACCATTCTGCCGGAAGCGTCCGCCACCTGCTTATTCTCCATCACCGTGTGGGAGTGGCCGTCGATGAAGGCATCAAAACCAGTGGTGTGGGCAATGACCTCCTCGCTGGTCCAGGGAGAGGACGAGGGGTCCACGCCCAAGTGGCCCAAGCCGATGACCACATCGGCCAGGCACTTCGCCTTGTCAACGGCCTTCTGCACGGCGCTGTAGAGCTTCTGGCCGTCCTCGCCGCCCAGGATGTCGTAGATGTACTTGGTCTGGGCCTTGTTCATGAAGTAGGCCGGGGTGGACTTGGTAAACGTCTCGGGCGTGGTGATGCCCACAAAGGCAATGCGCACACCACCGCGCACGAACACCTTGATTTCCGGCAGCACCCGCAGATTGGTGCGCAGGTCCACCCAGTTGCAGGACAGGTACGGGAAGTCGGCATCCCGCATGAGCTCCTTGGCACGGTCCATGCCATAGTCGAACTCATGGTTGCCGGGGGTGGCAGCATCGTAACCGGCGGCGTTCATCAACTCAATGATGGAAGCGCCCTGGTCCATGGAGCCGTAAGCCGTGCCCTGCACATGGTCACCGGCGTCCACCAGCAGGACCTTTTTGCCTGCGTTCTGATAGCTCTGCTTCAGGGCGGCAATGGCCGCATAGGTGAGCTCCGGGGCCTGCTTGTCGATGTAAGTGTGCACGTCGTTGGTGTACAGGATGGTGACCTCGGATTTTTCACCGGTCCAGCAGGCAGATGCAGCCGGGGCCCCGACGGCCATGGCGGCGGCAGCGGTGGTGACACCGGCGGCCTTCAGGAAATTGCGGCGGGAGATAAGATGTTTCACGGGAAAACGACCTCCTCTTTTTCTGGCATTTGATGGGGCAGGCTCTCCCCTGCCCCTGACTGGTTCAAGCATAACACAGAACCGCGCCAAGAGCAAGACAAAACATGCCGTTTTGTTCAATTTTCTTTCACATATCAGCCGTTTTTCTTGCATTGTGCATCATCACCGCGCAAAAAAGAGAACGCCCCTGCAGCTGTCCCAGCATACAGGGGCGTTCCCATCCGTTTAAAAAGGCCGGAGAAAGGGGGCCTTAAATGGCGTTGTATTCCCTGAGGATCTTCTCAAGGTCGGTGCCCTCGATCTTCTTCAGAGCTTCCTTCAGGGCCAGACGCGGGATGAGCGGCAGGTCCATGTCGGTGATCTTCTTGCCGTCGCGCAGCTTGACCGTTGCATTCAGCAGGTCACGCACGTCGTAGGTGCTGCCCCAGACCTCGGGCACACCGCGGTCCACGTTCAGCAGGGTGTACACGGCCTCCATACCGGTGCGCATGGAGTACTCGGTGGTGAAAATGGTATCGCGCTTGGTTTCCGCAAACTGGCCCAGGAAGGCAAAGTTCACAGCGCCCTCCGGCACGATGTCGGGGCGGTCGCCCATGGCACGGGGCATGAAGAAAGCGTCAATATAGGGCATCATCACCGGCACGGTGTTGGCGCTGTGCTCTGCCAGCTCTTCGATCTGGTCGGTGGGCACGCCGATGTGGTACAGCCACTCCATGCAGATCTCCTTGCCGGTGCAGTCGCGCATGGGCTTTTTGACATAATCGCCGGGCTTGTCGCTGAACAGGCCGTAGACCCAGACACACAGCTGATCCTTGGGTTGATCGCGGAACTGCTGCTGACGGTTCAGCGTCCAGCTGAGCAGCCAGCTGGAGTCCTTGACCGTAACGATGCCGCCGGTGACGGTGTGACCGCTGAAGGGATCGCGCTTGCAGATCTTCTGGATATACTGCGGGATCTTGTCATCCAGGGTGGTGATGGTGGCGCTCTCCCAGTTGGACAGCTCCGGATCCGAGCAGAACTTTTCGGGGTGGCCGAAGGACGGGTCCTGTGCGGCGATCTTCTTCCACAGATCCCAGCCGTTGCCCGGCTTGATGGTGGGGTCGAAACCGGCTGCCTTGTCCTGGGCACCCACGGTGCAGCTCTCGACGCAGCCGCCGTTGGTGATGAACAGCAGATCGTTCTCGGTCAGGTCGATGTTGGACACCTCGCCTGCGTGCTCCACGGTGACCGAGCTTGCCATCTTGCGGCTGCCCTGAATGTCGAACCTGACGTCCGTGACCTTGGTGTCGTAGTGGAACTGCACGCCAAAGCCCTTCAGGTACTCGATCATGGGCAGGATGATGGACTCATACTGGTTGTAGCGGGTGAAGCGCAGGGCGGTAAAGTCCGGCAGGCCGCCGATGTGGTGGATATAGCGCTTGATATACAGCTTCATTTCCAGTGCGCTGTGCCAGTTCTCAAAGGCGAACATGGTGCGCCAGTACAGCCAGAAGTTGGAATTCAGCACCTCATCGTCAAAGAAGTCGGTGATCTTCTTGTCCTGCAGCTGCTCGTCCGGGGTGAAGAACAGCTTCATGATCTCCATAGCGCCCTTGTCGGACAGGCCGAACTTGCCGTCGGTGTGGGCGTCCTTGCCCTGCTCCACGGTAGCACGGCAAAGGGAGAAGTTGGGGTCCTCCTTGTTCAGCCAGTAATACTCATCCAGCACGCTGGCACCCTCGGTCTCCAGCGAAGGGATGGAGTGCAGCAGGTCCCACATGACCTCAAAATGGTTGTCCATCTCACGGCCGCCGCGCATGACGTAGCCGATGCTGTACTTGTAGCCGTCGCAGGCACCGCCGGGCAGGGCCTCCTTCTCGAACACATGGACATGCTCGCCCTTCATCTGGCCGTCACGCACCAGATAGCAGGCTGCGGTCAGGGCTGCCAGGCCGGAACCGACGATATATGCGGATTTATGATCAACGCCCTCCGGCTTTTTGGGACGTGCAAATGCTTCGTAGTTGCCACTGGAATAGTACATGGAAAAGCCTCCTTGCTTTGCTTTTTTCTTCCTTACAGCAGTTCAATGCTGCTCTCTATGGCAACAGTATACCCTGCCTTGGCCCGCAGAACAACAAACAAACTCTGCCCCATGTATAAAATTTAGACAACTGTCCCGTTTTGTTGGAAATGCGTACAAATTGTGACAAAAAAAGCGGAATGACCGCTGTCATTCCGCTTTTGCAGGCGTTTGTTTTATTTTGCGGTGGGCTGGGCCACCTCAAAGTCAATCTTGCCCAGATTGACGTC
Organism: uncultured Faecalibacterium sp.; assembly: GCA_900539945.1. Taxonomy (GTDB): domain Bacteria; phylum Bacillota; class Clostridia; order Oscillospirales; family Ruminococcaceae; genus Faecalibacterium. The sequence continues at coordinate 54,797 of UQDV01000002.1, forward strand.
GGAACGCACGATGGTGATCATCATGGTATCGCCCAGGCTCCAGTTCCTGCCGGAGACGGGGTCGGACAGGCGCACGCCCTCGGTGAGCATCGTGCCGGAGGGGGTCAGGCTGGAAGCCGGTACAAAGCCCTCCACGCCGTTCTCCAGTTCAATGAACAGGCCGCGCTGGGTCACGCCGGAAATGCGGCCCTCGTAGCTCTCGCCCAGATGGCGGCGGGCATACTCGGCCTTGTAGCAGTCCTCGGCCTTGCGCTCGATCTGCATGGCGATGACCTCGCGCTCGCTGGCCTGCTTGCTGGCCCGCTCCGCAAAATCGGTGTAGCGCAGGATCATGGTGTCCTTGTCGGTGCCCTTGAGCTGCGCGGTCATGATGCGGTGGATGGCCAGGTCCGGATAGCGGCGGATGGGGCTGGTAAAGTGGGCATAGTCCTGCAGCACCAGACCGTAGTGACCCTTGGGCTTTTCCTCGTACAGAGCCTTGGACATGCAGCGCAGCATACCGGTGTTGATGATCTGCTCATACGGGCCGCCGCGCACGCCCTCCAGAATGGCGCTCAGCTCCTTGGGGGTGGGCACCTCCTTGGCAAAGTGGTCGTTGATGCCGCAGGCCTGCAGCAGAGCATGCAGACGCTCCAGCTTTTCGGCGTTGGGTTCCTCGTGCACGCGGTACACAAAGGGGATCTGCTTGACCCGGGCAAAGTGGGCGGCGCACTGGTTGGCCAGCAACATGAACTCCTCGATCATGGCTTCGCTCTCGCCGGAGGTGCGCTTCTTCACGTCGATGCAGTGGCCATTCTCGTCGAGGATCAGCTTGACTTCACCGCTCTCGATGTCCATGCATCCGCGCTCCTTGCGCAGGCGGGCACGGTGGCCGTACAGCTCCTTCATGGCGGGCAGCTGAGCCAGAACCTCGTGGTACTTGCCCTTGAGCTCGTCGTCGGCACTGCCGGCCAGCAGAGCGTTGATCTCGGAGTACACACCCTTGACACGGCTGCGGATGACCGACTTGACAAAGCGGTAGTCGGTCAGGTTGCCGTCCTTGTCCAGACGCATCAGGCAGGAGAACGCCAGGCGCAGCACGCCCTCGTTCAGGCTGCAGATGCCGTTGGACAGCTGCTTGGGCAGCATGGGCACCACCTGGTCGGCATAGTACACGCTGGTGGCACGGTGAAAGGCTTCGTTGTCCAGCTCACTGCCGGGCTTGACGTAGTGAGACACATCCGCAATATGCACGCCCAGCTCAAAGCCGCCCTCCGGCGTCTTGGTCAGGCTGATGGCGTCGTCGATGTCCTTGGTCTCAGCGCTGTCGATGGTGAAGATGGGCAGAGCGCGCAGATCCATGCGGCCCTCACAGTCGGCCTCGGTCACCTCGGCGTTCTCCAGCTTCTTGGCCTCTTCGCGGACCTTATCCGGGAAACGGCTGCGGATGTCCTGCGCATAGAGCAGAGCCTTGGCGCAGCGCTTGGCCTCGTCGGAGCTGCCAAAGCGCATGGCCACGCCCACGCGGTGATCTTCCTGCCGGTTGCCGCGCTGCAGGATCTCCACAGCCACTTTGTCGCCGTCCTTGGCACCGCCCTCGCAGTCGCGCATCATCCGCATGGAGATGGCGGGGCAGTCATCGGGCACGAACTTCAGCATGCCCTCCACACGGCGGACGGTGCCCACCAGATCGTTCTTTTCTTCCAGCACGGCCAGGATCTCGCCCTCGTCGCTGCCCTCCACACGGGGATGCTCAAACTTTTCCACCAGCACCTTGTCACCGGGCATGGCGCCGCGGGTGAAGCGGCCCGGGATGAAGATATCGCTGGTGCCGTCCTCCAGCATGACAAAAGCAAAGTTCTTGCCCAGCTTGACCACCTTGCACAGCAGGGCCTTGTCGGCGCGGCCGGAACGCACCGTAAAGAAAACGCCCTGCCGCTGGCAGATCACAGCCTCGTGCACCAGCTGGTCCACGGCCTCCATCACCTTGCGGTCCGAGCCACGGTCCCCGCCGAACTTTGACTTGAGGTCCTTCACGGTGCACGGCTGATTCTGGATCGCGTGCTCAATTTTATCGCGCATTGCCATAATATTTTTCTCCTTGCTCTTCCTGGCTGCGGCCTCCGTCCGGGCTGCAGCCCTGCCAGTTCCGGGCATTGCTGCCCACCCTGCTGCGGCAGCCCGAAAAGACAGCTGCCCACACTTTTTTACTCAACTATGTCGGTTTTACACAGAAAAACAGCCCCGTCAGAGCACGGGGCTGCATGGGGTGCATCAACCTGCCAGACGGCCGGTGAACAGGCAAGCCAGAATTGCCACCACGAAAAAGACGACACCGGCAATGCGGGTCACCTTGGCCAGCATCTGGTCAGCCGGGGTCAGGCGTGCGTTGTTGGCACCGCCTGCACTGCCGTTGATGGCGCCGGAAAGGCCCTGGCCGTGGGTGTGCTGCATGAGGGTGAGGAACACGATGACCAGCGAAGCGACCAGCAGGATCGCGCCGCCAACGATTTCGATAACAGACATGGATTGAAACGCTCCTTTATTCAAATTGAATGGGAAAACCACGCAAAAATACAACTATATAGTATCATACCATCTGCAAAAAAGCAAGCACAATTCCGCATTTATCCCAACCAGTGCAGTGCCGTGCACAGCTGTGCAAACACCGCCGCGCTGGAGACCGCCGCCTGCGTCTGTCCGTCCTGCAAGACCACGATGGTGTATTGCGGATCCTCGGCCGGGTAAAACCCCGCGAACCAAAGGTTCATGCGCTCTTTCCCTTCGGCCGTGAACTGCCCGGTCTGGGCGGTACCGGTCTTGCCCGCCGCCCCGCCGGGCAGGCCGGAAGCATCCTGTGCCGTGCCCTCGGCCACCGTCTGCTCCAGCATGGTGCGCAGAGCCGCTGCGGTCTGCTCCGTGAGCACCCGTTCTGCCTGCGGGCGGGCAAAGGCCGACAGCTCTTCCCCGGATGTTTCATCCAGCGCACAGTCCAGCAGGCACGGCGCACGGTAAACACCGCCGTTTGCGATGGTGTTCATCATGGCGGCCACTTGCAGCGGCGTTGCCAGCAGGCTGCCCTGCCCGAAGCTGAAATTGGCCAGCTGCCCGCTCTGGGCCAGTTCCTCGGCTCCCGGCAGGGCTCCGCTCTGGGCGGTAAGGCCCTCCGCCAGCCCGATGCTCCGCCCGAAGCCCAGCGCCTGCGCCTGCTGCAAAAGAGCCTGTGCTCCCAGCTGCTGCCCCAACCGGATAAAATAGCCGTTGCAACTCTTTGCCAATGCGGCCGAAAGGTCCACTTCGCCGTGCGGCACACCGCCTGCGCAGCGGAAGATCTGCCCGTCCACCACCACCGCGCCGTTGCAGTCGTACTCCGGCGCAAGGCCGGCTTCCAGCGCCGCCGCTGCCAGCACCGGCTTGAACACCGACCCCACCGCATACGCCTGCAAGGCCCGGTTTAAAAAGGGGCTGTCCGGCGCTTCCAGACTGGCCGCCGGGTCAGCCGGGTCAAAACCCGGCACACTGACGCAGGCCCGCAGGGCTGCCGTGCGGACGTCCAGCACCAGAATGCAGCCGGTGGTCATGGTCTGCGCCGCCACCGCCTCGGCCGCCCGCTGGACAGAACGGGAGAGGGTCAGGCGGACCCCCACCGCTCCGCTGTCCGCCTGCAGATGCTGCACCTGCTCCCCGGTGCGCAGGGCGCCCTGCGCGGTCACCGGGCACAGCAGGGTGTCCCGTGCCCCGCTGCCGGTGAGCAGCGCGTCCAGTGCTTTTTCCAGCCCGGCAGCACCGTGGCCCTCACCGTCCAGATACCCCAGCAGCTGCGGGCACAGCGGTGCGGCTGCATACCGCCGGGATGCCGCATAGCATGGAATGCCCAGCGCCGTCATGTCCCGGTCCACCTCCACGAGAAATGGAGCCGCCCGGCTGCGGCTGCGGTACAGCAGTTCCTGTCCGGCGGTGTCGGTGCAGGCGTACAGGCGGGGATAATTTTCCTGCCCCGGGAAGCAGAGAGCCAGCCAGCGTTTTTCCAGCCCGGTGAGTGGCAGGCCCATGCAGTCGTAAAAGCCGCCGCGCCGGGCTGGCAGTTCCAGCGTGACCGTGCTCTGTGCCGCCGCACGGGCTGCATAATCCGTGCGGGACGCCAAATAAAACAGCCTGCACAGCACTCCGGCAAAGCCGAACAACAACGCCGCATACAGCGCCAGCACCCTCCGCCCGGACATGGACACGCCCCCTTTGGCATAGCGTGGGCAACGGAGACCCAGGCTATACAAAAAGAGAGGCAGAACCTCCGAAAAAGTTCTGCCTCCCTAAGGCACTTTTATAAGAGCGCTTTTGCGGCTTAGCACATGCCGCCCTTCCAAACCACACTTTTGGAGCCGAATCACGAATATCGGGAAACGTAGACTTTTTTAGAATTATCAAGGCCACAAGCCGATTTTTCCAGATTCTCCGTTTTTGCACGATCCACGCTTTTCTACGCAAATCTACGCCACTTACCGGGTGATTGGCGTAAGTTTTGGCGTAAGTTTCGGCGTAAGCAATTCCGCTTCATGCGTCGAAAATCACAGGTTGCCGGCGATCTGTTCAAAGGCTCTTTCAACCGATTCAAAGCTGCTGTGCGTGTAGACATCCAACGTCACACTGGCATTGGAGTGGCCCATCAGGTATTGCAGGCTTTTTACATCCAGCCCGGCCTGCTGAACATTGGTGCAGAAGGTGTGTCGCAGCACATGAGGTGTAATGCGCGGAACAGGTTTGCTGTACGCCTTCTCAAACTTTCCCTGCACGCCGCGCATATAGTTTTCCAAGTGCATTGCCACCTTCGGCATTCCGGACTTGTCCAGAAAGAGAAATCCGCTGCAACCATCCACCAGCGCTTCCACTTTCGTGGACGCTCTGGCTTTTACTACACGCCGCAACGCTGCACAAACGGTATCTGTCATGGGAACATTGCGGATACCGCTTTTTGTTTTCGGCGGTGTGACAAAGTAGGGCTTTTCAGCCGTCCGGCAAAGCTGCCGCCGGACATTGATACAGTGCCGTTCAAAGTCGATATCTGCTCGTGTCAGGCCATACAACTCACTCACACGCAAGCCGGTTCCCATAAGAATGACGATATCATCATAATAGTTGCCTCCATAGTCTTGAACGAATTGCAGATATTTCTCCTGCTGTTCTCTGGTCAGGGCATTGCGCACATAAGCGTCCTTCGGCACAACATCCGACAGCTTGAACTTAAATGGATTCTTGCGGACGATGTCATCCTCCACCGCCATCTCGAATGCCGGTCTGACAACGCTTTGCAGGATTCCTATGGTGTTTTGCTTGAAACCGCTGTCATGCAGAAACACGAACCAGCCTTTCGCATCGGACAATTTTACCGTTTTGATGGCTTTTTGCCCGAAAGGGTCAGCATGAATCCGCTTGACCGCTGTGTTGTACGACCGAAGTGAATTGGGTTTCAACCCACGTTTCAGGTTCATATAGCGGTCAACCAGATCAGCCACCGTCATCTCTCCGGCGGCGTAGTCGATGCCGTCTGCCAGATCGCGCCACAGTTCTTCCTCTTTTTTCCGCAGCTCTGTCAGGGATTTAGCGTAAATACAACGCCGTTTCTTGTGGATATCGGTATAACGATAGTCGTAGGTGCCGTTTGCTCTCTGGCTTTCGCCATCCTTCAAAACACGGCCCTTGCTATCCTTGCGCTTTTCAGGCATTTAGAAGCTCCTTTCTGTGAAAAGCGCATATAGGGGTTAATTTTAGTATACCATACCGACCATGCGATTTCCACCGATATCGTACAGAAAAGACGTTGCACAGTTCTCAAATAGAATACGTCATCTGAGAAGGTTGCCGCCAGATTGTCCGGGTCTTGTGGAGCGAGAGCCGAACGGAAACCGTGAAAGCAGTCCCAGTAGATGTTGCCTTTAGCTCGTTCCGGGTCAATGTGCTCGCTGTTGGAAAGGTTGAAACTGCGGTCATTGTGCTTGGGGTTATAGGTGCCGTGGGTTCCGGCTCGTCCGTTGTGTCGCGTTAATTTCAGATAGACATCCCTCTTTTCCTGTATTTTTTGTGTACGGCCACTCGTGCGATCAAATCACAGAAGTGATACAATTCTTCTAAGCAACGGGTCTCGCATTTCAAGACCGTGTCTTGAAATCTTCTCTCGGTTCTGGCCAACCTGCTGGCCGGGTTTTGCGCGGCCCTCTACGCCGAGGTGCTTGCCCGTTGCCGCAACGCCCCCTCTACCCCGTTTTTCATCACCGCGGCCATCCCCCTCATCCCCGGCAGCACCCTGTATTACTGCATGAACGCCGTCGTCTCCAACGACCTGCCCGCCGCCGAGCATTTTGGGGAGCAGACCTTTCTGGCGGCGCTGGGCATTGCGGGCGGCATGGCCATCGCATGGTGTCTGGCCGATTTAAGCCGGAAGCTCCGGGGGCGGCTGTAAAGCGCGTGCTGCGCCGCGCCCCGGCTGCTTGACAAGCTGATTTTTTCTGGATACAATACAAAGAAAAAACCTCGGAGACGCTCCGGGAAAGGAACATTTGGATGAGATCGAACACGAAACAGGCCCTGCTGGTGACGGTGGTGGGCGTGACGCTTTTTGTGGCGCTGCTGCGGCTTTCGGACGTTTTGGCCTTTGCCGCGCAGCTGGTGGATCTGGTGCTGCCCATTTTGGCGGGCGGCATTCTGGCGTTGTTCCTCAGCGTGCCCATGGCCGGGCTGGAAAAGCGGCTGGGGCGGCTGTTTGCCAAAGCGAGAAAGCAGCCCTCGGGCAAGGCGCTCCACCTGCTGAGCTTTCTGCTCACCCTGCTGGGGGTGGTGCTGGTGCTGGTGCTGGCCCTGACGCTGCTGATCCCGGAGCTGGTGCAGTCCTTCCACAGCCTGTATCTGCAAATTGAAGCCAACATCCCCCGCTGGACGGCCTACCTCCACGCCCAGGACCCCGACATGGGCTGGCTGATGAGCCGGTTGGAGGGCATCGACTGGGAGCAGCTGCTGCACAAGGTGACCTCCGGCCTCGACACGGTGCTGGTGAACGCGGCGGGGGCCGTTTCCGCCACGGTGAATCTTGTGGTGACGGCCTCCTTTGCGCTGATCATCTCCGTCTACCTCTCGCTGGGGGCACAGAGCCTGGGCCACCAGGCCCGCACCCTGGTGCGCGCCTACCTCAAGCCCGGCCACGCCGCCTGGGTGCTGAAGTTCTGCCGCCTGTTCCGCCAGTCCTTCGCCAACTTCCTCACGGGCCAGTGCAGCGAGGCGGTGATCCTCGGCATGCTTATGAGCCTCGCATTCTCCCTCTTCCGCATTCCCTACGGCAGCCTGGTGGGGATGCTCACCGCCATCTGCGCCATCATCCCCTATGTGGGGGCGCTGCTCTCCTGCGTCATCAGCGTGTTTCTGGTGCTGCTGGTGGACCCCCTGCTGGCGGTGCGCGCTTTGCTGGTCTACCTTGCGGTGCAGTTCATCGAGAACCAGTTCATCTACCCCCGGGTGGTGGGCAAATCGGTGGGGCTTTCGCCCCTGTACACCCTTGTGGCAGCCATGATCGGCGGCAAGCTCTTCGGCATCCTCGGCATCCTCTTCTTCATCCCGCTGACGGCGGTGGTGCTGGAGCTGGTGAAGGAAGACGCCTGCCGCCGCCTGCGCACCAAAGAGACGCTGCAATAAATAAATAAATAAACAAACAGCGGCCCCGCAGACCTTTTTCAAAGTCTGCGGGGCCTTGTGCTGTGGGGCTATTTTACCTGCACGGTCATGGTTCGGTCACTGCCCGGTAGCCGCGGATGACGCGCCACTTGGCAACGCCCTTGTCCGGCTTAAAGCTGCCGTCGGCGCGGGCTTTCAGGTAGCCCTGCTCGATGGCCCACTGGGCGGCTTGGGCCAGCTCCGGGTCGGCTACTTCCGCAAAGGCGGGCAGAGTGGCCGGGGCCGGGCGGCCTGCGGTGTTCCAGAGGAACATTGCCAGCTCGGCGCGGGTATGGGACACGGCCACCCCTGCAGGCAGGAGCTGGTCAAGGATGAGCTCCGTGCCCACCTGATAGGCCACGACGCCCGCCACGTCCACGACTGCGACGCCCACCAGAAGGGTGCCGAAGCCGTCTCCGCCGTCTGGGCTGCCCTCGCCGCTCTCGGCGGTGCGCCAATGGCCATAGAAGGTCACGTCCCGGTCGAGGTTGCCCACATGGTCCGCGCCCGGGCCCATGTAGTAGGGGCTATCCTCCAAGCGGGTGCCGTCTTCGAGGAACCAGCCCTCAAAGAGGCGGGCTTCCTCCTCGCTGCCGATGATCGCACCGGGGATCTGCATCGACGGCTCCGCTTTGTCCCCCGGGCGGACGACCCAGTAGGCCGTATAGTCTGTGGGGGCCTGCTCCGGCCGGGCGATCTTCGCCTTCTTGCTCTCGTTTACTTTGCCTTCCACCAGAGCGAGGCCGTCCAACGTTCCGAACTGGTAGATGGTTTCTTCCGGGCAGGTTTTCTTTCCGGCAAGCAAGTCCTCTATGGTTCGGTTGCGCTCGGTGTGGCGAATCTTCGCATTGCGGGCGTTCTGGTTCTCCACAAAGTGAGCGTAATGGATTTCATAGAACATCTTCTCCACATCGCTGAATGCGGCAGTCTGTTTATCCTTGTCGGATGCAGAACGGATGCCATGATAGCAGTCCCAGTAGATGTTACCTTTAGCTCGTTCCGGGTCAATGTGCTCGCTGTTGGAAAGGTTGAAACTGCGGTCATTGTGCTTGGGGTTGTAAGTGCCGTGTGCTCCGGCTCGTCCGTTGTGTCGTGTCAGTTTCAGATAGACATTCCTCCGTTTCAACAGCTTGGCGTGGAAAAACGCAGCAGCGGAGCTGCTGGATCTGCCGCCGTTTTGCGCCAGATAATACCCAGTAGGATATAACGCACAGCATCATATCACTGGGCAAGGCGTTCCCCCTTGACTCCCTTCAAAGGGCTGCGGTCTCGCCTGTCGGCTCGGTCGGTGCTTCAAAATGCCTGCGGCCTTTTGAGGTCGCCACTGGCGACCCGCACCTCTGCACTCTTGCTCCGGGCAAGCTGTCCAGAAAAACAGCTCGTCCGGCTTTTTCAGTGGGCCATTTTGACCCACTGATTCTGTTACGGTCAGAATCAGGTTGTCATCTTGGCAACCTGATTTTCAACGACCTTGAGGCGTTACAGGTAGAATCAAGTGCTCATTTTGATCACCTGATTTTTACGGAGCGGGGTGGCGTGTTACAGAAAAACCGAAGTTTTCAAAATGATAACTCCGGTGGCTTCGTTACGGCTAAAATCAAGTTACGGAAAGCGGAACTTGATTTCAGATAATCGCCCAAATTCCCACTGTGGGGATTTGGGAGCGAGCGATTAGTCGTTACGGTAAAGTGGTACTTTCCAAAATGGGAAGCACCACTTTACCGGATAGAAGCAGCATTCGCTTTGCGCTGGCGGTAGCCTTTCTGCCGGCAGGCATTGCTGCAATATCTGGCATCTGCCCGGATCGGTAAGAACTGCTCCCCGCAGCAAGCGCAGGTATACGTTCCACGTTCGGCACGCTTTTTAAGGCTTTTCCGCAGATTCAACATCTTGTGACCGCAGGTCTGAAAGCTGCAATATTTGCTGTTTTGGGTGTAGATAGCCTTGCAGCAGTATTCACATTGGATTCTGCGCACACTGGGGGCGCCATCAATGAAATATTCCATCAGGGTGTCCTGATTTTCGCGTTCCCATTGTTCTGTTGTCATAGGCATCCTCCTTTGGCTGTTACGGGTGTGTGGTGGATAATGAAAAGCATTATTTGTCAAAAGTGTTACGGAAGCGTGGCTGTTATCAAAATGGTAACAGCCACTTTTGCACAATAAAGTGTTGCAATTGTTTGGTTGATGGTCAAAATGACCACCAACCAAAATCTGTGCGTTATGGCTGGGTGGTAAGTGGACATTTTGTCCATTTACCACTTCCAAGTGGTGAGTTACGGTTTTCGTAACCCACCACTTTTCACCGTGGCTTGACAAAATGTCAAGTCGAGGTCAAACGTAACACGAACGGAGTCAATGTGGACAAATTGTCTACATTGATTCAAGCTGCGGCAATTCACCCCATGTGGTCAAAATGTCCACATGGGGTCAGCCGTAACGCAGAAAGTTTTTCTGGTGAATGACGCTTTGTGTCATTCACCACATCAACTGGCCATTTTGACCAGTTGATATTGGGTGTGCCGTTCTCCCTGCATGGCTTTCCTGCCCCCTTCCGGCGGCGTTTTCCGGCTCTCCCTTGCGGGGTTATCGCCGGGTATCCCATGCAGACGGTCATGCGGTTTTCAAGGTGCGGTGCCAGATTTGGCAATAAAAAATCGCCACACAACAACCTGAACCTGACCATTCCTTCCGGGATGGCCTTGGTTCGGGTTCGTTATGTAGCGATAGAAAGTTAAAAACTTGCTCCGGCTCCTTCGGGAGTCGAGCTGGAACTCTAAGTAAATATGTTATATTAAATTGTTGGGATAGATTACCACAAAAATCGCAGTGTGTCAACAAAAAACTTTGAAAACACGCCACTTTCGGCAGTGTGCAAGAAAACGCAAGGGAAACCTTGGTAAAAAGAGAGAGAATGAGACAGCTCGTCCTGTTCGATATGATGTATCCAACAGCTTTCATTTTTGTAACAGGCATAGCACAAAAAGGCGGCCATCTGCACCCATGCAGACAGCCGCCTTTGGTTTTATGCCGTATTCTATTTTTCAGTCTCTGAAAATCTTATCCAGTTCCCTTTCCATAGTACCCGCCTTGGCAAATTCCAGCGTATCCGCCTGACGGATATGGTGGGCCGTGATGCCATGATCCTTTGCAAAGCCCAGAATGTAGCTGATGGCAATGCGGTAGATGATCTCGGTCGGCGCAAGCCCATAGACCTGCTGGGCAAAGATATGTTCCAGCCGCTGGTTATCGTCCGGAAAAGCCTGCCGCAGCTTCTCGCTGCGGTAGAGCCGCTTGACGATCTCCGTAATGTACAGACCAGACTTCATGTAGGGGTCGAGGAAGGTCTTGCCGGGGTCATCGAAGCAGCCGGGGTTTTCCTGTTCCAGCAAGTCCACCATCTTTTTCACCACCCACTTGGGGGTAAAGATCTGGTTGGTTTTCTGGGGCGGGATGTAATCGAAGATATCCTCGGTGCGGCTCTCGTCAAAGTAATCCGCCAGTTTGACCTTCAGGTTCAAGAACTCCTTCACCGAATCGTCAAACACCACCGGGTCGAACAGGTGGCCTGCAAAGTGTTCCTCCTGTCCGGTGGCTTGGTTGATGTACGGCCCGCCGTCCCGCAAAAAGCGGAACTGTTCCAGCGTGATGCTGGTGACCTCCTGAAAGACCTTGTCCGGGATGATCCGGTCAAAATTCGCCAGCGTCACGGTCTCGTCGCCGTAGGCCATGAGGAAGGACGGAATGGTTCGGGAAAAGCCCCGGAGATGGTCACGGACGGTGTCCTCGTAGCCCTTTTTCTCCTGCTCCTTCTGGTTGGTCTCCACAGTGCGCACGATGGTCTGCTGCATTTCCTGCGCCGTCTGCTGGATGGCGGTTTGCAGGGTCTCCATCAGGGCGGCGGTGTTCTGCTGCTGCTTTGCGTCAAACTCCCGGTTCACCTGCTGGCGCTGCTGGGCAGTGGTGCAGCTTTGCAGCTGCTGGGTGCGCTGGGTCTCCAGCTGGCTCTGGTCGATGCGATAGTTGTCCACCACCTTGTTCACCGCCACGTCCATCTTGGCTTTGGCGGCGCTCTCAAACCGCTTCTGGTCGGACAGCTTCAGGTCCCGCCCATACTCCTGCTTTGCCTGCTCCACCATGGGGGTGATGATCTCCTTGGTGATGCTCTTTTTCAGAGGTTCCAGATGCTCTTCTTTGGCAGGAGCCGGAGCATCGGTCAGGTCTTGCAGGGCGGTATCCAGTGCGGGGGTGCTCTCGTAAATTTTCGCCCCGAATACATCTGCCGCCTTGCCGATGACGTAGCCCTCGTCCAAATCCACCTCGCCCTTGTCGTTCAGGGAGAGGTCTGCGCCGGTCTCCGGGATGATCTGGATGGGCTTTGCCTTTGCTTCGCTGATGGGCTGGAAGTTTTGCAGAATGTCCAGCACCTCCTGCGGCGCGCTGAACACGTTGGAAATGTTCTGGAACAGGAAGTTGCTCTGGAAACCCATCCGCACCACTTCCTTGGACTTGATCTTCCGGGGAATACTGAGGACTTTTTCTGCATCCAGCGGGATCATCTCCCCTTCCTCGTCCTCGCCGATAACCGGGAAGAAGTTGAGCAGATTCTGGATGTGTGCCTTGCGCTCCTCGGTGTCGCCCTTGCCGCTGGCGGTGTCCTGTGAAAGGTCGTTGGCGAACTGCTCATAGATCAGCAGGGTGCGGGCAGGGTCAAAATCGAACACATAGGCGTTCTCTTTGCGGCGGAAGGTGCCGTTTTCGTGGAAAAGGCAGGGGTTCTGGGCACGGAACGCTGCCTGCATATATAGCGCCGGGCTTTTCAGGTTGGAGAGCATCAGCACCGCCGACCACTCCGGGATGGTGACACCGGTGGTCAGCTGCCCCACCGACAGGGTGATGGTCTTTTCGTGGTGTGCAATGGCGGCTTTTACCCGGTCAAAGCTCTTCTGGTTCTCGTCCGTGTCGTCCAGCTTGCCGTCACCGGCGGCTAGGATTACCTCATAGTCCCGGAATACCGGGTGCGCCTGCAGCTTTTTCGCCAGCGCTCTGGCACTGTCCACCCGGTTCAGCAGCCAGAAGGTGTGCTTCAGTTCGGCACGCAGTTCCGGGGTGGAAAACGGAAATTTGTTCTGGGTGGTCATGGCATCCAGAAAGCGGTCCACCTCGGCCTCATGCTCAAAGCTGCCGCTGGGCTTCACCTTAAAGAACTCGTTCAGGTCAAAGGCAAATTCCTGCGTTTCGCCGTCGATCTCCACGCCCCGCTGGATCTCGTCCCGGATGATCTCGGACATCTGGTAGGTGTAGAGGTTGAGCATGGGGAGGTTTGCGTAGGGGTTCTGCTGCCCCGGTGCGCCCTGCCAGTTCCGCTTGGCGGCCTGCTCGTCGGCGTAGGTCCAGTTGAAGATGGCATCTCCGGCAAACTTATCGTTCGCCAGTGCCTTGAAGGGCGTGCCGGACAGATGCAGCGTGAACTTGCGGCGGATGCGGTCAAAGGCAAGGTCGGTCTTGTAGGTGTCCACGCCCTCGTGGGCTTCGTCGATGACCAGCACATCCCAGTTCAGCTCGGTCAGGTGGCGCAGCTTGTCGTACTCGCCGCCGAAATACTTGGAGCCTTTCATGTCCTGCAAGCTGACGAACTCAATGCGCTTATACAGTTCCTCGCCCTGTGCGGCGGCATCCAGATAGCCCTGCTCGTCCAGCACATGGGGCTGCCCGGCAAGGGCATCCACATGGCTGACAAACAGATAGCCGGACTCCCTGCCCAGAAAGCGCACATAGTCGCTGTACCAGCTGTTGGCGATGGCTGGGCGGTTGGTGACGATAAGCACCGTCTGTGCATCGACCTGCTTGCAGAAGTCGTAGACGGAGAGAGTCTTGCCAAAGCGGGGCTTGGCGTTCCAGAGGTATTCCCCGCCGGGGTGGCTCTGGTAATAGGTCTTGGTGTCGCGGACAGCCCTTGCCTGCTCCTCCCGCAGGGTGTAGGCGATGGCGGCATCCAGCTGCACCCGGCCCCGGTTCATGCGGAAATCCTGAAAATACCGCCGGGACTGCTGCCCATCCAGATGGAACCACTCGTTTTTGCGGTCGTTCTCCACGTTCAGCTTGCGGAGGTAGGCGTGGAAATCGTGGTCGGTGAACACCTCGCCGCTGCCGTCATCGTAGACGGCATTGCCCCGCCACTCCTCATGGTACAGCACATCGGCGGTGTGGGTCTGCTGTTTCAGGCGCTTGTCCACCGACTGCTCGGTGTAGCCGATCTTCGTCCAGCCGTTGTGCCGGGCAATTTCCGGGGTGGTATAGGCGTAGATCATGGGCACCACCTGCCGGGCAGTGCGCAGGGTTATGCCAGCCATTATGCCATCTCCTTTATAATGCTTTGTATGAATGCCACTTCATCAGAAGTTAGTTTATACTTTGAAAACAGTTCTTCATCTGTCCACGCTCTTGAAAAATCCTGAACAGGAACAAAACCAAACATACCTTTGCTGATATGCTGTGTCATCGCCAAAATCGAAATCAAAAAACGCACAAATCGTGTTTTTAGGTATCTCATATAGTTATCTGCTTCAGCTTCTGTGTCAAATGCTCCTGCAACGAGATACGTTTCTGAACAAACTACTTTCGGCGGCTGCTTTTCCATTGTCGAGAGAATGCGGTATTGTCCGTTCTTGTCGGGCTGTCCTGCGTGTTCTGCCGTCAAATATGAAATAATGATTTTATAGCGGTCTATATTTTCTATACCCGTAGAAATCAAACTTCTTTTATATGGGCCTATCCCACCATTAAATCTCAGTTGAATATCTCCTGCTTTAAGCGGTTTCACATTTGTAGCAAGACCAAACGGCTTTCGGCTGGAAACTATCGTATCAAGCGTCTGTTCTCCTTTCAGACGCACCTTCTTAACTATCTCGGCAGCGATTGGATAACGAATAAATGTCGAAAACTCATTCAAATCACGGTATTCGAATGTCTTAACCCCATCTCGGTAATTTATGTAGTAGCATTTTCCCTCATGTGACTTAGCCCACACAAAATAGCATACACCACCAGCAACATCCACATTCGGAAAAACATCCAGCGAGTTAGGATAGTCAACGAGTACCGCCATTCGTTTGTCGTTTAACATCTGCTCTCGAAATTTATCCAACCCTTTACCACCAGAATACCATTTTGCTGGAATGATAAAAGACATTGCCGTTGGATTCAATGTCTTTGTTTCCTCAATGAATTTGTTATATACCGGCGTTGCGCTTGCGCCTGAACCTCCATCAACTTCCTGATACGGCGGGTTTCCGATAACATAATCAAATTTCATGCTGGTACTCCCTTCCTGAATGGTTTCAAAGTTCTGGGTCGTTCCATGGCTGCCCTTGCGCCAGTTTTTTACTTTACAGGATACCGTGGGCGGCTGCGGCTCTGCCGCTCCGAACATGGAAAAGAGGTCAAGCTGTTCTGCCTCCGGCTGAGGCTTGCCGCCGGGCACAGACAGGTGCAAGCCGTCCATTTGCCACAGGTTCCAGCTTATGATGTTGGCGATAGGCTGTAACTCTTCTTTTGTGGGTTTGCGCTGCCAGCGGGCTTGCAGATGCTCTGTATAGGTCAGCAGCAGGTTGACCCGTGCCAGCAAAAGGTTATCGCCCTGATACTCGTAGCCGTAGGTGGACTGCACCGCATGGGTGGCATATTTGCGCCACTCGTCCTCTGTGGCGGCGTTCTCGCTTACCACCCGCAGCTTGCGGTCCAGAATGCCAATGCGCCGGGCTACCGGGATCATCTCGCCGGTGGCGGCATCGTACCGGGACGCCAGAAAGGGGGCTTCGCCGCAGGTCACCTCCAAACGGCGGCTCTGCACATACTGCACCCATGCCGGGGTCTTGCCCTTACAAGCCGGGAACTGCACCGGCGTTTCCACCGTCTGCCAGCCTTGGGGCAGCTCCACGGTGAACTGCCCGGTGGTCTGCTCTGCCCCCAGCGCACCGAACCAGTCGGCATCCAGTGCGTTATTCATCTTGTTGCAGACCCATGCCGGGCTGAATACCTCGCCTTTTTTGCGGGTGCGCTGCTGCTGGGTGTCGGTCTGCTTCATCATCCGGGGCAGCACCACCTCGTAGTGGGTCAGCCTGAGCTGCTGCGCAGTGATCGGAGATTTATCCGTCACCGGCTCGTACATTACCGTTTGCAGCTCCTCCGGAGGGTCGGTTGCCCAGATGATGTTTTTACCGGTGGATTTATCTTCTAGTAGCGTATCCAGCACCGCCTGTACTTCCGGTGCGTGAAAGTCGATCAGTTGTTCCAACGGGGATTCCCTCGCTTTGCCTTAGCGTTGCGGCGGAAGTGTCAGTATTCTTATCACTTTCGCACTATTATGATAATAATATTATCACTTTTAAGCAAAACTGACAACAGGATTATCGGTTTTTGTCAAGAGCGACAATATTATTTATACTGATAGCAAAGAAAGGCAGGGAATTAGGATGATTGGCGAACGGCTCGCGGAGTTACGCAAATTAAACGGTGAAACGCAAGAAGATTTAGCAAAAGAATTTCATGTTTCAGTGCCTACCGTCCGCACATGGGAACGCGACAAAGCATCTCCCAGCCATGAAGTTTTGATTGCACTCTGCAAGCGTTATGGCACCTCTGCCGACTACCTACTGGGTCTGACCGACATCGACCCCTCGGACGAAGCCCGCAAACAGCGCCAGCGCCTGACCGAAGAAGAACAGAACGAGATGCACCGCTACGAGGAATATCTGTTGTGGAAACGCAAAAAATAAGCCGCCCAGCGAGACCGTAAGGTCGCTGGGCGGCTTATTTGCCCTCTTGACAAATACGTAAAATACGTATACAATAAAACTGTAATCCTGAAAGAAAGGAGGGGCACCCGCCATGCCGATGACTCCCAAGCAAATGATTCGCTTGCTGGAGCAGAACGGCTTTGTTTTAGTCAGTGCAAATGGGTCACACTACAAGTACCATAACCCAACTACCAACAAAACCACTGTCGTTCCATTTCACGCAAAGGATCTGAAGCCCGGTACCGAGAAAAACATTCTCAAATTAGCCGGACTCAAAAAGTAAGAATATGATGATTGTAGACTTCATATTCTGAAACTGCAAAGCACTGCATAGACTATTCTACAATTTCCAACCAATAATGTAGGCCTGTTAAGTGAAGGTACATTGATTGTTTGTTGAATTATAAAAGGTGAGGTCACATTATGAACGCTATTTTCTATCCTGCAATTTTTCACCCGGAAGAAACCGGGTACTCTGTTGAGATCCCCGATATTGAGGGCTGCTTCACCCAAGGCGATACCATGGACGAAGCTGTCCGCATGGCACAGGATGCCATCGGCCTTATGCTGGAAGATTGCAAAGTCTGCCCAGAGCCTTCTGTCCCTTCTGCGCTCCATGTTGACCCGGAAGATTTTGTGGTGATGGTACCTTTCGATATGGAAGAGTACGAAAAGCGGTACAGACCCGTAAAGAAAACCCTTTCCATTCCCGGCTGGCTCAACGATGCCGCCGAATCGGCACACATCAACTTTTCCGGCGTCCTTCAGGATGCGCTGAAAGAGAAACTCCATTTGGCGTAAGTATAGCTATAAGTACAACAACAGCCGCCCAGCAGTTGACCGTTATGGTCATGCTGGGCGGCTGTTTGCCATTTAGAACAATCCCGCCATTTTAGAGTTCAGGTAAGAAATTTTCACATCCAGACATGGACACTTTGATTCATTATCGCTGGCCATTCCTGATTTCGGCGAACTCATCCTTATCTTGGCTAACAGCACGCCAATCTTTTAAAATTTCTTGTCCATCTTTAGAAATTTTTCCAGCATCTATTTTTGTTGCAAGAATCACAGCCCATCGACGAATGTCGCCCTTCTCTGATGCCGTTGCCACTGTATCGTCCGAAGAAATTCGAGTTTGTTCCAATAACTGAGAAAGGCCTGTCAATATAAGTTCCATCGGGTGTGTCGTTAACAGATCAGGACGATATTCTGCTGCAAAAGAAACCGTTTGTAACGCAGCTGCTAGCTGCTTTGGAACGCCCCAGGCAATCTGTTGAGCAACAACTTCTAATCCTATGCAAAGCTCATCATCTGGAAGCAACCTTTTGTCCGGATTACATATTGTAGTTGCAAGTACATTATAACAGCTGTGCGCACGTTTGGTATCAGCAGATCGCAAAGAATGCTCCAAATCCTTTTTTGATTCAAAGTTCTGCTTCAAAAATATGGACCAATATCGCTTTATACCATGATGGCTGATATGATGTGAGTCACATTGTGTTATGATTACCGACATTACAGCACAGTCCTTTTCTGTCGGTGTCCACTGCGAACGAAGAGTAGTAAAAATCCAAAGAGCGTGCAGTATCTGATATATTTGAGAAGCAAATACTCCTTCATCGCCAAATGCATCAATTCCACGACTGATATTATCAGAAAGATCCGCTATTCGTTCCTTACTAGCTTCAAGAATCCGGCTTGTTTCCTCTGATGTAAACTCATCTGCACGGAAAAAAGAAACATTTACAAGTTCATTAAAAATATCATTATCACCCGGGAAACAAATCACCCCAGATGTGTTTTCCTCAATCTTATTTGTAATAGACTGACAAAGGTATTGAATTTCGTCTCTCTCACGCTGGGACGGGAAATGCAGGCAAACAGTATCCAGCCAATTTTCAGGAAGATGTGGTTTCCCATCCTTCCAGATAAAATCTCCCAACCATTTTTTCTGATCAGATGTCAGCAGTCCCTGTTCTCCACAATAGAGCAACCGGTTTAAAGCACTTAAGCCATTATCATGCGATTGAGACAAAATAATTAACTGTTCAATTTCCTGGCAGGACTTTTCCGATTCAACTTTGAATCCTTTTGATCGTGCTAAAAGCACTCCAAATGGATCCAGCAAATCACGATGAATCCTAAGTCGTTCTAGATTCGGCAGAGGAAAAGTTAACAACTGCAAAAGCAGTTCACGATGCAACCCAACAGGATAAAAAGGAATCAGCCTTTTTACAAGTGATGCAGCTTGCAAATAATGATCTTTTTGAGGAGAAGAGTATAATTTCTTCAAAAAGTCCAGAAGTTGCACCATCATTTCATCCGAACATTTAGAACACAGTTCAGATAGTGCCTCCAAAAGAACTGTAGCTGCTTTTGTCACAAAAGTATTACCGCCAGCGGTCTTATGGTTGGTAAATTCTAATTCCGTACGTAAAACTGCATCTATATAAAATTGGCAGCATTCATCTGTTTCTTTGGGGGTCCATGTACTGAGAACACCACGTGTAAGCGCATTTTCTATAAACTTTTCTTCACCAGCCCTTACAACGGTCAAAATAGCCCATAGCGGACAATATAGCGCAATGCGTTCTGCGGCTCCACAAGCTGCCTTTGCGCCGTCCACATAATTTTCAAGACGAAATGGTATGCCTGTTTCCTCACGGAATTGAAGAAAAGTAAAAGCAACTATTCTTTCTTTATCTTCTCCTCCATAGTGTGTCGTAGATGAATTCACTCCAAAGTCAAAACGCGGTTTGGTTTCATGTGTTTGAAAAGGAACCCAGTGTGCTTCTAACCTTGATGTGAAATATTTATTTTCATCAGCCCAATCTACCTCATATTGCCTATGGACTGTTCGGCGATGCTCATCTACGAATGTGATATTCTTTTCTTCTGCATCAGAAGGGCGAATTTCTGAAATATAGCTTTGCAATTTCATCATAGGGCTCTCTAATGATACAAGGAAAGTATCCGGTCTAGTCTGATGTGAAATGCGCTGCCGCAAATTGGAAAGAGAATTTTGCAAAAGTGAAAGTGCCACATCATACTCACCAACTTCGGCGCACAGTCCTGATTTACGTAACGCCCATAAAGTTTGATCCGGTGAAACGTGCCATTTTTTCAATTGTTGTTTCAATTTCTGAAATTCGTAGCGAAAAAGAGAATGTAAACATTCTTCCCATCGAATTTGTTCCTGTTGTTCTGCCGTAAAATATGCTTTCATGGCAACCAACTCTACATACTTTATATTCCATTTTTCTTCGTCACCATATTCTCGAAAAGAACGGAGTAACGATAAAAGAATAGCGCATTTTTCAGAACTGCGTATATCAGAATTTCTGGCAAGAACTTTTTGATACAAATCGATATCCGAATCCAAAAGAGGCATCAAAGTCTTTTCGTTCAACCAGTTATATTCATACAGATAAGCCATCTCATTTTCTGTATCAGCATCTTTTTGTGCGCAATGGTGAGCCAAAATCGCATGAGCTGTAGATAGAAGATGTCGCAGCTTTATTCTATTTGAAGCAGAAAGAGTCAATACTTTGGGACAGCTATCATGATTTTTTCGTAACACCGGAATTGCTTCTTTAATAGAAGATGTCCGATCCAACTTTTCGTCAAAAAAATGACGTATTTTCCAATTCTGCCCAGTTACACGGAATTCACTATACGCATTCCAAAGATAATCCAAAGCTTTCTCATAGATATCATACGGAGTCTCGGCAGAAAAAATCTCGGATAGGTCAACGACAATAATATTCCGCCTATGTAACCACTCCCGCCGAACGTCCGAAACAGATTCATGGCTTAATAAATACAAATAAGGCGCATTCTCTGCACCAAGATTATCACGGATCCAGCCAATCCATTTATTGAAATTAGGATCATTCCCTGAAAATCCAATCATGCAGAGAGTATTTTCCAACAATGACTGCTGCACAGTATTTACAAACGGAGCAAATTTTTGAGGGTATGTCCGATAGTCTTCTGCCGTAATAATAAAAGGTCGTTGCGAAGGAAATGAACCGTGAAGTTTAATAAGTCTTGTTGCACCAGAACTGCCCACAAGATCATTCTTGTTGGTTACCAGCGTAAATGTTTTCTCTACAAGATTTTCCCCAGCACGTTCAAGAAGCGTATCATAATTCGTTGTAAAAACATCGCTCCAAGGCAGCCGCAAAAGTTTTTCATACAAAGGTGAGGGACGATAATCGGCATCTTTTATACTGTCTAAAAGTAGATGATCTAATTCACTACGGCCATACGCAATTTCCACACTCTCGGCCAATGCGAGAGGGTCGTTTTGATCAGAATCTCCTAGCTTTTCTTTGAATTTTTGGGCTAACCCAGCCCACAATGGAATGTCTGGAACATCAGATGTTACTTTATCAGCATTAAGACTGAATCCCGACCCAACAAAAAGAGCCGCATGGTGTTCCTGTAAATGCTGGCTAATAAGTTCAAGATAACGTTTAGCATTTGTGTCCATCAAGATAACCTCCATTTCGTTTCACGATTTAGCCATAGTAACATTCCAATCGTTGCAGTATATTTGAGTGGCGGTACTGCTCGTCAATCTCCTTTATGTTGTAGTCTAGCAGACCAGGAACACCCATTTCGCCGCTGCATTTGTTGCAGAAAGTAGCCGTGATCTCAAAAGTATATTCCTTTTCCCGGATGGTCTGGTTGATTTTGATTTTCTTCAGGGTGTAGCTCGTTTCTCTGCGGCATTCTGTGCAGAAGTCTCTCTGGTTTTCCACAGCGGCACACTCCCTTCCGGTTTTACATTCTTTTTTATTATTGTATCCCTACCTTTGTTTTTCGTCAACAATAAAGCCGCTGACAGTCTGCCGCTCACAGAATCCATCAGTGGGTTTCATGAGTCTTCAAATCCCCTAGACGCAAAAAATCGGCACCCGCTTTTCAGCGAGTGCCGATTTTGTTACCCTATAGTGCGCTTCGATTTTTGGCGTAAGTTTGGCGTAAATCCGCTTTTGCGCGCTCCAAAAATCAAGTGTTCATGCGGTTTTCAGGCAGTTATTAGTACATACCGCCCATGCCGCCCATATCACCGGCAGGTGCAGCAGGGGCCGGGGGTTCCGGCAGATCTGCCACCAGGCTCTCGGTGGTGAGCACCATCTCAGCAACGGATGCTGCGTTCTCCAGAGCGGAGCGGGTGACCTTGGTCGGGTCGACGATACCGGCGGCGATCATGTCATCCACATAGACCTCGTTCTGCGCGTCGAAGCCATAGTTGGGCTTGTTGGCAGAAATGATCTTGTCGATGATGACGCTGCCCTCCAGGCCGGCGTTCTTTGCGATCTGGCGCAGAGGAGCCTCCAGAGCCTTCAGCACGATCTTGGCACCGGTGCGCTCGTCGCCTTCCAGGCTGTCGCACAGCTCACGCACAGCGGGGATGGCGTTGATGGGAGCGGTACCGCCGCCGGCCACGACACCTTCCTGCACAGCAGCCTTGGTTGCATTCAGGGCATCCTCGATGCGCAGCTTCTTGTCCTTCATCTCAACTTCGGTAGCAGCACCGACCTTGATGACGGCCACACCGCCGGCCAGCTTGGCCAGACGCTCCTGCAACTTCTCGCGGTCGAAGTCGCTGGTAGCGGCCTCGATCTGGCTGCGGATCTGTGCAATGCGGGCTGCAATGGCATCCTTGTCGCCTGCACCGCCCACAATGGTGGTGTTCTCCTTGGTGACCTTGACCTGACGGGCATGGCCCAGCATCTGGACGGTAGTGTCCTTCAGCTCGTAGCCCAGATCAGAGGACACCACAGTGCCGCCGGTCAGGATGGCGATATCCTGCAGCATCTCCTTGCGGCGGTCGCCGAAGCCGGGAGCCTTGACAGCCACCACATTCAGGGTGCCACGCAGACGGTTGACGATCAGGGTGGACAGAGCCTCGCCCTCGATGTCCTCAGCCACGATCAGCAGCTTCATGCCGTTCTGCATCACCTGCTCCAGCAGGGGGACCAGATCCTGGATGACGCTGATCTTCTTATCGGTGATCAGGATGGCGGCGTTGTCCAGAGCAGCCTCCATCTTGTCGGTATCGGTGACCATATACGGGGTCAGGTAACCGCGGTCGAACTGCATGCCTTCCACGATCTCGTTGTAGGTCTCAGCGGTGGTCTTGTTCTCCTCAATGGTGATGACGCCATCGGAGGTGACCTTTTCCATAGCCTCGGCGATCAGACGGCCGATCTCCGGGTCGCCGGCAGAAATGGTGCCGACGCGGGCGATATCGTTGCTGTCCTTCACCTTCTGGCTGTGAGCCTTGATGGTCTCAACAGCCTTGGCAACGGCCTTGCTCATGCCGCGGCGGATATCCATGGGGTTGGCACCGGCGGTGACATTCTTCATGCCCTCGGTGACCATGGCCTGTGCCAGCACGGTTGCGGTGGTGGTGCCGTCGCCTGCGGCGTCGTTGGTCTTAGTGGCCACTTCACGCACCAGCTGTGCACCCATGTTCTCGAACTCGTCCTTCAGCTCGATCTCCTTGGCAATGGTCACACCATCGTTGGTGATGACAGGGGCACCAAACTTTTTGCCCAGCACCACATTGCGGCCCTTGGGGCCCAGGGTGATCTTGACGGTATTTGCCAGGGTATCAATACCGGCACACAGTGCCTTGCGGGCGTCCTCGCCCTGCTTGATCTGCTTTGCCATAATCTATCGCTCCTTTTAAAGCTGCATTTTTCCAGAAATAGGGGGAACCGCTCAGTCTTCCACGACGGCCAGGATGTCGCTCTGGCGCACGATGGTGCACTCCTCGCCATCCACCTTGACCTCGGTGCCGGAATACTTGCTGGTGAGCACCTTATCGCCGACCTTGACGGTCATTTTGACTTCCTTGCCATCCACAACGCCGCCGGGGCCCACTGCGATGACCTGCGCCACCTGGGGCTTCTCCTTGGCACTGCCGGTCAGGATCAGACCGCCCTTGGTGGTCTCCTCAACCTCAACAGTCTTGATAACAACGCGGTCTGCAAGAGGAATGATCTTCATAGTTCTTGCCCTCCTATAGAAAATATAATTTAAAACTTTGCTGCACCCGACAGGGTTCGTGTTCACCGCGCCGGGCTGTTTAGCACTCTTTTTCTCTGAGTGCTAAGTGTATTGTACTCATCTTGCCCGAAAAAATCAAGACTTTTTAGAATGTTTTTTATTAACATTTTGTGACAGTAAAAAAATCAGACCGGACAACGCAAAAAGAAAGAGCTCTGCCTTCCCGGCAAAGCTCTCGTTTTTGCGATCATTCAGCACTTGCGGCGGTTTTCTGCTCCACGAATCTGTGGTAAGCAGCCTTTGGCAGCCAGACCCGTCCGGCCAGCGGCTGCACCTCCACGCGCACCTGCTCGCAGGGGGCACATTCGCCGTCCGCTGTGGCAATGATGGGCCCGCGTCCATCGGCGGCGCGCAGGGTCACAGCCTTGGCCCGGCGGTAGATGAAATAGGGCTTTGCCGCTTCCACCAGCTGCCCGTTCTGGAAATGGCGGCCGTTCTTGTACATGCTCAGCAGCTTTGCGATGGTCAAGCGCCCCACCTTGCGCACGATGAACACATCCAGCCAGCCATCATCCGGCTGCGCCTCCGGCCCGGCGCAGAAACCGCCGCCGTAGGTGCGGCCGTTGCAGATGGCACACATCAGACAGTCCACCGCAAAGGTCTCACCGTCGATGGTGTACTCCACCCGGCGGCCGATGTGCCCGCACAGCTGCTCCACAATGGACAGCAGATAGGACACCTCCCCGCCGCACAGCGGGATGCGCCGGAATTTGGGGATGCCGTAGGCCACCTGCGCGTCCAACCCGGCAGCACAGATGGTGGCCGACAAGCCGAGGTTGGTCTGCATCAGGTCGATGGGCACCGCCCCGCCCGCCAGCTGGGCATCCAGGTCCAGAAACTCCTCCCGCGTCCCAAAGGTGCGCAGGAAGTCATTGCCGCTGCCATAGGGCAGGCAGCCCACGGCGGTGCCTGCAAAGCCATAGGCCCCGGTGAGGGCCTCGTTGAAGGTGCCGTCGCCGCCCGCCGTGAAAATGCGCAGCGGCTCCCCTGCCTGCTGTGCCCCGGCTGCGGCAGCGCGGGCCAGCTCCCGCGCATGTCCGGCGTGGGTGGTGATGCAGATGGTATATTCCTCCGGGGCAAGGCCTGCCCGGGCAGCTGCAGCGTTGATCTGCTGCGGCAGCTGCTGGGTGCAGTCGGTCTTGCCAGCGGTGGGGTTCAAAAGAAACAAGGTGTGCATGTGGTGCCTCCTGCGATTCTGTTGCTTCTATGATAACAGAAATTCTGCAGGATGCAAGGCATTTTGGTCATTCCCTGCCCGGTATCAAAGGGTCGCCGTCTCGTCCTGCCGGAGAACGATGGCGCCCTCTGCCGTACAGTCCGCAGTCCAGTGCTGCCCGGTGCAGGCAGTCCCGGCAGCGATCTGATCGGCCAGCGCCTGTTCCACCGCTCGGTCCACCTGTCGGCGCAATTCCCGCGCTCCATAGGCCGAGCGGGCACGGGCCGCCAGCACGGCCCCCACCTGCGGGGTGTGCCGGAGCTGATAGCCGCTGCGCGCCGCCCGGACTTCCAGCCTGCAGAGCATTTTTTCCGCGATGGCAGACATGCTCTCGTCGCTGAGCGGACGGAACACGATGAGCTCATCCAACCGCCCCACCAGCTCCGGACGGAACCACTTTTTGGCTTCCTCCACGGCCTGCGCCGCCTGCTTTTCAAACACGGCCTCCGACCCGGCCGCAAAGCCCAGCGGCGCGGACTGCCCGGCCAGAAAGCGCGCTCCCAAGTTGGAGGTGATGAGCACGATGGTGTTGCGGAAGTCCGCCTTGCGGCCCATGGCGTCGGTGAGCTGACCGTCCTCCAGGATCTGCAGCAGAATGTTCTGGATGTCCGGGTGTGCCTTTTCGATCTCGTCAAACAATACCACACTGTAGGGGCGGCGGCGCACGGCCTCAGTGAGCTGGCCGCCTTCGTCATGACCCAGATAGCCCGGAGGTGCCCCCAGCAGGCGGGCAGTGGTGTGCTGTTCCTGATACTCCGACATATCAAACTTGAGCAGGGCCTTCTCGCTGCCAAACCAGCTCACGGCAAGTGCACGGGCCAGTGCTGTCTTGCCTACCCCGGTGGGGCCGAGGAAGAGCATGGCCCCGATGGGCCGACCCGGCTCTCCCAGCCCGGTGCGGCTGCGCCGGATGGCCCCCGCCACCGCTGCTGCAGCCCGCTGCTGGCCCACGATTTCTTCATTGAGACGGGCTTCCAGTTTTTCAAGCCGCTCCCGCTCCTGTTCACTCACCTGTTCGGCAGGCACCCCGCTGGCCTGTGCTACCACCCGGGCAATGTCCTCCTGGGTGAGCACCGGCTGGGGCTTCTGCTCCTGCTCGGCCCGGATGCGGGCCGCCGCACAGGCTTCGTCCACCAGATCAATGGCCTTGTCCGGTAGACAGCGCCCCGGCAGATACCGTACCGACAGCTCCACCGCCGCCTGCAGGGTCTGCGGCGGCAGGGTGACATGGTGGTAGCGCTCGTAGCGCGGGGCCAGCCCGTTGAGGATGTCCACCGCCTGTGCAGGAGTAGGCTCCTCCACCTGCACCCGGCCAAAGCGGCGCTCCAGCGCGGCATCCTTCTGGATGTGTGTGCGGAATTCCTGATTGGTGGTGGCACCGATGAGCTGGATCTCGCCGCGGGCCAGCACCGGCTTGAGGATGCTGGCCGCATCAATGGCACCCTCCGCCGCACCAGCCCCCACAATGGTGTGGAATTCGTCCACAAAGAGGATGGCGGTGCCGTCCCGCACCAGCTCCTCCAGCAGGTTCTTGAAGCGCTCTTCAAAATCGCCCCGGTACTTGGTGCCCGCTACCAGGCTGGCCATATCCAGCGCCAGCAGCCGCCTGCCCTGCAAGGCACGGGGCACCTGCCCCTTTGCGATGCGCTGGGCCAGTCCCTCGGCCAACGCAGTCTTGCCCACACCCGGCTCCCCCACCAGACAGGGGTTGTTCTTCTGGCGGCGGCACAGGATCTCCACCATGCGGTCCAGCTCGGCATCCCGGCAGAACACCGGGTCCAGTTCTCCGTCCAGCGCGCGGCGGGTCAGGTCGCGGCAATATTTATCGCTGGCACGGCCCGCCCGCGGCATGCTGGCCGACACCCGCGGCTGAGCAGGAAAGACAAACTGCCCGGACAACTGGCGGCACTCCCGCACGGCCTCCGTGAGGGGCACTCCCATGGAAGCCAGCAGCAGCCCCGCCGTGCAGCCATCATCCTCCAGCATGGCACAGAGCAGGTGTTCCGGCTCTGCCCGTGAGACATGGGCGTTCTGCGCCCCGATGAGGGCGTAATCCATGGTGCGGCGCAGGTCCGGTGCCATGGCGTGCCGATCCAGATGCTGCGCCGGGCCGCGACGGTTCTCGGCCAGCTGACGGCGCACAGCCTGCTCTGAGATATGTCGGCTGTTTAGGAATCGCGCCGCAGCCCCCTGCTCCTGCTGCAGCATGGCAAGCAGCAGATGCCCGGTGTCTGCCTGACTGCAGCCAAAACTGCCGGCCAGCTCTACTGCTTGCTGCAACAGCTGCTCCGCCTCCCGCGAGAACCCTCTGTATCCGCCAAAGCCCAGTTTTTCCCAAATGCTCATCTGCGTGCTCCTTGCTGTTCTGTCAAATCATATCGCAGTAGCAGTATAGCCCAGATGCACCGGAAAAAATCAGTGGTTTGTGTCGGGCCTGCCGGGTGCGGCGCGCAAAAAAGGAGGACGGCTCCGAAGAACCGCCCTCCAACAATTCAGGCTATTGTACTATTCGCAAAGGGATATACGGATCACTCCGCAGCCTTGGCTGCTTCGATCTGCTTGATCAGCTCAGGCACGACCTTGAACAGGTCGCCCACGATGCCGTAATCGGCCACGCCGAAGATGGGTGCGCTCTCGTTCTTGTTGACGGCGATGATGCACTCAGAATCCTGCATGCCGGCGGTGTGCTGAATGGCACCGGAAATGCCCAGAGCCACATAGATCTTGGGGTGCACGGTCTTGCCGGTCTGGCCGACCTGGTGGTCAGCGCTCATCCAGCCTGCGTCGGTCACGGCACGGGAAGCGCCCACGACGCCGCCGCCCAGAGCGGCAGCCAGCTGCTCAGCCAGCTCGATGCCCTTGTTGACATCCTTGCTGATGCCACGGCCCACAGAGACGATGACGTCCGCACCGATCAGATCGACCAGCTTCTCAGCGGCCTTCTCGACGCTCAGGACCTCGGTCTTGATGTCATCAGCGGTCAGGCTGAAGGCGGGCTTCACGATCTGGCAGGCATCGGCCTTGGCCTGGTCGAAGGGAGCCTTCTTCATGACGCCGGGACGCACAGTGGACATCTGGGGACGGAAGCGGGGGCAGATGATGGTAGCCATCAGATGGCCGCCGAATGCAGGACGGGTCATCTTCAGGTTGCGGTCCTCATAATCAAACTTCTGCTTGGACAGGTCGATGGTGGAGCTCTCCTTCAGGAACTCGACATACTTTGCGGTGTCGATGTCCAGATGGGTCGCATCGGCGGTCAGGCCGGTGTGCAGACGGGCTGCGCAGCGGGGGCCCAGGTCGCGGCCGATGTTGGTAGCGCCGATCAGCAGGACTTCGGGCTTGTACTCGTTGACCATGTCGCACACGACCTTGGCGTATGCGTCGGTGGTGTAGTCCTTCAGCAGGGGGCTGTCGCAGACCATGACCTTATCGGCACCATAGCCGCCCAGCTCCTTGGCAATGCCTTCCACGTTGTCGCCCAGCAGCAGGCCGGTGACTTCGCAGCCCAGCTCGTCAGCCAGCTTGCGGGCCTCGCTCACCAGCTCGAAATCGGTGGACATCAGTGCGCCCTGGCGCTGCTCGCAAAAGACCCAGACGCCCTTGTATTCGTTAAAATCAGCCATTGTAATCCTATGCTCCTTTCATCAGATCAGGTGCTTCTTGGCCAGAGCGCCAGCCAGCTGAGCGGCCACATCGTCGCCCGTGAGCATGGTGCCTGCGCCCTTCTGCGGAGGAGTGAAGGACTTAAAGACGTTCGTCGGAGAACCCTTCAGACCAATGGTATCGACCTCGATCAGCGGATCGTCCTTCAGTGCGTTGTAATCGAACACTTCCATCGGCTTGTCGTAGCAGGTGAAGATGCCGTTCACGCTCATGTAACGGGGCTGGTTCAGCTCCTTGATGCAGGTCAGCAGGCAGGGAGTCTGCACCTTGACCATCATGTAGCCATCCTCCAGCATACGCTTCACGGTCAGGGTGTTGCCGTCCTTCTGGATATCAGCAACGTAGGTGACCTGCGGCAGATGCAGCTTCTCAGCGATCTGAGGGCCGACCTGTGCGGTATCGCCATCAATTGCCTGACGGCCGCAGAACACAACATCCTCGGGACCGACGCCGATCTTGTTGACGGCAGCAGCCAGGATCTGGCTGGTTGCAAAGGTATCGGAACCGCCGAACTCACGGCCGGAAACCAGAACAGCCTTGTCCGCGCCGCGGGCCAGCAGCTCACGCAGCATGCCTTCGGCCGGCGGGGGACCCATGGTGACCACAACGACTTCGCAGCCGGTGGCATCCTTGAGCTTCAGAGCAGCCTCCAGAGCGTTCAGGTCATCGGGGTTGGTGATGGTAGCCATGGATGCACGATCCAGGGTTCCATCGGGCTTGACGGCGACCTTGCCGGAGGTATCAGGAACCTGCTTTACACAAACAATTGCTTTCATTGTAACTCTTGCCTCCCTTACTTCAGCAGCGCGCCGGAAATGACCATCATCTGCACTTCGCTGGTGCCCTCGTAGATCTCAGTGATCTTGGCATCACGCATCATGCGCTCGATGGGGTAATCACGGGTGTAGCCGTAACCGCCGAACAGCTGCAGGCAACGGCGGGTCACGTCGCTGGCAGTGCGGGCTGCGATCAGCTTGGCCTGTGCGGCCTCCACGCTGTAGCGGACCTTTGCGCCGTCCATAGCCTGCTGCTTCTTCAGAGCGGCAGCGTAGACCAGATACTTGGCAGCTTCCACGCGGGCCTTCATCTCGGCCAGCTCGAACTGGGTGTTCTGGAATGCGGCGATGGGGCGGCCGAACTGCTTGCGCTCCTTGACGTAAGCAACAGTCTCCTCCAGAGCGCCCTCGGCAATGCCCAGAGCCTGGGATGCAATGCCGATACGGCCGCCGTCCAGAGTAGCCATAGCCAGCTGGAAGCCCTTGCCGCGCACGCCCAGCATACGGTCCTTCGGGATGCGGCAGTCCTCAAAGATCAGCTCACAGGTGGAAGAACCACGGATGCCCATCTTGTCCTCAGCCTTGCCGACGGAGAAGCCCGGGTCGGTACGCTCCACGATGAAGGCAGAGCACAGCTTGGTGGGACGGCCCTTCTTGTCCAGCACATGGTCGGTGACGGCAATGACGATGAACACATCAGCATAACCGGCGTTGGTGATGAAGATCTTGGAGCCGTTCAGCACCCAGCAGTCATCCTCTTCCTTGGCAATGGTCTGCTGGCCCTGTGCGTCGGTGCCGGCACCCGGCTCGGTCAGGCCGAAGGCACCCAGCCACTCGCCGCTGCACAGCTTGGGCAGGTACTTTGCCTTCTGCTCAGGGGTACCGTTCTCATAAATAGGAGCAGCGCACAGGCTGGTGTGAGCAGAAACGATGACACCGGTGGTGCCGCAAACCTTGCTCAGCTCTTCCACAGCCATGACGTAGGACAGCACATCGCCGCCGGCACCGCCCACAGAAGTGGGGAAATAGATGCCCATCATGCCCAGCTTGCCCATCTTCTCGACGGTCTCCTTGGGGAAGTACTCTTCTGCATCGACCTTCTTGGCCAGGGGCTTGACTTCGTTTTCAGCAAACTCGCGGTACATCTTCTGCACCATCTGCTGCTGCTTGGACAGAGTAAAATCCATCGCTATATCCTCCTAACGGGTCTTTTTTCATTTGCCGGAACAGTCCGGTTTTCAAACAAATTCCTCCCGACCGCTTTCCCACAGCCGGGAGAAATGTTGAGCAGAAATTACAGCTGATCGACCGGGGTCTTGGTGCGGTCTGCGTTGTAAACGTAGAAGCCCTTGCCGGTCTTGCAACCCAGGTTGCCGCCGCGGACCATCTTGCGGATCAGCGGGCATGCACGGTACTTGCTGTCACCGGTCTCCTTGTACAGCACGTCCATGATGGCCAGGCAGATGTCCAAGCCGATGAAGTCGCCCAGCTCCAGGGGGCCCATGGGGTGGTTAGCACCCAGCTTCATAGCAGTGTCGATGCCAGCGATGTCGGAAACGCCTTCCATCTTGATGAAAGCAGCCTCGTTGATCATGGGGATCAGGATGCGGTTGACCACAAAGCCGGCAGCCTCGTTGACCTGAACAGGGCTCTTGCCGATGGCAACGGAGATCTCCTTGATCTTCTCAACGGTCTCAGCAGGAGTGTTGCAGCCTGCGATGACCTCGATCAGCTTCATGCGGTCTGCGGGGTTGAAGAAGTGCATGCCGACCACAGGGCGCTTGACGTTCTTGCCGATCTCGGTAATGGACAGAGAAGAAGTGTTGGAAGCAAAGATGCACTCCGGCTTGCAGATGGCATCCAGCTCACCAAAGGTGGTCTGCTTGACCTTCATATCCTCGAACGCTGCCTCCACGATCAGGTCGCAGTCAGCGCACAGGTCTTCCTTCAGGCCCGGGGTGATGGCAGCCACGATGGCGTCTGCCTTCTCCTGAGTCATCTTGCCCTTAGCAACCAGCTTCTCGTAGCCCTTCTTGATCTTTGCCAGACCATTCTCAGCCCACTCCTGCTTGATGTCGCACAGAGCAACAGTGTTGCCCTCAACCTGAGCAAATGCCTTTGCGATGCCCTGGCCCATGGTGCCAGCGCCGATAACACCGATCTTCATAGGAAATCTCTCCTTTAATATCAAAAATTGTATAGTTGATTAGTTGTTGGTGAACACTGCCTTGGGCTTCGGTTTCTCACGGCTCAGGAAGCAGGCCATGCCTTCCTTCTGGTCGTGGGTCTCGAAGCAGTCGCCGAACAGCTTCTCTTCGACCTCAACAGCCTTCTCGATGGGCAGGCTGATGCCGTCGTTGATGGCCTTCTTGCAGTTGCGCACAGCGATGGGGGCGTTCTTGGCGATCTTGCCAGCCAGCTTCAGCACATTCTCCATCAGCTCAGCCTGGGGATACACGGCATTGACCAGACCAATGCGGTAAGCCTCATCGGCCTTGATGTTCAGGGCCGAGTAGACCAGCTGCTTTGCCATGCCCATGCCCACCAGACGGGCCAGACGCTGGGTGCCGCCGAAGCCCGGGGTGATGCCCAGACCGACTTCCGGCTGACCGAACACAGCGTTGTCGGAGCAGATGCGGATGTCGCAGCTCATGGCCAGCTCGTTGCCGCCGCCCAGTGCAAAGCCGTTGACGGCTGCAATCACGGGGATGGGGAAATGCTCGATCATCAGGAACACATCATTGCCCAGCTTGCCGAAGGCCTCGCCTTCTGCCTTGGTCATGGTGCTCATGGAGCCGATATCGGCACCAGCAACAAAGCTCTTGTCACCTTCGCCGGTCAGAACGATGCAGCGGATGGTGTCCTGATCCACAGCCTCAAAAGCTGCCTTCAGGTCTGCCAGAACCTCGGGGTTCAGGGCGTTCAGTGCCTTGGGACGGTCAATGGTGATGATCTCAACTGCGCCCTGCACCTCGGTTTTTACAAATGCCATTGTGAAAACCTCCTATCAGATCTCTCTGTTTTCTCACAAAACAGCCCCCGGGCCAGAGCAGGCTCTCCGGTTCCTCCCCTGCCCCGGGTCTGTCATTCAGTCAATGTTCAAAGGCGGGATGCTCAGTCCATCTCAACGATGGTAGCGCAGCCCATGCCGCCGCCGATGCACAGGGTAGCCAGACCCTTGTGAGCACCGCGGTGCTTCATAGCGTACAGCAGGGTGACCAGGATACGAGCACCGGAAGCACCCACCGGGTGGCCCAGAGCGATAGCACCGCCGTTGACGTTCAGCTTGTCCTTATCGAAGCCCAGAGCCTCGCCGACTGCGATGGACTGTGCTGCGAAAGCCTCGTTGGCCTCGACCAGATCCATGTCAGCAACGGTCAGGCCGGTCTTGGCCATGACCTTCTTGGTAGCAGCGATGGGGCCCAGGCCCATGACCTCGGGCTCAACGCCTGCCAGAGCACCGGCCACCCAGGTAGCCAGAGGCTTCACGCCCAGCTCCTTGGCCTTCTCCTCGCTCATGATGACCAGAGCAGCTGCACCGTCGTTGATGGCGGAGGAGTTTGCAGCAGTAACGATGCCGTCCTTGGTGAAAGCGGGCTTCAGCTTTGCCAGCACTTCGGGAGCGCTCAGACGGGGGCCTTCATCGGTATCGAACACGGTGTCGCCCTTCTTGCCCTTGATGACCACGGGGACGATCTCGTCCTTGAAGGCGCCGTCCTTGATGGCCTTGTCAGCCTTCAGCTGGCTGTTGTAAGCAAACTCGTCCAGCATCTCACGGTTGATGGGGCTGTAGCCGTACTTCTTCTGGTAGGTCTCGTTGGTGCAGACGTTCTCAGCGGTCATGCCCATGTGCTTGTTGAAGCCGCAGGCATCCCACAGAGCGTCGTTGACCATGGTATCCACGATCTCGCTCTTGCCCATGGGTGCGCCCATGCGGTAGCCGTAGCGAGCCTTCATCATGGCAAAGGGAGCCATGTCCATGTTCTCCATACCGCCTGCGACCACGATGTCGGCATCACCGGCCTCGATCATCTGAGCAGCCATGTTCACGCAGTTCAGACCGGAGCCGCACACCACGTTGACGGTGACAGCGGGGGTCTCGATGGGCAGGCCAGCCTTCAGGGAAGCCTGACGAGCGACGTTCTGGCCCAGACCAGCCTGAATGACGCAGCCCATGTAAACATGATCGACCTGCTCGGGTTTCACGTTTGCACGGTTCAGGGCCTCCTTGATGACGATGGAGCCCAGCTCAGCTGCGGGAACGTTGGCCAGGGTGCCGCCGAACTTGCCGATAGCGGTACGGCATGCAGATGCGATAACGATCTTTTTCATGTGAATAGCCTCCTGAATTGTATGTGTGTTACGTTTCGTAAACCTTTTTATCAAAATGCCCTGTGGACATTTTTGCAAACAGATCAGAGCTTGCCATTCCGGCGCCGTTCATCGAACTTTTCGTTGACGGCCTTTTCCACATTGGGCGTCACGAATTTGCCGATGTCGCTGCCGTAGCGGGCCGCTTCCTTCACGATGGTGGAAGAAAGGTAGCTCCATTTGATGCTGGTGGCCAGAAACATGGTTTCGATGCCGGGCATCAATGCGTGATTCGTCTGAGCCAGCTGGATCTCGTTTTCAAAATCCGTGACCGCCCGCAGCCCCCGCACCATGACGGATGCGTGCCGCTTTTTGGCGAACTCCACGGTCAGGCCGTCAAAGCTCTCCACGCTGACGTTCGGGATGCCCTTGCAGCACTCGGTAAGCAGTGCCACACGCTCCTCCACGGTGAACAGCGGGTCTTTTGCGCTGTTGATCAGCACCGCAACGATCAGATGATCGTTGATCTTGGCGGCGCGCTTGATGATGTCGAGATGTCCTTTGGTGACCGGATCGAACGAACCGGGATAAACTGCTGTTGCCATCGGCCAGTGTCCTCCTTGTGCGCTGTGAAAAGCGCGTTTTGGTTCTGCCATGATAGCACTTTCCAGTCTTGTGTGCAAGCCGCAGAACGATTTATCGTTAAATTTTAAACAATCAATTCTGCACTGCAGGGCAGCTGCTTGCTACGTTATTAGTAAATCACATCGTCAAAATTTTATCAAGTCCTTTTCCCAACTTTTTTGGATTTTACGCACCAAACAATCGTCACAAAAAGCCAAGAATTTTGGTCAGATTGCCAGATGGCGTATTTTTTCGCCCGAAACTATTGATTCTGCACTTTGTTAATGTTATAACTAAGTTGTGCAAACTCATCTGCTCTGTGCCTTATTTATATAGTAACAGACAGATGTGGCAAAGCTGTGTACAGGCACCCCCGCCGGGCGGCCTGTGCCGCCAAAATTTATCCGTGCAGAATTGTAGAAAGTTTACAATTCTTTTATGTTTTTTAGGAGAGGATGGTTTATAATGGATTTTATGGAACTGTACGCTCAGAAACGCATGACGGCCGCACAGGCTGCTGCTCTGGTCAAAAGCGGTGACTGGGTGGATTACGGCTGGGCCGTGAACACCCCCGTTGCTGTGGATGCCGAGCTGGCCAAGCGCCTGCCGGAGCTGGAAGGGGTCAACTTCCGCGGCGGCATTCTGATGTGGGTCCCTGAGATCTTCCAGATCGACGACCCCGCTGCCCACATGACCTGGAACAGCTGGCATATGGGCGGCATTGAGCGCAAGGCCATTGCGCAGGGCTTCTCCTTCTATTCCCCCATCCGTTATTCCGAGCTGCCCCGCTACTACCGTGAGAGCCCGGACCCCGTCGATGTGGCCGTGTTCCAGGTGACCCCCATGGATGAGCACGGTTACTTCAACTTCGGCCCCAGCGCTTCCCATCTGGGTGCCGTGTGCGAAAAGGCCAAAAAGATCATCGTGGAGGTCAATAAGAACATGCCCCGCTGCCTGGGCGGCATGGAGAACTGCGTGCACATCTCGCAGGTGACCGGCATCGTGGAGGGCGACAACCCGCCCATCGGCCAGATGGCCGCTCCCGGTGCTGCCACCGAAGTGGACCTGAAGGTTGCCAACCTGATCGTTCCGCAGATCCCCAACGGTGCCTGCCTGCAGCTGGGCATCGGCGGCATGCCCAATGCCATCGGCAGCCTGATCGCACAGAGCGATCTGAAGGACCTGGGTGTGCACACCGAGATGTATGTGGATGCCTTTGTGGACATTGCCAAGGCCGGCAAGATCACCGGTGCCCGCAAGCAGCTGGACAAGGGCCGTCAGGTCTACGCCTTTGGTGCCGGCACCCAGAAGATGTATGATTACCTGAACGACAACCCGGAGTGCATGTCCGCTCCCGTGGACTACACCAACGACATCCGCAGCATTTCCGCCTTGGATAACTTTATTTCCATCAATAATGCCGTGGATATCGACCTGTTTGGTCAGGTGAACGCCGAGAGCGCCGGTGTGAAGCACATTTCCGGTGCAGGCGGTCAGCTGGATTTCGTGCTGGGTGCCTACCTGTCCAAGGGCGGCAAGAGCTTCATCTGCCTGTCCTCTACCTTCTTTAATAAAAAGACCGGCAAGTTGGAGAGCCGCATCCGTCCCACGTTGGAGAACGGCAGCATTGTCACCGATACCCGTGCCAACGTGCACTATCTGTGCACCGAGTATGGCTGCGTGAACCTGAAGGGTCTGACCTCTTGGGAAAAGGCTGAGGCTCTGATCAGCGTGGCACACCCGGATTTCCGCGAGGAGCTGATCCGCGAGGCCGAAAAACTGCATATCTGGCGCAGAAGCAACAAAATTTAACAAGCGCTGTGGGTGTTCCCGCTGCCCGCAGCAGGAATGGAGTTTGTCATGATGGACAAAAAACCGCACATCAAACCGTATCTCTATGGGATGCTCGCAGGGTTTGGTGCCATTGCACTGAGTATCATCTTCTTTTTCCTTATTTACCGCTTTGACGGCTTCGGCTCGGCCATCTCTACCCTGACCGGCATCCTGATGCCGTTCATCTACGGTGCCGTCATTGCCTATCTGCTCAAGCCGGTGTGCAACACCATTGAGGCGTTCCTGCGCCGGTTCATCCCGGAAAAGATGAAGAACCTGATCAACGCCCTGTCCGTGACGTTCACCATCCTGTTCGGGCTCCTGCTGATCTACGCGCTGTGCATGATGATCATCCCGCAGCTGATCACCAGCGTGACCACCCTGTACTACACCGCGCAGGCCAATATTACAAAGTTCATGTACTGGGCAAACCATCTGGAGTTCATTGAGAAGAACGAGCAGATCATGGAACTGCTCAATTCGGCTTACGCCGCCCTGAATACCAATCTGGACACATGGATCAAGAACACCCTGCTGCCCTCCATGCAGAACATCGTCAGCGGTGCTGCCATCGGCGTGCTGAATGTGGTGACCGTAGCCAAGAACCTGATCATCGGCATCATCGTGGCCGTGTACATTCTGGCCAGCCGCAAACGCTTTGTGCAGCAGGCCAAAATGGTGCTTTACAGCCTCGTCAAGCCCCGTTGGGCCAACCTGATCACCGAAGAAGTGAAGTACGCAGACCGGATGTTCGGCGGCTTTATCAACGGCAAGATCATGGACTCTGCCATCATCGGCGTCCTGTGCTATATCGGCTGCCTGATTTTCAAGTTCCCCAGTGCGCTGCTGGTCTCGGTGATCATCGGTGTGACCAACGTGATCCCCTTCTTCGGGCCATTCATCGGTGCCATCCCGGCCACGCTGCTCATTCTGATCCAGAACCCCATCAAAGCGCTGTGGTTCGTCCTGTTCGTGCTGGTGCTCCAGCAGGCGGACGGCAACATCATCGGGCCCAAGATCCTGGGCAACACCACCGGCCTTTCCAGCTTCTGGGTGCTGTTTGCCATCCTGCTGTTCGGCGGCCTGTGGGGCTTTGCCGGCATGATCGTGGGCGTGCCGCTGTTCGCCGTGATCTACGACGTGATCAAAAAGCTGGTCATTCACGGTCTGCGCCGCAACGAAGAGCTGGATATGCTCAACACCTATCACGACAACTTCGGCGACCCGGAGGATGATCCTCCCGCACCGGAAGCCCCGGCGCAGGCCCCCTCCGCCGACAAAACGTAAGCATCTTCTCTGCCCCGTACCGGCTCCCCAGTGCGGGGCTTTTTGCTGTCGCCGGGTCGTTCACGCAAACGATTTGAAATGGTCTCCGCTGCGCTCTGGCCGTTCCCCATCATTTCTCTCACAGGCAGAACAAAGCCCCTGCATCCGGTCGGGACGCAGGGGCTTTTGTTCCGTTTTATGATGTCTGCCGCTGATTACTTTTCAATGGGCTGCGAGGGCTTCCAGTCCTTATAGTTCTCGTAACGGCTCTCGCGGATCTTGGTATGGGACCAGATCTCGTCTGCCGTGGGCTGCCAGTTGGCGGCGTAAGCCTTGCACTTCTCGCACAGATGCTCCACGGTCTCCGGCGACTGCAGGTCGGTGCTGTGGGCACCGGTCTCGTGCACCATCTTCTGCAGCAGCTCGGGGTTCTCCAGCATCGGGCAGGGACGCAGGTGATTCTTGTTGAAAGGCTGGCCGTTGTGGTAAGCCATGAACAGCGGGCTGTGCAGGATCTCCAGGATGCTCTGGTCGTGGATGTTGGCGTTGGAATAGTGGATGAACACGCAGGGCTCTGCGTCGCCGGCCGAGTTGATATGGAAGTAGTTGCGGCCGCCGGCAATGCAGCCGCCCACAAACTCACCGTCGTTCTGGAAGTCCATGGGGTAGAACGGGATGTCGCACTCCTCGGAACGCAGGTAGCGGATGCGCTTGATCATATACTGGCGCTGTTCCGGGGTGGGCATCAGCTCCGGAGCAGCATCGTTGCCCACGGGCATGTAGTGGAAGTAGAAGCCGAAGTGTGCGCCCTTGTCGCACAGAAAACGCATGAAGGTGTCGTTGGTGACAGCCTCAATGTTCTGGCTGGTATAGCAGATGGAGGTGCCGAACACAATGCCGTGCTTCTTGAGCAGGTCCATGGCGTTCATAACGGCAGCATAGTGGCCCTCACCGCGGCGGGCGTCGTTGGTCTCCGGGGTGCCCTCGATGGACAGCATAAAGGCAATGTTGCCAAGACGCTGCACTTCCTGGCAGAAGGGCTCGTCGATCAGGGTGGAGTTGGTGTAGATGGCAAACTGCACATCGTTGTGCTTTTCGGCCAGCTTCAGGATGTCCTTCTTGCGCACCAGCGGCTCGCCGCCGGTCAGCATGTACAGGTACACGCCCAGCTCCTTGCCCTGGGTGATGATCTTGTCCATATCCTCAAAGCTGAGGTTGTTCTTGTGGCCGTATTCACCGGCCCAGCAGCCCACGCAGTGCATATTGCAGGCAGAGGTGGGGTCAAACAGGATCAGCCAGGGAATGTTGCACTGGTACTTCACGCGGTTCTCGCGGATGGTCTTGGTGCCCCGGAAGAAAGCCTCATAGCCCAGGTTCAGGGCCATGGTGCGGGCAACATGGGGGTCGGTCTGGTCCAGCACACAGTTGATCAGCTTGGACCACTTGCTGTCCGGGTCGCTCAGGGTCTTTTTGGCGCGCTCGTAAGTCTCATCGCTGAAGGAGCTGCCGTAAAACTGCTTTGCCAGATCCACGATTTGGCCCATGGTCTTTTCAGGATCCTTATCTGCATGAGAAAGCACCACGTCCACCATCTTGCCAACGGCGGCGCGCTGCATCTTATGGGTCAAATTTTCAAGAGAAGTGTTCATAAGTCGTTTTCCTCCAAACAGATTCTGTTGAAATCATCCTTTATTTTATGGATGTATGGTACCACGTTCAGTCGAAAGGTGCCATAATCAGAAAATACGCCGTGATGGAAAACCCATCACGGCGCACTGTTTGATAAGATTTTTACGTTTTCGGCCGGTTCCGAGGCTTAATCCTCGTCCCGTGCGGTGCCGCCCCGGTTGCTGGCCAGTCGGCACAGGGCACGCCGCAGGTCACCGTGGATCATGGTGCCCAGCCGCTCAGTCATGGCCGCCGGGTCGGTTTTCATGTCACGGCGGATCCATTCCAGCGTCATGCCCACCAGAGCGTACTTGTAAAAGTCCACCACGAACTGCTTGTCGGCATCCTGGACCGTGATGTCCTTGCACTCGCGGTCGGCATATTCCTTCAGCGTGGGATCCAGCAATTTATAAAGATACTGCTCCACCTGTTCGCGGCCCACCGAACGGTACACATTCAGCACCAGGGTCTTGTTCTCCTGCAGCTGATGCAGGATGTCCAGAAATGCCTCGTTCCAGGTCTCAAAGCTCTGTCGGCCCTCCAGGATCTTGGAGGCGTCCTCCACAAGGATCCAGTCCACCAGATCGTAGATGTCTTTGAAATGATAATAGAAGGTCATACGGTTCACACCGCAGTCCTCGGTGATGTCGTTGATCGTGATCTTGTTGAGGGGCTTCTGGAGCAACAGCTTTTTGAGCGATGCCTCCAGCGCCCGCTTGGTCGTCTGTGACACAAAAACCATCCTTTCCAGGCAGAAATTTTCCTGCCCTGTGCGGTGAAAGCCGTGAGAAGATTTTCCATGTCCTATTTTACCGCAGAATCCTGTCAAAAAGCAAGGACAATCTTTGTACACTTTTTGAATTTATTGTGCATTCACGCAAGTTTGTGTTTTGCATCGCGTACATTTTTGGGCATCCGGCCATATCAAATCGGAATACCTCCTCCACCCTTCCGGCATGTCCGCCCGGCTTTGCCGCGGCAAAAAAGAGGCGGTTCCTCTTGATTTTATCGTCCCGCGTGCTTACAATGGAGGCAGGCAGAAATCGTCTGCCGTAAGGGAGGGTATGAATTATGATGGAAACGATCGGTTTTCTGGGCTGCGGCAACATGGGCGGCGCAATTGCGCGGGCCGTGTGCAAGGCTGCAGACCCTAAAAAGGTCTATCTGGCAAACCGCACCACGGCCAAGGCACAGGCTCTGGCCAAGGAACTGGGCTGCAAAGTGGCGACCAACGCTGAGGTGGCCGCGGAATGCGACCTGATCTTTCTGGCGGTGAAGCCCCAGATGATGGAGGCCCTGCTGGCACCGCTGAAGTTCTCGCTGGACGAGCGCCCGAGCCGTTTCGTGCTGTGCAGCATGGCCGCCGGACTGTCCATTGCCCGCATTCAGGAGATGGCGGGCGAGGACTTCCCGGTGATCCGCATCATGCCCAACACCCCGGCTTCCGTGGGCGAAGGCATGATCCAGTACTGCTCCAGCAATGTGACTGCCGAGGAAGAAGAATCTTTCCGGAAGATCATGGCCCCGGCCGGGCGGCTGGATGCCGTGCCGGAAAACCTGATCGATGCAGCCAGCTGCGTGTCCGGCTGCGGCCCGGCCTGGGTGTACCAGTTCATTGAGGCACTGGCAGACGGCGGCGTAGCCTGCGGCCTGCCTCGTGCCAAGGCACAGGAATATGCCGCTCAGATGGTCCTGGGCAGCGCCAAGCTGGTGCTGGAAAGCGGCCAGCATCCCGGTGCCCTCAAGGACGCCGTGTGCAGCCCCGGCGGCAGCACCATTCAGGGCGTGCGCGTGCTGGAAGAGCACGGCCTGCGGGGCGCGGTGATGGACGCTGTGCTTGCCGCTTACGACAAGACAAAGGAAATGGGAAAGGGTTAATGGACTTATGCGCATCGTTGTGAAGGTAGGCACCTCTACTCTGGCATACGGCACCGGACGGCTGAACATCCGCCATACGGAGCAGCTGGTCAAGGTGCTGAGCGATTTGAAAAATGAGGGCCACGAGGTCATTCTGGTATCGTCCGGTGCCATTGGCATGGGCGTGGGCAAGCTGTCGCTGCCGCAGCGCCCAAAGGACACCGCCAGCAAGCAGGCCTGTGCCGCAGTGGGTCAGTGTGAGCTGATGTATACCTACGACCGGCTCTTCAATGCCTACAATCACACCGTTGCGCAGATCCTGCTCACCGGCGTGGACGTGGAGCATACTGACCGGCGGGTCAACTTCCAGAACACCCTGTCCCGCCTGCTGGAGCTGGGGGCTTTGCCCATCATCAACGAAAACGACACCGTTGCCACCGACGAGATCACGTCCATCGGCGACAACGACACCCTGGCCGCCATCGTGGCCTGCTGCTGCAAAGCCGACCTGCTGGTATTGCTGAGCGACATCGACGGCCTGTACACGGCCAACCCCCACACCCATCCGGACGCTGCGCTCATCCCGCTGGTGGAAGAGATCACCCCCGAGGTAATGGCACTGGCCGATGGGGCCGGTTCGGCACTGGGCACCGGCGGCATGGCCACCAAGCTGCGGGCAGCCCGCATGGTCACCGGCAGCGGCGCCGATATGGTCATTGCCAACGGCGCACACCCGGAGGTGCTGTACGACATTGCCGACGGCAAGCCCGCCGGGACCCGTTTCAAAGGACGCAGACAGGAGGATCTGGCATGACGACACAGGAGATTCTGGAAGCCGCCCGCGCAGCAAAAACAGTCGTTGCACTGGCAAGCAGCGAGACCCGCACCCACGCTCTGTGGGCCATGTCCGACTGGCTGTGCCACCCGGAAAACATGGAGGCCATCCTGGCCGCAAACGCCGAGGATATGGCCGCCGCCAAGGGGCACATCAGCGACGTGATGCTGGACCGGCTGGCCCTGACCGAGGAGCGCATCGGAGCCATGGCCCGGGGCATTCTGGAGGTGGCCGCCCTGCCGGACCCGGTGGGCCGGGTGCTGAAACGGGTGGAGCGCCCCAACGGGCTGGTGATCGAAAAGACCGCCGTGCCCATGGGCGTGATCGCTATCATCTACGAGAGCCGCCCCAACGTGACCAGCGACGCCGCCGCCCTTG
This sequence comes from uncultured Faecalibacterium sp., assembly GCA_900539945.1. Taxonomy (GTDB): domain Bacteria; phylum Bacillota; class Clostridia; order Oscillospirales; family Ruminococcaceae; genus Faecalibacterium. The sequence goes on from UQDV01000002.1 coordinate 96,781, forward strand.
CCATCAAGAGCGGCAATGCCTGCATCCTGCGCTGCGGCAAAGAGGCCTGGCGCAGCGCCAATGCCATTGTGAAAGCGCTGCGGCAGGGTCTTGTGGAGAACGGCCTGCCGGAAGCCGCTGTCAGCCTGATCGAGGACACCTCCCACGCCTCGGCCAACGCCCTGATGACCGCTGTGGGCTATGTGGACCTGCTGATCCCCCGCGGCGGGGCCGGGCTGATCCGCGCCTGCGTGGAAAACGCCAAGGTCCCCTGCATCCAGACCGGCACCGGCATCTGCCACATTTTTGTGGATGACACCGCCGACCAGGATAAGGCACTGGACATCATTGAGAACGCCAAGGCCAGCCGCCCCAGCGTGTGCAATGCCGAGGAAGTATGTCTGGTGCATTCGGCCATTGCGGCAGAGTTTCTGCCCAAGCTGGCTCAGCGCCTCGGCCCGGACCGCACGGCAAAGGGCCTGCATCCGGTGGAACTGCGGCTGGACGAGCGCGCCGCGGCCATCATCCCCGGCACCCCGGCAGGCCCGCAGGACTTTGACACCGAGTTTCTGGATTACATTCTGGCCGTCAAGGTCGTGGACAGCGTGGACGAGGCCATTGCCCACATCGCTGCTCACTCCACCGGCCACAGCGAAGCCATCCTGACCCGGACACAGGCCCACGCCGACCGGTTCACGGCAGCTGTGGACAGTGCCGCCGTGTATGTAAACTGTTCCACCCGCTTTACCGATGGCGGAGAGTTCGGGCTGGGCTGCGAGATGGGCATCTCCACCCAGAAGCTGCACGCCCGCGGCCCGATGGGGCTGGAAGAGCTTTGCAGCTACAAGTACATCATCCACGGAGATGGGCAGATCCGCTGAGTTCCCCACCTCCCCAGTGTGAAAATAATTTTCTCGTGCAGGCCGACGTCCGACGTCCCGGCCTGCATTTTTGTTTTATCGGCATGGAGCGTTTTTTCTTCAGCAACAATTTTTGAAGATTGTTTTCACTTTTGATGATTTTTCCGTGTTTTGGGGCAGACTATTGTATCCAAGTTTTTTCTGTTTCTCACAAATAAAAAGTGTTACTTTCTCCGTTTTTTCTTGCAAAATCTTCAAAAAAACTCTTGACACCCCTGTTTTCGCGCGGTAAAACTATATTGGAAATTTTGATAACGATTTCAACGCGTTTCATCATTCCGTCTCAAAACTGTCCGCCACCCACAACACTATACTGAGAACAAAGGAGAGAACACTATGACGATTGCCATTCTTGCACACGATTCCCGCAAGGAACTCGCGCTTCAGTTCTGCACTGCCTACAGCGCGATCCTTTCCAAAAATGTAGTCATTGCCACCGGTACTACCGGACGGATGCTGGCGCAGACCACCGGTCTGCCTGTGCATTGTTATCTCTCCGGCAAGCTGGGCGGCGTACAGCAGATCACTTCCCGCGTTGCCTGCGACGAAGTGGATCTGGTGCTGTTCTTCCGCGACCCGCTCAAGGTGGATGCTTCCAGCCTGAACGAGCAGAACCTGCTGCGCCTGTGCGATATGCACGGCGTGCCCATTGCCACCAACATCGCCACCGCCGAGGTGTTGCTGCGCGGTCTGGATCAGGGCGATCTGGACTACCGCGAGGGCATGCACCCGCCGGTTGTGGAGCCCGTGCCCGTACTGGAACACCGCGCCGTGTGCTGAGACAGACTTTGTGTATAGAGGGAAACAACGCCGCAGAAATGTTCTGCGGCGCTGTTGTTTTGTTTACTCCTGTTTGCCTTCCGGGCGGAACACATAGCCCTTGCCCCACACATTGCACAGGTACACCGGCTTTGCGGGGTCCGGCTCGATCTTGCTGCGCAGGTTGTGGATGTGCACCTGCACGGTGCGCACATCGCCAAGGCTGTCCTTGCCCCAGATCTTCTGGTAGAGCTCATTGGCCGTAAAAAAGGTGTTGGGGTTGCGCACGAACAGGCTGAGGATGCGGTATTCCATATCGGCCAGATGGATGTCCTCGCCCCGGCAGTGCACACTGCGGTTGTCGGCATCCAGCCGGAAAGCCGGGCAGGTGTAGCCCCGGAGACTGGGCTCGGCGGCATCCATCTGCACCCGGCGCACGTTGGCCAGAATGCGGGCCACCAGCACCTTGTTGTCGTAGGGCTTGGTGAGGAAATCGTCACCGCCCAATTCCAGCGCATGCACGATGGTGTCCACATCGTCCAGGCAGGAGGTAAAGATGATGGGGCAGTGATGCCCGCTGCGCAGGGTCTGACACAGCTGCATGCCGTTGGTGTCCGGCAGCAGGATGTCCAGCAGGATCACGTCAAAGGGGTCTTTTGCGTGGGCCAGTGCTTCCTCGCCGGAGGCTGCACACACCACCTCAAACCGCTTCTGACTTTCCAGAAAGATCCGGGTCATTTCCCGGATCATTGCATCATCCTCCACCAACAGGACACGAATCATGCCGCCGCTCTCCCTTTTTTGCCAAAATTCTGGTATACTGAAACCACCTTACAGTTCAGTATACCCTATTTACGATACCCTGACAACCGCTTTTAGCGAGATTCATGCTTGTATTTCTGAGGAAGGTGTGTTTATGCGGCACAAAACATCCGGCTATTTTCTGCTCTCGGCTCTGCTGGTGAGCCTGATCCTGGGGCTGTGCATCCTGCTCAACCTGCGCTGTCCGCAGGCGGTCAGCGACGATGCTCTGACCCAGGAACAGCTGACCCGGGGAGTCACCCTGACCGGCTGGCAGCAGACCGGCCCCGGGCACTGGCGTTTTGCCTTTGAAGCGCCTGCCGACGTCCCGGAACTGGTGCTCTGCCTTTCCACCCGGTCGCTGGACGCCGCGCCGGAAGGGCTGGAGCCCACCGACCAGCGTGGTGAGGCCTTCTGGGTGCGGCCGGTGCCCGGCCGGACGTCCGAGATCACTGTGACCAGCACCACGGTCCCACAGATGTGGTTGATGCTGCCCGACACCCTGTGGCACTGGTGCGAACTGCGCAGCAGCCTGCAGCTGATGGCGCTTGTGGCTTTTGCCAGCATGGGTGCGGGCATTCTGGCGCTGTTCTGCTTCAAGCCCCAGCATGAACTGGGAGTTTTCCTGCTGTATCTGGGCGTCATGTTCGGTTGGGGGTTGGCTGTGCTGCTCCCGGCCGGGCAGACCGGCGCACTGCTCGGGTTCCTGATGGGGCTGTATTTTCCCTTTGCCGTGCTCACGCCCCTCTGGCTGTGCTGTTCCCTGCTCCATGTGGCCCTTCCCCGGCGCGGCAGCCGACGCTTTGCGCTCTCGGTCCTGGGCGTCCTGCTGTTTCTGGTGCTGGGTACATCCACCCAGGCGGTGCTGCGCAACGTCACCCTGCTGGCCGGCATGGCAATGGTGCTGGTGGTGCTGGCCCGGGCACTGGCAAAAAAAGAGCGCCCGGCCTGGTATCTGCTGGCAGGCTACATCCTGACCTTTGGCCTGCGTCTGACGGTCGTACTGCCATCCTTCCGGTTCTGGTTTTACCGGGAAAGTTTCCCCTTCTACATGGTGCGCTGTGCCCGGCTGTACGACATTCCCTTTACGCTGGGGTGTCTGGTGTTTGTCAGCCACCGCTACGCACTGCAATTTGACCGCACCGAGCAGCTGGCGCAGGAGCTGGAAGCCCGGGTGGCACAGCGCACCCAGGCCCTGCAGAACGAGACGGACGCCCGCAAGAGCATGATGCTGAACATCTTCCACGACCTGCGCAGCCCGCTGTTCGTCATCGGCAGCGGGCTGGACACGCTGGCCGCCGCGCCGGACGCCCTGCCCACGCTGCTGCCGGTGCTGCAGGAGCGGGTGGGCTTTGTGCGCAGGCTGACCGAGGACCTGTTTCTGGCGGCTAAGCTGGAGCAGAAGCAGGTCCTGCTCAACGAGGACCGCGCCCGGCTGGAAGCCCTGACTGCAGCGGTGTGCAGCGCCTGTCAGGCCGAAGCCGCCCACAAAGGAGTGGAGCTGCGGACCGACACCGGCACTCCCCTGCCCGTGTGGGGCGACGCTGTGCGGCTGGAGCAGATCTTGCAGAACCTTGTGACCAACGCCATCCACTACACCCCCTCCGGCGGACGGGTCACCGTGGTGTGTGCTGCCGAGAACGGGCAGGCCTGCGTAAAGGTCACGGACACCGGCTGCGGCATCGCGCCGGAGGATCAGCCCGCCGTGTTTGACCGCTACTTCCACACCACCGCCGACACCAAGCACGATTCCACCGGCCTCGGTCTGACCATTGCGCAGGAACTGGCGCACCTGCACCGGGGCGAGATCATGCTGCAGAGTGAGCCGGGCAAGGGCAGCTGTTTTACCCTCTGCCTGCCGCTGTTGGACGCTGAATGACACAAAAAGCCCTGTGGCTTCCCGTTTTGAGAAGCCACAGGGCTTTTCTGTTACAGTGCTCAAGCAAGCAGAGCGGACAATTTTGACGTTTTTTTCAATGACCCAATCAGTCCTTGAAATAAGCCTTCTGGATGGCCAGCAGCACACCGGCGCGGCTGGCGGCAAAGTTCAGGCCGCCCTGCAGGTAGCAGGTGTAGGGCTCGCGCAGCGGGCCGTCGCAGGACAGCTCGATGGTGCTGCCCTGGGTAAAGCTGCCGCTTGCCATGACCACCTCATCGGTGTAGCCCGGTTCCGGGCTGGGTTCCGGGGCCGCATAGCTGTCCACCGGGCTGGCAGCCTGGATACCCTGACAGAAACCGATCAGGGCATCGGCGGTGCCGGCATCAAAGCAGGTCACGATGTCGTTGTGGTCATCACAGTAGCGCGGCACCGGGTTCTTGCCCAGCAGCTCCAGCATGCACTGCGCATAAATGGCGGTCTTGATGGCCTCACACACCACGCCGGGGGCATAGTAGAAGCCCAGATACATGTCGCGGGGCGTTTCCAGCGTGCAGCCCAGTTCCTTGCCCAGGCCAGGCGCGTTCAGGCGGTAGGCGCACAGCTCCACCAGATCCTTCCGGCCGGCAATGTAGCCGCCGGTGGGCGCAATTCCGCCGCCGGGGTTCTTGATGAGACTGCCCACCACAAGGTCGGCACCCACCTGGCAGGGCTCCTGCGTCTGGGTGAACTCGCCGTAGCAGTTGTCCACAAAGATGATGATATCCGGGTTGGCGGCACGGGCGGTGTCGGCAACCTTTTTGATGGTGTCCAGATCAAAGGCGTTGCGCTGCAGATAGCCGCGGCTGCGCTGGATATGGCACACCTTGGCCCCGGGGGCCTTCTGTGCAATCAGGTCGTAGTCCGGGGTGAAGTCAGCCTTGAGGGGAGCTTCGTCGTATTGGATGCCGTAGTCCATCAGGGTACCGGTGCCCTTGCCCTTGCCGTCCAGACCGATGACGCCCTCCAGCGTATCGTAGGGACGGCCGGTGGCGGCCAACAGGGTGTCCCCTGCCCGCAGCAGGCCGAACAGGGCCACCGCCAGCGTATGGGTGCCGCTCTGGAACTGGCTGCGCACCAGTGCATCCTCTGCGCCCATCACCTCGGCAAAGATCTGTTCCAGCTTTGCGCGGCCGGTGTCCCACAGGCCGTAGCCGGTGGTACCCAGCATATCGGTGGAGGACATCTGGGTGTCGGCAAAGGCCTTGAGCATCTTGAGCTGGTTGAAATCGCGGATTTCCTCCATATGGCGGAAATAGGGCTGGCACAGCTCCATGGCCTTTTCGTCCAGTGCCAGCACTTCGGGTTTGTAATCAAAAAAGTGGTTGAGAATCGACATATCTGTTTCCTTAATTTAATGTTCTTGTATTTTCAGAAGCATGGACGCTCCGCTGGGCCAGAGGACAAGAGTGAAACGGAGGGCATTCAAATCGTCCGGCTCACGGCGCGGCAAAACGTACATACTCCCCCAGCTTTGCAAAGCCGAGGCGGGTGTAAAAATGCACCCGTTCCGGGGCGCAGAGGAACACCGGGTGCTCCCCTTCTGCTGCAAGGGCGTTGGCCATCTGCACGATGAGCCGCCCGCCGATGCCTTTGCCGCGCAAGGGCTCTGCAGTCTGGCCGCAGGCCATGTAGGCCTGTCCGTTTGCGACCGCATAGGCGCCCACGGTGCACACCGTCTGCTCGCCCTGCTGCAGCGCCCAGACCACGGCCCGGCCCCGGCTGCGCTTGGAGCACAGCTCTGAATAGGCATCGTCCCGCCGGGCGGGGTCCGTTGGATAAAGCGCCTGCGCCACCGTCATGGCGGGCGGCTGGGCGTCAAGAGTCAGGCTGCTCCAAAGAGCATCCTCCACAGCAGGCAGGGGCAGCACTTTGCCGGGAGCAAGGCCGAACACCGTCAGCGTTTCGGCCCGGTGCCAGCCTGTGGGCGGCAGGCAGACGCCCTCGTCCAGAATGACGCTCCCACAGCCGCAGAAGGCCAGAAAGCTTGCCAGCTCCTCCGGGTTTGCATGCCCGGCTGCCCATGCCGTGCGGCCGCTGAGTTCCAGCGCCAGTGTGGGGCCGGCATAGAACCGGCCGGGCTGGCTTTTGCCGAAGATCTGCCGATCCAGCGGCAGCAGGGCGTCCAGCACCCAGCGCCCCCGGCAAGCGTTCCGGAAGCGGGCACGGCGCGCCGGGGTGTTGACCCGTGCGATCACTTGAGCGCGTTGACGATCTTCTTGAACTCACGGCCGCGCACCTCAAAGTTGGGGTACAGGTCGAACGAAGCACTGGCCGGAGACAGGATGATGATGTCGCCGGGCTTTGCGGCGGCGCGGGCCAGCTCCACAGCGTGCTGCATGTTGTCGGCGTGCTGGATGGGCAGAGCTGCTTCGTCAAAGCCTTCGCATTCGCGCACAGCTTTCTCAATGCGGGGGCCGGTGGCCCCCATCAGCACCAGGTTCTTGACGTGGGCAATGACTTCCGGTGCCAGCGGCTCATACGGGATGTGCTTGTCGTAGCCGCCCGCAATGAGGATGACCTTCTGGTTGAAGCTGCGCAGGCCCGCAATGGTGCGGGTGGGGCTGGTACCGATGGAGTCGTTGTAGTACAGCACGCCGTCCAGGGTGCGCACCGGCTCAATGCGGTGCTCCACACCGGTAAAGGTGCTGCCCACCTGCTGGATGGCTTCCACCGGCACGAGGCCCCACACGGCAGCCGCAGCAGCCAGCAGGTTCTCGATGTTGTGCAGGCCGCGCAGCTTCACGTCCTTCTGAGCCAGGAACGGGGTCACCACACCGTCCTCGGCCATGCAGAGCATGCCGTCCTTGCGCAGGAAGGCACCGTTGTCGGTGTCGTGCAAGCGGGTGAACCACACCTGCTTGCCCTTGCAGTCCTTCTGCATGGAGCGGCTGATCTCGTTCTCATAGCCCAGCACGGCACGGCAGGGCGGGGTCTGGTACAGCAGGATGTTGCGCTTGGCGTCGATGTACTCCTGCATATCCTTGTGGTGGTCCAGATGGTTGGGGGTGACGTTGGTCACCACGGCCACATTGGGGCTGGAATGCATGCTGATGAGCTGGAAGCTGGACAGTTCTACCACGGCCACATCGTCGGGGCTCACCTCGGGCAGCATGGGCAGCAGCGCTGCACCGATGTTGCCGCCCAGATGTACCTTGCGGCCAGCGGCCTCGAAGAACTTGGCGATCAGGGTCGTGGTGGTGGTCTTGCCGTCGGAGCCGGTCACAGCCACGATGGGGCAGGGGCAGAAATCAAAGAACAGTTCCACCTCGCTGGTGACCATGGTACCGGCCGCCATGGCATCCTGCAGGGGTTTCTCAAAGTAGCCCACAAAGCCGGGGGTGCGCATAATGATATCCTGGCCCTTGAAGCCGTCCAGATAGTTCTCGCCCAGGCTCAGGTCGATGCCCAGCTCCCGGATGGTGGCGGCGTAATCTCCGAAGTCCTCCACGCTCTTTTTCTGGTCGCACAGGGTAACGTGTGCCCCCAGCTCCACAAATTCTTTGATCAGGGTCTTGTGGCTGACGCCCGCGCCGATAAAGGCCACCTTTTTGCCCTTGATGAGCTGTTCGAGCTTCTGTTGATCCTTCTGCATAAAAACAGATCCTCCTTCGTACAGTATCGTATTCTGAACACGCCGGAACTGCCCGGCATTTGTGAGTTTCGCTGTACTATTATAGTCCATTTGGCCGCGCTTGGCAACGGAAAACCGTGCACTCGGCACCAAAAAGCGCGGTAAATTCACAAAAAGGCAATTGTTTTTTGTCTGTGTTTCTGCTACACTTGTCGATGCAGAGCCGTTTTTGAGGGTTTCTGCACCATGATGAACGGAATGAGGGTTTCTTTTTTGAATCGTTTTTTGCGCATGACCGCAGTGGTGCTTGCCGCTGCGTTTGCTTTTCTGCTTGCGGGCTGCGGCGGCAGCTCCGCCAGCACCAGCTTTACCTGGTTTGTGGACAATATCCCCGCAAACCTTGACCCGCAGGTAGCCACCAAGGCCGAGGATGTGATCGCCTGCGAGAACCTGTACGGCGGACTCGTGCGCCGCAATGCCAGCGGCGAGCTGGTGCCGGACCTGTGTGAGCGGTGGGAGATCTCCTCCGACGGGCTCACCTATACCTTTTATTTAAAGAGCGGCCTGACCTACACCGGCACAAAAGGTTCCGCCACGGACTACGCCATCACCGCTGAAGATTTCGTGTATGCATTTCGCCGGGTGTTCGACCCCCAGACAGCCTCGCCCTATGCGGTGGAGTTTTCTGCCATCCAGAACAGTGCCGCCGTGCTGGACGGCACTGCCGACCCCGGCACGCTGGGCGTGTCGGCCATCGGAGAACTGACGCTGGTGTTCCGCCTGAGCGAGCGGGACGACACCTTCCTTTCCAAACTCACCCTGCCGGGTGCCATGCCCTGTGACGAAGCCTTTTTTGAGAGCACCCGCGGCACCTACGGTCTGAGCAGTGCATCCACTCTGTCCAGCGGCAGCTTTTACATCTACAACTGGACGGCCAGCGGCCTATTCCTGCGCCGCAGTGCCGCGTCCCCGCTGGTGAACAACCTGCGCCTTGTGCAGAACACCAGCAACACCGACAAGAGTGCCGCCCAGCTCATTGCAGACGAAAAGTGCTCGGCCGCCCTGGATGACACCGCCGAAGCCACTTCCCTGCAGAGCGTGGAATACTCCGACACCACCTGGGCCCTGCTGTTCAACGCATCGGAAGGCTCGGTGTTCGCGGTTGCATCCCTGCGGCAGGCGCTGGCCGGCATCGCCCTGCAGAACCTGTCGGTGCCCTCCTCGGGGCTGTTCACGGAGGTAACCGGCCTTGTTCCGGACGGCCTGACCGTGGACGGCATCGACTACCGCGATGCTGCCGGGGACCTGCTGCCCACCATCCCGGATGCAAAGGCATTGTACATGCAGGCCCGGCAAGGCATGGCCAGCTCCGACTTCAACGGGGTGACCATTCTGCTGCCCCAGGGCTCCGGCCTGACCGAGACGGTGGAGCAGATCAACGGTGCCTGGCAGAAAGACTGTTCCCTCTTCTTCTCGGTGGAAGAGGTGCCGCAGGAGGAGTTCGACGCCCGCCTTGCCAGCGGCAAATACACCATCGCACTGGCTCCCATCCGGGCCGAGGGCGGCAGCGTATACCAGATGCTGCAGCAATTTGCCGGAGACAACAATCTGACCGGCATCACCGATCCGCTCTATGCCGGGACCCTGTCTGAAAGCATCCAGCGCACCGGCTCCGCACGCTGCCAGCTGCTGCGCGATTGTGAACGCCAGCTGCTGGAGGGCTGCACCGTGGTGCCGCTTGCTGCCCAGCAGAAGCGTCTGCTGGTGGCTGACGGCGTGGAAGGGCTGGTGTTCGACCCCTTTACCCCGGTGCTGGACCTGACCTACACCACGAAGAACTGACCCGACCGTTTTCGACGCGATCCGCTCTTGACATTTGTCCCCTGCTTTGCTACAATGATAAAGCAGTGTGCAGGGTTAGCTCATCCGGTAGAGCGACTGCTTCCCAAGCAGTAGGCGGCGGGTTCGAGTCCCGTATCCTGCTCCAGCACAACAAGCCCCCGGTCTTGCATGAATTTCGTGTAGGGTCGGGGGCTTGTTTTATGCCGCTCTTGCGTTTTTCCCGGTACTGTGCTATACTTCTCTGCGAACTGAACAAAAACAGCAGGTGCGTTCCGCCGCAGGCGCTTTGCCGCGGCAGGAACGTTAAAAGGGAAGCGGGTGCAAATCCCGCACGATCTCGTCACTGTGATAAGGGAGCCCGCGGCCCGGGTGCTTCTGGCACCGGCCACTGAAGCGTTGCTTTGGGAAGGCGGCGGCGGGCGCAGATCTTTCAGCCAGGAAACCTGCCTGCTGTTGGTACAGGAGCGCACCGCTCCGGACCACGAGGAATTGGTCGTGCCGAAAAGCCTATGGATCATGGGTCTTTTTGTGTTGCCATTCCGCAAGCAGAAAGGCCTTTTTTGTTTGCGGAAAACGCCCTTTCAGAGCCTTGTTCAGGGGTATGCAAACTGTTCTATACGAACAAAAAGGAAAGGAATTCATCATGAGAAAACGCAACATCCGCAAGGCTGCTGCCGCCCTGACTGCCCTGGCTCTGTGTGCCGGTGTGCTCAGCGGCTGCGGCGGCGCCGCATCCAGCACCGCTTCCAGCGCAGCAAGTTCTTCTGCCGCTGCCAGCAGCGAAGCATCCGGCGAGGACGCCGACGAGGCTGCCGCAAAGAACGTGGCAGACCTGATCGACGCCATCTATGTACAGGAGCGCAACGACAGCACCGACGAGCAGTGTGCTGCTGCCAAGGCTGCCTGGGACGCCTTGACCGACGCTCAGAAGGAGCTGGTGGAAGGCGAAAATGCTGACCCCGATTACTTTGGCCGTGACACCGGCGATGCTTCCAAGGATGCCGCCCGCAACGAGGACAACATCGGCGAGAACGAGCTGCTGGTGGTCTCCTTTGGCACCTCCTTCAACGACAGCCGTGTGAAGGACATCAAGGGCATCGAGGACGCCCTGCAGGCCGCCTACCCTGACTGGAGCGTGCGCCGCGCCTTTACCGCACAGATCATCATCAACCATGTGCAGGCCCGTGACGGCGAGAAGATCGACAACATGCAGCAGGCCATGGACCGCGCTGTGGCCAACGGCGTGAAGAACCTGATCGTGCAGCCCACCCATCTGATGCACGGTGCCGAGTACGACGAGATGATGGAGATGATCGACTCCTACCGCGACAAGTTCGAGAGCGTTGCCGTGGCTGAGCCCCTGCTGGGCGAGGTCGGCTCTGACGCCACCGTGATCAACTCCGACAAGGAAGTGGTTGCCAAGGCCGTGACCGAGGCCGCCGTGAAGGATGCCGGTTACGAGAGCCTGGACGCCGCCGCTGCCGAGAAGGTCGCCTTCGTGTTCATGGGCCACGGCACTTCCCACACTGCAAAGGTGAGCTACAGCCAGATGCAGACCACCATGCAGACCCTGGGCTATGACAATGTGTTCATCGGCACCGTGGAGGGTGAGCCCGAGGAAACCGCCTGCGAGAACGTGATCGAGGCTGTGAAGGCCGCCGGTTACACCAAGGTCGTCCTGCGTCCCCTGATGGTAGTGGCAGGCGATCACGCCAACAACGACATGGCCGGTTCCGACGAGGATTCCTGGCTGAGCCAGTTCAACGCTTCCGGCGCATTTGAGTCTGTGGACTGCCAGATCGCCGGTCTGGGCGAAGTGCCCTCCATTCAGGAGCTGTACGTTGCCCACACCAAGGCTGCCATTGATTCTCTGAACGGCTGAAGATAACTGCCAAATTGCCCGGAGGGAGTGATCTTTTCGGGCAATTTTTCTTTTTGATAGGATTGTGGTATACTGAGACCTGCAGGGAGTTTCTCCCTTTCTGATTCTGAAACATTGAGGTATTTTTCTATGCGCTGCAAACAGATGCTTTCCCTTTCCGTTGTCACCGTGCTGCTGGCCGCTTCTCTGGCAGGCTGCGGCGCTTCTTCCACCGCTCCGTCGGCCGTCTCTTCCGAGGCCCCTTCCAGCGCGGCAAGTTCCGCCGCATCCGAAGTCACGGAGACCGCCGCTCTGCCGGACGGCGTATACACTGCCGAGTTTGATACCGACAGCGGCATGTTCCATGCCAACGAGGCCTGCGACGGCAAAGGCACCCTGACCGTCAAGGACGGCAAGATGACCTTCCACGTCAGCCTGGTGTCCAAAAAGATCGTGAACCTGTACCCCGGCCTGGCCGCTGATGCCGAGGCCCACAAAACGGACTGGCTGCTGCCCACCACCGACACTGTGACCTACTCCGACGGCACCAGCGAAGAGGTGTACGGCTATGACATCCCGGTCACCGCATTGGATGAGGACTTCCCGCTGGCCATTCTGGGCTCCAAGGGTACCTGGTACGATCACACCGTGAGCGTGCGCAATGCCCAGCCAAAGACCGAGGAGACCTCCGAGACCCCCGCAGACGGCGAATACACCGTATCTGTGGCACTGGAGGGCGGCTCCGGCCGTGCCACCGTGGACAGCCCCGCCACTCTGACCGTGGCCGACGGCAAGATGACCGCCACCATCGCATGGAGCAGCCCCAACTATGACTATATGGTCGTGGACGGCGAGAAGTACCTGCCCACCAACACCGAGGGCAACTCCACCTTTGAGATCCCGGTCGCTGCCCTGGGCGCCCCGCTGGCCGTGACCGCCGACACGGTGGCCATGAGCACCCCGCACGAGATCGAATACACCCTGACCTTTACTTTGGAGTAACCTTCCATGAAGCTGACCCGCGCTCAATTTTTAAAGGCACTGCCCGCCGCGGTGCTGGCGCTTGCAGGCTGCACTGCCGCGCCTACTGCACCGGCCGATACGGACGAGCTGGTGTTTGACCACGCCTACCCGCTGGACTACGCCACCCAGTTTACCGCCGACTGCTATGCGGACGGCTCTACCCTGCTGACCATCCCGGACGCACAGGCAAAGTTCCTTGTCCGGCCGGAAGGCGCTGCCACCCTGCGCACTGTGCCCGAGGGCGTGACCGTTTTGCAGCAGCCGGTGCAGAACCTCTATCTGGTGTCCACCTCGGTGATGGACCTGTTCCTTGCACTGGACGCACTGGACTGCATCGCCCTGAGCGGCACCCGCGCCGAGGGCTGGTATCTGGACGAGGCCCGGCAGGCCATGCTGGACGGGCGCATTGCCTATGCGGGCAAATACAGCGCCCCGGACTACGAGCAGATCCTTGCCGCGAATTGCGGCCTTGCCATCGAGAACACCATGATCTACCACACCCCGGAGGTTAAGGAGCAGCTGGAGCGCTTCGGCATCCCGGTGCTGGTGGAGCGTTCCAGCTACGAGAGCGGCCCGCTGGCCCGCATGGAGTGGATCAAATTCTACGGCATCCTGCTGGGCAAGGAGGAACTGGCACAGCAGGTGTTTGACCGACAGGCGGAGCGCATCGCTCCCCTGCTGAACCAGCAGTCCACCGGCAAGAGCTGCGCGTTCTTTTCTATCTCGGCCAACAATCTGGCCAACGTGCGCAAGGGCGGCGACTATGTGGCCCGCATGATCGAGATGGCCGGGGCCGACTATGTGTTTGCCGATCTGACCGACAGCGGCAACAGCCTTTCCACCATGAACCTGCCGCTGGAAGACTTCTACGCCGGTGCACGGGACGCCGACTTCCTGATCTACAACAGTACCATTGAGGGCGTTGTCTCCACCACCGACGAGCTGGTGGCCAAGTGCTCCCTGCTGGCGGACTTCAAGGCTGTGCAGAATGGGCATGTCTGGTGCGTTGCCCAGAGCTTTTTCCAGCAGAGCATGGAATTGGCCGATTTTATCCTGGAGCTGCACCGTCTGTTCACCGAGGATGCGCCGGACGGATTGCAGTATTTCATTCACGTTGAGTAAGGAACCGTTTATGACCCGCAAAAAACGCTATCTGTTTTCTTATCTCCTGCTGGCGCTGGCGCTGGTGGTTCTGTTTGCCGCCAACCTGTTCTGGGGCAGTGTTGCCCTGACCCCCGGTGCCGTGCTGGCGGCCCTGACCGGCCGCGGGCAGGACGCACTGTCGGTGGGCATCATCACCCAGCTGCGCCTGCCCCGGGCCGTGATGGTGGTGTTGCTGGGCGCGGCACTCTCTGCAGCAGGCTATCTGCTGCAGACCTTTTTTGCCAACCCCATCGCCGGGCCTTTTGTCATGGGCATTTCCAGCGGAGCCAAGCTGGCCGTAGCACTGGTGATGGTGGTGTTCCTGAACCACGGCCTGCTCACCAGCTCCCTCACCCTGATCCTGGCCGCCTTTGCGGGGGCTATGGCCGCCATGGCCTTTGTGCTGGCGGTGGCCCGTCGGGTGCAACGCATGAGCATTCTGGTCATCTGCGGCGTCATGATCGGTTACATCTGTTCCGCTGTCACCGAGTTCGTGGTGGCATTTGCGCAGGACTCCAACATCGTCAACCTGCACAACTGGTCACAGGGCAGCTTTTCCGGCATGACCTGGGGCAATGTACAGGCGGCGGCACTGGTGGTGCTGCCTGCGCTGGCAGCAGCCTTCTGCCTCTCCAAACCCATGAGCGCCTACCAGATGGGCGAAGCCTATGCCCAGAGCGTGGGCGTGAACGTGAAGCGTTTTTCCCGGCTGCTGGTACTGCTTTCCAGTCTGCTGGCGGCCTGTGTCACGGCCTTTGCGGGGCCCATCTCTTTTGTGGGCATCGCAGTGCCGCATCTGGTCAAGCAGCTGCTGGGCAGCGCAAAGCCGCTGGTGGTGCTGCCGGGCTGCTGCCTGGGCGGGGCCGCCTTCTGTTTGCTGTGCGATCTGATCGCCCGCAGCCTGTTTGCTCCCACGGAGCTTTCCATCAGCGCGGTCACCGCCGTGTTTGGTGCGCCGGTGGTCATCGGGCTGCTCATCCGCCGGAACCGGGAGGGTGCACAATGAAGGAATTTCTCTGTGAAACGCAGGAGCTTGCCATCGGCTACGGCAAAACGCCGCTGGCCTCCGGCATTGCACTGGGGGCAAATCCGGGGCAGATCCTTGTCCTTGTCGGCCCCAACGGCGCGGGCAAATCCACCCTGCTCAAAACACTGGCCGGACAGCTGGCCCCGCTGGGCGGCACTGTGCTGCTGGACGGGCAGGACCTGACCGCCTACACCGGCACGGCCCGGGCGCAGAAGCTGGCTCTGATGCTGCCTCACACCCGCCGCACCGAGCTGACCACCTGCTTTGAGTTTGCCGCGGCCGGGCGCATCCCTTACACCGGGCGGCTGGGCATTCTGTCCGACGCCGACCGGCAGGCCGTGCAGGATGCACTGGAAATTGCCGGAGCTGCGCATCTCGCGGACCGGGACTTCAACTGCATCAGTGATGGTCAGCGTCAGCGTGTTTTGCTGGCCCGTGCCATCTGCCAGCAGCCTAAAGTGCTGCTGCTGGACGAGCCCACCTCCTTTCTGGATATCAAGGGCAAGATCGAGCTGCTGACCATCCTGCAGAAGCTGGCCCATGAACAGGGCCTTGCGGTCATCGTGAGCCTGCATGAGCTGGACATGGCACAGAAGATCGCGGACGCCGTGGTGTGCGTGTTCCCGGACCACGTTTCCGGCGTGCTGACCCCGGATGCCGCCTTTGCCCCGGACAACATCCGTGCCCTCTACGCGCTGAGCGAAGAACAGTATACGGCCCTGTTCGGGCAGGCAAAGCCCCAAAAGCCCACGTTCGAGCACTACGTCCGCAGCGGGCAGAAGCTGCTGCGCTGCGGCTATACCACCGGCACCTGTGCGGCGCTGGGGGCAGCGGGCGCGGCCCGGCTGCTGCTCACCGGCCATGCGCCGGAGACGGTGGCGCTGCGCACCCCAAAGGGCATCGTGGTGGAGGTAGCACCCCTGTTCTGCCGCCGCACCGACACTGGGGCCGAATGCGCCATTGAAAAGGACGGCGGCGACGACGTGGACGTGACCACCGGCCTGCCGGTGATCGCCACAGTGGAACTGCTGCCGGACTGTACGGACATCCGCATCGACGGCGGCAGAGGTGTGGGCCGGGTGACCAAACCCGGCCTCGACCAACCCGTTGGTGCCGCCGCCATCAACCATGTGCCCCGGCAGATGATCGCCGAGGCCCTGCGCCGGGAGGCTGAAGCCGCCTGTTATACCGGCGGCTTTGCGGTGACCATTTCCATCCAGAACGGCGAGGAAGTGGCCCGGCGCACCTTCAACCCGCACATCGGGGTGAAGGGTGGCCTTTCGGTGCTGGGCACCAGCGGCATCGTGGAGCCCATGAGCCAGCAGGCCATCCTGGACACCATCCAGCTGGAAATGAACCAGGCTGTTTTGCGGGCCGGTACCCCAAAGCGGCTCATCCTTGCCCCGGGCAACTACGGGCTGGACTACCTGCACGACACCTACCCGGCCTTTGCGGCCATCCCGGTGGTCAAGACCTCCAACTTCATCGGAGATACGCTGGATATGGCAGCTTCTGCCGGGTTTGAACAGGTGCTGCTGGTGGGCCATGTGGGCAAGCTGGTCAAGGTGGCCGGCGGCATCATGAACACCCACTCCCACACGGCCGACTGCCGCACCGAGCTGTTCTGTGCCCATGCCGCCCTCTGTGGGGCAAGCCGGGAGCTGTGCGCGGCTTTGTACGCCGCCGCCACCACCGACGCCTGTCTGGAGCTGCTGGACGCCGCCGGACTGCGCGCCCCGGTGCTGGAAAGCCTGCTGGATGCCATCCAGCTGCACCTCGACCGCCGGGCGGGCGAAGCCTTCCGGGTGGGTGCAGTGCTGTTTTCCAACCAGCACGGGCCGCTTGGCACAACACAAACTGCAAAGGAGCTGCTTAAACAATGGAACAACGCATGACCGGCACCTTTTACGGGGTCAGCGTCGGCCCCGGCGACCCGGAGCTGCTGACTTTGCAGGCCGTGCGTCTGCTGCGGCAGTGCCCGGTGCTGGCTGCGCCGCAGACCGCTTCCGGGCAGATGCTGGCGCTGGACATCGCCCGCCGGGCACTGGGCGCAGAGCTGGACGGCAAGACCATTCTGCCCTTGCAGTTTGCCATGAGCCGGGACGCCGCCGTGCTGCGCGCCTCTCACGAGACCGCTGCCAGCGCAGTGCGGCTCTTTCTGGATGCCGGGCAGGATGTGGCCATGCTGAACCTGGGTGACGTGTCCATTTATGCCACCTTTGGCTATCTGCAGGAGATCCTGCAGGCGCAGGGCTATGCCACCGCGATGGCAGCGGGTGTGCCCAGCTTCTGCGCGGCAGCAGCCCGGCTGAACCAGCCCCTTACCGGCGGCATGGACGCTCCGCTGACCATCGCCCCCGGCAGCCGGGCCGACGAGGTATTGGACGCCCCCGGCACGAAAGTCCTGATGAAAACCGGGCGTCAGCTGCCCGCCCTGCTGGACACCCTGGACGCCCACGGTGCGTTGAGCCGCAGTGCCCTCGTGTGCAGCTGCGGCCTGCCGGATGAAACGATCTTCCCCGACCTTTCGACTGCGCGCCCGCCGCAGGATGGCAGCAAGGCCGGATATTTTGCAACGGTACTGGTAAAGGAGTAACTGCTATGGTACACTTTGTAGGCGCGGGGCCCGGTGCCCCGGACCTGATCACTCGGCGGGGCGCAGCCCTGCTGCAGGAGGCTGATTGCATCATTTATGCGGGCAGTCTGGTCAACCCGGCCCTGCTGGGACTGGCAAAACCCGGCTGCGCCATTTACAACAGCGCCGAGATGACGTTGGAACAGGTGCTGGATGTGATGCGCACCATGGAGGCAGACGGCAAAATCACCGTGCGCCTGCACACCGGCGACCCCTGCCTGTACGGGGCCATCCGAGAGCAGATGGATGCACTGGATGCCGACGACATCGCCTACGATGACACGCCCGGCGTGTCCAGCTTCTGCGGCGCGGCGGCGGCACTGAATGCCGAATACACCCTGCCCACCGTGAGCCAGACCGTGATCATCACCCGCATGGAAGGCCGCACCCCGGTGCCCGAGCGGGAAAAGCTGGCCAGTCTTGCCGCCCACGGGGCCACTATGGTGATTTTCCTGTCCATCGGTCTGGTGGACAAGGTGCAGGATGCTCTGCTGCAGGGCGGTGCCTACACGCCGGACACCCCCGCCGCCGTGGTATACAAGGCCACCTGGCCGGAGCAGAAAACCGTGCGCTGTACCGTGGGTTCTCTGGCGCAGAGCGTGCACGACGCCGGCATCACCAAAACAGCGCTCATCGTGGCAGGCGATTTTCTTGGCACCCGGTACGAGCGCAGCAAGCTGTACGACCCCGGTTTTACCACCGAGTTCCGCAAGGGGTCCGACCAATGACCCGGGCCTATCTGGCCTTTACCGACACCGGTCTGGCACTGGCCCGGCGGCTGGCAGACGCCCTGCCCGGCAGTGTGGACCACTGCGGCAGCGGCGGCGTCTCCCTTGCCGGGTGGACCGCCCTGCAGTTTGCGCAGAGCGACGCCCTTGTTTTTGTGGGAGCCGTGGGCATTGCGGTGCGGGCCATTGCGCCGCACTGCCGCAGCAAGGC
This sequence comes from uncultured Faecalibacterium sp., assembly GCA_900539945.1. Taxonomy (GTDB): domain Bacteria; phylum Bacillota; class Clostridia; order Oscillospirales; family Ruminococcaceae; genus Faecalibacterium. Next base: position 115,199 of record UQDV01000002.1, read on the forward strand.
ATCAGACCCGGCGGTGGTGGTACTGGACGAATGCGGCCGCTTTGCGGTGCCGGTGCTGTCCGGTCATCTGGGCGGTGCCAATGACCTGGCCCGTGCACTGGCCGCCGTGTGCGGAGCCGTTCCGGTGATCACCACAGCCACCGACGCCCACGGCATTTTTGCGGTGGACGAGTGGGCAAAGCACCAGAACTGCACGGTGCTGGAAGCGGAGCGCATCAAGCATATCAGCAGCAAGCTGCTGGCCGGGCAGTCGGTGCGGTTTGCCGCTGAGTTTCCCGTGCAGGGCACCCCGCCCGCCGGGGTGGATCCTGCACGGACCCCTGCCGAAGCCGATTTTGCCCTTACCCTCTCCCCTGCCGGGGACGCTTTGCATCTGGTGCCCCGCATCGGGGTGCTGGGCATCGGCTGCCGCAGGGGGACGTGTGCCGAGCAGTTGGAAGCCGCCTTTGCGGACTTCTGTGCCCGGCACAGCCTTGCCCCGGCGTGCATCACGGCGGCGGCCAGCATCGACCTGAAGGCTGACGAGGCCGGGCTGCTGGCGTTCTGCCGGGCCCACGGCTGGCCCATCACATTTTATTCTACGGAGCAGCTGCGGGCACTGTCCGGGCCGTTCACACCATCTCCCTTCGTGCAAAGCGTCACCGGGGTGGACAACGTGTGTGAGCGGGCCGCTGTGCTGGCGTCCGGCGGCTGCATCCGCATCCCGAAACAGGCGGGCGGCGGTGTGACCTTTGCGCTGGCGCTGTGCCCCTATGCCCCGGACTGGAGGTGGCTGAATGGCTGATATCGTATATGTGGTCGGGCTTGGCCCCGGCGACCCGCAGTTTTTGACCGCACAGGCGCAGAGCGCCCTGGAAGAAGCCGAGGTGCTGTGCGGCTATCCGGTCTATCTGGATCTGGTACGCCCCTATTACCCGGAAAAAGAATATTACGCCACCGGCATGACCAAAGAACTGGACCGCTGCCGCTGGGCACTGGAAACTGCCCACAGCGGCCGGACCGTGGCTCTGGTGTGCAGCGGCGACGCCGGAGTGTACGGCATGGCCAGCCCTCTGCTGGAGCTGGCCGAAGGCTGCCCGGACGTGACCGTGGAGGTGGTGCCCGGCCTGACTGCCGCCCTGAGCGGCGGCGCGGTGCTGGGTGCCCCGCTGGCCCATGATTTCTGTGTGCTCTCTCTTTCCGACCGGCTCACCCCGTGGAAGGTCATCGAAAAGCGGCTGGCCGCAGCGGCCATGGGCGATTTCTGCATGGCGGTGTACAACCCTTCTTCCAAGGGGCGGCCGGACTATCTGGCCCGGGCCGTGCGCATCCTGCTGCAAAACGGCAAGGCCCCGGACACCGTCTGTGGGCTGGTGCGCAACATCGGCCGGGAGGGCCAGAGCGCTCAGGTGCTGACGCTGGCTCAGCTGGAGCAGACGCCCGTGGATATGTTCACCACCGTGTACATCGGCAACCGCAACACCCGGGTGCTGCAGGGCCGCATGGTCACGCCGCGGGGGTACCGCGTATGAGGGCAGTGGTGTTCAGCGGCACCACCGAGGGCCGCATTTTTTCCCGGCAGCTGGCCCAGTTTGGAGCGGACGTTCTGGTGAGCGTGGCCACCCCGCTGGGCAGCGAGGAACAGGGCAGCTTTGCCGGCATCACAGTGCACTGCGGTCGGTTGACCCCGGACGAGATGGCCGCCCTTGTGCAGGGAGCCGACCTGTGCGTAGACGCCACCCACCCCTATGCGGTGGACGCCACCCGCAACATCCGCACGGCCTGCCGCACCGCCGGGGTGGAATATCACCGGCTGCTGCGTGCGCAAAGCCCCCTGCCTGCCGGGAGCATGGTGTTCCAGTCGGCGGCACATGTGGCGGATTTTCTGGTCCAAACGCAGGGCAATGTCCTGCTGGCCACCGGGGCCAAGGAGCTGCCTGCCTTTGCGCAGCTGACCCCGGAACGGCTGTACCCCCGTGTGCTGCCCACGCTGGACGGCATTGCCGCCTGCGAGGCCGCGCACATCCCCCACAAGAATATCCTTGCTTTGCAGGGGCCGTTCTCCTACGCGCTGAACCGGGCCCTGCTGGAGCAGTTCTCCATTCGCTTTCTCGTGACCAAGGACGGCGGGGCCGCCGGTGGCTTTGCCGAGAAAGCGCAGGCTGCCGCCGACACCGGCGTCCAGCTCATCGTGATCCGCCGCCCGGCCGAGACCGGTGAGACGGCAGACCAGATCCTGACCCGCTGCAGGGAGGTGCTGAAAGGATGATCACACTCATTGGTATGGGCTCCGGCACCCCCGGCAGCCTGACCGCACAGGGTCTTGCCGCCCTGCAGGGTGCCGACCGCATCCTGGGCGCAAAGCGGCTGCTGGCCACACTGCCGGAGGGCTGCACCGAAAACCTGCAGGCCCTGTACAAACCGGACGAAATTCTGGCCTGTCTGGCCGCGCACCCGGACGAGGAAATTGCGCTGGTGTACAGCGGCGATACCGGGTTCTACTCCGGCGCATCCCAGCTGCTGCCCATGCTGCGGGCCTTTGGCATCTCCTGCCGGGTGCTGCCCGGCCTTTCCAGCGTACAGCTGCTGGCCGCCGCCGTAGGCCGCCCCTGGCAGGGCTGGACTCTTGTTTCTGCCCACGGCTGTGCCTGCGACCCGGTGTCCGCCTGCATGAACCATAAAACCGTATTCTTTCTCACCGGCGGGGCCGAGACCCCGGCCACCCTGTGTGCCGCACTGACCGCCGCCGGGCTGGGCGATGCCCACGCCCTTGTGGGCGAAAACCTTGGCACGCCCGACGAAAAGATCCACTTTGGCACCGCACAGGAACTGGCCGGGCAGGCCTTTGCTTCCCTGAGCGTCCTGCTGGTGGAACATGCCGTTCACCCGGAACGCCGCACCCCCGGCCTGCCGGATGAGGCCTTCATCCGGGGCGAGGTGCCCATGACCAAGCAGGAAGTGCGGGCCGCCGCGCTGGCCAAACTGGCCGTGCGCCCCGCCGATACCCTGTGGGACGTGGGGGCCGGTACCGGCAGCGTGAGCGTGGAGCTGGCACTGGCCGCCCCGCAGGGGCATGTGTATGCGGTGGAGTGTGAGCCGGACGCCTGCGCCCTCATCCGCCGGAACCGCGAAAAATTTGCGGCGTGGAACCTCTCCCTCATTGAGGGCCGTGCCCCTGCCGCACTGGAAGCCCTGCCTGCCCCGGATGCCGTGTTCATTGGCGGCACCAAGGGCAGCATGGCCGCGGTGGTGGACACGGTTCTGGCCAAAAACGCCAATGCGCGCATCTGCATTGCCGCCATTGCGCTGGAATCCCTGAGCGCCGCCATTGCAGCCCTTACGGCTCATGGCCTTTCCGCTGAGGTGACCCAGCTTGCCGTGAGCCGTACCAGACCGGCAGGCAGGCTCCACCTGCTGACCGCCAACAACCCCATTTTTCTGATCACGGGGGAACGCAAATGATGCAGTTCGTCATCGCCGCACCGCGTTCCGGCAGCGGCAAGACCACCGTCACCTGCGCCCTGCTGGCCGCTTTGAAAAAGCGGGGCATGGACCCCTGCGCCTTCAAGAGCGGGCCGGACTACATCGACCCCATGTTCCACCGGTCGGTGCTGGGGGTGGAGAGCCACAATCTGGATCTTTATCTTTCTGCCAAAAATACGGTACGGGAACTGTACGCCCATTATGCCGCCGGACACGGGGCTGTGGTGTGCGAAGGGGCCATGGGTTTTTACGATGGGCAGGGCCTGACCACCCGCGCCAGTGCCTGGGAGCTGGCCGATGCGCTGGACCTGCCGGTACTGTTGGTGGTACAGCCCAAGGGGGCCAGTGTGACGCTGGCAGCAGAGATCCAGGGCCTTGTGCATTTCAAACCGGAGAGCCACATTGCAGGCATCCTGCTGAATGACTGCTCCGAAAAGCTCTTCCGGATGCTCAAGCCCCTGCTGGAAACCGAGACCGGCCTGCCGGTGCTGGGGTATCTGCCCCGCCTGCCGCAGGCGGTGGTGGAGAGCCGTCATCTGGGCCTGAAAACCGCCGGAGAGATCACCGATCTTGCCCAGAAGATCGGCCTGCTGGCCGATGCGCTGGAAGCAAATCTGGACTGGGCAACGCTGGAAGCGCTGACCGAACGACCGGCTCCTGCCCCGGTGCCGCCGCCTGCTCTGCAAACGGCGGGCGTCCGCATTGCTGTGGCACAGGATAAGGCATTCTGCTTTGCCTACGCCGAAACGCTGGACTGCCTGCGCACTGCCGGGGCAGAGCTGGTGTTCTTCAGTCCGGTGCACGACACCACCCTGCCGGAGGACATCTGCGGGCTGTATCTGCCCGGCGGCTACCCGGAACTGTATGCCCGGCCGCTGAGCGAAAACAAAACCATGCGCGATGCCATCCGGGATGCCGTAAATGGCGGCCTGCCCACGGTGGCAGAGTGCGGCGGCTTTCTGTATCTGGGGCAGACGCTGGAAGATGCCAGCGGTACCGCCTGGCCCATGGCAGGCGTTCTGCCCGGCAAAGGCGTCAAGGTGGGGCGGCTGGTGCGGTTCGGCTATGCCGACATGACCGCCAAAGCCGACAGCCTGCTGTTCCATGCCGGAGAGCATTTGTATATTCACGAATTCCACCACTGGGATTCCACCGACAATGGTTCAGACTTTTCCGTTTGGAAAAGCGAAAAAGTACAGTGGGAATGCGGATTTGCAAGCATGAGTTTGTACGCCGGTTTCCCGCATCTTTACTGGGTAGGCACTCCCCTGCCCCGCCGCTTTGTGAGCGGTGCAAAGTTCTATCAACGACAAAAGAGAAACACACATGACTGAAACGGAACTGAAAACTTTACTTTCCGGCATCACCCCGCCGGATGAAGCTGCCCGCGCCGCCGCCCACGCCCACTGGGCCGGGTTGGCCAAACCTCTGGGCGGGCTGGGCGCACTGGAAACTTTGCTGGAAGATGCCGCCGCCCTCACCGGCAGTGCGGCGCTGGATGTTTCCCGCCGGGCTGTGCTGGTGCTCTGCTCCGACAACGGCGTGGTGGCTCAGGGCGTGAGCCAGACCGACCAGAGCGTGACCCGCGCAGTGGCGGAGAATCTGGCTGCCCGGCGTACCAGCGTGTGCCAGATGGCCCGTACTGCCCACTGCGATGTGGTGCCCGTGGACATGGGCATAGCCGGAGACCCGGTGCCGGGGGTGGCAGACTGCCGCATTGCCGCCGGTACTGCCGATTTCACGCAGGGTCCCGCCATGACCCGCGCCCAGGCTGTGGAGGCCGTCGGCCGGGGCATCCGGCTGGTGCAGGAGCAGAAAGCTGCCGGTGTGCAGCTGCTGGCCACCGGCGAAATGGGCATTGGCAACACCACCACTTCCAGTGCGGTGGCAGCGGTGCTGCTGGGCCAGCCGGTGGAACGGATGACCGGCCGGGGAGCCGGCCTTTCGGATGAAGGGCTGGCCCGCAAGGTGGATGCCATCTGCCGGGGCATCCTGCGCAACGAGCCGGACCCCACAGACCCTCTGGACGTGCTGGCCAAGCTGGGCGGCTTTGATCTTGCCGGGCTGTGCGGCGTCTTTCTGGGCGGTGCGCTGGAAGGCGTGCCCGTGGTAATGGACGGCTTCATCAGCGGCGTGGCGGCCCTGTGCGCCGTGCGGCTGTGCCCTGCCGCGGCCAAAGCGGTGTTTGCCAGTCACTGTTCCTCGGAGCCTGCCGCCCGTCTGGTGCTGGATGCACTGGGCAAGGCCCCGCTTCTCACCGCCGGGCTGCATCTGGGCGAGGGCACCGGCGCTGTGGCCAGCCTCCCGCTGTGGGACATGGCACTGGCGGTGTACGACCACTGTTATTCCTTTGCGGAGGGCGGCATCACGCCGTACACCCCGCAATGCTGACGCTGGTGATCGGCGGGGCGGCCAGCGGAAAAAGCGAATACGCCGAGAGTCTGGTACTGCGCAGCACTCTGCCGCGCTATTATCTTGCCACCATGCAGGTGTGGGACGCCGAATGTGCCGCCCGGGTGGAAAAGCACCGCAGAATGCGGGCGGCAAAACAGTTTGAAACGGTGGAGTGCCCCCTGCATCTGGACGCCGTGCATCTGCCCGCCCGTGGTACCGCGTTGCTGGAAGATCTGGGCAACCTGACTGCCAACGAGCTCTATGATCCCGCCGGGGCCGGGCCGCAGACCGCGCAGGCCATTCTTTCCGGGCTGGACGCCGTGTATGCCCAGTGTGAAACCCTGATCGTCGTCTCCAACGAGGTGTTCAGCGGCGGGGCCGACTACGCAGGCGACACCGACCGCTATCTGCTGGCGCTGGCGCAGGTGAACAATGCACTGGCCGCCCGGGCCGACGCCGTGGTGCGGGTGGTGTGCGGCATCCCTGTTTATTATAAAGGAGTGGAAAAATGATCGTTTTGCAGACCGTTGCCGTGGCGTTCGCCATGTTTTCGGCTGTGCCGGTGCCGCAGTTCAACTGGACCGAAAAGAACATGCGGTATGCGATGTGTGCCTTCCCGCTCATCGGGGTGGTCATCGGGCTGCTGTGGTTCCTGTGCGGCATGCTGCCCCTGCCGGGTGCGGTGCGGGCGGCGGGCTTCTGCCTGATCCCGGTCTGGGTCACCGGCGGCATCCATCTGGACGGCTACGCCGACACCTGCGACGCACTTTCGAGCTACGGCGACCGGGAAAAGAAGCTGGAGATCTTAAAGGACCCTCACTGCGGGGCCTTTGCCGTGATCCGTCTGTGCAGCTACTTTGCGGCCTATCTGGCCCTGTGCGCCTGTGTACAGTTCACCCTGCAGGCAGGGCTGCTTTGGATGATGGCACTGGTGCTGGAACGGGCGCTCTCCGGCTATGCGGTGACGGCGTTCCCCATGGCAAAGAACACCGGCCTTGCCCACACCTTTGCCTCGGCAGCCGACAGAGCCACTGTACGCCGGGTGCTGGCCCTTCTGGCCGCTGTACTGTGCTGCGCCATGCTGGCACTGGGTGGTTGGGCGCTGGTGCTGGCCGCACTGGCTGTGCTGTGGCGGTACCACGCCGTTGCCTGCAAGCAGTTCGGCGGCATCACCGGTGATCTGGCCGGGTGGTTTTTGCAGAAAACCGAGATCTGGATGCTGGCGGCACTGTGTGCCTGCCAGTGGGGAGGGCTGTTATGATCTTTATCACCGGGCCGCTTTACAGCGGCAAGCGCACCTTTGCCAAGACCCTGCCCGGACGGTGCATCTGCGATGTACAGGAGTTGGCCGCCGGGGCCGAAAATCTGGAAAAACTCGCGGACGAGCTGTCCGCTTACGATATCGTGCTTGCCACCGAGGTGGGCGGCGGCGTGGTACCCATGGACCCCGCCGAACGTGCCGGACGCGAAGCCGCCGGGCGGCTGGCCTGTCTGCTGGCCGCACGGGCAGACTGCGTTGTGCAGATGTTCTGCGGCATCCCCACCGTTCTGAAAGGAGAACTGCCAACATGCTGATCTATTTCCTGCGCCACGGCCTGACCGAATACAATGCCGAGAAACGCTATCAGGGCCAGCGGGACATCCCGCTTTCTGCCGCTGGCCGCGCGATGCTGCGCAAGGCAGACATCGAGCCTCAAACCGTGTACATCACCCCGCTGTGCCGCACCCGGCAGACCGCTGAGGTGCTGTTCCCCACTGCAAAGCTGGTGGTGGTGGATGGCCTGAAGGAGATGTGCTTCGGCAGCTTTGAGGGCCGCAATTACATTGAGATGGAGCACGACCCGGACTATCTGGCCTGGGTGGCCGCCAACTGTGAGAGCCCCTGCCCGGACGGCGAGACCAAGGCTGCTTTTTCTGAGCGCATCTGCCGCGCCTTTTCGGCACTGGTGGACAAGGCACTGGCCGACGGCGAAGAATTGCTGGTCATCCTGGCCCACGGCGGCACCCAGATGGCCGCGTTGGAGCGCTACGCCCTGCCCCATAAAGACTACTACGAATGGTGCGGCCCCAACGCGGGCGGCTTTGTGCTGGACGCCGCCGACTGGGCCGACAAGCGGGTGCTGCACCTTGTAAAGACCGTGCAGTACACCAGGGAGGCCGACGTATGACCGGGCTGGCCGTTCTGGGCGGCTTTGTGCTGGACACCCTCTTCGGCGACCCCGCGTGGCTGCCCCACCCGGTGGTGCTCATGGGCAAGGCCATCTCCGCGCTGGAAAAGCGCCTGCGCGCCCGCCTGCCCAAAACGCCCCAGGGCGAACTGCTGGGCGGCGGCATCGTGGCTTTTTGCCTGCCGGTGGGCACCTTTGTGTGCACCGGCCTTGTCTGCCTGGGCGCAGCAAAGCTCAGCCCGTGGCTGGGGCTGGCCGTGCAGATGTTCTGGTGCGGGCAGGCACTGGCCGCAAAGGGCCTTGCGCAGGAGAGCATGAACGTGCACAAAGAGCTTGTAAAAGGCGACCTGCCCGCAGCCCGCAAGGCTGTGAGCCGTATCGTGGGCCGCGACACTCAGGACCTGACCGCTGAGGGTGTGACCAAAGCCGCCGTGGAGACCGTGGCCGAAAACGCCAGCGACGGCGTGATCGCGCCGCTGCTGTATATGCTCATCGGCGGGGCACCGCTGGCGCTGACCTACAAGGCCATCAACACCATGGACAGCATGCTGGGCTACAAAAACGAAACGTACCTTTCTTTCGGCCGCATCCCCGCCAAGCTGGACGACGCGGCAAACTATCTGCCCAGCCGTCTGGCGGGTCTGCTGTGGTGCGCGGCGGCGGCCCTGACCGGCAACAGCGCCAAAAGGGCGTGGCGTATCTGGCGGCGGGACCGGCGCAACCATGCCAGCCCCAACAGTGCCCAGACCGAGAGCGCGTGTGCCGGAGCACTGGGCGTGCAGTTGGCCGGGCCTGCCTACTATTTTGGGGAATATTACCCCAAGCCTACCATTGGCGACGCCCTGCGTCCCATTGAGCCGGAGGACATCCGCCGCGCCAATAAAATGATGTATGCCGAAAGCCTGCTGGCCCTGCTGCTGGGACTGGCGATCCGAGGGGTGATCTTATGACACAGCTGACACACGGCGGCGACTGGGCCGGATATCGGGCACAGTACGGGCACGACGCGCTGGATTTTTCGGCCAACGTGAGCCCGCTGGGCCTGCCGCAGGGCGTGGCGAACGCCATTGCTGCCGCCCTGCCTCACGCCGACCGCTACCCCGACCCCCTGTGCCGGGCACTGCGGGCAAAGCTGGCCCCGCACGAGGGGATCCCGGCAGAATCTATCCTCTGCGGCAACGGCGCGGCAGACCTGATCTTCCGGCTGGCGTGGGCGGCAAAGCCCCGCACCGCGCTGGTGACCGCCCCCACTTTTGCCGAGTACGCCGCCGCGCTGGAAAGTGCGGGCTGTGCGGTGCGGCGACATTTTCTGCAGGCAGAGGTCGATTTTGCCGTGACGGATTCCATCCTCTCCTCCATCACGCCGGAGGTGGACATGGTATTTCTCTGCCAGCCCAACAACCCCACCGGACAGCTCACGCCGCTGCCCCTTGTGGAGCGCATCCTGCGCCGGTGCGAAGCCTGCGGGGCACTGCTGGTGGTGGACGAATGTTTTCTGGATTTTCTGCCCGACTGCGACGCCCTGACCGCCAAAGCCCTGCTGGACAGCAAAAATCTGCTGATTCTCAAGGCCTTTACCAAGCTGTACGGCATGGCCGGGGTGCGGCTGGGGTACTGCCTGTGTGCCAACACGGCCCTGCTGGAAGCCATGCAGGCCGCCGGGCAACCGTGGGCGGTGTCCAGTCTGGCGCAGGCCGCCGGGCTTGCCGCACTGGACGAAACGGCCTATGTGGCACAGGTGCGGGCACTCATTGCGCAGCAGCGGCCCCGGCTCACGGCCGGGCTGCGGGCACTGGGCCTGCGGGTGCTGGGCGGCCGAGCAAACTACCTGCTGTTCCAGGGGCCGGAAACGCTGGGCGATGCCCTGCGGCAGTGGGGCGTGGTGCTGCGCAGCTGCAGCAACTACCCCGGGCTGGACGGCAGCTGGTACCGCACCGCCGTGCGTACCGGGCCGGAAAACGATGAACTGTTAAAGACCCTTGCGGAGGTACTGGCATGAACAAAGCAACCTGCATTATGGTGCAGGGCACCATGAGCGGTGCAGGCAAAAGCCTGCTGTGCGCCGCACTGTGCCGCATTTTTGCACAGGACGGCTACCGGGTGGCTCCTTTCAAGAGCCAGAACATGGCCCTGAACAGCTTTGTGACCCGGGACGGGCTGGAAATGGGCCGGGCGCAGGTGGTGCAGGCGCAGGCCGCCGGGATGGAACCGGACGTGCGCATGAACCCCATCCTGCTCAAACCCAGCAGCGACACCGGCAGTCAAGTGATCGTGAACGGCGAGGTGCGGGGGCAGATGCCCGCCGCCGCCTACTTTAAAATGAAGCGGTCGCTGATCCCGGACATCCTTGCCGCCTACAACAGTCTGGCCGAAGAGGTGGACATCATCGTCATTGAGGGAGCTGGCAGCCCGGCCGAGATCAACCTGAGAGCCGACGACATTGTGAACATGGGCCTTGCCAAGCTGGTGGACGCCCCTGTGCTGCTGGCCGGAGACATCGACCGGGGCGGCGTCTTTGCACAGCTGTACGGCACGGTGGCCCTGCTGGAGCCGGACGAGCGGACCCGTATCAAGGGGCTGCTCATCAACAAGTTCCGGGGCGACGTGGAGATCCTGCGTCCCGGCCTTGCCATGCTGGAAGAAAAAACGCAGCTGCCGGTGCTGGGGGTCATCCCCTACCTGAAGGTGGACATTGAGGATGAGGATTCCCTTTCCACCCGGCTGGAGGCAGGGCGGGCCGTCAAACCACTGGATGCGGCCATTCTGCGCCTGCCGCACATCTCCAACTTCACCGACTTCATGCCGCTGGAACAGCACCCGCTGCTGGGGGTGCGCTATGTGCAGAGCCCCCGCCAGCTGGGCACGCCGGATGTGGTGATCCTGCCCGGCACCAAAAACACCATAGACGACCTGCTGTGGCTGCGTCAGTGCGGGCTGGAAGCGGCGGTGCTCAAGCTGGCCGCGCAGGGCACCCCTGTGCTGGGCGTGTGCGGCGGCTACCAGATGCTGGGGCACACCCTTGCCGATCCGGACGGCGAAGAAAGCGGCACCCCCTGCACCCTGCGCGGGCTGGCGCTTCTGCCCACGGACACCGTGTTCAACGCCGAAAAGCAGCTGCGCCAGACCCATGCCACCGCCGAGGCCATCCCCTTTGCCGGGGCAAAGCTGACCGGCTACGAGATCCACGCCGGGCGCACGACAGTGCAGGGCAGCCCGTTCTGCATTCTGGCCGACGGCACGCCGGAAGGGTGTGTGCAGGCCAATGTGTTCGGCACCTACCTGCATGGGCTGTTTGACACCGGCGAGCTGACCGAAAAGCTCACCGCATTTTTGTGCAAAAAGAAGGGCATCTCCCCCGCCGACGCACCGTTGCTCTCGATGGAGCAGTACCGGCAGCAGCAGTTCGACCTGCTGGCCGACGGCGTGCGGGCCGCGCTGGACATGGATGCCGTATACGCCGCCATGGGCATGGACCGCAAAGGAGGGAACCGCGTATGACCCTGCAGCATCATCTGCCCGCCGACATCGAGCGGACAAGCCTTTCCATCATCACAGCCGAGCTGGCGGAACTTGGCCTGACGCCTCCGCCGGAAACCGCCGCCGTGGTCAAGCGGGTGATCCACACCACCGCCGACTTTGACTATGCCCGGAATCTGCGCTTCACCCCCGGTGCCGTGGCGGCCGGGGTGAAGGCCCTGCGGGCGGGCACTCCCATCATCACCGACACGAACATGGCGCTGGCCGGCATCACCAAGCCCGGCCTTGCCCGCCTGGGCGGCACGGCCCTGTGCTACATGGCTGACCCGGAGGTGGCCGCCCTTGCCAAAGCAGGCGGCACCACCCGGGCGGTAGCTTCCATGCAGCGGGCCGCGCAGGAGCACCCCGGTGCCGTGCTGGCCGTGGGCAACGCCCCCACCGCCCTGCTGACCATCGCCGACCAGATCGAAGCCGGGCTGCGTCCTGCACTGGTCATTGGCGTACCGGTGGGGTTCGTGAATGTGGTGGAGAGCAAGGAGCGGCTGTTTGCCACCTGCGAAGCCTTTGGCGTACCCGCCATCGTGGCCATGGGCCGCAAGGGCGGCAGCAACGTGGCCGCCGCCATCTGCAATGCCCTGCTCTACTCTGCCGCCGAAATGCTGGACCCCGCGGCCCGGGGCTGGCGGTGACCTATTTTTGACCGGAATACGCAAAAAGGACAGAACTGCCGCCATGCAGTTCTGTCCTTTTTCTTGTGTCAGCTCAGGGGCTCACCGGGTAAATCTCGGTTGACGGTCTCTCATTTTTTTTTTGGGGGGGGGTAAGAAGGTACTTCCGGACAGCACGCTCCAGCACCGCAATGTCCACCGGCTTGGACAGATGCTCGTCCATACAATAATTCCGCCCAATCCCATAATCTCGTCCTCTATGTTTTTAATGTAAAACCAAAACACTCATATCATCTGTCGAGCCGTTTTCCGCCGCAGCAGTGCCGGGTCTCCCGCCCCAAAACAGGCCGTGATCTCATTTTTGCGCGGGAAGGATTCCGCAGAAGAAGCATCCAGCTGCCCGGTCGCCAGCAGATATTCCAGCGTGGTGTCATCCCGTGTCAGCTATTTCAGATATTTTCCGTTGACCACCGAATAGACCCGGGTGTTGCCCACATATAAGGCTTCGTTCTAACACTCTTCAAAAAGAACTGGTCGTAGGAACAACTTTTTATCGATCCTATCTGGTTCAGCATAGAAGAGTATAACGAAAAAACGGTGACGTTCCGTATTGTGGAAAGTCACCGTTTTCTCTTATGCTGTGCAGTGGTCGTTCACTGCACAGATTGATAAGGAGAACTTAAATTTCATACCATCTGATTTCATTGGCATCCAGATGCAGGTCAAAGCTGTTGCCATCCGTCGTATAAACTGTGGTATCCTGCGGCTCGTAAGTGTTGTTCACAACGCAATACTTGCCATTTTTGACATAAGCATGGACTTCCACATTGTAGTTGGAACTGAACCAAGTGTGCAGTTCATCCTCGCTGTGGGCACTCCACAAGATGGCTCGGTAAAGGGTGCGGCTGTTGGCAAAACTATACGGTACACCGCTGATGTATACGGCACGTCCCTTGCCGAAATCATGCGCCGCCATCTGCACTTCCTTATTCCGCTGCACCAGCACTTCCGTGCCTTCCAGGGCATAAATGTTCTTCTTTCCCTCACCGAAGTCGATGGGCTGGTCCGCATCCTGCAAGATGAAATGATTCGGATGCTCTTCCCAGTTGTACTTGTCGTAGTTCAGGGTAAAGCCATTTTCTTCCTCCACGCCCAGAACACTGGCCATCTGGAGGATATGACCCTGATATGGATGACCGGACGGTTCTCCAACGCCGATGAAGCCGCCGCCGTTCCAGACGAACCGGCGAATGGCGGAGGAGATTTCCGGGTCTTCCCACCAGATACCGCCTGTGTGGGCGGTGTCGGCATCGCCTACGTTGATGATGACATCCAGGCTGTCCAGCAGGGCCGGGTCCTTCTTGATGTCCTCAAAGCTGATGAACTTCACGTCAAAGGGAGCACCGGACAGCATCTCGATGACCCCGGCGTAGCTGTAGTTCTGTTTGTAGTAGAGGGCATGGTGGACCATGTGGCAGCCCCAGGCACGCATCTTGCCCCAGCAGTTCAGCACTGCCACACGCTTGACGCAGTAGGGGGTGGTGCCCTTGATGTTCTCGTACAGCTCCCGGAACTCGTTGCAGACGCTTTCCACATAGTCCACAAACTCCGGGAAGTCCAGAGCCAGCTTCAGGTAGCCGCCGTAGCCAATGCGGTCAATGGGCTTGCGCAGGATGGCGCGGCGGGCTGTGACCCAGTTTTCCTTGGCTTCTTTCACCGGGTCGCCGCCCTCATGGAACGTGTCCGGGAAGAAGTAAGGCAGAAAGCGTCCTTCCGTGTACTTCACGCCCTCAATGTCGGAGATCAGGCGCAGCGTGGAGCCATTGCCCACACTGCCCACCACGGCATCCAGCCCGATGGTCTTGAACTCCGGCATGAAAGGCTCGGTGCCGATCCAGTGATCGCCCAGGAACATCATCGCCTCGCAGCCGCACTCGTGCGTGATGTCCACCATTTCTTTGGCCAGCTTTGCTACTTCGCGCCGCTGGAACGCCTGAAAATCACGGTATTCCTTGCTGGGCACACGATACTGGTTGTTGTAGTAGCCCTGGTCGATGATATACTCCGGGCGGAACTTGTAACCCACTTCCTGCTCAAACTGATTCAGGATATAGGGGCTGACGGAAGCAGAATAGCCATACCAGTCCACGAATTTTTCCCGCTTGAGTTCATCGAAGATCAGGGTGAACTGATGGAAGAACGTGGTATAGCGGATGACGTTCACATACGGATGCTCTGCAATGAATTTCCGCAGACGCTCCATGGAATATTTGTGGGTTTTCGGCTGGCGCACATCAAACGTGATCTGATGCTCGAAATTCGTCCAGCCGTTGGTGGTGGCATTGTACATATGCACCGGGTCCCAGATGAGGTAGGCAAGGAAACTCACGGTATACTCATGGAACGGCACCGCCTGCACGGTCACGCTGCCATCCGCATAACTCCATTGTTCTGGCGGCACAGGCTGACCCGTGGAGCGATCCATGACCTCCCACCAGCGGGTGATGTCATCGTGATCGTTCACTTTCATCAGCTCCGGGCTGATGCCTTTCATCAGAGGGATGGTCACGGTGTTGCCGGGGGCGGTGTAGAAGCCCGTCATAATGTAGCACTGCTGCACCTCGTCCGGGTTTGCTTTGGCCCATGCGTTATCCTTGCGCGTGGTATAATAGGTGGAATAGATCTTTGCATCGGCGTTTTTCAGTTCCTGCGGAAAATCCGTACCATCACAGTCACGGATGGCATCCGCACCCCACTTTTTCAGAATCTCCAACGTTTCGGGCACCACATCCAGGTCGGTCGGAATGGTAACGCGCCCGGTCTTGCACTTATCTTCCATAGTTTTCCTCTCTTATCCTCAATCCTGATAGGTTGCGTTGTAAATGGCCAATACTGCCAGCAGCAGTGCCACGCCCACAAGCATGATGCCCAGCCCTGCCAGCTGTCCGGTCATTTTCCAGCCTGCCACCACCAATGCAATGGACAGCACAAACAGCACGATCATCAGCACGATGCGCAGGGCAGGATGCGTTTTCCAGAATGTTTTCATGTTTTGTCACCTTATCCTTTCAAGCCGCCCACCGTCATGCCCTGCGTCAGCTGCTTCTGCACACAGATGTACAAAATCAGAGTAGGCAGCATCACCAGCACAAGACCTGCGTACATGGTGCCGTACTGCGCAGCACTCTGCTGAGCCTGCATCAGATTCAGCAGACCCACTGGCAGAGTACGGGGTGCGTTGGTGGAACTCATCAGGGTCATGGAGATGATGTACTCATTCCAGAAAGACAGGAAGTTGAACAGGATAATGGTGATGATCGACGGCTTCGCCATTGGGAAAATGATACGGGTCATGGTGGAGAAGTAGCTTGCACCGTCGATGTAGGCTGCTTCTTCAAAGTCGTGGGGCAGGGTGGCAAAATAGCCCGACAGCAGATAGATGGTAAAGGGCAGTGCCGTAGCTGCATACACGACCGCCAGAAGGAACAGGTTGTTCAGCAAAAAGCCGCTGCCAATATGGTTTTTCAGCCACACATCACCGTCACGCAGCATCAGGAAGATGGGCACCACAATGTAGTTCACGTTGATGAACAGACCTGCCATAAACAGGGTGTTCAGCAGCTTGCGCCCCTTGAACCGGAAACGGGACAAGCAGTAAGCTGCCGGAAGCGCAATCACCAGCAACAGCACCAGAGCCAGCGCTGTGACCAGAACGGAGTTGAGCATATATTCGCCCATCTTGGCTCCATTCCACGCATTGACGAAGTTCTGCCAGTAGAATCCGGCAGGCAGTGCCCACGGATTGCCGTAGAACTCCGAGTTCTGCTTGATGGATGCCATAAACACCCATGCCACCGGCACAATGATCGTCACAGCCAGCAGGATCAGCACAAAATAGATAAAAAATTTGTACAGGCTCTCCGCCGAACGGGAGGATTTTTCTTCCGTTTTCTTCATATTTTTCCTCCTTAAAACTCCAGCGGTTCACGGCTGGTGGCACGGTTAACACAGGCGGACAAGGCGAACGAGAACAGGAAGATAACCACACCGATTGCCATGCTGTAACCGTACAGACCTGCATCTTTCTGGCTGTACATATAGTTCAGAGCCACATCCGAGGCACCGTTCGGCCCGCCGCTGGTCATCGCCTTGACGAACAGGAACGCCATATTGATGGTGGAAATGATAAAGAAGGTCAGGGTGGTACGGATGTTCGTCCAGACCAGCGGAATCGTGATCTGGAAGAACTGGGTCAGACGGCCCGCTCCGTCCAGATTGGCACTCTCGTACAAGCTGGCAGGCACCGAGGACATGGAAGCCATATACATCACCATATAGTAGCCCACAGCCTGCCAAACCATTGCAATGATGATGGACGGAATGACCAGCTTTTCGCCTTTCCAGAGGATAGGGTCAGTCATATCCCGGAACAGCCCGATGATGCTGTTCAGCATGCCATTCTCCGGCTTATAGATGGCAGAGAAGATACCGGCGATGACGACCACAGACAGGATGTTCGGGATGTAGAAAATGATGCGGAAGAAATTCTGCCCCTTGATTTTTTCGCGGGTCAGGATGGCTGCAAACACCAGCGCAAACGCAAAGGTGATGATGGTAACGACCACCACCAGCAGGATCATGTTCTGCATGGAGCGGATGAACTGGGTGTCCTTCAGCAGATGCTGAAAATTTTTCAGCCCGACAAAGGTTTCGTTTGGCGAGTAGGCTCCACGCTCATACAGGCTCATGCGGAACACATTAAGGGTTGGCAAAATCATAAAAATGAAAAACAGGATGGTGGCCGGTGCCACACAGAGGAACACGAACCGTTTGCGGCTTTTGTCAGATTTCATAGACAAACCGTTCCTTTCTACTGGAATCCAGAAACCCAAAAAGCGGAGGCGGTCAAAACCGCCTCCGCTGGGCAGGGCCTTGGAAGCTGTTTTCGGATGCAGCTTCGTTTTTACTCGATGATGTTGGCGCGCATCTGGTCGCTGGCGGACTTGATGCCGTCGATCCACTGCTGCTCGGTCATGCTGCCGGACACCAGAGAGTTGACAGGGTCAAAGAACACGGTGCGGACTTCCACACCGGGGATAGCGGTGAAGGAAGCAAAGTTGCCCATAGCTGCCTTTGCGCCGTTGTCGTAGATGGAGTAGAACATCTTGTTGTCGCCTTCCAGACTGTCGGCGATGCCCAGCACAGGCTGGATCGCGCCGCTTTCGGCAAACAGCTTGCAGGCTTCGTCGCTGTACAGGTAAGCCACGAACTGCTTGGCAGCATCCAGATGCTCGGCACCGGCCGGGATCCATGCCTGCTCAAACCAGGTGTAGCTGTAGCCGTCGCCGCCAGCCTGCACAGCCGGCAGAGCGGTCATGCCCCACTCAAAGCCATCCGCACGGGGAGCCTCGGCCATCTCGCCCACGATCCAGGTGCCGTTGGGCATGAACAGAGCCTTGTTGTCCAGCACCAGCTGCTGGTTCTGGGTAAAGTCCTGATCGTTGGCCTGGGCAGGGGTGATGGGGTTGGTGTAGGAGGCCAGCTTAGCCACGATATCAAAGCAGGTCTTTGCCTCGGGGGTGTCCCAGATGCCCTCGGTGTAGTGGGTGGCCTTGTTGAAGAACTCGGGGCCGCCTGCTGCGTACATCAGAGCATAGAAGAAAGCGTCGAAGTAACCGGTGGTGGGGTAGGTGAACAGGTAAGTGCCCTCAGCCTTTGCCTTTTCGCCCAGCTCCCACATCTCGTCCCAGGTCTTGGGCACGTCCCAGCCCTTTTCCTTCAGGAAGCCGGCGTTGTAGAACAGGCCGCAGGGGCTGTAGAACATGGGGGCCAGGTAGGTCTTGCCATCGCCGTAGGGGTTGGTGAGAGAAGTGTCGGTAAAGCCGCCGGCGATCTTCTCGCTGACCTTCTTGCTCTCGCCGGGCACGGTCATGCTCAGCACGTCGGTGATGTCAGCGATCAGGTTGCCCTTGATGAACTGCTCCGTGAGGGCAGCCTCACGGCCGGTAGCCAGGTGGATCACGTCGGGGTAATCGCCGCCCTGCATGGAAGGTCCGATGACGTCCTCCAGCTTCTTATCGGTGGTCAGCTCCACCTTGATGCCGGTCTGAGCGGTAAAGGCCTCGGTGACCTTCTTCCACATCTCTGCACCATAGCCAGTCTCGATGGCAGCAACCTTGATGATCACGTCCTCAGCTGCAGCAGAAGCAGCGGAAGAAGCGGTGCTGGGGGCAGTGGAGCTGGCAGCACCACCACAGGCAGCCAGGCTCAGTGCAGCGGCACCCACGCCAGCCACCTTCAGGAAATTGCGACGAGAAATGCGTTTCATAGTGTATCCTCCATCATTTGATCTCGTTCAAACACAGCCGGGGCAAACAGGTTCTGCCCGGGAGGGCTGTGTGTTTTTCTGTCTCCAATATAAGTTTTTTCGCCTTCTCGAACAAGGGGTTTGTTGTTTCTTTTTTTAGAAATCTTGCTCTCTGGAATTTTCTTTCAGCAAAGTCGCTAAATTCAAGAGGTTGCTTTGGGCAAATTGCCTTTATCTGTAACCTTTTTGACATATTCCAAAGTTTTTCCGGAACAAAAAATAGAGGACCCACTAAAAAACAGGGCTTGCTTTTTTCTCGCTTTCCCTCTATAATGGAAAAAAGCCTACGAGACATCGTATCATTTTGACATCTCTTTTTTAATTATCTTGCTTTTATTTTTATGTTTTTTGCATCACTCAAAGGAGCCGTTGTGTTATGAGCACCCAACGCTTTGATATCCAGCACGCCCCTGCCCCCCGGGAGTCCTTCCGGCTGCTGTACATCAGCAAAAGCCGGTTTGGCGGTGACTGGAACAGCACCACCCACACCCATTCCTGCACGGAGCTGTTCTATTGCCTGAGCGGAGAAGGGCAGTTCTACCTTGCCGGGCAGCTGTTTCCGGTAAAGCCCGACGACATGGTCATCGTGAACCCCCAGGTGGAGCACACGGAATTGAGTCTGAACGCTTCACCGCTTGAATATATCGTTCTGGGTGTGGCTGGCATTGAGATCTTATTCGGCAAGGCTGATTCTTCTTATGCTATCTTCAACTGCCGTGAAAACCGGGAACGGATGGTCACTCTGCTGCATATGCTGCTTGCCGAAGCCGACCGCAGTCTGGATGGCTGCGAAACCGTCTGTCAGGACTTGCTGGAGGTGCTGCTGATCTGGCTGGTACGCTGCACAACGCTCTCTTTGCAGGTGGAAGAAACGCCACGGTCTGACAGCCGGGAGTGTGTAGAGATCAAGCGATATCTGGACAGCAACTTCCGGGAGGACATCTCGCTTGACCGTCTGGCAGAGATCGCACACATCAACAAATATTATCTGGCCCATACCTTTCAAAAGGAGTACGGCATCTCTCCCATCACCTATCTGAATTGCCGCCGCATTGAGGAAAGCAAATATATGCTGGGCAATACAGGTTACAGCTTGGCTCAGATCAGTGAACTGATGGGCTTTTCGTCCCCCAGCTATTTTTCCCAGTGCTTCCGCAAAGCGGAGGGGCTGACTCCCAACGAATACCGCCGTCAGGTACGGCAGGGACAACGCCCTGCCCCGGCAAAACGGCATGAAAGATAAAGAAACGAGGATCACATCATGAAACCTGTAACAGAACCCATTCTCCTGGCAGCAGCAAACGCCTTTGATTTTGGCGGACCGGTGGTCTGCGACGGCCGCCACTACGGCGAGGGCCATATCAACGACACCTATCTGGTCTGGCGGGCCGACCACTCCAAGCGGTTCATCCTGCAGCGTATCAACACCGACACCTTCACGGACCCGGTGGGCCTGATGGAGAACGTCTGCGGCGTTACCCGGCACCTGAGCCGCAAGATCCTGGCAGAGGGCGGCGACCCCATGCGTGAGACCCTGAACGTGGTCCCCACCCTGTCCGGCAGCACCTGCTACCTGGACGCTGAGGGCGGTGCCTGGCGTGCCTACGACTTTGTGGAGGGCACTGTCTGCCTGCAGCAGGTGGGCAGCGAGGGAGATTTCCGCACCGTAGCCGAGACTCTGGGCAAGTTCCAGAACCAGCTGGCAGACTACCCTGCCTCCACCCTCCACGAGACCATTGCCCGGTTCCACGACACCGCCAACCGCTACGCCAATTTTGAAAAGGCCCTGGCTGCCGACAGCATGGGCCGGGCCGCCAAGATCGCTGAGGAGATCGCCTTTGTCCGTGCCCGGGAGGCCGACTGCCATGTGCTGCTGGACCAGCTGGCTGCCGGAGAGATCCCCCTGCGTGTCACCCACAACGACACCAAGATCAACAACGTCCTCATTGACGAGGCCACCGGCAAGGGTCTGTGCGTCATCGACCTGGACACTGTAATGCCGGGCCTGTCCGCCTATGATTTTGGCGACTCCATCCGCACCGGTGCCAACGACTGTGCCGAGGACGAACCGGACCAGAGCAAGGTCCACTTTGACCTGCACCTGTATGAGGTGTTCGCCCAGGGCTATCTGTCCACCGCCGGGGCTTCCATGAGCCTGGCCGAGAAAAAGAGCCTGGCCTGGGGTGCACGGCTCATGACCCTGGAGTGCGGCACCCGGTTCCTCACCGACTACCTGGAGGGGGACCACTACTTCCACACCGCCCGTCCGAACCACAACCTCGACCGTGCCCGCACCCAGTTCACGCTGGTACGACAGATGGAAGATGTATTCGATCAGATGACTGCAATCGTTTGCCCGGAAACCGACCTCTGATCCAAATGTGATTTCACAAAACAAAGCAGTTCAGTCGATTGTTTTATCCGACTGAACTGCTTTGTTGTCTCTCTGCTAAATTTTCTGCCTCTATTGATTCCGTTGCGGAACGCCTGACCGTTGAGTTCCAAAAGGCTGCAAAATCCTTGGAACTGATGCCGCAGCGTTGCCCATGGCTCAAGGGCGAATACATCCCACGGAATGTCTACCGCTTTATCCTGTTTGAAAAACGCTATATGCTTATCTTCCAGATCGTAGATCATACAGTTTATGCGGATTATGTGGTAGATTGCAGACAGGATTACGGCTGGCTGCTCCGATAAGCTGAAACAGAAAACCGGTGACTTTCTCCATTGCGGAAAGTCACCGGCTTTTGTTATCTTACACTCTGCCCGAAGGTCTTGACCACCGGAATGCCCCGGACGTATTCCACGGCCTCGTTGGACATGGCCTCCAAGGCGTTGCCGTACTGCCGCATTTTTTCAACCATGCGCTTGCCGGTCATGGTTGCCATAATGAGGAAAGCCAGCACCACCGGCGCAAGGCTCAACAGCCCCAACCTCCAGTCGAACGCCAACAGCAGCACCAGCAGCCCCACCGGGGTGGCGATGGCGTTGTACTGGTCGGGCAGCTGGTGGGCAAGATAGGTCTCGGCGGCTCCGGTGCTTTCGTGGATGATCTTGCGCAGCTTACCGCTGCCGAAGGTCTCGGCAAAGCCCAGCGGAAGCACTGCCAGATGCTCCGACACCGCCAGCCGCAGATTCGTCGCCACCCGGAACGCCGACAGATGGGAGCACATCAGCGCCGCAATGTAAATAAGGTAAGACAGCACCGCGAACAGCACTGCCATCCAGCCGTAATGAGGGATGTTCACCGCCTGTGCATAGTCCGGTGCGGCGTTCAGCACATCCCGCAGGATCTTCCAGATGTACACAAAAGGCACCAGCGCCACCAGCGCACTGGCCGCAGACAACGCCCACGAAGCGTAGGTGAAATATCGGTAGTTCCCGGCGTAACCCATCAGCCGGGAAAGATCGGACTGTTTTTTCACGAAAGAACCTCCTTCAAAAAAACGCATCATGTCAAAATCTCTGTCAACCTGCGAGATACGCAGAGTGCTTTTTTCTCATAAACCACCCTGCGCTCCTCCTATTTATTTTCCTTTCTTTTTGTACCCGCAGTCGCAGTAGGGCCCGCCGGAGGCAAGGGTATACTGCCGCACAAAGTTCGTTACGCCGCCCGCTTCGCTCATGGTGTAGTCCAGATGGCACATAGCGGGGGTCAGGTCATAAAGCCCCAGCTCCTGCATCAGCGTGCAGATGCCGCATTTCGTAAAGCGCCCCTCGTAACCGCTGCCATCCGGGTATTCGTAAAAGTCCATGTTCCACGAGTAGGGGTTGCGGTCGGCGGCTTTCAGAGCAGCGGTGGCTTTCATGGCAGCAATGTCCTTTGCGGTAAACTTGCTTTTTCCGCTCTTGCGGCAGAACCACTTCATCAACGGCGTCATCTGAGCGTTCTCATAGTAGTCGGTCAGGCTTTCCACATCGGGACGGTGCGGCATGGAGAGGACAAACGCCCCCAGCATGGCGCATCCAATGATGTTCATGCTGAACCGATCACCTTTTTCAAATTTGGGCAGCTTTGCGATGATCTCTTTGTATTTCGGCTTGGCGGTTTTGGTGATCTGCTTTGCGGTAACTGCATCATAGCCCAGCACCGCCGTCAGCTGCGTCTGAAACGATCTGGCAAACACCGCCCACATGGCCATGGGCATCCCCGTCCAACGCATCTCACTTTGCTCCTTTCCATTTCGCTAACACCCGGCACATCCGTTTCTCGATGTCTATCCGGGTCTGGCGGCATTCCTTCGGATATTTTTTTGCTGCCTGAAACGCGAACTTCACAAATAGACCGGAGCCAACCGGCAGCATGATCTTCAGCATCCCCTCCGGGAAAACGAAGTGGGTGCCGTGGGCATAAACCATCGTCTCGATCTCACATTCATGCGGTTTTTCGGCAAGGCGCTTTTCCATCCGGCGGATATACTTTGCGGTGTCCCACAGCGCATCGTCCTCCGCGCCGATCAGCAGCAGCTTTCCCCGGATGTTTTCAACGGGAATGTATTCTTCCGGCTCGATCGGATGAGCTGTCTCGGAATCGTCAAACAGCTTGCGGGAGTTTACCATATCGCCGGCGCGTTTGCTCTCGGCGGCGATGCAATGCCAATAGTCGGGATGCTGATAGCAAAACGGCATATAGGGCAGCGGCTTGCCCCGGTAGGAGAACAGCGATTCACCCTCGACCGGCCACTCCTTGCAGCCGTCCCTTTTGCCCTGCAGAAAGCCCTGCCACACAAAGTCGCTGGGTGTCATGGCAATGGTCAGGGTGATATCCGGGAACATGGCAGCCGCTGTCAGCGCAAGCGTCCCGGTGGTCGATGCACCGGCAATGCCGATCTTTCTGTTACCGTTAGCTTTCAGCCATGAAATTGCCGTCTCCACACGCTCAAGCGGGTAATTATGATGTCCGTAATCTTTTTTCGCGGGCGACATTGTGAGCACGTTTACACCGCACCCGCAAAGCCATTTCACTGCCGAGCGCGCAAGCCGATCCTCCGGATCATCCCCGATCATCGTGATGACTGCACAGTCTGAACCGCCGGCACACGCCCAATACGCACCGTAAAAGCCATTGCGTTCCACATCAAAGTGCAGATGTTTCATGCTCTCCCTCCAAATTTGATCTTTACAATCTGCATTTTCATCCCGTTGTCCCCAATCCTTGCAAGGAATCGGAAAAAGCCGCTGACGGAAGGGTCTTTCAGGTCGCTGTAACCCAGCATATAGCCCCGGCTGGACACCTGCAGGCGGCTGTCCCATGGGGAAAGCTCACTTTTGGCATCCGAAACCGCGAAATATGCCCCCACATCCTTGATCTTTGCAGTCTTGAGCCATGTTTTTGCGATCATCTTCACCGCCGTGCGGTTGGCGGCATCAAAGACCAGCACACCGCCGGGGAATGCGTCCGCCATCCCCCGCACCAGTTCCCGGACCTGCTGGGTCGGGAAGTAATAGAACACCCCGGAGGCAAAGAACACCGCCCCGCCGGAGGCATCGATCTTGTCAAACCATGCGGGGTCTTTCAGGTCGCAGGGGATGTTTTGCTCTCGCTCCCCGGCGGGCAGCAGCTGCTGCCGCAAGGCAATCACATCCGGGAAGTCCAGATTGTAGATCTTGCAGCTGCCGTTGTCGCAGGCTTTGCCGGTGTTGTCCAACCCGCAGCCCAGATTGACCACCGCTGCGCTGGGGTGCGTTTTCAGGTATGCCCGCACCTCAAAGGCAAGGTCATTCTGCCGCATGGCCACCTCCAGCGCACCGAACCGCTGCATCAGACTGCGGGAGCTTTTCTCCGCCTCTGAAAAATCGTAGTCGATCTGGTCGAGCAGACGAACCGCTGTTTCATCCCGGTAAAGGTTCGGGTACAGCTCCGTACACAGCTTCCGGGAATACAGCGGGAGGATCAGCGTCTCCTGCACGGTGTTTTTCTCGATTTTATATTTCATGGGCCCCTCCCTCAGTGAAGAAAAATAGTCATAATTGCCGCCAGAACCATCGCTATGACTGCCATGCCCACCGTGCCGAATAGCCACTTTTTCTGCTTGTCTTTTGCAGTAATGTAGGGCTTCAGATCCTCTGTTCCGGGGATCGTCCATGCGTTCGTGTGCCCCACCCAGTAACCATCGATCAAAAAGCGGTCAATAAGATTCATAATGGACAAGATGACGAGCAGCTGCCAGAAGCCCACCGCAAAGCTGCGCGCACCGTTTATCCCATAGACACAGACCAGCACATAGCTGATATAGCCGGGAATGCAAACGGCTTTGAAAATCAGAGAATTGCGCTTGATTTTCTCGTGTGTTGTAAGTCCCAGCTTCACGCACCGCTGCTGCACCGCCGGGCTGTAAAGATGCACCATCCCAACAGCCCCTTTGCGGATGCCCACGGCACAGACGAGAACCAACAGGATTCCCAGCCCAAGACCTTCCAGAATCACCTGTAAAAGCATTACTTATTCCTCCTGTATCCGTTTTCATCCCGATATTCGGGATGTTCCTTTACGTATGGATCCTTATCGCCGCAGATGGTATAGTCGCATCGGCAGCCGTCCACACAGGTGGTCGTCCGCACGAGCTTGGCTTGGAGCAGTTCCATGGACGCATAGTCCACATTGCACAGGGCGGGCATAATGTCCGTAAATCCGAACCGCTTGGCAAATTCCGCCGCCGGGCACGCCGTAAATTCATAATAAATAGGCTTGTCGGTTTCATAAGGCGCAACCGACATCTCGTAATCGTGCCATTTGTCGCAGCCGCTTTTCGCACGAACAAACGCCTTGTACATCAGCTTTTTCCAGAATGGCTTGTTGATGTCAACGAATCGCAGCTTCCGGAAGGACGGCAGAATCAGATTTTCTTCTATCTCTTCCATTTCGCGGAATGTGACCACATCCCGGCACACATCGTAAAAGCACATGATGGCGATGCAGTCGTAGGTGCCGCCTACGCCGTTGTGAAAATTCTTTTTACCGCCGAGGTCGGTGCGCCACTTGGAAAGAAGCTCTGCGTATCTCAGCTGCACCTGCTCCCAGACCGCCTCGCGCTCCACCTCCGGATAGTGCAGAGTGATTTTCGCCAGAATTTCCTTTTTGCAGGGTTTGGAATATAGCACATGGCAGCTACGGTCAATTTGTAATTCGCTGTCCTTCATCTTCCCACGCCTTTCAGAAAACCGCTCTTTGCATTTTCTTCGGTGTCGTCCGATTCGTCGTAGGCATCATAGGATGCCGATGGGTCGTGGGCTCTTTTTTTGAAAGGCGAGCACAGCTCATTTTTGTGCGCAAAGGCAAACTCCATGTTGTCCGTCCAGCCGGTGTGGCCGGTAATAAACAGCGGATGCAGTCCGCGTTTTTTCAGCTTTTTCTCCAGCAGTGTCAGAGACTTCACTGCCAGCTTGTTATCCTCTGCCAGCGCAGAAATAAAGCTGTAGCCGCCGTCCGCGCCAAACCACAGCGTGTCGCCGGTAAAAAGGTACTTATCGTCAATGAGGTAGACCATATGTCCCCATGTATGACCGGGAACGAGAAAACACTCGATTTTGATGCCGTCAATGTCAAGTACCTGCCCATCGTGCAGCAGTACCTTTTCGTTGTTGATCGTGACCTGCGGCAATTTATAGAGATGATAGATGACTTTTCGCCGCACCTCGCCGGTGAGATACCGGTTCTCGATCTCGCCGATGTACAGCTTTGCATTCTGAAACAGCCCCGGACTGTCCGCCTCCACCGCACCCACATGGTCGGTGTCCTGATGGGTGATAAGGATATGGCGTATCGACTTCGGATCAATCCCAAGCCAGCCCATTTTTCCGGCAAGGCGGTCGTAGTTATATCCCGCATCGACCATAATGGTCGTATCGCCTTTGCGGTAGAAGAAGATATTCGCCACCCATTCGCGCACGCAGGCAACATTCTCGTCGATGCAGCCAGTGTTCAAAGGCTTGAAGATCTCCTTGCCCCGGTACATCCAGCTCATTGCTTTTCTTTGAAATTCCGTTGTCTTTTTCGACATGATCGCACCTCATTTCTGTGCTGTGATGCACAGCCAGCCCTTTTTGTTTTTGTGGCTCTGAATCTTACAGAATCCTGCCTGCGCCAGATATGCTTTCAGGGCAGTATCCGTGTAGATGGTCATCCCATTGATGATCTGTGTCCATTTGTCGTCTTTTGCGGTTTCGCCGTTTGCTTCATTGCAGATGAAAAAGACCCCGCCGGGCTTCAGCACCCGATAGACCTCTCTGAAATTCTGCACAAGTTCCGGCCAGAAATAGACCGTTTCAAAGGCGGTCACTACCTCAAACTGCTCCGGTCCAAACGGCAGTTCTGCCACACTTGCCTGCTGCACGGTACACCGTCCTGCCGCAATGGCACCCGCATTGACCTTTCGCGCTTTTTCTACGCTGACAGCCGAATAGTCGATGCCCTGCACCTTGCCTTTGGGGCACAGCTTCAACAGCGTTTTGATGTTCGCCCCGCCGCCGCAGCCGCAATCCAGCACCATGGCATCCGGGGCAGGCTGCAAAAAACGCAGCCCCCACGCTGCCATTGCGCTGTGGCCAACGTTCATCATGGCAACCATGATTTTCCCGCCAAGACCTACGGGCTTGCGGGTGTTTTCAAAAAAGGACATAACACCACTCTCTTTCTATTTACAGTTCACAATGCAATGCTTTTCACAAGGTGCGCCCATCGCTCCGGGTGGCAGGCCAGCAGTTCCTTGTGTCGTAAGTTAGATAATGCTAACTTTTTGCTCTATAAAAATCCGCTTTTCAGCGGTCCTTCTGCCAAAATAATACGCCCTGCGGTCGCCTCTGTCAAGAAGTTCAGGCATTTTCGGAGATTCCGAAAGAGATTTCGTTTTCAAGCCCCCCAACCGTCACCCCAGTGCCACATCCAGCACCATCATCACGCTGAAGCCTACCGCAAAAAACACGGTGCCAACGTTGGAGTGCTGCCCCTGTGACATTTCCGGGATCAGTTCCTCCACCACAACATACAGCATGGCTCCGGCGGCAAAACTGAGCAGATAGGGCAAAGCGGGCACCACGATGCCTGCCGCCAGAATCGTCAGCACTGCCCCGATGGGCTCTACGATGCCGGACAGTACGCCGCCCCAGAACGCCCGGCCTTTTTTCATTCCTTCCGCCCGCAGGGGCATGGAGATGATGGCACCCTCCGGGAAGTTCTGGATAGCAATGCCAAGAGAAAGCGCCAGCGCCCCGGCGGCAGTGATCTGAGCGGTCCCGGCAAGATATCCGGCATAGACTACGCCTACTGCCATGCCCTCCGGGATGTTGTGCAGCGTCACCGCCAGAACCATCATGGTGGTGCGCTGGAGCTGGCTTTTGGGGCCTTCGGCCTGCAAACTATTCTGGTGCAGATGCGGGATAAGATGATCCAGCAGCAGCAAAAACAGGATCCCCAGCCAGAAACCCACCGCCGCCGGGAAAAACGCCAGCCTGCCCAGATCTGCAGCCTGCTCCATGGCCGGGATCAGCAAACTCCAAACCGATGCCGCCACCATGACCCCGGCTGCAAAGCCGGTGAGGGCACGCTGGATGCCGTCGCTCAGGGACTTTTTCAAAAAGAATACACAGCCTGCCCCAAGACTTGTGCCCAGAAAGGGGATCAGGATCCCCCAGAATGCGTCTTGTATCATGTCGAACCTCCTTGTGGTTAAACATAACTAACTACATAAAAAGTATACTGCGCTCCGACAAAAAGGTCAAGGGCAATCCCGCATAATTCTAAGTGCCGCAGCCGCCGGAACGGTGCTCAAGCCGTCAGGCGGGAATTGTGCGGTGTTGCCCAAGGGCTTTGCGGCACCTTCTGCCAAAAAATTAACCTCCATAAACATTCCCACTTTTTCTTGACAAGGCTCTGCAGGCGTGCTATTTTAAGTTTCGTCAATTAGCTCATCCTAACCATCTGAGGGGCCTCGCCCCGCAGGTTTTTCTTTGCACGAAATGTTAGGCCGAGCTAACCGTGTATTTTCAAGCCAGAGACAGAGGTGTGTTACAATGAGATTGAAAAAAGTATTTGCAGGTGTCCTTGCGGCCGCCATGCTGGTGTGCGCTGTGGCAGTCCCGGCCTTCGCTGCGGAAGAGGTGGAGCAGGAGAACGGCCTGTCCTCCAGCTATGTCCAGATGAACATCCCTTACGCCGATTTCTACAAAGCTGCCGGTGTGGACAATGCATCTGAGATCGATGCTGTGACCAGCGCCACCAAAAACAAGACCCGTGCAGGCAAGCTTGCCGCCGGTTCCTACCATGTCAACGCCGACGGCACCGACATCACCGGCGTTTCCTTCCCGGTCAAGGTGCTGACCCCGTGGGCGCTGAAGAATGCAAAGCAGGTCACCGATGCCGACAGCTACGACATTACCGTTACCCTGAAGGGCAAGGAATCCACCACCACCTACACTGGCGCAGATGCCTTGTTTGAGAACGAGAGCTACGCTTACTACAAGCTCAGCGAGACCCCTGCCTGCTACATCACCGCATGGTATAACCTGCTGAGCGGCAAGTGGGAGTTTGGCAAGGTCCACGCCACCGAGACCACCGTAGAGGGCACCACTGTGGAGCTGAATACCAACGGTCACCACACCACCTACGAGATGAAGATCTCCGGTTTTGATCTGGACTACAAGGCCAACAAGGTCTACGGCGTAGTGCTGACCACCGCCGATGGCAGCGAGTACGGCCTGCATCATGTGACCAACATCTGGCATGGTACCAAGCTGGGCTTCAATGCCGATGATCCTTACTTTGCATCCATCATCGGTAAGACTGTTACTCAGATCACCTACTACACCGCCGACGGTGTGTATGTCCTGCCGGTCAGCGTGGCACTGTGAGGTCGCGGAAAACTGCCTGATCCAGCAAAATACAGTACAGAAAAGCAAGGTCGCTTGAAGCAGGCGGCCTTGCTTTTCTGTGTCAGGAGAAGATGGAATGAACAAAAAACAATACAATGCGCTGCTGCCGTGCTTTTTGCCCTGCCCCGCACTGTGCCGGTGCTGGCTGCTGTGCCGGAAAGACTGACAGCTGTGGTGGAACAGCCGGTGGAAGCCCAGAGCTGGGAAGTGGATGCCGTTTCCGGCGCTCCCCTCACGGCAGAAGGTCAAATATCTGCCGGTGGGATAGGACATTGTGCAAGCGCCTGTGGCTGCCGGTACTGGCGAAGGCGCTGCTCTTCTTCCTGCTGGGCTGCTGGCTGGGTTTCTGCCGGTTTATCTGAACCAAAAAAGGAGGCTGCCGCACGGTATTTGTGCAGCAGCCTCCTTTTGGCTGGGATGATTTGTCATTTTTACAGGGAATGCTTCTGCTCCAACAGATCTGTCATGCTGTGCAGACTGATGCCAAGGGTGGAAAGGTTATGCAGCATGGCGCTGGTAGCCGGGGGCAGGATGCCCAGTGCGCCCAGAAGGATGAGCGCTGAGTTGAAGCTGAGCACAAAGCGGTAATTGCTGCCCACCCGCTTTTGCAGGGCGTTGGCAATGGCTTTTAAGGTCACCAGCTCTTCCAGACTATCCGCACGAATGGTCACATCGGCGATCTCCCGGGCGATGGCAGCGCCGGAATGGATGGCAATCCCGATATCTGCCGCCGACAGGGCAGGCGAATCATTGATGCCGTCGCCGATCATCACCACCGTATGTCCCTCGGCCCTGGCATTGCTGACAAAGGCGGCTTTATCCTCCGGCAGCACCTCCGCAAAGCAGCGGTCTACCCCCACCTGCGCCGCAATGGCACGGGCGGTGCGGTCGCTGTCGCCGGTCATCATAACGGTCTGGGTGATGCCCAGTTTCCGGAGCTTATGCAGCACCTGTGCCGCCTCCGGGCGCAGGGGGTCTGCGATGCAGATGACCCCCGCCAGTACCCCGGACGCTGCCAGATACAGGTGGGAATACTGCGGGTCCAGCGCATCGAACTTTGCCTGTTCCTCTGCCGGGATGGTGCAGCCCTCGTCCTCAAAAATGAAGTGGGCGCTGCCAATGACCACCCGCGTGCCGCCTACCCGGCTGGCAATGCCGTGCGCCACGATGTATTCCACCTCGGAGTGCATCTCTTCGTGAGAGATCCCCTGCTCCTTGGCGGCACGGACCACAGCGTTTGCCATGGAATGGGGGAAATGTTCTTCCAGACAGGCGGCAAGCTGCAATACTTCCTGCTCCCCGCAGCCGGAGAAGGGCACTACCTGCACCACCTGCGGAGTGGCGCGGGTGAGGGTACCGGTCTTATCAAACACGATGGTATCCGCCTGCGCCAGCGCTTCCAGATACTTGCCGCCCTTTACGGTGATGTGGTATTCCCCGCACTCCCGCATGGCAGAGAGCACCGCAAGCGGCATGGAGAGTTTCAATGCGCAGGAAAAGTCCACCATCAGGATGGAGATGGCGCGGGTAACGTTGCGGGTAAAGGCATAGGTGGCCGCCGTACCGGCAAGGCACCACGGCACCAAGCGGTCAGCCAGCTGCAAGGCCCGGTTCTCGGTGCCGGACTTGAGCTTTTCCGATTCCTCGATCATGGCCACGATCTTATCGTAGCGGTTGGCACCACCCTCTGCCTTGGCCACAAGGACGCATTCGCCCTCTTCCACCACTGTTCCGGCGTAGACGGTGGCACCGGTGGTCTTGCGTACCGGCATAGATTCTCCGGTGAGGGCAGCTTGGTTCACCATGGCCTCCCCTTCCAGCACCATGCCGTCCAACGGGATCATGTTGCCGGAGCGCACCACCACTTCGTCCCCGGCGTGAACGCGGGTCAACGGCACCAGCACCTCGCCCTGCGGGGTGCGCACCCAGACCTTATCCACATTCAGCGCCATGCTGCGGGCAAGGTCGTCCAAGCTCTTTTTCCGCGTCCACTCCTCCAGCAGGCTGCCCACCGTCAGCAGGAACATCACCGAGCCTGCCGTGCTGTAATCGCCCCGCAGGAGGGAGGCGGTGATGCTGAGCGCATCCAGCACCTCTACTTCCAGCTTGCGGTGCAGCAGACAGCGGACGCCCTTCCAGATAAAGGCGATGGAGCGCCACACCGTGTATGCTGCCGCGATGGGCGCAGGCAGAAACACTTTGCGGAACGCCCTGCCTGCCACAAGGCTGACCATCTTTTCCTGATATTCCTGATTGATCTTCCGGCTGTCGTGGGAGGTGACCAGCACCTCTAACTCTTCGTTGTCAAAGCGGTAGGAGGCCAGCAGGGCGGCGGCATCCTTCCGGCTGCCCCGGTAGGTCAGCACCACATCTCCGGTGCGCTCGTAGACGGTGGCTTTTTGAATGTTGTCCTGCCCGTTCAGGTAGGCTTCCAGCACATCTGCCCGGTGCAGGGTCATGCGCACGGCGCAGACGTGCACCCGCATCCGTCCCTTTCCTTCATGTAAGATCGTACATTTCATTGCTTTTCTTACCCCTCTGCGTAAAAAAGAGCCGCCCAAGGGCGGCTCCGCTGCGTTGTATCACTGTGCAGTCTGCTCTGCGGGCTGCTCTTCAGCCGTATCCTCAATGACCTCCTGTGCAGCCTCGGCGGCGCGGCTCTCGTTGATGGCCTTTGCATCGGCAAGGATGTCTCCTGCCTCTTCCTGCACCTTGTTCACGGTCTGCATGGTGCAGTCCTTCATCCGCAGCACCGCAGCAGTGGTCTGGGTGTAGACCTTTTTGGCGTCCTTGCTGGACAGCACCTTGAAGCCGGCAGAGCCGAACACTACACCGCCCAAAAACAGTGCGAGCTTTTTTGTATCAAACATATTTATTCCTCGTTTCTGTGTTTCCTGTTTAAGCGCCCATGCCCTTGAGCGAGGGCAGGCTCTTTATCTTTGTATTATAGCACGCTTTCGGAGCTTTTCAATATTTTCCGACGATGTTAGGACGCATTAACATTGTTAGCAGCAGCTCGATATGGAGGATCATTTTGGTCATGCTCCCTTGCAGAAATTAGCAGACCGCAGTCTATAAAGGCAGCAGAAAACTAAAAAATCCGCCGAGGATGCCTCCCCAAAACGGGAAGGCTCCCCGGCGGTATTCGTTTATAGGTTGCATTGCAGTCTACTGGTCGTTTTTATGTGCGACAGCTTTCTGTCCGCATCAAAGGTATTTCCGCAAAGTCGGCACAAGAACATTCATATTGATCGGCTTTGCGATATGATCGTTCATTCCGGCATCCAGTGCCACCTGTCTATCTTCGGTAAAGGCATTTGCCGTCATGGCGATGATGGGGATATTTGCTTTTTGGGGGTCGTCCAGCCCACGTATTTTTCTTGCCGCATCGTAGCCGTTCATCACCGGCATCTGGATGTCCATAAGGATCAACTGATACGTTCCGTTTGCAGCCTTTTCCAGCATATCCACACATTCCACACCATCTTTTGCGCGGTCTACCGTACAGCCTTCTTCCTGCAGCAGCTCGGTGGCGATCTCCGCATTGAGGTCGTTGTCCTCGGTCAGCAGGATCCTTGTACCACACAGGCACTTTTGGTCCGAAGGGTTTGTTTCTCGTTTCGCCTGTGTTTCATCCTCGGACGCAATGCGGCAGGGAATGGTCACGGTAAACGTGGAGCCAACACCGATCTTGCTCTCCACTGCCACGGTGCCGCCCATCAGCCCGACCAGCTTTTTCACGATGCCCATCCCGATGCCGCTGCCTTCCACCCTGCTGACGGTGGATGTACGTTCCCGTTCAAAGGGTTCAAAAATGTGCTTCTGAAACTCCTGCGATATTCCGATGCCGTTATCAGCAACCGTGACCACCGTATCGCACCAGCCCTCTTTTTCGCCGGGCTTCTGCGTAACATTGCAGCGGATCGTGCCGCCGGCTCCCGTGTATTTGACTGCATTGCTGACAAGGTTCGTACACACCTCGGTCAGGTGCGGAATATCCGCATAGACATACGGATGCAGCAGATGTGTTGTCACCGTAAGCGTCTGCCCTTTGCTGTCTGCCTGATTCCGGAACATGGCAACGCAATTACGGAAATCCTTGTCGACATCCGAAACAGAATACTCCATCTCCGTCTTATCGTTCTCGATTCGGGCAAGATCCAGAACATTGTTCAGCAGCATCAGCAGGTTCTGTCCGCACACCTGAATGTTCTCCATGTAATTTTTCAGCTTTGCAGGGTCGTCCGAATGCCGGGAGGCAAGGTCTGCGTAACCGATAATGGCGTTCATGGGCGTGCGGATATCATGCGACATATTGAACAGGAAGGTAGACTTGGCGCGGTTCGCGCTCTCCGCTTTTTCCACGGCAACCTGCAATTTTGCATTCAGCTCCTGCGTATCGTTTGCGGCTTTCTTTGCAGCAGCTTCGGCTTTGCGCGCCTTCTGGAGCAGCTTTAAAATCGTGAGCAGAACAGCTGCAACCGCAATGCTGCTGACCAGCAGAACCATAAAGAAGTTATCCTTTATAAAATCGCTCAGGGTAACCTTCCGCGCGGAGCTCTTATGCATCGCCAGAGA
This sequence comes from uncultured Faecalibacterium sp., assembly GCA_900539945.1. Taxonomy (GTDB): domain Bacteria; phylum Bacillota; class Clostridia; order Oscillospirales; family Ruminococcaceae; genus Faecalibacterium. Next base: position 149,179 of record UQDV01000002.1, read on the forward strand.
GCTGGTAAGCATATTGGCTGGCATGGCCTTGATCGTTTTGTTCAGGATGGACAGCAGGCTGCGGTTTCCGCTCTTGACCGCAAAGCAGGAATTGGCAGGGTTAGGCAGCGGAACGCTGTAAAACCCATGATTCTTGCTGTATTTCGCCTCGCTGCTGACCCCTGTGACAAAACAGTCTGCCTGTCCGTCCTTGACCAGTTTTATCGCATCCTCCTGTGTATCGCAGTCCACGATTTCCCACTGCGGATAATAAAACGCAAGGTACCTTGTTAGGGAAATCTTGTTTTGGGGAACGGCAACGCGGTTCACTTGGTTTTCGATAAAGAGCTGTTTGTTCGTGACCACCATCATATTGGCGGTCCAAGTTGTGTTGGTTCTGGCAAGGCGATATTCTTCAGCCAGATTGGGACTCTGGTCGAAATGGAAGATCATGTCGATCTCGCCTGATTTCAGCGCATTGAGTTCCGCCTCTTTGTCGTCATAACCGACCAACTGAAATTCCAGCTCCTGATTTCCCAGACAATCTGCGGCAAACTGAATATAGTCCGTTATTGTTCCGGTAATCTCCCCGGTGGCAGGGTCATAGGTGCTGACGCCGCGATCACTCGTCAGAAAGCCCATCCGGATCGCACCGTGCTCTTTGAGCCACGCCTTTTCCTCTCCCGTAAGGATGGGCTTATAATCCAGCGAGAAATACTTTTTACACAGATCCGCCGTATAAAAAGGAGCCTCTTCGTCCAACGTGCTCATCGCATTGTCCAGTTCTTCCTTGAGATCCGGACGGTCTTTATTGAGCACATAGTAGATGCTGGATTTTCCCACGCGGGTTATAGTCGAGATGCCAAGCTCTGCCCAGTAGGATTCTTCCAGCGAAACAAAGCAGTCGATCTCGTGATTTGCCAGCTTTTGCTTCACATCCTCGTTGTTGGAGATGTTGACGTGCTGCGTTTTTATGCCGTGTTTTTCCTCCCATTCGGTCAGCATCACTTCCGGCTCCGTTCCCATCACAACGCCGATCTTTTTGCCGTCCAGTGTTTTGAAGTCAGAGGCGGAGATATCTGCGCGCGAAAGGTCGGCATAGAGGTAATATTTTTCCTCCCCCATCGGTTCGTCCGAAAACAGCATCTCCTCAGCGCGATCCTCTGTATAAGAAATACCGCCCATGATGTCGATTTCGCCGTTTTCAAGTTTTTCAAAGCAGTCTGACCAGTCGCAGGTCACATATTCGAACTGCCAGCCCGTATAGCCGGATAGTGTTTCCAGCAACTCGTAGCCGTAGCCCTTTCTTGCGCCCTTCTCATTGCAATAGTTGAAGGTGTCCTCAAACGAACCAACGCGGACGACCTTTACAGGGGCGGTTTCTGCGGCAGCCTTCACAGGGAGCACGACTGACAGCAACAGCAGCAGGCACAGCATCGCACAGACGCTTTTCCGCATCAGCGTCTGCATGGTTTCGCTCGTTCCAAAGTTTTTCATTTTTCCCAATCTTTCTCCGCCCCAGACGGTCGCAGTTTGAGTTCATTTCCGTACCGCCGATTTTAGATTTGATGCCGTTGATCCGCACATCGGTCCGGTCGATGGTATACACGATTTTGGGAATGATGTCTTTTCGTCCTTTTAACAAATTCGATCTTTTATCGTACATACCTTAAAATCGTTTTTATAACTTCATCCATCACGATCGGCTTTGACAAATGTGCGTTCATTCCTGCATCCAGTGATGCCTGAACATCTTCTGCAAATGAATTAGCTGTCATTGCTATAATAGGAATGTTTTTTCCATCTGGTCTGTCATTCATTGCCCTGATTACTTTTACAGCTTCATAACCATTCATTTCAGGCATCATGATATCCATCAGGATTACATCAAATGTGCCTTCCGGATGATTTCTGAAAATCTCAACAGCATTCTTTCCATCCACAGCTCTTTCTACATTCATCCCGAACTCTTCCAACTGCACGGTAGCAATCTCTGCATTCAGTTCATTATCCTCTGCAAGAAGGACATTCACACCTGTAAGATTTACCTTTTCAGAAAAACCTGTGTCTGACTTATTACATTCCTTATCTGTAATTTCCAAAGGAATATCCACAGTAAATGTAGTTCCCTCATGCTTTTTACTCTGAACGGAAATGGTTCCACCCATCATATATACATACTTCTTTACGATAGCCATCCCCAGTCCAACTCCATGGTACTGCGTTCTCACATCGGAATCTTCCTGTGCAAACTCCTCAAAAACTTCTTTTGTAAATTCCTCACTCATGCCAATACCAGTATCCGAAATGCGGTAACGCATATTTATATATCCATCCCCGCTCTTTTCCTGACACTGGGCTTCAAATGTAATCGTCCCTCCATCCGGAGTGAATTTTACGGCATTGCTCAGAATATTGACCAGCACATCACGCAGGCGTGCAGGATCCGCAAGTACATTTAGAATCTTTGCTTCTTCACGCTGAATCTTAAAGTTGATATCCCTGTTCGTAAGAAAACCTTTTGTAATATCCAATACAGAATCTGTAATGTTTTTCACATCCACCGGTACCGGATTGTAATTCACTTTTCCACTTTCGATGCTGGTCAGATCTAATATATCATTGATCAGCGACAGTAAATGCTCTGAGCTTTCGTCAATCTTTTCCAGACAATTTTTCACTTCGTCTGACGGATTGTTTTTCATTGCAATACCGGTAAATCCTATGATTGCATTCATCGGTGTCCTCATATCATGGGACATATGTGACAGAAATGCTGTTTTTGCCTTGTTTGCAGCCTGTGCATGCTCTGCCAGTTCCGCCATTTCCTCAGCTTTCTCCTGGGCCGCCTTCTGAGCTTTTTTTCTTGCACTGAGACGCACCATTATCACAGCCATAGCAGCCAGCAGCCATCCAAAAATAAGAAGAACCCAAACAGTAACAACGGGATGCAGACGGATCCCGTCAACAACTGTCAGCTCTGTTGCTTTGTATGTGGTATACTGTGCTGCAAGATCTTCAACAAGATTTTGAGGCATGGCATACATTGCTTTCGTCAGAATACCAGCCAGCGCATGGTTCTTCGTTGATGAAATCACCATGCGGTAGGTGAATGTAGGCTGTTCCAGCAGAGTATATGTCATGGTGCCCGTAGTGTCACTGTTCACAAACGCCTGTGCCATGTAA
>UQDV01000003.1 GCA_900539945.1 uncultured Faecalibacterium sp.
GAGCCTGCTCATCCACATCATCACAGGAGCGCATCGGAGATTTGCTCGTCATGATATCCCATTTTTCAGGTGTGGAACGGAATACATTGACCTGCTTCTTATAAGGGCAGTGGGCATACAGGCAGGTGCGGAATTTGAAATCAGGCCGATAGTACGGACACAGCTTGCAGCTGTCCGGGGCACGGTCAGAACCTTCGCCAGCGGCGATCACATGGTGCATGGAGTGCTGAACATGGCGCAGGGCTTCGTTTCGCTTGTGGCTCACTTGGCATCACCTCGTTTCTCCAGCGGTGCCATCAGGTCTTTGTAGCAGGGAACCAGCACACAGGGCTTTGCCCGCTTGTAGGGGCATCCTTCGCACTTGCTGGGGCCTTTGGGCGGCTCGATCAGATAGTAGCAGTTCTCTTTACCGAGAACGCAGCCCTTCTTTCGGTTCTTCCAGAAGAAGCAGTGCCGGCAATCTGTCGGGCGGGAAGCGTGGTAGAGGATACCGTCCATCGTGACGGTCAGAACTTTTTTCATCGGTAAACCCTCCTTTGGTGGATTCGGGAAGTTCAGCCCGAAAACAAAAAAGCGCGTTCCTCTTTCTGTTCCGAGAGAACAGCGAGTGAACGCGCTATGTATGGAGAAGAGTGTTTTGCACGGTTTCTGGTAGGAATGTGAAAAATAGATTTACACAGTTTATCTTGTATTTACATGGATTTACAGGAAAGCGGCTACCAATTTTAGCAGAGAGCCGGAAAACAGAGTTCAAAAGGTGCTTTATGGGGCTTCATTAGCTGGAAACCTGATTTTATTAGCAGGAACCGAAAATTCTGCTAATGGCATTAGCTGGCTAATTTTGGTGATAGGTTCAAAATGAAAAATGCGAAGATCGTCTTTCACATGGAAAAATGACCTTCGCATTTTCATAAAGGGATACCCCAGACAGGATTCGAACCTGCGGTCTCCTCCTTAGGAGGGAGGCGCTTTATCCAGCTAAGCTACTGAGGCATATTATGTATTATCGTTGATTTTTTGAAATTCAACGCACTTGGAAACAAATGTGTGGAATGCTTTTCACAACGAAGTGACCGACTGCATTGCAACCGGGACGATGGTAAAGTTGTTGCATCAAAATTTGTTTGGAAAATCTCAATCCCCAGCCTTGCTTTTGATTAGAGCAATCACTTCTGCACCCAAGGTATCAGGTTGACCGAATTCTTAGGAGGGGGACGCTCTATCCAACTGAGCTACCGAGACACAGACCGATGCACACAAGGCGCACCGCCTATCTATAATACCGCATCGTGCGCATAAAATCAAGTTGAACCGATGAGGAAAATGGTGTATGCTATAAGGGAGAAAACGAAAGCGGCAGTGCAGGTGTGTGCTGCCTGCGGAGGAACGTATGAAAAAGCCATTCAAGAACCCATTCCGGCATCATCGTGCAAAGAACCGGAACAAACCGCGGGGGTACAGCCCTACCCAGATCATCTGCGTCAGTTTTGTGATCGTGATCGCACTGGGTACGCTGCTGTTGTCACTGCCCATTGCCAGCCGCTACGGGCGGATGCGGGTGATCGACGCCATGTTCACGGCCACCAGCGCCACCTGCGTGACCGGTCTGGTCGTGCGGGACACCTGGACCCAGTTCACGGTGTTCGGGCAGGCGGTGATCCTGGTCCTGATCCAGGTGGGAGGCCTGGGTCTGGTGACCCTGACCAGCTTTTTTGCGCTGGCCATGCGGCGGCGCATGGGCTTCCGGGACCTGCGAGTGCTGGGCGAGAGCGTGTCGGCTGATGGCTACGCGCAGGCCAAGGACGTGCTGCGTATCGTGGTGGGCCTGGCCGCCCTGTTTGAGGGCATCGGCATCCTGCTGCTGCTTTTTGCCTTTGTGCCGCAGTTTGGCCCGGAGGGCATCTGGATCAGCATCTTTACCGCCATTTCGGCCTTCTGCAATGCAGGCTTTGACCTGTTTGGTCAGTTTGGGGCCTATTCCTCCCTGGTGCCCTATGTCCACAACTACTATGTTCAGGCCGTGGTCATGTTTATGATCATTGCAGGCGGCCTGGGCTTTATGGTGTGGGTGGAGCTGATCCAGTACCCCAAAAAGCGCAAGTTGTCCCTCCACGCTCGGGTGGTGCTGATCTTTTCGGTGCTGCTGTGGGTAGGGGGTGCAGCCCTCATCGGCCTGATGGAGTGGAACAACCCCGCCAGCATGGGCGGCCTCAGCGTGTCGGACAAGATCATGGCGTCGCTGTTCCAGTCGGTGTCCACCCGCACGGCTGGCATGAACACCATTGAACTGGCGGCCTGCGGGCCCATCACCAAGCTGCTGATGAGCGTGCTGCAGTTCATTGGTGCGGCACCCGGTTCCACGGGCGGCGGCGTGAAGGTGACCACCTTTGCGGTGCTGTTCCTGACCATCCGCAGCGTGGCGCAGGGCCGGGATGACTGCGTGATCGCCGACCACCACATTGAGTCCAAAACGGTGTACCGTGCCCTGACCATCATCGTCATCGGCGCACTGGCTGCCTTTGGCTCGGCTGTGGTGGTGTACTACAACACCTCGGATGCGGTGTCGGTCATTGATGCCATCTTCGAGTCCTGCTCGGCCTTTGGCACGGTGGGTCTGTCGGTGGGCGTGACCGCCCGGCTGAAGGATGGGGCAAAGCTCCTGTATATGGCCGTGATGTTTATGGGACGTGTGGGCCCGGTGTCGCTGGCCATGAGCCTGACCGCCAAGCCGGACGACAACAAGCGCAAGATCATGCCGGTTGGCCACATCAATGTGGGCTGAGGCATTCTGCAAATCATGCAAAAATGGAGGCTGTCCGAATCCGGATAGCCTCCATTTTTGCTATATTGGACGATAAAATTACTCTGCGTACAGACTGATGATGTTCAGCACAATTTGGGTGCAGCGGTCCATGCGCTCCACAGTGGTGCACTCGCACACGCCGTGGAAGTTGAAGCCGCCGGTGCCCAGGTTGGGGCAGGGCAGGCCCATCCAGCTCAGGGTCGCGCCGTCGGTGCCGCCGCGCACGGGCACTTCTTCCGGTTCCAGCCCGGCCATACGGATGGCCTTGCGGGCGGTCTCTACCAGATGGAAATGCGGCTTGATCTTTTCCAGCATGTTGCGGTAGCTGTCCTTGATCTCCACTTCCACGGTGCCGTCACCGTACTTGCCGTTCAGATACGCGGCAATGTCCAGCAGGTTGTCCTTCTTGAACTGCAGCTTGGCTGCGTCGTGGTCGCGCAGGATGTAGCCCAGTTTGGCCTCGGTCACGTCGCCGTACATCTGGCACAGGTGGTAGAAGCCCTGGCGGCCCTCGGTGGTCTCCGGGCGTGCCATGACCGGCAGAGCGCCGTGGAACTCCATGGCCACGTTGGAAGCGTTGATCATGGTGTCCTTGGCGGAGCCGGGATGCACGGAGAAGCCATGGATGGTCACGGTGGCAGCAGCGGCGTTGAAGTTCTCGTATTCCACGGAACCGGCATCGCCGCCGTCCACAGTATAGGCAAAGTCGGCACCAAAGCCGGGAATGTCAAACAGGCTGGCACCCTCGCCAATCTCCTCGTCCGGGGTAAAGCCGATGCACAGCTTGCCGTGGGGCAAGCCCTTTTCCAGCACGGTCTCCACGGCGGTCATGATCTCGGCCACACCGGCCTTGTCATCGGCGCCCAGCAGGGTGGTGCCGTCGGTGGTGATCAGGGTCTCGCCCTTCATAGAGGCCAGGAAGGGGAAAGCGGAAACCTTCATCACCATACCGGTGGCGGGCAGGGTCACGTCACTGCCGTCATAGTTCTCGTGCAGGATAGGGTTCACGTTCTCACCGCTGGCATCGGGGGCGGTGTCCATGTGGGCGATGAGGCCCAGTGCGGGCTTGTCCTCGCAGCCGGGAGTGGCGGGCAGGCTGCCGTAGACGTAGCAGTGCTCGTCCACACGGGCATCCTCCACGCCCAGAGCCTTGAGCTCCTCCACCAGCTGGTGGGCCAGGTCAAATTCCCGGGCGGCGGACGGGTGCGTACCGGATTCGGGATCTGAGGTGGTATACACCCGGACATAATTCAGAAGTCGTTCATAAGCGCGCATAAGAGGCACACTCCTTTATCAAAATCAACGGCTGCCAAAAGGGCATCCACCTATTATCATACCTTTTTTTCTCCTTTTTTACAACCGTTTTGGGGCCACTGGACAAAAAAGAACCGCCCTCACAAGAGCCTTGAACAAAATTCATGGAGAAATCTCTGTTCCTCTGCAAAAAACGTGCTACAATGGGGCAGAATGAAGAAACCGGAGGAGAAAAATATGAGTACCAAAGTTTTTTTCTACACCCTGCGTCCCTTTGATGAGCAGGCCATCGTCAAGGACCTGGCCCAGCAATGGGGCGTGGAATACGGCTACACCGAGGCCTATCCCACCCTGGAAAATGCCCAGCTGGCGGCAGGGTACGACGCTGTTTCCCTGACCCCCTGCGACATGAGTGCCCCTATGGTCCAGCGGTTCCACGACCTGGGGGTCAAGGCCATCTGCTGCCGTTCCATCGGCTACGACCATGTGGACCTGGAAAAGGCCCGGGAGCTGGGCATGAAGGTGTCCAACGTGGACTATCCGCCCAACGGCGTGGCAAACTTTGCCATTATGCTGATGCTGATGAGCCTGCGGAAGGCTGGCCATATCCTGAAACGTGGAGAAGTGCAGGACTACTCCCTGAAGGGCAAGATCGGCCGGGATATTTCCAGCTGCACCGTAGGCGTTATTGGCACCGGCCGCATTGGCCAGACGGTGCTGAAGCATCTGTCCGGCTTTGGCTGCAGCCTGCTGGCCTACGACCTGTACCCCAACCAGGAGGTAAAGAAGATCGCTGAATATGTGCCCCTGGAGACCCTGCTGGCAGAAAGCGACGTTATCACCCTCCACACCAACGCCACCGAGGAAAACCACCACCTGCTGGATGCCGCTGCCTTTGCCAAGATGAAGCCCGGTGTTACCATCGTCAACACCGCCCGGGGCAAGCTCATTGACAGCGATGCCCTGCTGGCAGCCCTGGAAAGCGGTCAGGTGGGGGCAGCCGGTCTGGATGTGCTGGAAAATGAGAACGGCCTGTACTATTATAATCGGATGGGGGATGTGATCCCCAACCCGGAGCTGGCAGCTTTCCGGGCCATGCCCAACGTGATCCTGACGGACCACACGGCTTTTTATACCTACGAGGATGTAAAGAGCATGGTGCGTGGCGTGCTGGAAAGTGCCGCCGCCTTTGCCGAGGGCTCGCCTACCCGGCATGAGGTGACCAACCGCTGAGAAAGGCCTTTTCCCCAAAAAGAAAAATCGGACAGACCAGGGTCTGTCCGATTTTTTGCTGTTTAAAAGGATGCGGATGTAGATCAGCCAGCCAGAGCGGCAGAAACAGCGTCCTTCACGCCGTTGGTGGTGAGGGTTGCACCGGACACGCCGTCGATCTCGGCGCTGTTGGCAGCCACAACCTGCTTAGCCAGCTCCTCCAGAGCGGCACCGCCGATGCTCTCGGTCTCGCTTGCGCCCTCCAGCTTGCAGTCGGAGACAGTGCCGTCAGCTTCCACAGTCAGGGTGGCAACGATGTCGCCGCCAAAGCCCTTGCCGGTGCCGGTCTTGGTAACGCTGGAAGCAGCGGTGGACTCGGTCTTGCCGCCGCAGGCCACCAGAGAGGCACCCACAACGAGGCTCATGGCCACAGCAGCGGCCAGCTTACGAATGGTCTGGTTCTTCATTCTTCATTTCCTCCAAAATAAAAGATGATTCATACGTTTGACCTGAAAGGTGCGTGCAATTCAGGGATTATATTAAAGTACCATACAAAAGCGTGGTCTGTCAAAAGGAGGGCTCAACTTGGCATCAATTGGATAAAAGAATGTGGAGCTGTTGCTTTTTGTCAACGTGAGGCAGAAAAAGCTGCCCCACCGGTGAGGGTGGGGCAGCCGTTTGCAAGGGGGAGGGGAGAGGTCAGCCCAGGCTCACGCCCATGCGGCGTGCCACGGTGAGCAGCTCGCAGCCCTCGGGTACGTTGCGGGTCTTGCCGGCGATGTCGGCCAGACGGTTCTGGGTCACGCGGCCGTTCACCATGGCCACGGTCACGCCGTAGCGCTCGATCTCCACCAGCTTGGCGGCATAGCTGCCGAACTCGGTGGCCAGCACGCGGTCGTAGGCGCTGGGGCTGCCGCCGCGCTGCATGTGGCCCGGGATGCACACACGGGTCTCCATGCCGGTCTTTTTCTGCACGGCCTGTGCGATGCGGTTGGTGGCGGTGGCACCAAAGCCCTGCTCGGCACGCTTGGCCATCCAGTCCTTACGCTTCATGCGGGCTTCTTCCACGTTCATGGCACCCTCGGCCACGGCGATGATGGAGAAGTTGGAGCCTCTCTTGGCGCGGCGCTCCACGGCCTCGCACACGCGGTCGATGTCGTAGGGCATCTCGGGCAGCAGGATGATGTCGGCACCGCCGGCAATGCCGGAATACAGAGTCAGCCAGCCGGCCTTATTGCCCATGATCTCAATGCACATCACGCGGCTGTGGCTGCCGGCGGTGGTGTGGATGCGGTCGATGACCTCCGTGGCAATGTCCACAGCAGTGTGGAAGCCAAAGGTCACATCGGTGCCAAAGATGTCGTTGTCGATGGTCTTGGGCAGGCCGATGATGTTGAGCCCTTCCTGCGAGAGCAGGTTGGCTGTTTTGTGGGTGCCATTGCCGCCCAGGCAAAGCAGGCAGTCCAGCTTGGCGTCCTTGTAGGTCTTTTTCATGGCGGCCACTTTATCGACGTTGTCATCCTCCACCACGCGCATCATTTTAAAAGGCGTGCGCTTGGTGCCCAGGATGGTGCCGCCCAGGGTCAGAATGCCGCGGAAATCGTCCTCGGACATCTCCTTGTAGTCCCCGTTGATCAGGCCGCTGTAGCCGTTCAGGATGCCGACGATCTCCACGTTGTCACCCATGCGGGCGTACAGTGCTTTTGCTACACCGCGGATGGTGGCGTTCAGGCCCGGACAGTCGCCGCCGGAGGTCAGGATACCAACACGTTTTTTCATTCAAAAGCCCTCTTTCCTCTGAGCTTCAGGGCCGCTGACCCTGAGCACACTATTTATAGTATAAGAGTATTCCGAATGAGGGTGGGTGTCAAGCCATCTGGACAAAATTTTACATGCTGCCGTGCTGCAAAAGCGCCTGGCAAAAAAGTTTGCGGAAAAAGCAAAAAAGTGGTTGACAAGGACACACTCTTCGGGTATAATATCCCTTGTCAGCAGCGCCGAACCGCTCCTGACAAACCGAATAATGGGGATTTGCATAGTGGTAGTGCGGTAGACTCTGACTCTACTTGTGGGAGTTCGATTCTCTCATCCCCAACCAGACCGCAGCCCAATCGGCTGCGGTATTTTCGGGGCATAGCGCAGTTGGTAGCGCGCCTCGTTCGGGACGAGGAGGCCGTGGGTTCAAATCCCGCTGCTCCGACCAAAAAAGACCAGTACACTTTGTGTACTGGTCTTTTTTCGTCTTCACAGCGGGATTTGAAAGAGCACGGGCCGCGCCGCAGGCGGGGCAATCAAAAGCCCAGTGGGCTTTTGATTAGTGCGAGGGTCCCACCCGATAGGAATGTCTACAGGGGTGCATGCTGCAGGAGCAGCGGGATTTGAACAGGGCGGCGGCATGAAATGCCGTAAACAAAGCCATAGCATGGCTTTGTTTAGCCCGCGGGTCCCAACCAGTAGGAAAGTCTACCCAGGGAGAAGTCGTAACACATTCGTGTACTGGTCTTTTTTAATCTCCGCAGCGGGATTTGAAAGAGCACGGGCCGCGCCGCAGGCGGGGCAATCAAAAGCCCAGTGGGCTTTTGATTAGTGCGAGGGTCCCACCCGGTAGGAATGTCTACAGGGGTGCATGCTGCAGGAGCAGCGGGATTTGAACAGGACGGCGGCATAATCGTCCTTCAGGTAAGGGTAACCGACCGTTTTGGAGAGGAAACCGGTGCCGCCGCCAAGGATGAGATGTGGGGTGTCCGGAATGTTTGCGACGGGGTGGCCCTGCGGGAAGTGCGACAGGAAGGCATCCTGATAAAAGCGGCTGAACTCGGCGATGGCTTCCAGCAGGGCATCCTTTGTAATGGGATGGGCATACCGGTTGAGAATGCTCTGGTCCAGCGTCAGCCGGCACCGTCGGTCACGCTGGCCTTGGTCTGCTCGTAGGCCTGGCCAAAGCTCTGGTCCAGCTCGTCCAGCGGGTAGGTGCCGCTGTGCAGGCTGGCGGTGTAGCGGTCGAATTTGGAGACCGGGATCCAGGCAAGCTTTTTGACCGCTTTGCGCTCAACGGTGGAAAGCTCGGCAGGGGATGTGGATGCGGCGATCGGCTTGGGCAGGTAAAAGGAATCCCCCCGCCAGGGCATGGCATTGCTGATGCGCAGGGCGTCCGTATCGGCAGAGATGAGAAGCTCCTCCAGTGCGGCGGTCTGCTTGGCTGCGGCGCGGATGGAATAATGTTCGTTGAACATTGCGATGCCCGCGCTGATGGTCAGCGCCCCGCAGGTGTAGCTGCGCAGGTGCTTCTGGATGCGCAGGGCGGCCTGCAGGGTGTGGTTCCAGGCACCGACCAGAAAGACGTCGTCGCCGCCGGCGTAGACGATGCTGACCCAAAGCCCCTGCAGCAGGCCGTTGATGTGGTACTTGAAGAACAGCGACATCTGCCGCGAGAACGCTGCGGCGCGGAACAGGTTGATGGACGGGCTGAGCGTCCGGACCAGCCGGTTCTTGGTGTAGGAGCGCACAGCGTCGGCGCAGAGGGCGGAGTCGTTCGAGAACGAAAGGAACCGTACTGGCAAAGCAGCTGGCCGCCTATGAGCTTGCCATGCTGGGGGTGCCGGACGGGACAGAGATCACGGTCCAGCCGCTCGACGAGGACCGGTTGGGCTACTACTTCCAGCCGGTGGAGATCGATGCCAGAGCCTATGCAGCAGAAGAGACCGAGCGCCTGCAGGGGCTGATCGACAAAGAGCTGCAGAAAGAGACCTGACAAGAAAAGCAGAGCGTCCCGCAGAAGGGGAGCGCTCTGCTTTTTCAATATTCCCGAAACGTCGGTTCTGCGGTATAATGGAGCCGGATGGGCCGGCCTGCCGTGTCGGACGCGGACCGGAAACGAAAGGAGCTCTTGTTTATGGAAAAAACGCTGCGCAGCTGCGCGGATCAGATCGTGGAAGCCAGCATCCGGGCGGTTCTGCCGGACGAGGCCGTCCGCCGTGCGCTGAAGGATTTTCACCCGGAAGGGCGCACGGTGCTGGTGGCCGCCGGAAAAGCCGCATGGCAGATGGCACATGCTGCCGTTGCCGTGCTGGGGCATGTGGACGGCGGTGTGGTTGTGACCAAATACGACCATGTAAAAGGGAAGATCCCCGGTGTGACCTGCTGCGAGGCAGGCCACCCGGTGCCGGATGCCAACAGCTTTGCCGCCACCCAGAAGGCGCTGGAGCTGGTGCAGAACCTGCAGCCAGAGGACACGGTGCTGTTCCTGCTTTCCGGCGGCGGAAGTGCACTGTTTGAAAAGCCGCTCATCCCTGCAGAGGAGCTGCAGGACATTACGTCCCAGCTGCTGGCCAGCGGCGCGGACATCGTGGAGATGAACACCATCCGCAAGCGTCTGTCCGGCGTCAAGGGCGGGCGGTTCGCGCAGGCTTGCGCCCCGGCACAGGTGTTCAGCATCGTCCTCAGCGACATTCTGGGCGACCCGCTGGATATGATCGCCAGCGGCCCGGCGGTGCCGGACACCTCCACCTGCGGGCAGGCGATCGCCATTGCTGAGAAATACCACCTGCGCCTGTCGACCGCGGCACAGGAGCTGCTGCGGCAGGAGACCCCCAAGGCTCTGACCAACGTGACCACCCGCATCACCGGCAGTGTGCGGGAGCTGTGCACGGCAGCCGCTGCGGCCTGCCGTGCGCTGGGGTATGAGCCGGTGCTTCTCACCGACCGGCTCTGCTGCGAGGCGCGGGAGGCGGGCAGCTTCCTTGGTTCGGTGGTCCGCACCCATGCGGGCGGAGGCCGGAAGCTGGCTTACATTGCAGGCGGCGAGACCGTGGTGCACCTGACCGGCAAGGGCCTGGGCGGGCGCAACCAGGAACTGGCCCTTGCGGCGACTCCTGCGCTGGCCGGGCTGAAACACTGCTGTGTGTTCTCGGTGGGCAGCGACGGCACCGACGGCCCCACCGATGCCGCCGGCGGCTATGTGGACGGCGAGACGGAAGCCGCTCTTCGCGCAGCCGGGCGGGACGTGTACCGCACCCTCGCCGACAACGACGCCTACCATGCTTTGCAGGCGGTGGGCGGGCTCATCCGCACGGGCGCTACCGGCACGAACGTCAACGACGTGGCTGTGGCGCTGGTGGAGTGAACACCGGGGTCACGCCTGGTTCCGCAGGGGCAGCTCCGGCAGAAGCGCCCGGTCTTTCGGCTTGCAGAGGATGTGATACTGCACCATCGTCTGAAAAAATAATCCGCACACCGTAAAAGAATAGAGACTTGATTCGCCGTTTCAGCTACGAAACGGCGAATTTTTTGTGAGAGAAAATACCCCCGGCACAAACAGAGCTCTGGGGTTGCTCTGTCTATGCCGGGGGGATATTTCAGGCGGCTTTTGTCATTTCTGTTTGCGTTTTCTGCCGGAGGCCAGCAGGCCGATGAGCAAAAGCAGCAGCAGCGGCACGGCCAGCAGCGGCGCAATGAGGATGGGCTCAATGCGGGTGGCGTCAGCCGAAACGCGGATGCGCTTGAGGTTCTCCGGGGCGGTGACGCGGTGGCCGCGCACCAGCAGCCGGTGGGTGTTGATGCCGTAGGGGGTGCAGGTCATCAGGGTGACGTAGTCCTTGCCGTCCACCACTTTCAGTTCGTCCACCTCGGTGGGCAGCACGATGGAGATCTTGTCCACCTCGTAGGTCAGCTCCCGGTCCAGCACGGTGATGGTGAAGGTGTCGCCCACCTCCAGCCGGTCCAGATGGGTGAACAGCTTGGCGCTGGGCAGGCCGCGGTGGGCCGAGATCACGGCGTGGGTGCTCTCGCCGCCCACCGGCAGGCTGGTGCCTTCCAGATGGCCTGCGGCCACCTGCAGCACGGCGTCGCTGGTGCCGTGATAGATGGGCAGCTCCACCCCGATGCGGGGAATGGTGATGTAGCCCATGATGCCGGTGCCGGTCACGTCCAGCGTGGTGCTGTAGGTGGAAAAGCGGTCGGCGTGGTACAGGGCATCCGGGGCGGCGGCGATCTTTTGATTAAAGACGTCGGCGGCATCAAAATAGGCCGTGTAGTCGGCGTCGGACAGGCCGTCCACCTGTTGGGCGTAGCTGTTCACAACCCTGGTCTGGTTGCGCTGGTTGATGTAATCGCTGATGGTAGGGTAGAGCATCACCGCAAGGCCCACAAAGAAAATGAGGACGAGCAGGATGGTGCCGGAGTGCTTTTTCATGGCAAGGCCCTCTGTGCTGTGAAAAAGGAGCGGAGGCGAGTTGGTCGCCCCCGCTCCGGGTGTTTTCAGGGATGGTTGCTTAGTTCTTGTGCTCCATGCGCTTCTTGGTGACCAGCAGCACGACTGCTGCCACCATCAGGCCGCCGCCGATGACATAGAACAGGGTAGTGCCCATGCCGCCGGTGCTGGGCAGCACGGTGCCGGCGTTGTTCTCAACGACTACACCGCCATTGCCCTCGGCCCAGGTGGTGGCACCAGTCTCCAGAGTGGCGTTCTGAGAACCATTGCTGAGCTTGACTTCCTGACGCTCGGTGAGCTTGTTGTAGCCATCAGGAGCAAGGGTCTCATCCAGCCAGTAGTTGACCTTGTCCAGGCCGGAGATGTGGACCTTGCCGTTGACTACGATGGTATCGGTAACATTCTCGCCGTTCTCGGTGTCCAGAGCCACACGGTAACTGCCATCCGCATTTTTCACAAACCGAAGGGCTGTATCGCTGGTTTTGGTTTCGTACAGCTTGAACTTAGCACCGTTCAGCAGGGTGTGGGTGCCGTCCTCGTTTGCCGTGCCGTCCACCTTCACCAGGTCGAACTCGTGGGTGTAAGTGGTGGTCTCCTTGTTGACGGTCTGCTTGTTGCCGTAGTGCAGGGTTGCGCTGTTCTTGTTGCCAGCAACAACGGCGTCCTTGTTCAGGGTAGCGGTGTAGGTCACAACGATCGTCTCATCGACCTTGCCTGCAACATAGCTGTCGTTGAAGGCGAGGGTGAAGGTGGGGTCGCCTTCCTTTTGCTTGAGAGTCAGTTTGGCATTGTTGTCGTTGAGAGCCACGCCATCGACCTGGATGCTGCCAGAACTAAAGCTCAGGCCAGCATCCATGGTATCGGTGACCACATAATTCTTAGCACCGGCTTTTACATGGATGGTGATCTTGAACTCCACGGTATCACCGATCTTGGCGTCGTTGGTGGTATCCCAGGCATCACCGTTCTTGACCTCTTTCTCGATGGTGGGCTGGCCGTTCTTCTCCGTGATGGTGACATTGGGCTTGGTGGTATTCAGGCCGCACAGAGCACCCAGAGAGCTGTCCACCAGATAGTAGCCCAGGTCCAGGTTGGGGAAGATAACATCGCTTCCGGTGCTGGTCTGAGACTCAGCAGCAGCGGAAACCTTGTTTTCGGTAGCCCACTTCAGGGCCAGCTTGGCAAATTCTGCTTTGTCAGAATCCTGGCTCTTTGCGGCATTCCAAGTGGGGTGGCCGTTGGTCAGGTCGATGTAGTCCTTGCCGGCACCCGTCTTGAAGAAATTCTCCCAAGCCGACTCTACGGTGTAGGAATAGGTCTTGCTTTCAGCGTTGTAGCTGTCCAGCTTGAACATGCGGTAGATGGTGTAGGTCTCACCACTTACAGTGCCGTCGATGGTGATGGAACCTTTGGTGGCATTGGTCTCTGCAAAAGCAGGCACGGCCATAGCCAGCACCAAGGCTGCTGCCAGCAGGGCAGCAAACAGTTTTTTGAACGTCTTTTTCATGAGGGGATGATTCGCTCCTTTCCAGATGGGGGAAATTTATGCACACAACATTGCTTCGGAGGCGGGACACATTCGCCCGCTCCGCAGGCACAAATCAGAATACCGCAAGGCGGTTCAGCGGCCAGATGCGCAGGAACACCCGCCCCACGACCTGGCTTTTTTCCACGCAGCCGATCACACTGCTGCGGCTGTCGATGGACACCGAGCGGTGGTCGCCCAGCACAAAGTACCGGTTCTCCGGCACCTGATAGGGGAACCGGATGTCACATTCGCCCAGTGCCAGCTCGTCCACATAAGGCTCGTCCAGCACAGTGCCGTTCACGGTCACATGGCCGTCCTCGTCCATGGAGATCACGTCACCGGGCTGGCCGATCACACGCTTGAGCAGGAGCTTGTTCTGCCAATAAAAGCCGCACAGGTCGCCGGTTTTCATGCTGTCGGACTTGACCAGCAGCAGAATGTCCTTATCTTCCAGCGTGGGGTTCATGCTGTCGCCGGACACCTGCAGCACCGGCAGGAACAGGGTGGCCAGCAGCACGGCCACAGCGGCCACCACCACCAGCGCATAAATGGTGCTGCGCAGTACCCGTCCGTACCGGCTGCGGTAGGCCAGACGGTCGCGCTCGGCCTTTACCTCCTCTGTGGAGGGGATGGCCGTAAATTTGATCTCGGTTGATTTCATTTTACCTTGCCTTCTTCCGGCAGGATGTCGGTGTCGCAGCGGCTGCGCAGCAGCTCACGGGTGCTCTGCTCAAAAGCAGCCCGCCGTGCCGCGATCTCCTGTTCCGTTTTGGCCCGCAAGGCGGCACAGTCGGCCTCTGTCTGGGCACGCTTGTGCTCTGCTGCCTCGGTCAGGGCGTCACATTCCCGCTTGGTCTGTGCCTTCAGCTGTTCCGCCTCGGCCCGGGCCTGTGCCAGGATCTGGTCCGCCTCGGCTTTTGCCTGCGCCTGCAGGGCGTCCCGGTCGACCGACCGCACCGAAGCCAGATAGTCATCGGCGGCTGCCTGCGCAGCGCGCTCCTGCTCCAGCAGCTCGGCCGGGGGCTGCCTGCGCAGCCTCAAACACATGGTTCAGTTCCAGAGCGGCCTGTGCAATGGACCCGGCACTGTCCAGATGGATCTGCCGCTGTTCCAGTTTGGCGGTCAGATCTGCATTTTCGGCTTTGAGCTGATCTTCGCTCTGCTTGAGCGCAAAGATGATCTCGACCAGTTCAGTGCGGCGCATATGCCGCAGTTCACGGTCTGCCATAACGGCACCTCCGTATCAAAAGCGTTGCAGGGCCGGTACGGGCCCTGCTGCGCGAAAAAGCGATTTTCGTACAGAAATTCGTCAAAACTCCGAACATCCACACATACAGCATTCTACCAGACGAAATGCAACAAAACCATAACAAAAATGGCGTTGCAGTGGGTTCTCAAAAAATATTTTTTGAAAATCGCGCACAAAATCCTCAGGCTGCGCAAAAAGAGCACCCTGCGCGGAAAACAGGGTGCTCTTTTTGCGGCAGAATGTTTACTTCTTGATGAAACCGCCCAGCAGATTGTTCAGCTCAACGACGGACTTGTAGATCACATTGATGTTGTTGATAATGGAGCTTGCACCGGAGAAGATGCGGGCCAGCTGGTTAAAGACCTGACCCACGTTCAGGAATGCCTTGTAAGCGTCGCTGTCGGCAATGGTGGCACCGCCGTCCAGATAGGTCATCTCGTTTTCGTCGATCACGGCATAGCAGGCGGGCAGTTTCATTTCGGTCATCATAATGGGAATTCCTTTCTTTCGTAAAATCAGCGCATGTTTTTCCAAAATGTAAAAATCAGACGGCGGCCACGACCACCAGCGTGACCAGAATGCCGGCCACCAGCAGGGTGCCCAGATGCTTCTGCAGGGCAGGACCGCCGGTCATGGGCGGGGTAGGAGTCGTGGGACTGGCGGAGCTGGACTTTGCGGTCCACTGGGCGTAGATGGTGGTGTCACCGGTGAACACGGTAGCGGTGGTGATCCGGCTGCCGCCCACCGGCTCGGTGTACCAGCCGTTGAAGGTGTAGCCGTCCATCGTGGGAGACTCCGGCAGGGTGGTCAGTTTGCCGTCCAGATTGGTGGTGACCACCACGGTGGAGCTCACACCGCCGCAGGCGTCCAGACCGATGGTATAAAAGGCGTCCTCTTTATTTCCTGCGGCAAAGGCGGCAGGCACTGCCGCACACAGCAGGCTGAGCAGGACCAGACAGAGTGTCAATGCTCGGAAGATTTTTTTCATAAAGTTCCTCACTTTCCCGGGAGTAACCGTGCCCCGCAGCGCTTGCGGTGCCTGCCCGGCGGGGGCGGCATTCCGGCACGGCCTTGAATGACTGAGCACCCACAGCGTACCACAACCGCAACAGTTTGGCAAGGTTTTTCAGCGAATCCCCAAAAATTTTTCAGGAAAGAAGATCTGCCTCCGCGCGGAAGAAAACATGCCGGTGCCTCTTGTGAAAATCCGGAAAATATGATATACTGTTTTGCACGATGCGCCATCGCCAAGCGGTAAGGCAGGGGACTTTGACTCCCCCATCGTAGGTTCGACTCCTGCTGGCGCAACCAAACGCCCCGGAAGCTGGAAGGCTTCCGGGGCGTTTTTTGCTTATTCGAGAACCGGTCAGCGGCGGTGGATCTTCCGGGTGGGGCGGCGGTGGTTCCTGCGGTTGAGCAGCAGCCAAAGCCCGTAGATGGCGGCGCTGAGCACGCTCAGCACGATGACCACTTTCAGATACAGGCTGCCCAGAAATTCGCGGATCTTGGCCACGGTGAGCAGCAGGGCGTTCTGATCCACATCCTGCCCGGCAATCAGGTTCACCACGCCGATGGTCTCGCCCGCCAGCTTCAGCTCCACGGTGCCCACCACGTCGCCCTGCCGGATGGGCGCACAGACGTAGTCCGGCAGGTGGAAATACTTCTGGGTCACGCTGCCGTCGCCGGTGGAGGGCAGCAGGGTCATCATGCTGTCGGCCGGATACAGCTGCAGGGTGTCGGTGTCGGCGGAATACTTCACCGGGATCTCGGCCAGCGCCAGGTCGGTGTCCAGTGCGGCCTGGATGGAAAAGGTGTCGAACACCCAGTCGATCAGCCGCACCGTCTCATACAGGGCCGGGCGGCGGTTGGCGTAGCCGAAGGTGTCGCAGGTGTCGGGGCTTTGCATCACACAGAAGATATAGGTGGCACCGTCCTGATTGGCCCAGGAAACGTAACTCTGGTTTCCGCTGTCCTTCTTGTAGGCGGTCACGTCGCACATGCCGCCCTGCATGGCGCTGCGGTAGTAATTGCCGCCGCTGCTTTTGCTCAGGGCTGCATTCTGGCTGACCAGCACCGACGGAGACCGGTGCTTCTCCTTGGCCGGCATGGTAAAGGTGGGCACGCCGGAGATCTGCACAAAGGCGTCAAAGCTCATCAGGTAGCGCAGGATCAGGTACATGTCCACAGCGCATGTCACGTTGCCAGTGTCGATGCCGCAGGCGTCCGTCCAGGTGCTGTTCGTGGTGCCGATGCGCTGAGACAGGGCGTTCATCTGGCTCACCCAGCCGTCCAGATCCCCGCCCGACAGGGTATAGGCAAGGCCCATGGCAGCTTCGTTGGCGTTGCGGGTGACCATGGCGTACAGTGCTTCGCGGTAGGTGAAAGTCTCGTTGGAGCGCATGTCGGCGTTGCTGGTGTTGTGCACATAGTCCGAGATGGCAAACGGCATCTGGAAGGTGTTGTCCAGCTGGTCGGCATAGTTGGTCAGCACCAGTGCGATGGTCATATACTTGGTCAGGCCACCGGCGGACACCTGTTTGGTGCTGTCCTTTTCGTAGACGATGATGTTGGTGTCGGTGTTCACGATGTAGGCGCTCTGGGCCTGCACCTGATAGACGGGGGAGGGGTCGAACATGGCACCTGCCGGCAGCACCAGGCAGCTGAGCAGGAGTGCAAACGACAGGATCAGTGCAAAAATACGTTTCATGTGGACAATTCCTTCAAAAAGCGATAAACTATACGAAGCAATGCGCACCGGCAGCGGTACGCAGAAAACACAAATGGAACAGCAGACGCTGTATACTTTATAATAACAGGTTTGCCGGGACGTGACAAGGGCTTTGCGGCTTTTGGCTGCGGTTTTGCACGCTCCGGCACAGGAGGACGGGAATGGTATATCTGACAGGCGACACCCACGGCGATCTGGACCGGTTCCGGCACGGGCGGCTGCGCTGGCTGGGCAAACGGGACATCGTGGTGGTGCTGGGCGATTTCGGCTTTGTGTGGGACGGCAGCGCAGAGGAACAGAAAAAGCTGGACTGGCTGCGAAAGCGGCCGTATACCCTGCTGTTTCTGGACGGTTCCCACGAGAATTACGACCTGCTGGCCCAATATCCGGAAACAGAGCGGTTCGGCGGCCGGGTGCAGAGCCTGGGCGGCAATGTCTACCATGTGTGCCGCGGCAGCGTGCTGGAGCTGGAGGGCAAAAAGTACCTGTGCTTCGGCGGGGCCGAAAGCCCGGACCGGGAGGAACGGGAGCCGGGCGTGAACTGGTGGAAGCAGGAGATGCCCTCCGATGAAGAATATGCGGCCTGCGAGCAGGACCTGGAAGCCTGCGGCTATCAGGTGGATTATGTGCTCACCCACGACGCGCCAAGCAGATTCCTGGATTTTACGGTGCTGGCCAGCGGCGAGACCAACCAGCTGCACCAGTTCCTGGACAAAATTCTGTTGAAGCTGACCTATGAAAAATGGTTCTTCGGCTGTTATCACCGGGATGTGCAGCTGTCCACCAAGAGTCGCTGCGTGTTCTGCGACGTGATCCCCATGGGGGACCGGCACGCAAAGCGGCTGTTTCGCCGATAGGAGGTATAAAATGCAGGTCACAGTAAAACTTGCTACCCGGGAGGGCGCTGCCCATATCAGCGGCATTCTGGCGGGCTTTACCCTGCTGGCAAAGCGCGGGGAACTGACTTTGCGGGTGTTGGACGCGCGGCAGGGCAGCCCCATTGCCCGGGAGGCGCTGCTGGAAACTGAAATTGACGGCCGCACGGTGGTGTTTGATCTGATGGACGGCTACTTCTACAACGACCCGGCGGCGGTGCAGGCGCTGTTCAGCCGGGCAGATGTGGTGTTCAAGCGCTCCTTTTCGGCTGAGAAGAACCGGCAGTTCCCAGGAGATATCTCCGCAAAGCTGCGGCCGCTGGGTCTGAACTACTACGTTACCTGTCCGGGTTCGCCGTTGGATGCGGAGCGCAGCGCAAAGAGCCGCCTGAAGCAGTGGGCACTTTCCACCCGTTGCTATCCGCAGGACTTTGAAGCCCGGCTGACCCGGGTGCGCAAAAAGCCGCGCATCCTCTTTCTCACCCGTCTGTGGGACCCAGAGGAGCCGGCGGTGCAGCAATATCCGGACTTACAGGCAGAGTGGCGGCAGGTGAACGCAGACCGCATCGAGCTGCTGCACCGGCTGCAAAGCGCCTTCCCGGCGCAGTTCACCGGCGGCGTGTCCGACAACACCTGTGCCCGGCGGCAGTGCCCGGAACTGATCGTGCCGGACATGCTGACCGGCAAGCGCGCCTACCTGCACCGGATGCAGCACACCGAGATCTGTGTGGCTTCTACCGGACTGCACGGCTCTACCGGTTGGAAACTGGCCGAGTATGTGGCGGCGGGACGTGCTATCGTTACCGAGCCGCTGCGGTACACCTTGCCGGGCGGCTTTGAAGAAGGGAAAAACTATAAAACGTATACGTCCCCGGCACAATGTGAGGAGCAGCTGCGGCAGCTGCTGGCAGACCCGGCGGCGATCTTAGCCATGGCGCAGCACAATGCGGACTACTATCAGATGTGGCTGCGGCCGGAACAGCAGGTGCGGCAGGCTTTGCGGCAGCTGGAAACAGGGGAGTTGTAAGGGGGAAAAACGGGGTATGGAGGAACAAAAACGGCATAGCGGCTTTGAGACGATGCGCATCCTCAGCATGGTAATGATCATTCTGATGCACGGCATCGGGCACGGCGGGCTGGGCAGCGCCGTGCCGCAGGGGTCGGCGGCATTCTGGATCTACTGGCTGCTGTTTATTCTGGCGCGTGTATCCACCAACTGTTTTGTAATGCTTTCCGGCTATTATCTGTCAGAGCGCAAGGGACCTGTTCATGTCGGGCGGCTGTTCCGCATTGGGGCACAGGTGTGGTTTTACTCCATGCTTACCTTCTGCGTTGCGGTCAAGGCCGGGGCAGTCCCGCTTTCGGCGGTCAAGCTGCTTCGGGCGCTTTTACCCCTTACCTCCAACGGCTACTGGTTCGCCTCGGCCTATTTTCTGATGTACCTCTCGGTGCCGGTGCTGAACGCGGTGGTGCAAAGCCTTGACCGGCGGCAGTACAAAACGCTGCTGCTGGTGGCGCTGCTGCTGCAAAGCGTGTGGGGCACGCTGTTCTACTGGGCAACGGATGTGACCTTTGTAAATAACGGGTACAGCTTTATCTGGTTCTATACCCTGTATTTTATGGCAGCCTATTTCCGCAAATACCGGGTGACTGTGCCCAGCGGGCTGTGTCTGCTGGCATATCTGGCAGCTTCGGCGGCGGGGCTTTTCAACCGGATGCTGGCGCTGCGGGTGGAAAACGCTTTGCACCTGAACGGTTTTGTAAATACCGTCAACGGCTATCAGGCACTGGCTACGGTCATTGCTTCGGCAGCAATGTTTCTGCTGTTCCAGAATATCCGCATCCGCTCGGATTACTGGCGGCGCTGGGTCTTTCGGCTGGCACCGCTGTCCTTCGGGGTATACCTGCTGCACGACAGCGATTTTACCCGGGCGCTGCTGTGGCGGCTGGTAGACCTGCCCCGGTTCGGCGGGGCGCTGCTGCCCTCGCTGGCTTACCTGACTGGCGCGGTGCTGCTGATCGCCGTGGCGGGCTACGCGGTGGATGCCGTGTATCAGCGGCTCTACCGCCTGCTG
The DNA here is from genome assembly GCA_900539945.1 of uncultured Faecalibacterium sp. Lineage (GTDB taxonomy): Bacteria > Bacillota > Clostridia > Oscillospirales > Ruminococcaceae > Faecalibacterium. The sequence continues at coordinate 19,933 of UQDV01000003.1, forward strand.
CGCCTGCCCGCACTGGAAACAAAGCTGGATGCCCTGACTGCCTGCATTCTGCAAAGGATCGTCGGGAGTGAAAAAGCGTGAAAAAAGCGCTGTCACACGAGTTTTTGTGTGACAGCGCTTTTTTAGTTCATCGGCCCGGCCTTGTCGAACATCTGCTGTACCTGTGCGGCCAGCAGGGCGTGCTCCGGGGCCTGTAGCAGCGGGTCCTCCGCCAACATGGCCAGTGCTTCGCTCTGGGCGGCGTGGAGGGTGCGGGTGTCGTTCATCAGGTCGGCAATTTGCAATGTGGGCAGACCGTGCTGTCGGCTGCCGAAAAAGTCGCCGGGGCCGCGGGTCTCCAGGTCGTACTGGGCCACGGCAAAGCCATCGGTGGTGCTGCAGAGGAACTTCAGCCGCTTTTGCACCGCTTCGCCGGTATTGTCGCTGACCAGAAAGCACCAGCTCTCGGCGGCACCACGGCCCACCCGGCCGCGCAGCTGGTGCAGGGCGCTCAGGCCATAGCGCTCCGCGTTCTCGATGACCATGACGCTGGCGTTGGGCACGTCCACGCCCACCTCAATGACTGTGGTGGACACCAGTGCGTCCAGCCGCCCGGCCTTGAAATCCTCCATGACAGCGGCCTTCTCCTTGGGTTTGAGCTTGCCGTGCATCAGACCCACCCGGCGGTCGGGCAGAAGGGCCTTGGCAATGTCCTCGTAGTAGGTCTTGACCGCGTTCAACCCGCCGTCGGGGGTGTCCTCAATGGCGGGGCACACCAGATAGACCTGCCGCCCCTTGTCGATCTCCTGATCGAGGAAATGGTACAGGTCCCGCCGTTTTTTGCCGGTGATGCACCGGGTCTTGACCGGGGTACGGCCGGGGGGCAGCTCGTCCAGAATGGAGATGTCCAGGTCTCCGTAGAGGAGCAGGCCCAGTGTGCGGGGAATGGGGGTGGCGCTCATGACCAGCAGGTGCGGATTCACGGCCTTTTCGGCCAGCATGCCGCGCTGCCGCACGCCGAAGCGGTGCTGCTCGTCGATGACGGCCAGCCCCAGCCGGGCAAACTCCACCCCCTCGCTGAGGATGGCGTGGGTGCCCACGATGAGGTCCGCTTCATCGCCCCGGATGGCGGCCAGCGTGGTGCGCTTTGCAGCGGCTTTCATGCCGCCGGTGAGCAGGGCCACCCGCATGCCAAAGGGGGCCAACATCCGGTTCAGACCCTCGGCGTGCTGTGCGGCCAGAATCTCAGTGGGGGCCAGCAGAGCAGCCTGATACCCGGCCCGGATGCAGGCCCAGATGGCGGCAGCCGCTACCAGCGTTTTGCCGCTGCCCACGTCACCCTGTAACAGGCGGTTCATGGAGTGCTCCCCGGCCATGTCGGCCAGGATCTCATCCACAGCCCGGCGCTGAGCACCGGTGGGAGAGAAGGGCAGGCTGGCCCAGAAGGGTTCCGGGTCGGTGGGCTGCATGGGGGCACCGGTGGCGGCGGAGCCGCGGTTCTTCATGCGGCCGATGCCCAGCTGCAGCACCAGAAGCTCTTCATAGATGAGCCGCCGCCGGGCCGCAAAGGCTTCTTCTTCGGTGGCAGGGCGGTGGATGGCCCGCACGGCTTCGGCCTTGGAGGGCAGGCGGTATTTGCGGCGCATCTCCTCCGGCAGCGGGTCGGGCAGAAGCTCGGCATGGGGCAGCAGCTGCCGCACGCACTTGGCAATGGCACTGCTGGAAAGACCCTCGGTCTGGGGGTACACGGCCTCGAACGGGGCTGCCTGCACCTGTTCGGCAGTGCGCACCAGCGGGTTGACCATCTGACGCCGCAGCATCCCGCCGGTGACGATGCCCTGAAAATAGTATTCCTGCCCGATCTCCAGTTTCTGGGCGGCATAGGGGTTGTTGAACCAGGTGATCTCCAGCCCGGACACGTCATCCCCGGCGGTGACCCGCTCCATCCGCCGCCCACCGGGCAGGATGCGCCCGCCGGGCTTGGCAAACACCTCTGCCTTGACCACGCATTCGGTGTCGGCAGGGGCTTCCGCAATGGAGTAGGGCTTCGTAAAGTCGATGTATTTACGGGGATAATGGCACAGAAGGTCGGCCAGCGTCACGATGCCCAGCTTCTCGAACCGCTCGGCGGTCTTGGGGCCTACCCCTTTCAGGTAGCGCACCGGCGTGTCCGGCGTGAGGGTGATGCGGTTTTCGGCAGGCATGGCGTGTCAGCTCCTTTCCTGGATGCAATATAGCCATTGTAACACGGAGCGGCAGCGGATGCAAATGGCCTAAAAAGGAAAAACCGGCAGGACCTTTGCCTTTGGGCAGGAACTGTGGTACACTCGGAAGAAAAAGAGAGGGAGAATATGTATGGAGATCCGCAAGGGGACCTTAAAGGACTTGGAGGCCATTGCAGCGGTGGAGGCAGCCTGCTTCCCGGCGGCAGAGGCGGCTACGGCAGAGGAGTTTGCCGGGCGGCTGCAGCAGTACAGCGATCATTTTTGGCTGCTGTGGGAGGGGGAAAGGCTGCTGGCCTTTGTGGATGGTTTTTGCACCGACTGGCCGGACCTGACCGATGAGATGTACGCCGACGCCTCCCTCCACCGGGAGAATGGTGCCTGGCAGATGATCTTTGGGGTAAACACCATCCCGGCCTGCCGCAGGCAGGGGTACGCCGGGCAGCTGCTGCAACAGGCCATTGCCGATGCCCGGGCCCAGGGCCGGAAGGGGCTGGTACTGACCTGCAAGGAGGCTCTGGTGCACTACTATGCAAAGTTCGGCTTTGTGAACGAGGGGGTTTCCGGCTCCACCCACGGGGGCGTGGTGTGGTACCAGATGCGGCTGAAGTTTTAAAAAAGCCTTCCCTCTCTTGGGGCAAGGCGGCATTGTGCAACGCGAAATGACGGAAGAGGGAAACTGTCGGCTGATGGCTCCCCTCATTTTTTTAGAAAAAAGGTAACAAAAAATCCCGGGAACCGAAGTTCCCGGGAATCTTTTGGAGGTGACGACCAGATTTGAACTGGTGGATGAGGGTTTTGCAGACCCTTGCCTTACCACTTGGCCACGTCACCATATTTAGGAGTGGGATTCCACTCCTGTTGGAGCGGCCGACGAGGCTCGAACTCGCTACCTCCACCTTGGCAAGGTGGCGCTCTACCAGATGAGCTACGGCCGCATATTCGGTGCATTTTTCCCTGCACCCTCCCGAGCGATTCTTGCGAATATCGGGGCCCCCGCGAAAGCTTGCGAAGCAAGATTTTGTGGGGAAGAGGAGGAATTTCAGAGTTTGTTACGGCGGTCTTACTTGTAAGACTGCCAGACAAACGACTGACATTCCGACGAGCGACCCGGATCGGGCTCGAACCGACGACCCCCAGCGTGACAGGCTGGTGCTCTAACCAACTGAGCTACCGGGCCATATTGGAGCAACTGCTGCTGCTCCGTTATGGAGCGGCCGACGAGGCTCGAACTCGCTACCTCCACCTTGGCAAGGTGGCGCTCTACCAGATGAGCTACGGCCGCATATTGGAAACCCGGCTGGGTTTCCTTGACTGGTGCCTCCGATCGGAATCGAACCAATGACACGGGGATTTTCAGTCCCCTGCTCTACCGACTGAGCTACAGAGGCGCACCGGACGATGATTATTATACCTGAAATTTCGATTTTGTAAAGGGGTAAATGCGAAATTTTTTAAGAAAATTGAAACTTTTTTGATTTTGGGCGTTCCAGCGCATAAAATAAGAATGACTTTTTTGACGTACTCCGGATGACCGGAAAAGCCGCAAAGACCATTTGACATTATTAACAACCTATGGTTTAATAAAAACAGAAATGTACAGGCGCTTTTGCCCTTTTTCTCTGCTCATACCTATTATAGTAAGAAAGAGGGCAGGAGCGTTTTATGATTTTGACTACAGACGGCCCGCGCAGAACGCTGCCCGGGCCGGGAGGAGCAGCATGGCAAAAAAACAGGAATATGGCAACGAGAGCATTACTTCTTTAAAGGGTGCCGACCGTGTGCGCAAGCGCCCGGCCGTTATTTTTGGCTCCGACGGTGTGGAGGGCTGCGCCCACTCCATTTTTGAGATCGTCTCCAACTCCATCGACGAGGCCCGCGACGGCCACGGTGACACCATCAACGTGACCCGCTGCAGGGACGGCAGCGTCATTGTGGAAGATTTTGGCCGCGGCATGCCCGTGGACTGGAACAACGGCGAGGGACGCTACAACTGGGAGCTGCTGTTCTGCGAGATGTACGCCGGCGGTAAGTACGGCGAGGGCGAGGACAACTACGAGTTCAGCCTGGGCCTGAACGGTCTGGGCCTGTGTGCTACCCAGTACGCCTCTGCCTGGATGACCGCCGACATCTACCGCGACGGTTACCACTACCATCTGGACTTCAAAAAGGGCGAGAATGTGGGCGGCCTGCAGAAGGAAGCTTACAAGGGCCGCCGCACCGGCAGCATCATCCACTGGAAGCCGGATGACGAGGTGTTCACCGACATCGACGTGCCCGGAAGCTATTATAAGGACACGCTGCGCCGGCAGGCTGTGGTCAACGCGGGCCTGACCCTGAACTTTACCGACGAGAAGGAAAAGGATCCCGCTACCGGCAAGGCATGGCACGAGAGCTGGTGCTATGAGCATGGCATTGCCGACTATGTGGCCGAGGTGGCCGGGCAGGACACCCTGACCCCGGTGTTCAGCTGCGAGAGCGAGGCGGTGGGCCGCGACCGCGAGGACCAGCCGGATTATAAGGTGCGCATGAGTGCGGCGTTCTGCTTCTCCAATAAGGTGCAGATGCTGGAATACTACCACAACTCGTCCTGGCTGGAGCACGGCGGCAGCCCGGAGCATGCAGTGCGCACGGCCTTTGTGTACCAGATCAACAAATACCTGAAGGACAAGAATCTGTACAAGAAGGGTGAAAGCACCATCAGCTTCCAGGACGTGCAGGACTGTCTGGTATATGTGTCCTCCAGCTTTTCTACCCGCACCAGCTACGAGAACCAGACCAAAAAGGCCATCACGAACAAGTTCGTCTCCCAGGCCATGACCGACTTTTTGAAGCACTATCTGGAAGTGTATTTTCTGGAAAAGCCGGAGGAGGCCCAGAAGATCTGCCAGCAGGTGCTGGTGAACAAGCAGAGCCGAGAACATGCCGAAAAAACGCGCCAGAGCATCAAAAAGACCCTGTCCACCCAGATCGACCTGGCCAACCGGGTGCAGAAGTTCGTGGACTGCCGCACCAAGGATGCTTCCCGCCGGGAACTCTACATCGTGGAGGGCGATTCCGCTATGGGTGCGGTCAAGCAGAGCCGCGACAGTGACTATCAGGCCATCATGCCCATCCGCGGCAAGATCCTGAACTGCCTCAAGGCCGATTACGCCCGTATCTTCAAGTCGGACGTCATCGTGGACCTGATCAAGGTCATGGGCTGCGGCGTGGAGCTGGGCGGCAAACACAATAAGGAACTGGCCACCTTCAACCTCGACAATCTGCGCTACAACAAGATCGTGATCTGTACCGATGCCGACGTGGACGGCTACCAGATCCGCACCCTGGTGCTGACCATGCTGTACCGGCTCACCCCCACCCTGATCAACGAGGGCTATGTGTACATTGCGGAGTCTCCGCTGTACGAGATCAACACCAAGGACCACACCTACTTTGCCTACACCGAGCCGGAGAAGGCCACCTTCCTGAAGGAGATCGGTGACAAAAAATATACGATCCAGCGCTCCAAAGGTCTGGGCGAAAACGACCCGGAGATGATGTGGCTGACCACCATGAACCCCGAGAGCCGCCGCCTGATCAAGGTACAGCCTGCGGATGTGGAAGAAACGGCCCGCGTGTTCGACCTGCTGCTGGGTGACAACCTGGCTGGCCGCAAGGAGCACATCGCGGAGCACGGCGCAGAATATCTGGACGATCTGGATGTGAGCTGATGATTTTAAATTGCCTCCGCTTGCGCTCTGGCAATGACAGAGGTAATGTTGTTTTGATTTGTTGCTTTGTCGCAGCCTGCGGGCTGCTCCAAAGCACGTTTTCACGAGGAAGGCCCCAACGGGTCAAGACATTTTAAGGGAAAATGCAGAAAACCGGAACGGCCTCCATCGGTGAAAGAGCAGCTCAGAATGGCCCGCAGGCCATTCTGAACTGCAAAAATAAAAATATGTTCCGCTGAATATGGGCAGAGCGAGAGCGGCGCCCATTTAAAATCGTCAAGAGGTTAGAAGATGCCTAGAAAATCAACCAAGAAAACCCCAAAGCCGGTGCGCCCGCAGCTGGGCGACGGCGTTGAGATCCTGAACGCTGGCAGTGTGCTGGAGGACCCCATCACCCGCACGCTGGAAGTGAACTATATGCCCTACGCCATGAGCGTCATCGTGAGCCGCGCTCTGCCGGAGATCGACGGCTTCAAGCCGGCCCACCGCAAGCTGCTGTACACCATGTATGAGATGGGTCTGCTGAAGGGCGCCCGCACCAAGTCGGCCAACATCGTGGGCAGCACCATGCACCTGAATCCCCATGGCGACGCCGCCATCTACGACACCATGGTGCGCATGGGCCGCGGCAACGAGAGCCTGCTCATGCCTTTTGTGGACAGCAAGGGCAACTTCGGCAAGGCCTACAGCCGGGATATGTCCTGCGCCGCAGCCCGTTACACCGAAGCCAAGCTGGAAAACGTGTGCGAGGAGCTGTTCCGCGACATCGACAAGGAGACCGTGGATTTTGTGCCCAACTACGACGGCACCACCACCGAGCCCACCCTGCTGCCGGTGACCTTCCCCACCATTCTGGCCAACAACACCCTGGGCATCGCCGTGGGCATGGCCTGCAACATCTGCTCGTTCAACCTGGCCGAGCTGTGCGCCACCACCGTGGCCCTGATGAAGGACCCCCACCACGACATTGCCGCCACCATGCCCGCCCCGGACTTTGTGGGCGGCGGCCAGATCTTGTACGATGAAGCGCAGATGCGTGAAATTTACGAGCATGGCCGCGGCAGCGTGAAGGTGCGCGCCCGCTACAACGTGGTGCCCGGCGAAAATATGATCGAGATCACCCAGATCCCGCCCACCACCACGGTGGAAGCCATCATGGACAAGATCGCCGAGCTGGTAAAGGCCGGCAAGATCAAAGAAATCAGCGATATGCGCGACGAGACCGACCTGAACGGCCTGAAGCTCACGCTGGACCTCAAGCGCGGCGTGGACGCCGACAAGCTGATGGCCAAGCTGTTCAAGACCACCCCGCTGGAGGACAGCTTCAGCGCCAACTTCAACATTCTGGTGGCCGGTCAGCCCCGGGTGATGGGCGTGCGGGAGATCCTGCAGGAGTGGACGGCGTTCCGCGTGGAATGCGTGCGCCGCCGCACTTACTACGACCTGCACGGCAAGGAAAAGCGCCTGCATCTGCTGCAGGGCCTGGCCGCCATCCTGCTGGACATCGACAAGGCCATCAAGATCATCCGCACCACCGAGGAAGAGAGCGAGGTCGTGCCCAACCTGATGATCGGCTTTGGCATCGACGAGGTGCAGGCCGATTATGTGGCCGAGATCAAGCTGCGTCACCTGAACCGGGAATATATCCTCAAGCGCACCAGCGAGATCGAGCAGCTGGAAAAGGATATTGCCGACCTGAACGATGTGCTGGCAAAGCCCGCCCGGGTGCGCCGCATCATCATCAACGAGCTGAACGAGGTAGCCAAGAAGTACGCGCAGCCCCGCCGCAGCGAGATTTTGTACGACTTGCCGGAGGAGGAAGCTGCCGCCGAGGAAGAGACGGTGCCGGACTACCCGGTCACCGTGTTCTTCACCCGCGAGGGTTACCTGAAAAAGATCCCGCCCCAGAGCCTGCGCACCGCCGGTGCCCACAAGCTCAAGGAGGGCGACGAGATCGTGCAGCAGGTGGAGACCCGCAACAACGTAGAAGCGCTGTTCTTCACCGACAAACAGCAGGTGTACAAGGTACGTCTGGCAGAGCTGGAGGACGGCAAGGTGGCCCAGATGGGCATCTTTGTGCCGGGCCGCCTGGGCATGGATGAAGGAGAGAACATCCTGGCCATGGTCATCACCGGGGATTACAGCGGCTTTGTGCTGTTCTTCTTTGCCAGCGGCAAGTGCGCCAAGATCCCGCTGAGCTCCTACGCCACCAAGCAGAACCGCCGGAAGCTGCTCAAGGCCTACTGCGACAAGGAACCGCTGGCCAAGCTGCTCTACCTGCCGGAGGAGACCGAACTGGCCATCCGCACCAGCACCAGCCGCATGCTGCTGGTGGGCACGGCGCAGATCGCCGCCAAAGCCACCCGCGACAGTCAGGGTGTGGCCGTGGTGACCCTGAAAAAGAACCAGACCATCGCTTCGGTGGTCCCGGCGGACACGCTGGAGCTGGCCAACCCCCACCGCTACCGCGTGCGCAGTCTGCCCGCCACGGGTGCCCTCATCCGCGCCGAGGACGAAGGCGAGCAGATGAGCTTGCTGTAAGGAGAATAAAATGCAAAACATTGACCTGATCTGTGTGGGCAAACTGAACGCAAAATACTTTGCCGAGGGCGTGGCCGAATACCAGAAACGGCTGTCGGCCTTTGCGTCCTTCCGCATCATCGAGCTGCCGGAGGAAAAGATCGAAGAGAAGAACGCTTCCGACGCAGTGGTGAAAAAGGCGCTGGATAAGGAGGGCAAGGCCATCCTGTCCAGCGTGCGCAAGGGCGCGGCCATTGTAGCCATGTGCATCGAGGGCAAACAGATCTCTTCCGACGAGCTGGCGCAGTTCCTGGCCGACCGGGCAAACAGCGGGGCAGGGGATGTGGCCTTTGTCATCGGCTCGTCCCACGGCCTGTCCGATGAGGTGAAAAAGGTTGCAGCCCTCAAGTTCAGCATGGGGCGCATCACCATGCCCCATCAGCTGGCACGGCTGGTGCTCACGGAACAGATCTACCGCGCATGCACCATCAACGTGGGCATGAAATACCACAAGTAACTTTACAACCCGCGCAAAACATGATAAAGTAAAGATACTGTGCTTAGGAAAAAGCACGCCCGCCGGTCGGGAAAGCCGGTGGGACTCTACACGATACGACACGGCAAACCAGCCGCGGACGGAAAGGATGTATTTACAATGGAACAGAGCGAAAAGACCCTTGACATGATCGTCAACCTCTGCAAGAACCGTGGTTATGTGTTCCCCGGTTCCGAGATCTACGGCGGCCTGGCCAACAGCTGGGACTACGGCCCCCTGGGCGTGGAGTTCAAGAACAACGTCAAGAAGGCATGGCTGAAGAAGTTCGTGCAGGAGAGCCCCTACAATGTGGGCCTGGATGCAGCCATCATCATGAACCCCCAGACCTGGGTGACCACCGGCCATGTGTCCAGCTTCTCGGACCCCCTGCTGGACTGCCGCGCCTGCAAGGCCCGTCACCGCGCCGACAAGCTGATCGGTGAGGAGCACCCCGAGGTGAACGTGGACGCCATGAGCTTTGACGAGATGGATGCGTTCATTGCAGAGCACGAGGACATCGTCTGCCCCGTGTGCGGCAAGCACGACTTTACCCCCATCCGCAAGTTCAACCTGATGTTCAAGACCGCCATCGGCGTGACCGAGGATAGCTCTTCTACCTGCTATCTGCGTCCCGAGACCGCGCAGGGCATCTTTGTCAACTTTGCCAACATCCAGCGCACCACCCGCCGCAAGCTGCCCTTCGGCGTGTGCCAGGTGGGCAAGGCTTTCCGCAACGAGATCACCCCGGGCAACTTCACCTTCCGCACCCGCGAGTTCGAGCAGATGGAGTGCGAGTTCTTCTGCAAGCCCGGCACCGATCTGGACTGGTTTGCTTACTGGAAGGACTACTGCGAGAACTGGCTGCTGAGCCTGGGCATCAAGAAGGAGCACCTGCGCCTGCGTGACCACGAGCCCGCAGAGCTGGCCTTCTACAGCCGCGCTACCACCGACATCGAGTACGCCTTCCCGTTCACCGACTGGGGCGAGCTGTGGGGCATTGCCGACCGCACCAACTACGACCTGACCCGCCATCAGGAAGCATCCGGCAAGAGCCTGGAGTACTTCGACAGCGAGACCAACGAGCACTACATCCCCTATGTCATCGAGCCGTCTCTGGGCTGTGACCGTGTGGCTCTGGCCTTCCTGTGCGAAGCCTACGACGAGGAGCACCTGACCGACAGCAAGGGCAAGGAGGATGTCCGCACCGTGCTGCACCTGCATCCGGCTCTGGCTCCCTACAAGTGCGCCGTGCTGCCCCTGAGCAAGAAGCTGGGCGAAAAGGCCATGGAGATCCGCAACGAGCTGAGCAAGTACTTTATGGTGGACTACGACGATACCGGTTCCATCGGCAAGCGTTACCGCCGCGAGGATGAAATCGGCACCCCGTACTGCATCACCGTGGACTTTGACACCGTGGGCGACGAGGCCAAGGGCATCGTGGCCGACAACTGCGTCACCGTCCGTAACCGCGACACCATGGAGCAGGTGCGTATGCCCATCAGCGAGCTGAAGAGCTACATTGAGAGCAAGATCGAGTTCTGATCCGTTTTTTGAAAGAACTGTGCGCCCGTCCGCATGCCGGAACCTCCGGAAGCGGGCGGGCGCTTTTGTTTTGAAGATGCTGCACTCCCTATTTTGCGTCACTTTGCGTCGCACGGCAGCCCGCCTGTCCGGCCCGGACAGGCAAAAAGCCGGGAGGAACGTCCATTTTTCCAAAATTTTCCGATGCCGAGACAAACGACAACAAGTTTGACGCAGCCATGCAAAAAATAGTATAATGACCCCAGGACGGACCATAGAAAAGAAGGGAGACACCGGGGTGCAGGACAAGGACGAAAAGACGGCACAGGGCGGGGCAATGACCCGGCAGCAGGCCGAACAGGAAATGGAGCAGCTGCGCAAGGTGTTCCCCTCGGTGCGCATGCTCACTGCAGAGCAGGTGCAGGCCGGGGAGGCATTGGGAGATGCTGCCCGGCAGGCGCTGGAAGAAAAGACCACCCACAGCCGGATGGAATACCGCGGGCAGGAGCTGTACGAGGTGACGGCCCTGTTTGCGCAGGTGGAAGGCACGCCCTGCGTGCTGGAGCTGGAGCGCAGGCTGGACCGGATCATGCTGCTGGACCCCGAAGAAAGCGAACAGTTGTTCAACAATCTTGCGGAGTACCGTGGAAAACTGTACCGCGATGCGGTGACCGGCGCGTACAATGAGCGCTATTACCAGGAAAAATATCGCAGCCGCATCCTCACGGCTGGTGTGGCGGTGCTGCGGGTGGACGACTTCAAGGCGGCCAACGACGTATATGGCCGTTGCGCCGGAAACAGCGTGCTGGAAACCGTGGCCGGGGTGCTGCGCCGGAATCTGGGCGAGAAGGACCGCCTCATCCGCCGCGGCGAGGACCGGCTGCTGCTGCTTCTGCCGGAGGTGGGGCAGAGCGACTTCGGCCAGAAGCTGGAGCATCTGCGGCTGCAGCTGGCGGCGGCCGGTGTTCCGGGCTACTCCCATCTGCACATCTCGGTGAGCATCGGCGGTGTGTGGATCCAGGACGGGGAAGTATCGGCGGCGGTGGAGCACGCAGAGCGGCTGGCGACCTATGCCCAGATGCAGAAGAACACCGTGATCACCGAGCAGCAGCCGGAGCGCACGGCCGCCGCGCCGGTGCACCGCCGCCAGAGCGTGCTCATCGTGGATGACTCTGAGCTGAACCGCAAGATGCTGGGGCAGATGCTGGGCAGCCGGTTCGACATTGCCGAGGCGGCCAGCGGCGAGGCCTGCCTGCAGCTGCTGGAACAGAACGCCACCGGCATTTCCATTGTGCTGCTGGACATCCATATGCCCGGCATCGACGGTTTTACGGTGCTGGAAGAGATGAACCAGAAAAACCTGCTGGAACAGATCCCGGTGATCATGATCTCCAGCGAGGACACCGTGGACGCGGTGCGGCGGGCCTTTGACCTGGGAGCCTCGGATTACATCAGCCGCCCGTTCGACGCCAAGGTGGTCTATCAGCGCATCATCAACACCATCCAGCTGTACGCCAAGCAGCGCCGCCTGAGCGCCATGGCGGCGGATCTTGCTTTTGAAAAGGAACGCGCCAGCCGGATGATGATCGGCATCCTGAGCCAGGTGGTGGAAAAGCGCAACGGTGAAAGCCGCGACCATGTGCAGCGGGTGGCGCAGCTCACCTCCATGCTGCTGGCCGGGCTGGCCCAAAAGACCGACCGTTACCCGCTCACACGGGAGATGCGCCGCACCATTGCCACGGCGGCGGCCCTGCATGACATTGGCAAAATGGAGATCTGCGAGGACTTGCTGCACAAGGAAGGCCCACTGACCGAGGCCGAGCGCCGTACCCTGCAAAGCCACACCCTGCTGGGAGCACAGATGCTGGAAGAACAGCCCGAATGCCGGGACGACGCCTTTGCCCGCACGGCGTACAACATCTGCCGCTGGCACCATGAGCGGTACGACGGCGGCGGCTATCCGGACGGCCTGCAGGGGGAGCAGATCCCCATCGAAGCACAGGTGGTGGGCCTGGCGGACGTGTACGAGCGGTTGGTGAGCCGCCCGGTGGACGGCCATGCCCGTACCCACAGCGAAGTGGTGCAGATGATCTGTACCGGGGTGTGCGGGGCCTTCAATCCGCTGCTGCTGGACTGCCTGCAGGACATGGAAGTCGAGATCGCGCGTGCCATGCAGGACACGCCGGAAGAAACCTGAAAACATCACACCAACCGGGAAGTGTACGGGAAACCAGCGCACTTCCCGGCTTTTTGTGTGCATAAAACAGAAGTCCGGTCCTTGCCCGCAGGCACAGGCTGTGTTAAACTAAAGGAAAACAGATCGCATGATGAGGAGGAATGGTTCGTGAAACAACTGCAAGGGTTTGTGCGCCGCGCTGCGGCGCTGGTGCTGGCGGCGGTGCTTTGCCTGTGTGCTCCGGCAGCACTGGCAGCGGACGATGCTGCCGTGTCCGGCGGTGCGGTGACCATGGGCGGTGCCAACACCACCCTGATCCCGGCGGAAGAGGAAAACTGCCTGAGCTGGCTCTTCGGCTCCGGCGACACCATCACCCTGCCGTACCTGAACATCCGGGGGCAGGGTCTGAAGAAAAACGTCACACTGAACCTGGTGGACTGCCTGGTGGGCATCACCTACAACGAGCTGGGGTCCATCGGCAGCTATGTCAGCGCCAGTGCGGCCCAGCAGGCCTGGAAGGCACAGGCCGTGGCGGCCCACTCCTATCTGGAATATCACAAGCAGTACGGTTCTTCGGCCAATGCATTGATCTACACCCCGGTGGATCAGATCCCCTCCGCTGCCCGGGAAGCCATCCGCAAGGCGGTGGAGCCGGTGAAGGATGAGATCCTCACCTACAACGGCAGTGTCTGCGACGCGGTGTGGTCGGCCAGCGCGGGCTACAACACCCAGACCGGCGTGTACGGCACCTGCTCCAGCCGCGATGCCTGGGGCACCGAGGTGCCCTATCTGCAGAGCGTGGAAAGCCCCTATGAGGAGCAGTATCACAACCTGCTGCGCCGCTCCATCGGCAAGGATTATACCTATGTGGAGTACAACGACAGCCGCACCGGGGAGCCTTATACCGATGCGGACACCACCCACAAGAGCCTGGGCGGCTATGTGCAGTACAACACCTTTGTGTCCAACGGGCGCAGCTACCGCTACATCGGGCAGTTCGTCTCGTCCCGCTACTGCTTTGACTTTGGCACGGACGAAAACGGTACCCCCTGCATGACCTACTACGGCTTTGGCCACGGTGTGGGCATGAGCCAGTGCGGCGCGGTGGGCTATGCCGCAGAGCGGAACATGGGCTATAAGGCCATCCTCCGGCATTATTACAAGGGTGCCAGCATCACGAGCCAGGGCAGCAGCGGCGGTCTGTTCGGCTGGCTGCGCAGCCTGTTTGGCTGACAAAATGCGCCCCGCGGCCATGGTACACGGCCTGAGCGGCCTTCTGGTGTCACGTTGGCGGCAAAAAAGAACCTCCAAAATTCTGGCAAGGGCTTCTCAAGTGCGGCGCAATTTGGTATACTATCGCAGGGCCGAAAGGTTTCTGTGATACAAAACAACGCATCTGCGTGATACACGTTGGCGGCTTGTCCGCATCAGACGTTTGGAAAATAAAAGTGTTTGCCAAGGAATGGAGAAGGAAGCATGGAGTTGGATCAGGAAAAATTGACCCGGAATGAATCGGAGCGCAGCCGGGAGCTGGCACAGCGCATCCGGCGGGAGCTCGGCCCCTGCAGCGTACAGGTGCTGGGAGGCGTCGGCGCACTGGAAAGTGCACTGGAAGCGACCGGTGCCGTGCAGCCTGCCGAGGGTGCTCTGCCGGAACTTCTGGTGGTGGTGGACCCGGAGTGGGTCACCCTGCCGCAGCAGCTGGCCGACCGGGTGCTGCTGGTGTGCAGCGAAGAAACGATGCTGGCCGCCTGCGCAAAGCAGCTGGCACAGCAGGGCCTGTACCGCGATTTTTCGTGGCAGAGCCGGGGCCGCGCTTTGCAGACGGCTCTGTTTTGCCGCACGGACGCCCCGGATGCAGCCGGGCAGCTGGCCGGATATGAGGAAGAACTGGACATCCTGCGGGAGCGCATGGAGCTGGCCGAGCGCACCGGCGAAGAGCAGGGCCGCCAGCTGGAGCGCCTGCGCAGCGACCTTTCGCTGAGCCGCAGCCACGAGCAGGACCTGGAAAAAACGCTGAACAGCGTGGTCCAGTCCCAGTTCTGGAAGCTCACCTGGCCCATGCGGTATCTGGTGAGCAAGTGCCGCCAGCTGTGGCACACCTTCCCGCTGTTCGTCTTTCTGGCAACGCTGCGCCGGGTGGGCATCTCCGGCGTGATGGCCCAGGCGAAGGCCAAGCGGGAGTACAAAAAGCTGTTCCCGGGCAAAGCCATGCCCGCCGACCATTTTGCCACCCCGGAGCTGCTGGTAAAGCAGGCGGCCAACCAGCCGGCAGGCCCGCTCATCAGCATCGTGGTGCCGCTGTACAACACCCCGCAGCAGTTCCTGGTGGAGCTGCTGGACTCGGTGCAGAACCAGAGCTACCGCAACTGGGAGCTGTGCATGGTGGACGCCGGGCAGGATGAGACGGTGGGCCAGACCGTGAAGGCCCGCGCCGCCTCCGACCCCCGCATCCGTTATCGGAAGCTGGACAAGAACGACGGCATTGCCGGCAACACCAATCAGGGCTTTGCTATGGTCAAGGGCGACTATGTGGCCCTGCTGGACCACGACGATATCCTGCATCCGTGCGCTCTGTGGTATGTGGCACAGGCCATCGCCGAGCAGGGAGCCGACTTCGTGTATACGGACGAGGTCACCTTTGAGGGCGACATCGACCACCTGACGGTGTACCACTTCAAGCCGGATTATATGCTGGACAACCTCCGCTCCAACAACTACATCTGCCACCTGAGCGTGTTCAGTGCCGCGCTGCTGGCCAAGGTGGGCGGCGACGAGCGGGCGGAGTTCAACGGCAGCCAGGATTATGACCTGTACCTGCGCCTGACCGAGCAGGCCAAAAAGGTGGTGCACATCCCGCACCTGCTGTATTACTGGCGCTCCAGCCCCACCAGCGTGGCAAGCAACATTTCGGCCAAGATGTACTGTCTGGAAGCCGCCATGAAGGCCCTGCGTGCCCACTACAAGCGCGTGGGCGTGCCGGTGGATGACGTGACCATGATCCCCAACACCCCGGGCTTCTACAAGACCGACTACACCATCACAAAGCCCGGCAAGGTGAGCATCCTGATCCCCAGCTGCGACCATGGGGCAGATCTGCGCACCTGCGTGGATTCCATCTACCGCAAGACCACCTATGCGGACTTTGAGGTCCTCATCATCGAGAACAACAGCAAGGAGGACGGCACCTTCCGCCTCTACGAACAGCTGCAGAAGGAGCACCCGGACAACCTGCGGGTGCTGTACTGGAAGGGCACCGGCTTCAACTACAGCGCCCTGAACAACTTTGGCGCCAAGGAAGCGACCGGTGAATACCTGCTGCTGCTCAACAATGACACCGAGGTGATCACCCCTCGCTGGCTCGAGGAGATGGTCATGTATGCCCAGCAGGAGCGCGTGGGCTGCGTGGGCGTCAAGCTGCTGTACCCGGACAACACCATCCAGCATGCAGGCATCGGCTTTGGCTACCTGACCCTGGCCGCCCACATGCACAAGAACTTCCCTGTGGGACACCCCGGCTACATGGGCCGTCTGGTCTATGCGCAGGATGTCTATGCCGTGACCGCTGCCTGCCTGATGGTGCGCAAGAGCGTATACGACGAGGTGAACGGCCTGGACGAGAGTTTTGCTGTGGCCTTCAACGATGTGGACTTCTGCGTCCGCGTGCGGGAGGCCGGGTATACCAATGTCTTTACCCCCTTTGCTCAGCTGTATCACTACGAGAGCAAGAGCCGCGGCCTGGACGAGAGCCCGGCCAAGCGCAAGCGCTTTGAGTCGGAAGTAAAGCGGTTCCAGCAGCGGTGGGCCAAGCAGCTGGCCGCCGGGGACCCCTGCCTGAACCCGAACTTTGACCTGATGAAGGAGGACTTCACCTTCGACATCAAGCCGCTGGAGTGACCCTCTCAGTCTGCTGCGCAGACAGCTGTTCCTCACTCTGTCACTTGCGTGACATCTCTCCCCGGCGCGGGGAGAGCCTTTCCCAAAAGGGGGAGCTTTATTCGGAAAACTGATTGAAAACGAAAAGAGGAACTCTGGTGGAACTTTCAGCCTGTATCGTAGTTTATAACGGCGCAGAGGAGGCCCTGCGTGCGGCCCAGACCGTGCTGGACTGCACCCGCCGCCATCCGCTGACGCTGTATCTGGTGGACAATGCCAGCCCGGACGGCAGCGGCCAGCGCCTGACCCGCGCGGCAGCCGACGGCACCCTGCGCACGGCACCGGGCCAGCAGGTGCAGGTGCTCTGTCGGACCCAAAACGGCGGCTTCGGCACCGGGCACAATACGGTGCTTTCACTGCTGCACAGCCGGGTGCATTTTATCCTGAACCCGGACATCCAGCTCACCGCCGACACCCTGAGCGACCTGGCAGACTGGATGGTGCAGCACCCCGGTGTGGTGATGGCCCGCCCGGCCCTGACCTTTCCGGACGGGCAGCCCCAGCGGCTGCCGCTGCGCCGGTGCAATGTGCGGGCCATGGTCTACCGCCAGCTGCCCTGCCTGAAGTTCTGGGCAAAGTACAACGAACGCTACCTCATGGCGGACCGGGACCTGACCCAGCCCACTGAGATCGAGTTCTGCACCGGCAGCTTCTCGGCGGTGGACACAGCTGTATTCAAAGAAATCAGCGGTTTTGACGAGGGCTACTTCATGTATGTGGAGGATGCCGACCTCACCCAGAAAATGCGCACAAAGGGCAAGGCGTATTTGGTGCCCCAGTACACGGCCATCCATGCCTGGCACCGGGCCGCCCACCGCAGTCTGAAGCCCTTTCTGTGGCAGCTGCGCAGTCTGCTGCGTTATTTTTCCAAGTGGGGCTTTGCGTGGTAAGATAAAAAATTTTTGCAACGGCTTTTCCGGAAATTTTGCCGGAAGGGCCGTTCTTTCTTGCTTTTTATGTGAATTGATAGTAAAATAAAGTGAACTGTTATCTCCTTTTGCAGGAGAGGGCAGTGCTGAACAAGTTGACAGCGGACGCAGCTCCGCTTTGAATCCATACGCAGTCTGGCCGGTACGCCGCCCGGGCTGCGTACAGCTGCACAACTTTTTACAAAAGATTAAAGGAGTGCACAAGTATGAAAGGTATCATTCTTGCCGGCGGTGCCGGCACCCGGCTTTACCCGCTGACCATGGTCACCAGCAAACAGCTGCTGCCGGTCTACGACAAGCCGATGATCTACTACCCCCTGTCCACGCTGATGCTGGCAGGCATTCAGGACATCCTGATCATTTCCACCCCCACCGACACGCCCCGCTTTGAGGCGCTGCTGGGGGACGGCAGCCAGTACGGCATCCATCTGCAGTACAAGGTGCAGCCCTCCCCGGACGGCCTGGCACAGGCCTTCATCCTGGGCGAAGAGTTCATTGGCGACGACTGCTGCGCCATGATCCTGGGGGATAATATCTTCTACGGCAACGGCTTCTCCAAGATCCTCAAGACGGCTGCGTCCAACGCAGAGAACAAGGGCCGCTGCACGGTGTTCGGCTACTATGTGCAGGATCCCGAGCGCTTTGGCATCGTGGAATTCGACAAGGACGGCAAGGTGCTGAGCGTGGAGGAAAAACCCCAGCATCCCAAGAGCAACTACGCCATCACCGGCCTGTACTTCTACAACAAGGAAGTGGTGCAGATGGCAAAGCAGGTCAAGCCCTCTGCCCGCGGTGAGCTGGAGATCACCACCCTGAACGACATGTACCTGAAGAAGGACGAGCTGGACGTCCAGCTGCTGGGCCGCGGCTTTGCCTGGCTGGACACCGGCACGATGGAGAGCCTGGTGGATGCCGCCGACTTCGTGCGCATGGTGGAAAAGCGTCAGGGCATCAAGATCAGCGCCCCGGAGGAGATCGCCTTCAAGTATGGCTGGATCGACCGCGAGACCCTGCTGGCCAGCGCCGAGCGCTACGGCAAGAGCCCCTACGGCCAGCACCTGAAGAATGTGGCCGACGGCAAACTGCGCTACTGAGAAGAGAGGCACATTGGTATGAAGATCATTGTTACTGGATGCAGGGGCCAGCTGGGCACCGAGATCCTCAAGCAGCTGCGGGAAGGACGCAGCGAGATCGGCCCTATCCCCGAAAAGCTGCTCAACGCCACCGTTCTGCCGGTGGACCTGCCGGAGCTGGATATTTCCAACTACCGGATGGTGGATGAGTTCATCCGCCGCAACCGCCCGGATGTCATCATCAACTGCGCCGCCTACACCAACGTGGACGGCTGCGAGGTGAACCACGACGCTGCCTTCAAGGCAAACGCACTGGGCCCCCGCAATCTGGCGCAGGCCGCCGAAAAGACCGGTGCCCGCCTGGTGCATGTGTCCACCGACTATGTGTTCTCCGGCCGCGAGAACGGCGGCATCCCGCAGGATGAAGCCACCATCCCCGGCCCCATCAGCGCCTACGGCTCCACCAAGCTCATGGGCGAAAAGTATGTGGAGCAGTTCTGCCACCGCCACTTCATCGTGCGCACGGCATGGCTGTACAGCTACTACGGCAAGAACTTTGTCAAGACCATCGTCAATGCCGGCAAGAAATTCGGCAAGCTGGAGGTGGTCAACGACCAGTGCGGCAACCCCACCAACGCGGTGGACCTGGCCCACGAGATCCTGCAGCTGTGCGTGACCCACGAGTACGGCCTGTATCACTGCACCGGCGAGGGCGTGTGCTCCTGGTATGACTTCGCGTCCGAGATCATCCGCCTGTCCGGTGTGGACGCCACCGTGGCTCCCTGCACCAGCGAGGAGTACAAGGCAAAGCACCCGGACAGCGCCGACCGCCCCAGGTGGAGCGCTCTGGACAACCGGATGCTGCGCTGCACTGTTGGCAACGACGTCCGTGACTGGAAGGATGCACTGGCCTGCTTCTTCACCCACTGGGACGGCGACAACGGAATGAAAGACTGAGATGAAACCCTCTCCGTCTGCTCAGTTCCCTCGCATCCACCTCTCCCGAAGGGCGAGGTTTTATGCATCTGGAGGGAACGCTGAAAAAAGCTCCCCCTTTCGGGGGAGCTGGCATCGCGCAGCGATGACTGAGAGGGGTTTACTACAACGAAACTTTGAGGAAATAAACTTATGAAAACCTATCTGATCACCGGCTGCGCCGGTTTTATTGGTTCCAACTTTGTGCATTATATGCTCAAGAAATACCCGGAGATCCTGCTGGTCAACCTGGATAAGCTGACCTACGCCGGCAACCTGGAAAACCTGAAGGACGTGGAGGGTGACCCCCGCCATGTGTTCGTGCAGGGCGACATCTGCGACAAGGAACTGGTGGAGAGCCTGTTCCAGAAGTACGATTTCGACTATGTCATCAACTTTGCCGCCGAGAGCCATGTGGACCGCTCCATCAAGAATCCGGAGATTTTTGTGCAGAGCAATGTGATGGGCACCGTCAACCTGCTGCAGCGCGCCAAGGAAGCCTGGTACGATGCCGACGCCAAGACCTGGAAAGAGGGCAAGAAGTACCTGCAGGTGTCCACCGATGAGGTGTACGGTGCACTGGGTGCCGACGGCTACTTCATGGAGACCACTCCGCTGTGCCCCCACAGCCCCTATTCTTCCTCCAAGGCCAGCGCTGATATGTTCGTCATGGCATTCCATGACACCTACGGCATGCCGGTGAACATTACCCGCTGCTCCAACAACTACGGCCCCTATCAGTTCCCGGAGAAGCTGATCCCCCTGATGATCAACAACGTCAAGCACCACAAGCAGCTGCCCGTGTACGGCGACGGCATGCAGATCCGCGACTGGCTGTATGTGGAGGATCACTGCAAGGCCATCGACATGGTGGCCAACGGCGGCAAGATCGGCGAGGTGTACAACGTGGGCGGCCACAACGAGCGCCCCAACATCTTCATCGTCAAGACCATCATCAGCCAGCTGCATGACCGTCTGCAGGACGAGGGCATCAGCGAGGACCTGATCAAGCATGTGGCCGACCGTCTGGGCCATGACCGCCGTTACGGCATCGACCCCACCAAGATCAAGAACGATCTGGGCTGGTACCCTGAGACCCCGTTCGAGAAGGGCATCGTGCTGACCATCGACTGGTACCTGAACCACGAGGAGTGGATGGACCACGTCACCAGCGGTGATTACCAGAACTACTATCAGGATATGTACAAGAATAAGTAACATTCTGTAAAACAACAAAAGTGCAAAAAAGCACCTGCTGCAGAGATTTTCTGCGGCGGGTGCTTTTTGTGTCGTGCGTTCAGTCGGTGGTGGTGTCCATCACGAAATCGGCGGCATCCTCGATGTTGTGCTGGGTGAAATAGGCTTCTTCCAGCGGGATCCACCGGGCGGCAAAGTCCGGGTAGCGGTCGCCCTCCCGGGCCTGCAGGCGGCGGGTCTGCTCGGCATCCGAGCAGGTCAGGAACACCCGGAAATCCTCATACGGGGCCAGCAGCGGGTGGTGGCTGTAGCTGCCCTCCAGGATCACCAGCGGCTGTGCGGCAAGCTGCTGCACGGGCAGATAAGCGCCCTCCCGGCAGGAGTAGGCCCGGTAGAGCACGGGCCTTCCGGCGCGGGCCGGGGCCAGCACCTCGTCCCGCAGGCGGGCAAGGTCCATATTGGCACAGGGCGTCTGTTCCCAGCCGGGCACACGGTCGGCGGGCGGCAGGTAGAAATCGTCGGTGTGCAGGACGATGCTGTCCGGAAACTGCTCTGCCAATGCGGCGGCCATCGTGGTCTTGCCGCTGCCGCAGCGGCCGTCCAGTGCCAGCACCACCGGCGCAGCGGCGTTGGCCAGAAGCGGCTCCAGACAGTGGATGATGTAGGGGTGAATCGGGTACTCTGCCATGAAAACAACTCCTTTGCTCTGAAAAATGAGATATACAGCATTATAGCACAACCCACCCCAAAAGGACAGACCAACGTACAATAAAAATCGACTGGTTTGTTGTGAATAACTTTTTTGCGAAAAAGTGTTGACAGGAGGCTTTGCCTGTGGTAAGATACAGTCACGTTAGGAACAACTAACCACGGAACCGGAACGGCAGACCCTGCAAAACGGGTGCGCCGATTCTTTTTGAATTACGGGTTAGAAATATCTAACTCATAAAACCGCCTGTTTCCGGCCATACTGGCAGGGAAGCACGCAGAGGAGGGAACAGCCTATGGAGCGCAATTTTGAGACCGTGATGATCGAGCAGTGCGCGCCGGTGCTGGCCAGCCTGAAACCTGCGGGCCTGTTCCGCTACGAGACCCGGGACTGCGCCGACCTTGCCCGCCGGGTGAAAAACTGGAACGAACAGCTCCAGCCCAAGGGCCTGCGGGTCCGGGTGCTGAAGGGCTGCGCACGCACCCACCAGTATCTCGTTTATGTGTACCGAGAGAGCATGCTGCGCGCGGTGCTGACCGACGAGACCGTGCAGGGCTTTCTCCGGCAGGAGGGCTACCATCTGCCGGCAGAACGGGCCGACTGCACGGCCTGGCTCACCCAGCTTTCGCGCAGACTGTGCTGCTCGGCCGAATTCCCGCATGAGATCGGCGTTTTTCTGGGCTACCCCCTGAGCGACGTGGTGGGCTTTATTGAAAACAGCGGCCGGAACTTTACCTGCTGCGGCTGCTGGAAAGCCTACGGGGACCCGCAGGCGGCACAGCGTCACTTTGCACAGCTGCGCAAGTGTACAGCCGTGTATCTGCGGCTGTTCCACAGCGGTACCCCCATTCTCCGCCTTGCTGTGGCGGCTTAACACGGACATTCTCTTTTCAAATACTCTCTTTTTATCCTGGCGCCCGCCGATGTCCACGCACCGACGGGAAGAAATCCTCCTTTTGACACGCGGCCGCGCGGCGCAGACTGACCACTGCACCGTGCGGCTGTGTCACTTTCCGGAAAAATTTTTCACGCCGCACCGGCCGGTCGGCGCAATATTTCCCGGCGGAACAATGCTCCGGAAATCGGCTTTGGCAGAGTGCACAGCCGGTGACCGTAAAACGGGTGCTTGAATGTTAATATGCACGAACTTTACGTCAAAAGGCTGAGTTAGTTGTTGTAGATTATGATAAAATCCGGAGAGTTGAGGAGTATAAAATTTGTTTGTTTATATAAACTAACTTTGAATTATGAAAAAATTATTGACAAGAGCGGTTAGCGAGCGTAAACTATCCATGCTGATAGTTGCGGCTGACTAACCGCCGCACATCTCCGATTCAATGAGAAGGGAAGCGGAATATATGATGCCTCTGACGATGGCAAAAGCAGGAGAGACGGTCACCATCAAAAAGATCACCGGCAAGGACGAAGTCCGGCTGCATCTGGCAGAGCTGGGGTTCGTGGTGGACAGTGAGGTGACCGTGGTCAACGAGATCGCAGGCAACTTGATCATCCAGGTCAAGGAGAGCCGCATCGCGCTGGACAAGACCATGGCAAACCGCATTATGATCGGCTGATTACAGACTGAACAGTGCCCGCAACACTGTTTGGGAGACACTCCGAAACTGGACTGGTCTCCAATAAAGACAAGCAGAGGAGGATGATTTGCAATGAAAACTCTGAAAGACGTTAAGGTCGGTGAGACTGTCACCGTGGCCAAGCTGCATGGCGAAGGCCCGGTGAAGCGCCGCATCATGGACATGGGCATCACCAAGGGTGTGGAGATCTATGTCCGCAAGGTGGCTCCCTTGGGCGACCCCATGGAGCTGACCGTGCGCAACTACGAGCTGAGCGTGCGCAAGGCCGATGCCGAAATGATCGAAGTAGTCTGATTCCAAAGGGAGGAAAGGAACACGCAATGAGCATTAAGATTGCACTTGCCGGTAACCCGAACTGCGGTAAAACGACCCTGTTCAACAACCTGACCGGCTCCAACCAGTACGTCGGCAACTGGCCCGGCGTTACCGTGGAAAAGAAGGAAGGCAAGCTGAAGGGCGACAAGGATGTCATCATCCAGGACCTGCCCGGTATCTACTCGCTGTCTCCGTA
The DNA here is from genome assembly GCA_900539945.1 of uncultured Faecalibacterium sp. Classification (GTDB taxonomy): domain Bacteria; phylum Bacillota; class Clostridia; order Oscillospirales; family Ruminococcaceae; genus Faecalibacterium. Next base: position 43,524 of record UQDV01000003.1, read on the forward strand.
CACGCTGGAGGAAGTTGTCTCCCGTACTTATCTGGTCAAGGAGAAGCCCGACGCCATCCTGAACATCATCGACGGCACCAACATCGAGCGCAACCTGTACCTGACCACCCAGCTGATCGAGCTGGGCATCCCGGTGGTCATGGCTGTGAACATGATCGACCTGGTGCGCAAGAACGGCGACAAGATCGACCTGAAGAAGCTGAGCGCCGAGCTGGGCTGCGAGGCGGTCGAGATCAGCGCCCTGAAGGGCGAGGGCACCGAGGCTGCTGCAAAGGCGGCTGTCGCTGCTGCCCAGGGCAAAAAGGCCGGAGAGCTGCCCCATGTGTTTACCGGCAGTGTGGAGCATGCCATTGCCCACATCGAAGAGTCCATTCAGGGCAAGGTGGATGACCGCTTCCTGCGCTGGTACGCCGTCAAGCTGTTCGAGCGCGACGACAAGGTCATGGAAGAGCTGAAGCTGGATAAGGACCTGATCGCGCACATCGACGAGCACATCAAGGACTGCGAGAAGGAAATGGATGACGATGCGGAGAGCATCATCACCAACCAGCGCTATGCCTACATCAACACCGTGGTCTCCAAGGCCGTCAAGAAGAAGGCCCGCGTGGAGCACCTGACCGTCTCCGATAAGGTGGACCAGATCGTCACCAACCGCATTCTGGCGCTGCCCATCTTCGCGCTGGTCATGATCCTGATGTACTCGCTGTCCATGGGCACCTCCATTGCAGACGGCGGCTGGTCCATCGGCACCTTTGCCACCGACTGGACCAACGATGTGCTGTTCGGTGAGATCGTGCCGGGCGCACTGGGCGGCTTCCTGGAGAGCATCGGCGTGGCAGGCTGGCTGTACGGCCTGATCATGGACGGCATCGTCGCCGGTGTCGGCGCAGTTCTGGGCTTCGTGCCGCAGATGCTGGTGCTGTTCTTCCTGCTGTCCATCCTGGAGGACATCGGCTATATGTCCCGTGTGGCCTTCATCATGGACCGTATCTTCCGCAAGTTCGGCCTGTCCGGCAAGAGCTTCATCCCCGTGCTGGTGGGTACCGGCTGCGGTGTGCCGGGCGTCATGGCTTCCCGTACCATCGAGAACGAGCGTGACCGCCGCATGACCATCATGACCACCTGCTTCATCCCCTGCGGTGCCAAGATGCCCATCATCGGCCTGATCGCAGGTGCCATGTTCGGCGGCTCTCCGCTGGTGGCTGTCTCCGCTTACTTCATCGGCATGGCTGCCATCATCTGCTCCGGCATCATCCTGAAAAAGACCAAGATCTTCGCAGGCGACCCCGCTCCCTTCGTCATGGAGCTGCCCGCTTACCATGTGCCTGCATGGGGCAACGTGTTCCGTGCCACCTGGGAGCGCGGCTGGTCCTTCATCAAGCGTGCCGGTTCCGTCATTCTGCTGGCGACCGTCGTGCTGTGGTTCCTGCAGGGCTTCGGCTTCGAGAACGGTGCCTTCGGCATGGTCGAGGATCAGGACAACTCCGTCCTGGCTGCCATCGCCACCAAGATCGCATGGATCTTTGCACCTCTGGGCTTCGGCAACTGGCGTGCAACCGTCGCTTCCGTCTCCGGCCTGATCGCAAAGGAGAACGTGGTTGGTACCTTCGGTGTTCTGTATCACTTCGGCGGCGAGCTGTCTGAGAACGGCGACGAGATCTGGGCTGCTGTGGCACAGGACTACACCGCTCTGTCTGCTTACGCCTTCATGATCTTCAACCTGCTGTGCGCTCCCTGCTTCGCAGCGATGGGTGCCATCAAGCGCGAGATGAACAACGGCAAGTGGACCGCCATTGCCATTGGTTATATGTGCGCTCTGGCTTACTGCGCCGCTCTGGTGGTGTACCAGCTGGGCGGCCTGATCACCGGTGAGATTGGCTTCAACTTCTTCACCATCGTGGCTGCTGTTGTTCTGGTGGCCTTCATCTACCTGATGGTGCGTCCCAACAAGTACGCGGGCAACAACGAAGTCAAGATCGACGTGACCAAGATCTGATCAAACTGCACGACATGTGAAAGGGTGTGTTTTGTATGATGGAATTCCTCGCTGCAAATTTTAATCTGCCCACGATCATTGTGGCAGTCATCGTGTTTGGCGGTGTGGGCTGGATCACATGGCACTCCCACAAGCATGGCGGCGGCTGCAGTGGGTGCAGCGGCTGCGGCGAAGGCGGCTGCAATGGCAGCTGCAGCGGTTGCAGCGGCTGTCACTGAGCATTGAAATGATCCGCAAAGGGCGCGGGCTGGAACATTCGGCTCGCGCCCTTTTTTCAGAAACAAAAAGTTAGCTTTGGATAACATTGGAAAATCTATCAGAAAAGAGAGTGATCGGCATGGAACTGACGTCGGCACATCTGCGCTATCTGCTGGCGATCTATGAGGTCTCGCGCACCCACCTGGACATCAGCTCCCGCAGCATTGCGGAAAAGCTGGGGGTGACCAAACCCTCGGTGGTGCGCATCATGAATCTGCTCATGGAGCGCGGCATGATCGTAAAGGAGCACTACGGCAAGATCTATATGACCGACCGGGGCATCTGGGTGGCCAAACAGGTGCATGCGGAGATGGAAAGCATTCTGGAGCATTTTCCGCCGGTGAGCCAACCCCTGACCGAGGAGGAAAAGACCGCTGCGGCCCTGGCCATGACCAGCGCCCTGCCGGACCGCATTTTTACCGGCGAATACGACCGTCTGTTCGGCGCTGACGTCGACCGGACAGAAAGGGAGAAGAATCCGTGATCAACAAAAAGCTGCTGTCCTTTGACCGCGGGGCCCTGCGCTTTGTGGGGGCCAACGTGGCGTTCCAGTGGCTGGGCATGCTGTGCAACGTGATCTTTGTGCGGGCCATCGCCCGGCTGGTGGGGGCGGCCTTTGCGGGCATGCTCACCACCGGGGTGCTGTGGCAGAACCTTCTGCTGTGTCTGGGCACGGTGCCGTTCCGGTTTGTGTTCACCCTGCTGGCATCCGGCATGAGCGACCAGGCTTCCAAGAACGTCAAGCGCACCCTGCGCAGCAACATTTACGACAAGCTGACCCGTCTGGGCCCCAATTACACCGAGACCGCCGCCACCAGCGAGGTGGTCATGCTGGCCAGCGAGGGTGTGGAGCAGATCGACACCTACTTTGCCAAGTACCTGCCCCAGCTGGTATACAGCCTGCTGGCCCCGGTCACCCTGTTCGTGCTGCTGGTGGGAGTGCACGCACGGTCGGCCGTCATCCTGCTGTGCTGTGTGCCGCTCATCCCCATGTCCATCGTGGCGGTGCAGAAATTTGCCAAAAAGCTGCTGGCAAAATACTGGGGCGAGTACACCACCCTGGGCGACAGCTTTCTGGAAAACATCCAGGGCCTGACCACCCTGAAGATCTATCAGGCCGATGGCTGGAAGCATGAGCAGATGAACGCCCAGGCCGAGCGCTTCCGCAAGATCACCATGAAGGTGCTGACCATGCAGCTGAATTCGGTGACCCTGATGGACCTGATGGCCTACGGCGGGGCCGGACTGGGCATCATCAGTGCGGTGTCCGCCTTTGCCAAGGGTCAGCTGAGCCTGACGGCCACGTTGACCATCGTGCTGCTGGCGGCAGACTTCTTCCTGCCGCTGCGGCTGCTGGGCAGCTATTTCCACATTGCCATGAACGGTGCTGCCTCGGCAGAAAAAATCTTCAAATTGCTGGCAGCAGAGGAACCCGCCGATGGCGAACAGACCGTGCCGGAACAGGCTGCCCTGCAGCTGGAGCACGTTACCTTTGGGTACGAGAAGGACCGCACCATTCTGCAGGACGTGTCCCTGACCATCCCGCAGGGCAGCTTTGTCTCGCTGGTGGGTGAGTCCGGCTGCGGCAAGAGCACCATTGCGGCGCTGCTGTCCGGCAGCCGCACCGGTTACACTGGCAGCGTGACGCTGGGCGGTGTGCCGGTGGAACAGCTGCAGCGGGCCCAGCGCCTGCGTGCCCTGACGCTGGTGCCCCACAATGCCACCATTTTCAAGGGCACGGTGGAAGCAAACCTGCGCATGGCAAAGCCCGATGCTACCGAGGCCGAGCTCTGGGCTGCGCTGGAACAGGTGAACCTGGCCGACTTCTGCCGCAGCCAGGACGGCCTGCAGACGGCCCTGCATGAGGGCGGCAGCAACCTGTCCGGCGGCCAGCGGCAGCGCCTTGCCATGGCCCGCGCCCTGCTGCACGACACCCCCATTTATCTGTTTGACGAAGCCACTTCCAACGTGGACGCCGAGAGCGAAAACGACATCATGGCAGCCATCCGGAGCCTGGCGGGCCGCAAAACGGTGATCCTGATCTCCCACCGGCTGGCCAACGTGGTGGACAGCGACTGCATCTATGTGCTGGACAAGGGCCGTATCGCAGAACGGGGCACCCACGCGGAACTGCTGAAAAAGCAGGGCGCCTACAGCCATCTGTACACGGCCCAGAAGCAGCTGGAAACGCTGGAAACGGAGGATGCCTGATATGAACGAACCCAAGCATCGCAGCCCCTTTGTCCTTGTGGGCCGCCTCATCGTGCTGGTCAAGCCCATGCTGCCCATCATGCTGGCGGCCATCGTCATGGGCGTGGCGGGGCATTTCTGCGCCACCTTCATCACCATTTTCGGCGGCTTTGGCATCCTGCGGGCGCTGGGGCTGGCCAGCCCGCTGCGCTCGGTGGGCGTTGCCTTTGCCTGCATTCTGGTATTTGCCCTGCTGCGCGGCATCCTGCGCTATGCAGAGCAGGCTTCCAACCACTCTATCGCTTTCAAGCTGCTGGCCCTCATCCGGGATCAGGTGTTCGGCGCGCTGCGCCGCCTGACCCCGGCCAAGCTGGAGGGCCGTGACCGCGGCGACCTGATCTCCCTGATCACCGCCGACATCGAGGCACTGGAAGTGTTCTATGCCCACACCATCTCGCCCATCTGTATCGCCTGCATCTGTGTCATCGGCATGACCGGTTTTGTGGCCAGTTACCACATCCTGCCCGCGCTGGTGCTGCTGGCCGGGTACCTGCTGGTGGGCGTGGCCCTGCCGGTGTGGAGCGCAAAGCGCGGCGACAAGGTGGCCCGGGAATACCGCCAGACCCTGGCCGACACCAACAGCTATGTGCTGGAGAGCCTGCGCGGCCTGCGCGATACTTTGCAGTATCAGGATGCCGCCGCCCGTGCCGCCGGCATCACGGCCCACAGCGAGGCGCTGGGCGAAAAGCAAAAGGCGCTGAAATACCGCGAGGGCCTGACCGTGGCAATCACCAACACCCTCATCCTGTTCACCGTCATCGCAGTGCTGGGGGTGAGCCTGCAGCTGTACCAGAACGGCCGGCTGGGCGCAGAAGGGGTGCTCATCTGCACCCTGTCGGCTCTGAGCTCCTTTGGCCCGGTGGTGGCACTGGCCAACCTCGGTGCCAGCCTGACCCAGGTGTTTGCCAGCGCCGACCGTGTGCTGGATCTGCTGGACGAAGAGCCGGTGACCGCCGACGTGACCGACGGTGCCCACACGGCCTTTGCGGGGGCGCAGGCGGAGCATGTGAGCTTCTCCTATGCGGACGAAGAGGTGCTGCACGACCTGAGCCTGACCATCCCGGAAAAAAAGATCGTGGGCATCACCGGCCGTTCCGGCAGCGGCAAGTCCACCTTCCTGCGGCTGCTCATGCGTTTCTGGGATGTGAACACCGGCACCATCCGCTTTGGCGAGGAGGACATCCGCCGGGTGAACACGACCACTTTGCGGGCACAGGAGAGCCTTGTGACCCAGGAGACGGAGCTGTTCAACGACACCATCGAGAACAACATCCGCATCGCTAAAAAGGATGCCACCCGCGAAGAAGTGGAAGCGGCCTGCAAAAAGGCTGCGCTGGACGGCTTTATCCGCAGCCTGCCCAAGGGGTATGACACCCCCGTGGGTGAGCTGGGCGGGGCCTTGTCCGGCGGCGAGCGGCAGCGCATCGGTGTGGCGCGGGCATTCCTGCACGATGCACCCTTCCTGCTGCTGGACGAGCCTACCTCCAACCTCGACAGCCTGAACGAGGGCGTGATCCTCAAGGCGGTGCGGGCCGAGTGCCGGGACAAGACGGTGCTGCTGGTTTCCCACCGCAAGTCCACCATGGCTGCCGCCGATGTGACCTACTCGGTAGAAAGCGGCCGCCTGAGCTGAGAAAACAACTGCAACCCCCAAAAAGGGCCTGTCTCACAAGAGACAGGCCCTTTTTTGCTGCATGTTTATGGATCAGTAATTGACGGCTTTGAGGATCTGGCGGCCAATGTACTTGTGGCCGGAAACGGTGGGGTGGCCGTCGTTGGCAGTGCGGGTATAGGGGATGGGCACATAGGTCACATCATACTGGGCAGCCAGCTTGGCTGCGGCGGTGTTCAGCCGACGGAAGTGGCGGCTCCAGGAGGGCATCAGGGGCACCGGGTTATTGTAGCTCAGTACCAGGATCTGGGCCTCCGGGTTCAGCTCACGCAGGTCCTTCATCACACGCTCCAGCTGGGTCACAGTGTCGGCGTAGGTGGAGGTGCAGATCTGGCCCATGCCGGTGGTCAGCAGATACATCACGGCACGGAACTCCGAGGGGGTCAGGGTCAGCTGCTTCAGGCAGTCCATAAAGTAGTCGATGTTGTCCGGGGTCAGGTTGCGGAACATTCCGGTGACCATGCTGTTGGCCAGCTTTTCACTTTTCCAGTTGGTAGCCTCGCCCAGGGCCACGATGGTACGGATCAGGGCATCGTTGGCACCGATCTGCAAGGTGATGAGGTCCGCTTTCTGGATATATTCCTTCAGCTCCGGCACCGAGGTATACTGCACGCCGGAATACTGGTTCATGGCCGGCATGGCACCGGTCTCGATCAGGTCTGCCAGGTCGCGGGTCATCACGGCGGGCAGGCCCAGGTTGATGGCGTGGTCACGATCCAAGCCCAGCTGGTCGGCTACATAGCCCACAAAGCACTGGCCATCGTAGCCTTTGTAATTGCCGGACATATCGAAGCCGTTCTGTACCAGCTTGTACTGCAGGCCGCTCAGGCCCACACCGGCAGTCACGCTGTCACCGATGGCGACATAGGTGTACTCTTTTTTGGCGGTGGGCTCTGCAACAGGCGCCACAGCATCGTCTTCGGTAAGAGCTTCCGGCTCCACTTCCTGCACGGCGGTTTCCGGCTCAGCAGTCTCTTCGGTGGTGGGGTTCTCTGCAAAGGCAGGAACGGCCAGCGACAGCAGCAGCGCGGCCGACAGCAGCAGGCTTGCAATGCGTTTTGTTTTCATGGTCATCATTCCCTCTTTCCCCGCAACATCTCAAGGCTGCGGAACTGCTTCCATGATAAGGAAATGAAGGGGAAATGTCAATTGACAAAACGTGGAAAATCGCAGGAAAAAGTTGTCAAAATAGAAGCTTTTGAAGCTGAATGCCGGAAATAAACGTAGGAAAGCAAAAAGACCCTGCCGGACAGGCAGGGCCTTGAAAAAACGAAACGTTTACTTGCGGACGGTCTTCAGGATCTGGCGAGCGATGTACTTGTGACCGCACACCGTGGGGTGACCGTCGTTGGCAATGGAGGTATAGGGGATGGACACATAGTCTGCGCCATACTGCTGGGCCAGGGCCTTGACGGAGCGGTTCAGCAGGCGGAAGTGTCTGCCGTAGGTGGGCAGGAAGGGCAGGGGGTTGTAGTACCCCACCAGAATGATCTGGGCGTCAGGGTTCAGGGCTCTCAGTTCCTGGAGGATCTGTTCCACGTTGGCCACAGTCTGGTCCCGGGTCTGGTCACAGATCTCCTCCATGCCGGAATCCAGCAGCTTCAGGGCGGCCTTCAACTCTTCCGGGGTCAGGTCCAGGTTTTCCAGGCTCTTTCTCAGGGTCTGGAGGGTCTGGAGATTCAGCTCTCGCATGGTGCCCGTCAGCAGGGGAATCAGCAGTTTGGTGGCCTTGCCGTTGGTGGCTCTGCCCATGGCCCCCATGAGCTGCAGCACAGTGTCGTTGGAGCCGATGAGCAGGGTGATCAGGTCGGCGTCTGCCAGTTCCTGCCGCAGGGTAGGCAGGTCGTAGTAGGCGACACCGGAGGCGGTGGAGCCGGTCCTGACCAGGTCCAGGATGTTGCTGCTCATGGCAGCAGGCATCCCGTAGTTCACGGCATGGTCCCGGTCCAGGCCCAGGGCGTCGGCCACCCGGGCCACATAGCAGTCTTTGGAGTAACCATGGTAGTTTTCCTGCACATCATAGCTCTTGGCGGTGCTGGAAAAGTGGGTGTCCTTCAGGCCCACACCGGTGGTGATGCTGTCACCCAGGGCAACATAGGTGTAGGGATCTTCCTCTGCTGCAAAGGCAGGCAGGACCGGCAGCACCAGCAGAGCCAGGGCCAGCAGCAGGCTGACAATACGTTTTTTCATAAAGAACCTCCTTGTATCGCAAGCTCAGAAAAGGATCACTTTTCCAGAGCTTTCAGGATCTGGCGGGCCAGGTACTTGTGGCCGCATACCGTGGGGTGAGCGTCGTTGGCCACCACCGTGTAGGTCGCAGGAGCAAAGGCTGCGTCATACTGCTGGGCCAGCTTTTGCACCGAGCGGCTCAGGGTACGGAAGTGCTTGACAAAGGGGTTGGCAAGGGCCGGCAGCAGGGGCAGGGGATTGTAGTACCCCACCAGAACGATCTGGGCGTTGGGGTTCAGAGCCTTCAGCTCCTGGAGCAGGGCCTCAAGGTTGGCCAGGGTAGAGGCCTGGCTCTGGGTGCAGATCTCTGCAATGCCGCTGCTCAGCAGCTGCAGTAGGGCCTTGCGCTGCTGGGCGGTGATGTTCAAAGAGTCCAGGTTCTCCCGGAGGGCGGCAAAGGAGGAGGCATCCATCTGGCGGAAGTCGCCCTCCAGCATAGGCAGCAGGGCCTCAAAGACCTGGGGGCCCCCCATGGCAGCGGCAACGCCGTACATGATGGGCACCAGCACGTCATTGGCACCGATCTCCACCGTAATGATCTCAGCGTGCTTCAGCTCCTGGCGCAGGTTGGGCAGAACAAAATTTATGCTGGCACTCTGGCAGGAACCGGTCCGCACCAGCTCCAGCAGGTCGCTGCTCATCAGGGCAGGCATTCCGTAATTGGCGGTCTGGGCCCGGCTCAGGCCCAGGCTATCGGCTACCCGGGCCACATAGCAATCCTTGGAGTAGCCCTGGTAGTTGCCGGAAACATCGTAATACCGTCCGTTTCGCTGGTAAACGGCGTCCGGCAGGCCAATGCCGGCTACAATGCTGTCGCCCAAAGCAATGTAAGAATAGCAGTGCTGATCCGATTCGGCAGCGGCATCGGTCTGGGTCTGCACCGGGGTGGGGTCTGCGGCGGCAGGCTGGGCGGCCCCGGCAGAAACCACCGGCAGCACCAACAGAGCCAGGGCCAGCAGCAGGCTGACAATGCGTTTTTTCATGATGTTCCTCCTTTTTTTGAGCCATAAGGTCCCTTCTATCATAAAAAGAGAAGCCAGGGATGTCAAGGCCCATTTTCCGGAATGTGTCGGGAAATACAAAAAAACGGTCGTGCACAAAGGCACGGCCGTAAAAAGCAGGATCAGTAGTCGCGGGAGGTGATCTTTTCCTCCAGCTTGCGGTAGTCCACCTTACCGATGGGGGTCAGCGGCAGCTCATCAAGGAACTTGTAGCCCACGGGCTGGACGTACTCCGGCAGCTCTTCTTTGCAGATCTGCTGCAGCTCCCGCACGATCTGACGCTTTTTGTGGTCAGCAGCGGGGTCCAGCACGACATACACAAAGGGCAGGCGGCCCTGCACATGGTCCTTGTCGGTGCAGCCCACCACCGAGCACTGCTGCACGGCGGGGTGGCGGCTGATGACGTTCTCGATCATGGAGGGGAACACCTTGAAGCCATCGTGGCGGATGATCAGCCGCTTGATGCGGGAGTCCAGGAACACGAAGCCGTCCTCATCCATATAGCCGACGTCGCCGGTGTGTGCCCAGACGCGGCCATCCGAGTGGTGGCGCAGCAGGGCAGCCGTTTCGGCGGGCTTGCCGTAGTAGCCCTTCATGATGGCAGGGCCGGAGATGCAGAGCTCACCGCGCTCGCCGATGGGAAGCTCGGTGTCGGTACCGGGTTCAAACACCGACACAAGGGTGTTCACCAGCGGGATGCCCACACTGCCCACCTTGTTGGCAAGGCCGGAAGCAGCGGTGGCGGCAGAAGAAACCTCGGTCATGCCGTAGCCCTTGGCCAGGCCGTACTCCACGCCGTGAGCGGCCAGGAAGTCGTTCACGCTCTGCTCGGCACCCACCGTGATGGCGTCGCCGCCGGCAGCATAGTTGCGGATGAAGGACAAATCCTTGTTCTTCAGCAGCAGCGAAGAGGCCATCTGCTGGTAGTGGGCCGGCACGCCGAACATGTGCTCCGGCTTGTACTTCCAGATCAGGGCACCCAGCTTTTCAGGGTCCAGATTGGGGATGATGATCACGGTAAGGCCCAGCACCAGCGGCAGGTGCACGCCGCAGGCGTAGCCATAGGCAATGAACGGGGGCATGATGTTCATCAGCTTCTGGCCGCGGCGGAACAGCTTTTCGTAAGCACCGAACTGCTGTGCGATGGAGTTGAAGTCCACATCGGTCAGCATGACGCCCTTGGGCGAGCCGGTGGTGCCGCCGGTGTGCACCACCACGCAGGTGTGGTCCGGGTCGTAAGGCTCGGCACCGGTGTCTTTGCCCTCACCGGCGGCAATGAAATCCTTCCAGCGGATCACGTTGGAAGAATAGCGGTTCTTGTCGGGGGTGGACAGCTTGTAGCCCACGGCCAGATGCAGCGGCAGGGAGTCGGCGGGGGACACCACCAGCACCCGTTCCACGTTGGTGCGCTTGGCAGCCTGCTGGCAGCGGTCGTAGACCACGTTCAGGCAGATGAGCAGGTGGGAGTCCACCTCGGTGATGTAATCGTGGATGCCCTCAGCACTATAGCGCGGGTCCACCAGATTCAGGGAGGCACCGATCATGTCGGCAGCATAGAACGCATAGATGACCTCCGGGGTCATCACGCTGACCACGGTGGCAATGTCGCCTTTTTTCATGCCGATGGCACGGAAGGCCGCCGCCGTCTTTTTGACGTTGACGATGAGGTCGGCATAAGTGATCTTGCGGCCGTAATAGGTGATGGCGGTCTCGGTCAAGTGCGTTTTGTTCTGGCGGCAGACGTACTCGAAGGCGCTGCATTCGGGCGGCGTCTGATTGAAGAACTTAGGGTCATAGTATTTGAGCCAGGGTTTTGCGACGGATGCGTAGATGGGTTCGTGTGGTGCAGTCGTCATAGGATTCAGGACCTTTCTTTTTTTCTTCTTCTATCATTTTCCCAGAAACGGCAGAAAAAAGCATGTTCTGCCGGACACTTTTTGACAGGAAAAAGGCCAAAACGGCCCACCATTATTGTAGTGGACGGCAGTCGGAATGTCAATGAATAAACTGTGAGAAATCCAAAAAGGACGAACCATCAACGGTTCATCTGGTAAAAACTGTGTAAAGTGGTTGAATCGCGACCCGAAGCAGCTCAGGCCTGCGGCAGCCACTGCGCGGCCTCGGCGGCGCTGCAAAGAACCCAGTGCCTCGGGCGCAGCTCCCGCCACTGGGGCGCTTCGGTGGAATAATCGTGCATGGCGGGGTCGTACACCAACAGCTTTTTATTGCGCTCCCGGCGGGGGTCCGGCATGGGGATGGCGGACAGCAGGCTGCGGGTGTAGGGATGGATGGCGTGGGCCACCAGCTCCTCCGCGTCGGCCAGTTCCACGATGCTGCCCTTGTGGATGACTGCGATGCGGTCCGAAATGTAGCGCATCACCGAGAGATCATGGGCGATGAACAGGTAGGTGATGCCGCGCTCCTTCTGCAGGCGGCGCAGCAGGTTGAGCACTTGGGCGCGGATGGACATGTCCAGAGCGCTGATGGGCTCATCGGCCACGATGAATTCCGGCTCCACGATCAGGGCACGGGCAATGCCGATGCGCTGCCGCTGGCCGCCGGAAAATTCGTGGGGAAAACGGGAAGCAAATTCCGGCAGCAGGCCCACGTCCAGCAAAGCCTGTCGCACTTTTTCTTCCCGCTGGGCGGCGGAGAGGTCGGGCCGCACGTTCTGCAGGCCCTCGCCCACGATGTAGCTCACCTTGGCGCGCTCGTTCAGCGAGGACTGCGGGTCCTGAAAGATCATCTGGATCTCACGGGTGATCTGCTTGTCCAGCGCACGCGGGATTTTGCCGTTGATCTTCTGGCCCTTGTACAGGATCTCACCGCCAGAGGTGGGCAGAATGCGCAGGATGGCCCGGCCGATGGTGGTCTTGCCGGAGCCGGACTCGCCCACCAGACCAAAGGTCTCACCCTTGTAGATCTGGAAATTGGCGTTCTGTACGGCGGCAAAGGCCTTGCGGCCGGAGCCGTAGGTCACATTCAGGCCCTTCACTTCCAGAAGGACTTCTTTTTCCTCGGCCATCTTACAAGCCCTCCTTTTGCAGTTTTTTCACCGCAGCAGGCGGCTCGATGTGGGGTGCCCGGGGGTCCAGCAGCCAGGTCTTGGCCTTGTGGGTGGGCGAAACTTCAAAGTACGGCGGGCGCTTGACATAGTCGATCTTCAGTGCCTGCGGGTTGCGGGGCGCAAAGGCGTCGCCGCGGATCTCGGCAAAGAGGTTGGGCGGGGTGCCCACGATGTTGAACAGGTCCTCGCCTTTTATGCCCATCTGGGGCATGCTGGACAGCAGAGCCCAGGTGTAGGGGTGGCGGGGGTCATAGTAGATCTCGTCGGCGGTGCCGATCTCTACGATGTCGCCGGCGTACATCACGGCCACCCGGTCGGCAATGTTGGCCACGACGCCCAGGTCGTGGGTGATCATGACGATGGTCAGGTGGTACTTGGCCCGCAGCTCCTTGAGCAGCTGCAAAATCTGAGCCTGAATGGTCACATCCAGCGCGGTGGTGGGCTCGTCACAGATCAGGATCTTCGGGCTGCAGGCCACCGCAATGGCGATCACCACGCGCTGACGCATGCCGCCGGAGAACTCGTGGGGGTACTGCTTAAAACGCACTTCCGGGTCAGAGATGCCCACGTCCCGCAGGTATTCCAGTGTTCTGGCCCTGGCCTCGGTGCCCTTCAGGCCCTGATGCAGGGTCACGGCCTCCAAAATCTGGTCGCCGATGGTTTTCAGCGGGTTCAGGCTGGTCATGGGGTCCTGCATGATCATGGCAATTTCGCGGCCCCGGATGCGCAGCCAGTCCTTCTCGGTTTTCAGGCCGGACAGGCGCACCGGCTCTGCGCCGGGGGTAGGGCAGTAGTCGATGGTGCCGTCGGTGATGGAGCCATTGGTGTCCAACAGGCCCATGAAACTCTTGGTGAACACGCTCTTGCCGGAGCCGGACTCGCCCACGACGGCCAGCACTTCGCCCCGGTACAGGTCCAGGTCGATGCCGCGGATGGCGTGCAGCACCCGGCCGCGCAGGTTGAACCGGATATCCAGCCCCCGCACCGAGAGGATGCAGTCATTTTCGTTCATCATGCATTCCTCCTTACTGCAGGTGGTTCTTCGGGTCGGCGGCATCCGAGAACGCGTTGCCGATCAGATAGAACGCAATGGTGACAAAGCTCAAAATCAGGGTGGGGTAGAGCAGCTGGTAGCGCAGACCGGCCTGCATCATCACCTTGCGGCCGTCGTTGACCAGATTGCCCAGCGAGGGCGTCTCCACCGAGAGGCCCAGGCCGATGTAGGTGATGAACACCTCGTTGCCGATGGCTTCCGGAATGGTGAGAGCCATGCGCAGCATGATCACCGACACCAGATACGGCAGCAGGTTGCGCAGCACGATGCGCACCGTGGGGGTGCCGATGCAGCGGGAGGCAACGTTGTAGTCACGGTCACGGATGATGAGGATCTGGTTGCGGATGAACCGCGCCATCTCGATCCAGCCCTTGATGGACATGCCCAGAATCATGGTCCAGATGCTGGGGGAGGCCACATAGGAGATGAGGATCAGCACAATGGCGGTGGGAATGTTGTCAAAGATGTTGTACAGCTCCGTGAACAGAAAATCCAGCCCGCGCACATAGCCCCACAGCACACCGGCAGTGATGCCCACCACGGCTTCGATGAGAGCCACGAAAAAGGCAATGGTCAGGCTGGTGCGGGCACCGGCCCAGATGCGGGCCCACAGGTCCTGCCCGATGGAGTTGGAACCCCAGATAAAGCCGTCCTGCCCGGGAGCGATGTTGCGGTACTGGATGCCGGTGACGGGGTCCACGGCGCAGAGGTTGGGGTCTGCCTGCCCCGGCAGATAAGGCTGGAAAAAGGCAAAGGCCACCACGGCCACCAGCGCGATGAGCAGGGCCACGGCTGCCTTGTTCTTGAAGAAAGCACGGAAGGTGCTGCCCCAGTAGCTGTAGTTGGAGCAGGCCGTGGCCTCGGCCTGCTCGGCGTGGAACCCGGCGGGGGTGAACAGTTCGTCCTCCGGCAGGTCTGCCCAGGCAGCAGGGCCTTCCTTCTGCAGGGTGTTGAGCTGGTTTTCCAGCTTTTTGGATTTTTCCCGTTTCAGGAACGAAAGCATCAGCGGCCACCTTCTTTCTTGCCAAAGTTGATGCGGGGATCAATGAGCACCATGAGCACATCGCCCAGGATCAGGCCCACGATGCCCACGCAGGCGTACAGCAGCACGATGCCCTGCACCATGGTGTTGTCGTGGCGCTGTACGCAGGTCACCAGCAGTCCGCCCATACCGGGGATGCTGTACAGGCTCTCAATGTAAATGGAGCCCACCACCGTGTTGAGGAACGCCGAGGGAATGTACTGCACCAGCGGCACCATGGCGTTGCGGAACACATGATGCAGCGCGATATTGCTTTCGCTCACACCCTTGGCACGGGCCAGCTTGACGTAGTCCTTGTTGCTCTCGTCCACCATATAGCGGCGCAGCCACATGGCGTAGAAGGCCAGGTTTGCCAGGCTCATGCTGCACACCGGCAGCACCCAGTAGCGCCAGTTGGCGGCGTCGAACAGCAGGCCCACCCCCAGAACGGAGGTGCCGTACATCTGGATGTACAAAAAGTACACGGCAGCCGGCACGGCCTGGATGAGCACGATGAGGGCTGTGCCCAGTTTGTCGGGCCAGCGGTTCTTGCACCGGCCCATGACAAGCCCCAGCGGGATGCCCAGCACAAGGCTCAGCAGCATAGCCAGCACGCCCATCTGGATGGAGATGGGCAGCTTTTGGGCCAGGATCTCGGTTACCGGCACGTTGACCTTGTAGATGTGGCTCACGCCCAGGTCACCGTGCAGGGCGTCTTTCCAGAAGCGGCCGATCTGCACCGGCAGCGGGTCCAGCAGGCCCATGGACTGCAGACCCGCCTGGATCTGGGCCGCGGTCATTTTTTCGTAGTTTGCAAAATAGCCTTCCACCGGCATGAGCCGCAGCAGGCAGAACACCAGCGTTACAATGATGAACAGCGTCAGCAGAGAACGCCCGATGCGCTTTGCGAGATATTGCACCATAGTGTGCACCTCTCTTTTTCTTTTGAAATACAGATAAGAATAGAATACCGCAATTTCTTGATTTTGAAAAGTGATTTGAAGATTTTTTGAGCAAAAGCTGTTGAAAAGGCGGTGGAAACTCCCTCAGTCACGGCTGCGAAGCAGACGGAGGGAGGTCCCTTCCCATGAAAAAGCAACTCGGAAAAATCCGCAGATTTTTCCGAGTTGCAAAGAAAAACATATTTCCGCTGAAAATATCCAGAGCGAAGCGGAGGATATTCAGAATGATTTACCGGGCGTCCCGGTTCTGGTCGTACTCGTCCATGGAGACGTAGTGGTCCAGGATGTGCACGCCCTTCAGGCGGTTGGACGAAAGGCCGGTGGGGGCGTACTGACCCTCCCACAGGTTCAGGCGGGTGGCGATGTACGGCGGCACGGGCAGGCCCAGCGGCACCACCAGGGCATTCTGGATCAGATAGGCCTCGGCATTGGCAAAGGCTTCGTACCGGGCATCCAGATCCTCGGTGATGGCCTTGGCCTTTTCCACCATGTCCATGTAGGTCATGACGTACTCGGCCGTCTCACCGGTGATGATGCCGTCCTCCACGCCGGTGCGCAGGAACGCATAGCAGGTGCCGCGGTCGCCGGCTTCCTGATAAAAGGGGTACACCTCGGTCTCGGGGTCGGAGTAGTCGGCACCCCAGTAGTAGGACATGAGCTCATAGGCACCAGCCCGGCGCACGGCGTTCAGGAAGTTGTCGGATGGGCCCTGGGTAATGATGATGTTGATAAAGTCGAAGCCGTCGTTCAGAACGCCCTCCACCTGCTGCTTGAACACCTGACACTGCTTGTCCCAGTCCACCACGGCGGGGTTGTAGGGGTACTGCACCTTGATGGGGAAGGTGGCTCCGGCAGCAGTCAGCTCTTCCACAGCGGCGTCGCGGTATTCCTTGGCCTTTGCCTCGTCAAAGAAGTCGGACAGGTTGGCCAGATCGCCGCATTCGGTGTAGTCCACGCCCTGACTGTTGGCGCAGAAGGACGGCGGGGTGATGGTGTGCAGCTTGTAGTTGTCGTAGCCTTCCGGGGCGGTGACGGCCAGCGTGACCGACGGGTTGATGGCGTACAGGAACGCCTTGCGGAAGTTGGTGCTGTTGACGGCCTTGGCCCAGTTGTCCGGCTCATACTGGGCGTCCACGCCGGTGACGTTCCAGTTGGAGAACTCGTGGGCGTAGGGTAGGAAGTTGAAGATGTAGAAGTAGCTCTTGCCGGTCTCCGGGCGCTCCATGGACACCATATCCTTGGTGGTGTCATCGGACAGCCAGCTGTCGAGGATGTCGGAGCTGATGGTGGCCTGGTCGATCTCGCCGCGCCGGACCATTTCCGGGCCGCTGATGAGCTCTTCCTGGTTGTAGATGTAGCGGATGGTGTCGATGTAGACGTTGTCCTTGTCGTAGTTTTCGGGGTTTTTCTTCATCACCCAGCTTTCCAGCGGCACATACTCCGCCAGATAGAACGCGCCGCAGCTGCAGGCGGTCTCGGCGCTGGTGCAGAACTGGTCGCCCAGCTCTTCCAGCAGGGGGCCGTAAGCCGGCTCGTAGGGAGCGTAGCTCAGCAGGCTGACAAAACCGGGAAAGTCGAAGCACAGCGTATAGGTCAGGGTGTGCTCGTCCACGGCCTTGACGCCCACGGTATCAAAATCCACGGGAGCATAGCGCGTGGTGGTGCCATCGGCGGCTGCGGCGGTCACCGAGCCGTCGGCTTCCAGTGTGTAGGTGGTGCCGTCCTCGGCCACGGTGCCGTTCTCGGCGCTGGCTTTGTAGAACAGATAGTTGTAGTAATCCTCGGCACCGGCCACATAGGGGGTGACCAGGCTGGCCGTGGAGGATGCATAGGCCGGGGTGAGCACATACTGCAGCGCATCCACGAAGTCCTGTGCGGTGACCGGGCCCAGCACCTCACCGTTGCAGTCCACCCAGTTCTCGTCCCGCAGGTGGAAGGTCCAGGTCAGGGTATCCGCATCCCACTCCCAGGTGGTGGCCAGACCCTCGCGGATCTTGCCGCGGTTGTCGTACTCCACCAGCGTGTCCACGCACTGGGTGCCGTGGTACAGGTCCGGGTCTGCGGAGCAGATCAGATAGTTCAGGGTGGCGGGCTGACGGGAGTACAGCAGGGTGTAGGTGCTGCTGCCGGAGCCGCCGGTGGAGCTGCCGGAAGCGGACGAGCCGCCGCAGCTGCTCAGCAGGCCGGCTGCTGCTGTGGAAACAACAGCGGCGCCGCCGACTTTCAGGAACTGGCGGCGGGTAATGGTATGACGCATAAAAAATCCCTCTTTCTTTCAGATTCGGGTCTGGATCGGATGAAATTGCCCCGCAGGCACAAACCGAAAAAAGAGGCAACGGAATCCATCCGTTACCTCTTTGTAACAGCGTACAGCTACCAACGGGTAACCAACGCAAGTATAACATTGAATCCGTGCGGCGTCAATCGGTTTTGGGCACAGCGGCGGCAGTTTCTGCACCGGCAGCAGCGGCAGCTTCATCGGTGAGCATGGCAGCCACGGACTGCGGTGCGGCGGGAGCAGCGGCCTCCACGGCAGGTTCTGCAGCCGGGGCAGCTGCCTGCTCTGCCGCCTTGGCGGCTTCCTCGGCGGCCTTTTTGGCCTCCCGCTCTTCCTTGAGCTTCTGTGCGCGGGCACGGGCTTCTTCCTGCCGCTGTTTGGTGCGCTCCTTGATGCGGCACACCGAGCACAGGCCCTCGGCGCTGTCCGGAGCAATGGGCTTGCCGCAGTTCTTGCACAGGGTCTTGGTGCACTTGTGCAGGCTCACCGGGCCAAGGGTGGTGAGCTGGCGCAGCTTCATGCCGTCCAGCCCCTTGTTGGAGCAGGCCGCCACGCACACGCCGCACTCACTGCACTTCCACGGGGTGACCACCATGCGAGTCTGGCCGTCCGGCAGGTCCTCCTGCTTCAGGGCACCCGCACGGCAGGCTTTTTCGCACTTGCCGCAGGCAAAGCACTTGTCGGTGAAGCTGGGCAGATAGCAGCCGTAGTGCAGGGGATTGTCCGGCATGGCGGCCTTGAGCTGCCTGGTGCGCTGGTGCAGCAGCAGGCGGAAGTCTGCACCGCCGTCCTCGTCGCTGCGCAGGCCGGGCAGCATGCGCAGCAGCTGTTTGGTGCCGCTCTTGGAGCCGTGGCCCACCTGCTCGAACATCTCGCGGCGGGTGAGCTCCTTGACGTGGTAGGGGGCTTCGTCCGGCTCATAAGCCAGCGTGAAGCGGGCCTCGAACATCGTTTCCCCGAAGAACTCCACCAGGCGGGTCAGCTCGGCCCGCAGCTGGTCGGCGCAGGTGTCGTTCTCGCACTCGCCGCAGGGGGTCAGGTCCAGCACGATCTTTTTGTTCAGGGCCAGATAGGCCAGCGCCTCCCAGGAAAGGGACGCGATGCAGGCGCGCACCATGGAGTTTTTGCGGGCCGACTTCTCACAGCCGATCCAGATGGTATCGTTGTCGGTGTCGGCGGCAGAGGTGTCGCGCTCCACCTGCTCCGGCGAGGGGGAGATGCAGCGGCTGCGGCATACGGAGACGCACAGACCGCAGTCGGTGCAGGGGTCCCAGTCCTTGACCAGGTTGGGACGGGTAAAGATCTGATCGCCGTAGGGGCAGATATCCTTGCAGGCCGTGCAGGATTTGCGGTGCGGGTGCAGGTTCCAGCACTGGCGGCGGTTGATCTCCGGATGGGTGGTTTTCATCAGTGCATCCATCGCAGCTCTTGTAAAAAAGCCCATACGATCACTCCTTTTCTACGATCGACGTGACAGCTGCATGGTCCAGCAGAAAGCGCTGGACCTTCTGGTTGGTAAGGGCGGCGGCCACAGCATCACGGGCCAGAACCCGGCGGATCTCCTCCTCCGGGTTGCCGTGCAGCCGGGCCAGACGGGCGTATTCGGCGTCCACTTCCTCATTGCTCACAGTGATGTTCTCGGCCTGTGCAATGGCCGGCACGGCCAGCATCGCGCGCATGCGGCGTGCAGCGTCCTGGCGATAGCCGGCCCGCAGCTGTTCCGGCGTGGTGTTGTTGGCCTGGCAGTACAGCTCCAGCGAGAAGCGGCTCCGGGAGAGCTTATCCTTCAGCTGCTGCAGCGCGTGGTCGGCGTTCTGGTCCAGCACGGCAGCAGGCAGCTCCACGGTCAGGTTGGCCCCGGCCAGGTCCAGCAGGGCAGCCTCAGCCAGACGGTCAGCGTTGGCCTCGTGAGAAGCCGCTTTCTTGGCACAGATGCTCTCCCGCAGTGCGTCCAGCGTGGCAAAGCCCAGCCGCTGGGCCAGGGCATCGTCCACGGTGGGTTCCTGCTTCTGCTCCACCGTGTGCAGGCAGATCTCGAACTGCGCTGTTTTGCCGGAGAGCTCCGGCACGCGGAACTCGTCCGGGTAGGTGAAATCAAAGCGGAAGGTCTCTCCGGCGCAGTGGCCGTACACGGCCTGCTCGGCGGCAGGCATGAGCTGGGCGGTGCCCAGTGTCACGGTCACCTGTTCCATGCGGCTGTCTGGGATGGGCGCACCGTCCAGAAAGCCCTCAAAATCCAGCGTGACCCGCATCCCCCGGGCAGCGGGGGCGCTGGTGGCGCAGAAAGGCGCATGACGGCGGGCAAGGCTTTTCAGTTCAGAAGCAACGGCGGCTTCGGTCACCGGGCGCACCCGGCGGGTGACCGGCAGGCCCTTGTACTGCCCCAGCGTGACCGGCGGCAGAGCATTTGCGGTTTGTTCCATGGCAGGGAACCTCCATTCCAGTAAGCGCTTACAGCCCGCGGGCAGCAAGCCAGTTTTCGGCGACCTGAGAGAACATCTCAGGGTATTTGGCATCTTCTTCGGTAAAGGCACTGAGGTAATACTCCACCTCGGCGCGGCTGGGGGCTACCGTGCGCCGCCAGATGGTAAAGGTGGTGCCGTTGCCCATGTCAAAGGTCTCTTCCAGTGCGAAGTATTCGTCGCGCACGGCCAGGAACATGTCGTTCAGCTTGTGGGACATCTCGTTCTCAGGGTCATTTACATGAGTCAGCGGGAAAGGATCGGCGGTGAGAACGTATTTTGCCTCAAAGAACTGCATGGGGAAGTAGTGGGTGCCAGGCACCGAGAAGCCAAAGGCCAGCTTGCCGTTGATGGGGGTCTGGGGCAGCAGGCAGTTCTTGAAGTGGTCCGGGCAGTACAGCGTGTCGTGGGGGATCATATAGGCGATCTCGCCATCGGCGCAGTGGGTGTCGATCCAGCTGGCAATGGCCTTGATCTGCGGCAGATCCTTGCGGTCATAGACCAGGTCATCAATGGCGGCAAAATCGCTGGCGCTCTCCTGCGGAGAAGCCGAGAGAAGAGTGCGGCCGATGAGAAAATCCGGCAGAGCCACGGTGGTCAGGGGGGAGCAGCGCACCGAGGTGGCAAAGGCGATGGTGAACAGCCAGAAGCCGATCTTCAGGTTCCGGCGGCGGTTCATGCCCTCTGCCAGGGCTGCGGCGCCGATCAGGAACAGGAGGAACCAGCCGGGTAAAAACAGCAGCATATGTTGGGAACCGGTGGTCTGTACCCGGGTGAACAGCACCATGCTCAGCAGGATCTCCAGCCCGGCCAGGCAGGGCAGGGCGGGCATTTTGTGCACTTTCAGGCAGAACCACAGGCCCATGCCCATAAGCACCAGGTTCATCAGGCCCATGCGGGCGCATTGCAGGTAGGTTTCAGTGACCATGCCGCCGCCGTTGTAGTAGGAATAGTGGTCGGCGTAGTCGTAGCCCAGAATGTGGCTCACCAGGGGCCACAGCAGGATGACCATGGCCACCATGGACATCAGGCCGAACAGGATCAGGTTGCGCACCTGCAGCAGGGCCTCCTGCTTCCGGCCCGCTTTGGCAATGCGGGCGCTGCTCACCAGCACCAGCACGGCGTAGGCAAAGTAGTAGCCCACCACGAAGTACAGATACCACCGGCGGGACAGGATGATGGCCGCCGTGGCCAGGAACAGCAGCCCGAACCGGGGCAGGTCCAGCTTTTCAAACCGGAAATCCAGCGTGAGCAGCAGGATGCTGAAGGCGAAGATCAGGCCGAACCAGTCCGGCTGGCTCAGCACGGCGCTCATGCGCAGCCACGGGTAGGTAAAGGTCCAGGACAGACCGATGAGAAAATACCAGAAGCGGTTTTTCACCTGCAGCATCTGGCCCACTTTGACCACCAGACCGGCCAGCAAAAGCAGCAGCATGGGCACGATGCTGAACACCTGACAGATCGCAAAGCTGTCGCCGGTGCGGTTGGTCAGGCAGAACGGGAACTCGATGAACAGGGTGTTGAAGGCAGTATAGTCCTCGGTAAAAGAGTCGAAGATATACCGGAACCCGGCCCCGGGGCTCTGGAGAAAGGCGGCCTCGGCGTTGTACTGCTTGTTGATGTAGTTGACGTAGTCCCAGATGTACACGAAGCTGCGGCGGGTCTCGGCCCAGTAGAAGTAGAGCAGCGCCGCGGCCCAGAAGCCGATGATCACAGCCCAGTGGAACAGGTCGAACTTCACGTCCGCCAGCCGCAGCACCACCAGCACCAGCCCGAACAGGGCCAGGTTGCACCACAGGCTCACCAGCGGGAAAAATACGGCACTGCCGGGGGCGGCAAGGCCCAGCACCACCAGCGCCAGTGCGGACACGGCATAGGCCAGCAGGGCCTTGCCTACCCACGAGGTGCGCAGCTTGGAAAGAGTTGCTGACATGAGAGAAAATCCTCCTTATAAAAATGCGCGATGCACACAGCATAAATTCACAGCTTATAGTATAGCAAACCACAGGGGGCACTGTCCAGCCATAGCGGAGGCAAAACAAAAAATGCCCCGCTGCTTTCAAAGCACACGGGACATTTTAGCACAAATATTACTTGCTGGAATTCTTGGCGCGGGCGGTACGGCGCTTCTGGGCCATGGCCTTGTTGGCGCTGATGCGGGCGGCGTCCGGGTTGGGGGCCTCCGGGGTCAGGCGCAGCAGGAAGCTGCCCATGGCGGGCAGGTCCACGGTGAGGGTATAATCCCGGCCGTACACGCCGCCGTCGGTGGTGTGGAAGTGCAGCTTGCGGCGGCCCTTGTGGGCACCGCCCCACTCGGCAGCCTCGGTGTCCAGCACCAGCTCCGCAGAGCAGGGGAACTTGAGGTACAGCGGGAACTTTTTGTGGGCGTGGTCCTGGGTGTTCATGATGCACAGCAGGTTCTG
Source organism: uncultured Faecalibacterium sp. (assembly GCA_900539945.1). GTDB lineage: Bacteria > Bacillota > Clostridia > Oscillospirales > Ruminococcaceae > Faecalibacterium. Next base: position 66,197 of record UQDV01000003.1, read on the forward strand.
GCCCCGGCCCTTGCGCAGCCAGGCGTAGACGCCCTCGGTGCAGCTCTCGCTGGCCACCCACTCGAAGCAGTCGGGGTTGTATTCGCCGTCAAACAGGGCGGGCTCGGTGGCGTATACCAGGCTCAGGCGGGCGAAATACTTCTGGAAAGCGTCATGGAAGGGATACTTGAGCAGGTCCCAGTCCAGCTCCCGTTTTTCGTCCCACTCGCGGAAGTGCCCCAGCTCGTTGCCCATGAAGTTGAGCTTTTTGCCCGGATGCATATACATATAGAAATAGAGGGTGCGCAGCTGGGCGCACTTTTCGGCGTAGGTGCCCCACAGCTTGTCGATGATGGTCTTTTTGCCGTGCACCACCTCGTCGTGGCTCAGGGCCAGCAGATACAGTTCGTTGTAGAAGTAGTGCATGCTGAACAGCAGCTTACCGTAGGCGTTCGGCCGCTCCCCGAAGGGGGTGGCGAAATAGTCCAGCGTGTCGTGCATCCAGCCCATGTCCCACTTGTAGTCAAAGCCCACACCGTCGTAGCGGGTGGGGGCGGTGACCTTGAGGAAGTTGGTGGAGTCCTCGGCCATGTAGATGCCGGTGGGCCAGCGCTTGTTCAGCCCGTGGTTCAGGCTGCGCAGGAAGTTCACGGCACCCTGGTTCACGCCGCGGTTGGGGTCACCCTGCCAGTACAGTGCCCGGGAGATGGCGTCCATGCGGATGCCGTCGCAGTGGTACACATCCATCCACAGCCCGGCAGCGCTGCTCAAAAAGCTGCACACCTCCCGGCGGTAGTAGTTGAAGTTGCAGGTGCCCCACTCGCTCTGTCCCACGTCGCTGTCGTACTCGTACAGGTGGGTGCCGTCGAACTTGGCCAGTGCGTCGGCGTTGGCGGCAAAGTGCACCGGAACAAAGTCCATGATGACGCCGATGCCCATGCGGTGGCAGGCGTTGACGAAGGCAGCGAACTGGGCCGGGGTGCCGTAGCGGCTGGTCACCGAGAAATACCCGGTGGTCTGGTAGCCCCAGCTGCCGTCAAAGGGATGCTCGGCCAGCGGCAGCAGCTCCACATGGGTAAAGTGATGGTCCAGCAGCCAGGGAATCAGCTCTTTGGCCAGTTTCTCGTAGTTGTACCAGCCGTCCGAGCCGTCGGGCTGGGTGCTGCCGGGTTTGTGCTTCCAGCTCCCGGCGTGCAGCTCGTAGATGTTCAGCGGGCGGTTGCGGCACTTGTCGCGCCGCTCCATCCAGGCATGGTCGTCAAAGGCAAAATCCAGCTTTGCCAGACGGCTGGCCGTGCCGGGGCGCAGCTCGGTGGAAAAGGCATAGGGGTCGCTGCGCATCACCACGCTGCCGTCGGCTCCGTGGACGCGGTACTTATAAAGATCACCCTCGGCCAGGCCCGGGATAAAGGCGCTCCACACGCCGGTCTCGGCGCGCTCCATGGGCACACCGACTTCCCAGCCGTCAAAGCCGCCGCACACCTCTACGGCGGTGGCACCGGGGGCCCAGACCGCAAACCGCCAGCCCTCGGCACCGTCCGGGGCCGTGCAGGGATGTGCGCCCAGAATGCGGTAGGCGTCGAAGCAGTCTCCATTGAAAAATTCACGGGGAATGGCAGGGTAATTCATGCAAAGATCTCCTCCTGTGTATGATTGGCAGCACCGGCAGCTGCGGTGCTGCAATTGGGCAATTTATCCAAGGAAAATGGTTTGCAACCGGCACTGTAGCCGGTATTCTTGGCGAATCTTGACAAAAATAGGCAAAAATTCACATATTTGTCAGATCTTGTGTTATACTAATCCTGCCGCTGACCGAACGGCGGCAGGAGATTATTTGCAAAGAGGGAGCGGTATTCAACAATGGCTTGGTATGACAATGCGGTATTCTATCACATCTATCCTCTGGGGCTGTGCGGCTGCGCGCACGAAAATGACGGCCAGCCCACCCCGGGTGCATTCCAAAAACTGAACGACTGGGCGGCCCATGCAGCAGACATCGGCTGCACCGCCATCTATATCGGCCCGCTGTTTGAGAGCGGTTCCCACGGCTACGATACCATCGACTACCGCCGGGTGGACCGCCGTCTGGGCACCAACGAAGAGTTCAAGGAGTTCGTGGCCAACTGCCACACCCGTGGCCAGCATGTCATCGTGGATGGTGTGTTCAACCATGTGGGCCGTGACTTCTTCGCCTTCCAGGACCTGAAGGCCAACCGGGAGAACGCCCGCTATAAGGACTGGTTCTGCGATGTGAACTTCTGGGGCAACAACGAGTACAACGACGGTTTCAGCTACGGCAACTGGGGCGGATTCAACCTGCTGGTCAAGCTGAACCAGCGCAACCCGGAGGTGCAGGCCTACCACTACGACACCATCCGCTTTTGGGTCAACGAGTTTGACATCGACGGCATTCGGCTGGATGCAGCCGACGTGCTGGACTTTGACTTCATGCGCGGGCTGCGCCGTCTGGCCAACGAGATCAAACCGGAGTTCTGGCTCATGGGTGAGGTGATCCACGGGGACTACAGCCGCTGGGCAAACCCCGAAATGCTGCACTCTGTGACCAACTACGAGCTGCACAAGGGCCTGTGGAGCGGCCACAACGACCACAACTATTTCGAGATCGCCCACACCATGCGCCGTCTGCAGGGGCTGTGCCACGACACCCGGCTGTATCTTTTCTCGGACAACCACGATGTGGAGCGCCTGCCCAACAAGCTGCGCAACCGGGAGCACATCCGTCACATTGCGATTCTAGTATATACCCTTTGGGGCATTCCGTCCATCTATTATGGTTCGGAGTTTGGCATCGAGGGCAAAAAAGAGTGGGGCAGCGACTGGCCCCTGCGCCCCTGCCTGGAATTGGAGGACTACAAGGATGCCCTGACCACCAACCCGGTCACCAGCGTATATGCGGCACTGGGCAAATTGAAGGCCGAGGAACCGGCCCTGACCTGGGGCGAGTTCAAGGAACTGCACCTCACCACCCAGTGTTACGCCTACGCCCGTGTGCTGGACGGCGAAGCCCTTGTGGCGGTGCTGAACAACGGCGACAGCCCGGCGCAGCTGGAATTCCAGCTGCCGGTGGAGGCCAATGCGGCCGAGGATCTGCTGGCCGATACGGTGGGCGCGCAGCCGGTGATGACAAGCTTCGACTGGGGCCGCATGAAGGTGCAGCTGCCTTCCAACTATGCCACCATCTTGCGGTTGAAAAAGTAAGCGGCTTGCACATTGCGGCCGGTTTTGCTACAATAGGGGCAGCAACGTCGGAAAACGGAAGGGGAGCCTGACAAAAGATGAACGCAGCACAGCGCAGAGAATGCATCCTGACCCGGTTGAGCGGTGCCCAGAACCCGGTAAGTGCCAGTGCACTGGCCGCTGAGCTGGGGGTCTCCCGGCAGATCGTGGTGGGGGACGTGGCACTACTGCGTGCAGGCGGGGCGCAGATCGACGCGACGCCGCGGGGCTACCAGCTGCACCCGGCAGAGAAAGGTTATACCGGCATCCTGGCCTGCGTGCACCGCACCGAGGACGAAATGCGCCGGGAGCTGTACACCATTGTGGACCAGGGCGGTGTGGCCGTGGATGTGGCCGTGGAAAACAGCCTGTACGGCGAGATCCGTGCGAACCTGAATCTGGCCAGCCGCTACGATGTGGACACCTTTCTGGTGCAGGCGCGCAGTGCGCCGGAAAGCCTGCTGAGCCGGATGACCGGCGGCGTGCATCTGCACACTTTGCGCTGCCCGGACCGGGCCAGCTTTGAGCGCATCCGCGCAGAACTGGACCGGCAGGGCCTGCTGTACCGCCGGGAATGACCGTGCGGGGCAGACAGCTCCGGATAAAATCAGTATAAAAAACGCTGTGGGGCTTGTCTATCCGCAAAAGTGGAAAAACGTTGGATAGCCAACCCAAATGTAAAAGAGGTGGATTTTCTGGACATTCGCATTGAAAAAACGGAACGTGCCATCAAGCAGGCCTTTATGGAGCTGCGGGCCGAAAAACCGTTGGAAAAGATCCGGGTCAAGGAGCTGTGCGACCGGGCCTGCATCAACAAATCCACTTTTTATGCCCACTATCAGGACATCTACGCCCTGGCCAACGCCATGGAGGACGAGATGGTGGAGGCTGTGGTTGCAAGCCTGCCCAACCTGACCGCCCGGGATGTGAGCGAGCGTACCGAGTGGCTGGCCCGCGAGATGTTCCGGGCCTTTGTCCGGCACCAGAACGAGATCAACACTCTGTTTGCGGATTCCCGGCAGGGGCTGTTCATCAACCGGGTGGAGGCGGCGCTGCGCAAGTGCATTGCCGAGAGCGACCCCGCCTTTGAAAACGACGTAGTGCGCAAGGTGGTGCTGTCCTTCTGCGTGCAGGGGTGCTACTACACCTTTACCAGCTACTGCGGCCAGATGGACGAGACCCGTCTGGTGGCCCTGCTTGCCTCCATTGCAAGGGCAGCGCAGAAGATCCGGATGTGAATACAACAAAAAAGCCATGGCAGCTGCCATGGCTTTTTTGTTGCTGTGAAGAAAACGGATCACACACCGGAGGCACCGTAGTTTGCCAACACGCGGGCGGAAGGGTCGTTGACGTTGCAGCCCGGCCATGCCTTGTTGGGCATCCAGAAATCCACGATGGTACGGCTCTGGTCGTGGTAATACTTCTCGAAGATCTCCCGGTAGAACAGGCTCTCCTTGGTAAAGGGCATGCAGTGGGCCGAGTAGTTGGCCCGGCGCAGCTGGAACTCTTCGTCGGTGTACAGGCTGTTGGTGTACTCCTTGATGTCGTCCACCATGCTGTGGCCCACGGCATCCGAGAAAGCAGCCTTCTCACGCCACAGGATCTCCGGCGGCAGCCAGTCGCCCTCAAAGGCCTTGCGCAGCAGGTACTTGCCCTTGTTGTAACGGTTCAGCTTCATTTCCGGGTCGATGGCCATGACGTAGCGCACAAAGTCCAGATCGCCGAAGGGCACACGGGCTTCGATGCTGTTGGCCGAGATGCAGCGGTCGGCGCGGAGCACGTCGTACATGTACAGCTCCCGGATGCGCTTCTGGCTCTCCTGCTGGAAGGCGTCGGCGGTGGGAGCGTAGTCGGTGTATTTGTAGCCGAACAGCTCGTCCGAGATCTCGCCGGTCAGCAGCACCCGCACGTCGGTCTGCTCGTGGATGGCCTTGCACAGCAGGTACATGCCCATGCTGGCGCGGATGGTGGTGATGTCCCAGGTGCCCAGCAGGCGGATGACCTCTTCCAGGTTCTGCAGCACGATGTCGCGGTTGATGATGATCTCGTGGTGCTCGCTGCCCAGATAATCGGCGGTCTGACGGGCATATTTCAGGTCGATGGCATCGGTATCCATGCCGATGGCAAAGGTGCGGATGGACTTGCCCAGCTTCTTGGCGGCGATGGCGCACACCAGCGAGGAGTCCAGGCCGCCGGAGAGCAGGAAGCCCACCGGGGCATCGGCGTCCAGACGCTTCTCCACACCGGCGATCAGCTTTTCGCGGATGTTGGTCAGCACGGTGTCCATGTCATCTTGCATGGGAGCGGGCACGTCGGCAATGTCCTCATAGCGCACGAAGCGGCCGTCGCAGTAGTAGCTGCCAATGGGAAAAGGCCGGATGTCATCGCACCAGCCGATCAGGTTCTGCATCTCGGATGCAAAAGCGATCTGGTGGCTGGACTTGGAGTAGCCGTAGAACAGCGGCCGGATGCCGATGGGGTCGCGGGCGGCAATGAGCCGGTCCTTGCGGGAATCGTACAGGATCAGTGCGAACTCGGAGTCCATGTGGCGGAACATGTCCAGACCGTACTCGTAGTACAGCGGCAGCAGGATCTCGCAGTCGCAGTCGGACTGGAACTTGTAGCCCCGGCGCTTGAGGATCTCCTTCTCAAACCGGAAGCCGTACAATTCGCCGTTGCACACCACGCAGTCGGCACCGCGGTAGAACGGCTGCATGCCCTCCGGCGTCAGACCCATGATGGCCAGACGGCCAAAGCCCATCAGGCCAAAGGGGCCTTCCACCACCCGCTGGTCGTCCGGGCCGCGCATCACGGTGCGCAGCAGATATTCTTTGAACTTGGCGGCACTCAGATCGTGCCCGGTGTAGCCCATCACACAACACATAGTTCTTACCCCTCTTTTTTCCTTGGTGAATAAAAAAATACGGCAGCGCATTCATCCCGTTTTGCTAGGACGAATATGCTGCCGTATCCGTGGTGCCACCTAAATTACCGGCACACAGAGTATGCCAGTCACTTTTGTGCGCTCTCCCCGTTGAAAGCACTGCCGCGATAACGAGCGGCGCACGTCTGCCCCTACTGCCGCGCCCGGTGGGTTCAGGGGGAAGCTCACGGGTGTTCATTCGGGCTTCGTTCTCTGCGCAGCTTCCACCGGCCTGCGCTCTCTGCAAAAGAACCTTGAAACCTTACTTTTCCCGTTCAACGCTTTTTCTGCCTGCATTGTATCACGGCTTTTTGCCCGTGTCAACACAGCAGGAACATTTTTGTGCGGTTTGCTCCGGCTGCGGGGCATTTTGTGCGCAGTGGCGGCACAATCCGTACAAAACGCTGCCCTCGCACTGCAGGGTAAAGCCGTGTTCGGCCATCAGATGGGCCCGCACTTCGTCCATGAAGTGGCAGTCCAGATGGTAGATGCGGCCGCACTGCACGCACTTCAGGTGCAGGTGTTCCCGGCAGTGGCGGCCTTCGTCCACATACTGGAACACGGCCTTCTCGCCCTTGTCGGCCACATATTTCATGATGCGCTGCTCCCCGGCCAGCTTGTCGAGGTAGCGGTACACGGTGGTGGGGTTGGGGCTGGCACCCTGCTCCTCCAGATGCTCCAGAATGTTGGAGGCACTGACTGCGTGCTGCCGGTTGTTGATGAGATAATCCAAAATCAGCTGGCGGGTCTTGGTATTGTAGCCGTCGCTCCGTGCCATGGAAAAAGAACGCTTCCTTTCTGAATGAGAACTGTTTTGACCTATTGTAGCATATTTTTGTGTGGGATGCAAAAAGGAAGGCCCAGCCAGCCCGAATTTGGTGACAAGCACAAAATTTCTTGTCACAATTGGCGAAAATGACGCAAAATCTTTGGTCAAAACGGAAAACACACCAAAGTTTTCTCAAAACTCTTGTAAAAAATACACTTGTGTGAAATAATATATTAGTGAGAAATGTTGGATGGCAGACGGGATACAAGACGATGCCCGAGGAAGAAGCCGGGCGGCAGGCCGCGAACAGGCTGCCGCATTTGTATGGAGAATTTTAGGAGTAACGACCGCCTATGAAAGAAATGGAAACCCAGTCCAAGCCGAGCCTGAAGCTGCAGGCTTATCAATACCTGAAAACCAAGATCCTGAACTGTGAGTACCGGCCCAACGAGTTTCTGAATGAGCAGAAACTCTGCGCGGAAATGGGCAACATCAGCCGCACCCCAATGCGGGATGCACTGGGCCGTCTGGAGCAGGAGGGCCTGATCACCATCCTGCCCAAAAAGGGCCTGATGGTTTCCGGCATCACCGAAGAAGATGTGCACAGCATGTTTGAGATGCGTCTGCTGGTGGAGCCTTATGCCTTGCGTACTTATGGCGACCGCATCCCGCGGGAAGCGCTGGAAAACTATACCGAGCTCATGCATCACCCGGAGCGCATCTCCGACTTCTGTGAGTCGGACGACGGGTTCCATGAGCTGCTCATGAGCACCCTGCCCAACAAGTATCTGCGCAGCGCCTACGACCGCATTACCGGCCTGAACACCCGCTTCCGCATCATGACCGGCAAGGTGAGCATGATCAATCAGGAGCAGACCTGTGAGGAGCATCTGGAAATTCTGGACGCTGCTCTGGCCGGCGACTGGGACCGCGCGGCAGACTCCCTGCAGCACCATCTGGAGCTGGCCCGCGACAAGGCAGAGGGCGTCATCAAGGTCATCCGCCTGTGGTAAACATTTGAATGCAAAAAGATCCCGCGTCATCCGGCGCGGGATCTTTTTTTTGTGTTACAGTGCGTCCAGTTCCTCCTGCAGGCGGGCCAGCGATGCACGGATGGGCAGCTTCTGGGGGCACACGGTCTCGCATTTGCCGCAGCGCACACAGTGCAGGGCCTTCTCACTGTCCGGGAAGCACTCGGTCCACTGTTTTTTGACTGCTTCCGGCTGCTGGAACATGCCCAGACGGTTCCAGATGCTGAAATTATCCGGGATGTCCACCCCCATGGGGCAGGGCATGCAGTAGCGGCATCCGGTGCAGCCGATCTTGATGCGGCTGTGCAGCACGGCAGCCGCCTGCTCCACGGCTGCATCCTCAGCAGGGGAGAGAGGGACAAAGTGGTCAAAGGTGGTCAGATTGTCTGCCAGCTGCTCCTCGGCACTCATGCCGGAGAGCACCACATGCACGTTGGGGTGTCCGGCCACCCAGCGCAGCGCCCAGGAAGCATCGCTGGCGTCCGGGTGCAGGGCACGCAGCGGCGCGGCGGCGTCTGCGGGCAGAGCGGCCAGCGTGCCGCCCTTGATGGGCTCCATGATGATCAACGGCACGCCGCATTCCTCGGTGAGCTGGTAGCCCCGGTCACCACTGATCTCTTCGGCGCGGTCGTCCCGGTCCAGATAGTTGTACTGCAGCTGGCAGAAATCCCAGGGCTGATCCCGCAGGATGGTCTCAAAACCGGCGGCGTTGTCGTGGCAGGAAAAGCCGAAATTTCGGATGCGTCCGGCGGCCTTTTGCTGCCATAGCCAGTCCACGATGCCCAGTTCCTTGGCCTGCTCGTACCGGGATTTGTGCAGCGAGTGCAGCAGGTAAAAGTCGATGTACTCCACCCCCAGCCGCTGGAGCTGCTCTTCAAAGATGCGCTGGGCATCGGCAAGGCTCTTGCAGGTCCACAGCGGCATCTTGGTGGCCAGGTAGAAGCTGCTGCGCTCCCATTTGGCAATGACCCGGCCCACGAAAGGCTCGCTCTGGCCGTTGTGGTAGGGGTAGGCCGTGTCGAAGTAGTTCACACCGGCGGCCTTTGCAGTGTTGAGCAGGGCTTCGGCCCGGGGCTCGTCGATGCTGCCGTCTGCCCGGGTGGGAAAGCGCATGCACCCGTAGCCCAGCAGGGAAGTGCGGAGCGGTTTGTTGTTCCAGTTGCGGTATTCCATAACTCTCTTGTGCGGCAGAGGTGTTGCAGCCCTGCCGTTCCTCCTAGTGCAACCAGTATAGCACAGTTCCGGGGCATAAAAAAGAGGTCTGCACCTCGCGGTACAGACCTCTTGATGTTCAAGAAAGAACGGTAAGAGAAGGGGTTAAATTACTTAACCTCAACCTTAGCGCCAGCCTCTTCCAGCTTCTTCTTGATGTCGTCAGCCTCAGCCTTGGAGACCTTCTCCTTGACAGCCTTGGGAGCGCCATCGACGATAGCCTTAGCTTCCTTCAGGCCCAGACCGGTGATCTCCTTCACCAGCTTGATGACCTGCATCTTGGTAGCGCCAGCCTCAGCCAGGATGACGTCAAACTCGGTCTTCTCTTCCTCAGCGGCAGCAGCAGCACCAGCAGCAGCGGGAGCAGCAGCAGCAACAGCGGACACGCCGAACTCTTCGCAGTAAGCGTCGATCAGCTCTTTCAGCTCCAGAACGGACAGCTCCTTGACGGAGTCGATGATGGCAGTAATCTTCTCAGAAGCCATGGTAATAACCCTCCAATATAAATGGTTTTGTTTGTGGATGTCTTGTTTTGTTTAAGCAGCAGTCACGCAGCGATTAAGCAGCGGGCTCTTCCTGCTTGTCGGCATAAGCCTGCATTGCAACGGCCAGACCAGACAGGGTGCTGGTGAGGGCGCCTGCAAACATGGACAGCATGCCTTCGCGGTTGGGCAGCTTTGCGATGGCGTTGGTCTCGGCAGCGTCCATGACCTTGCCTTCCATGAAGCCAGCCTTCACGACGAACTTCTTGGACTTATCGCCATCCTGGTACTTGCACAGGATGCGGGCAGCGGACATGGGGTCCTCTTCGTGAGCAAAAGCGATAGCGGTATCGCCCTTGAACTGCTCAGCCAGGCCCTCCAGGGAGGTACCCTTGACAGCCAGACGCAGCATGGTGTTCTTCACGACCATGTAATCGACGCCTGCCTCACGCAGCTCCTTACGGAGCTTGGTGTCGTTCTCGACGTTAATGCCGCCATAAGCGACGACGCAGCCGGAAACCGCACTCTCAAACTTTGCCTTCAGATCAGCGACATAAGCCTGCTTCTCAGAAAGAATCTTTGCACTGGGCATTCGGTTTCACCTCGTTTCAAAAACTTGTATCGAAAAACCGGAATCTGCACGAAAAAAGCCTCTTTCCCGCACTTGGCCGAGAAAGAGGCATAAAGCAACTTTACGCACGTTTCTCGGCAGGCGGCATAGCCTTACGCTGGATTCCAGCACCTGCTGTCTCAAAAACAGCATGATTATAATACCGCAAACGTGCGGCGTTGTCAAGTGCTTTTTTGAAATTTTCTGGCAAAATTTTTCTACCGACCCTTGCGGAGCGGCAGAAAAACATCAGAACTTCAAATCAGACACCGTACTTCAGGGTGTTCAGACGGATGCCAGGGCCCATGGTGGTGGCGATGGTAGCGCTCTTGAAGTAGGTACCCTTTGCTGCAGCGGGCTTTGCCTTGGCAATAGCCTCCATCACAGTGTCCAGGTTGGTGTACAGCTTCTCTGCACCGAAAGAAGCCTTGCCCACGGGCACATGGATGATATTCTGCTTGTCCAGGCGGTACTCGATCTTACCAGCCTTGGCTTCGGAAACAGCCTTGCCCAGGTCGGGAGCAACGGTGCCGGCCTTGGGGTTGGGCATCAGGCCACGGGGGCCCAGGACCTTACCGAGACGGCCAACGCGGCCCATCATGTCGGGGGTGGTCACGACGACGTCAAAGTCCATGAAGCCGCCGGCGATCTTAGCGATCAGCTCGTCATCACCCACGATGTCTGCACCAGCAGCCTCAGCAGCGGCAGCTGCGGGGCCCTTGGCGATGGCGCACACGCGCACGGTCTTGCCGGTGCCGTTGGGCAGAACGACAGCGCCGCGGACCTGCTGGTCAGCGTGACGGCCGTCAACGCCCAGACGGACGTGCAGCTCGATGGTCTCGTCGAACTTGGCAGAAGCGGTCTTGCAAGCCAGCTCCAGGGCCTCGTTCACATCATATGCCTTAGTAGAATCGATCAGCTTTGCAGCGTCGACATAATGCTTGCCATGTTTCATTGTATATCCTCCTGTGTGGTCATGCGGGCAGTGTTATGCCCTCCCACTGTTTATGTCTCAGCCCTCGACGGTAACGCCCATGCTGCGGCAGGTGCCACGGACCATGCTGCATGCAGCTTCCAGAGAAGCAGCGTTCAGGTCGGGCATCTTGGTCTTAGCGATCTCTTCCACCTGAGCAGCGGTCAGAGTAGCGACCTTCTCGGTGTTGGGCTTGCCGGAAGCGGTGTTGATGCCAGCGGCCTTCTTGATCAGAACGGCTGCCGGAGGAGTCTTGGTGATGAAGCTGAAGGAGCGGTCAGCGTACACGGTGATGACGACGGGGATCACATAACCCATCTGGTTCTTGGTACGCTCGTTGAACTCCTTGGTGAACGCCATGATGTTGACGCCCTTCTGACCCAGAGCAGGGCCAACCGGGGGAGCCGGAGTCGCCTTGCCGGCCTCGATCTGCAGCTTAATGTAGCCAGTAACTTTCTGTGCCATAGTAAATGCACCTCCAAAAATCTGTGGTGAGTTGCGGCGCGGTGTTTCCGCGCCTCCCACGAGCGCATGCACCCTGCACACGCTCTATAAGAACCGCACTGCGGTCTTACCTTGGTAAACGGGTTGTGCCGGTTGGTTACGGCAGCTCGACCTGGCCGAGCTCCACCTCTGCGGGGGTCTCGCGGCCGAACATGTTGACCTTGAGCTTCACTTTGAAGTTCTCGGTATCAATGGCCTCCACAAGGCCCATAAAGCCTTCCAGAGGACCTGCGGTGATCTGCACAGTATCGCCGACATTGAAGTCAACGGTAAGCGGTGCAGCCTTCTCCACACCCATCTTCTCCACTTCTTCGGCAGAGAGGGGAACGGGCTTGGAGGCGGGGCCGACAAAACCGGTGCAGCCGCGCGTGTTGCGCACGACATACCAGGTATCGTCGTTCATCACCATTTTGACCAGAACGTAGCCGGGGAACAGCTTGTGCTCCACCATCTTCTGCTTGCCGTTCTTGTCGATCTCAGGAACCATCTCGACGGGAACCTTGATGTCGCAGATCAGATCCTGCAGGTGGCGGTTCTCCACCATGGTCTGCAGGTCGTTTGCGACCTTGTTCTCATAACCGGAATAGGTATGCACAACATACCAAAGAGCCTCAGTGGACTCATCTACCAGCTTGGTTGATTCTTCCATTTTGGTTGACCCTCCGTTTCAAGATGATTCTCAGGCGCCGATGATCAGGCCGAGGATGCCACCAAAGATGGCATCCAGCAGGATCATCACGACCGCTGCGATCGCAACAGTGACGAGCACAACGACAGTGTTGGTCTTGATGTCCTCCTTGGAGGGCCAGACCACCTTTTTCAGTTCGCTCTTGGTGTCACGGAAGAACTTGGCAACGCGTGCACAGAAGTTCTTCACAGCGGTTTTAGCTCTGGCCACAAAGCCCGGCTTTTTCTCGGTTTTGTCTGCCATAGTGCGTCCGCCTTTCTTTTACTTGGTTTCGCGATGAACGGTGTGCTTCTTGCAGAAACGGCAGTACTTCTTCATCTCGAGACGATCGGGGTTGTTCTTCTTGTTCTTCGTGGTGTTGTAGTTGCGCTGCTTGCACTCGGTGCAGGCCAGGGTGATTTTAACGGTCATTTGTTGACACCTCCATTATAACGGTTGTTTTGAACCTCCCTCGGGTTGCGGGAGCACCTGTAAAACAGGCGCACTTAATAACCCCGCAAAAGAGGTGATATCATTGTATCACGCCTTTTTCCATCCGTCAAGCGGAAAATTGCGATTTCCGGAAAATTTTTTGCAGGCTTTCCGGCCGGGCGGCCGGGACGGCATTTTTGCATTTTGCTTGCATCGCGCGCATAGATATTGTATAATAAGGCGAAACGGCGTTTTTACCGGTTTGATTCCGCCCCGCTGCGGGCTTTATAAATAGGAGAGAGTGATCATGCAGTCTGAAAACAAGCTGTGCGTTGTCCTGCTGTTCGGTGGTATGTCCAGTGAGCATGAGGTCAGCCGCGTTTCGGTCGGAAACTTTGTCAACAATATTGACCGTACCAAGTATGAGGTGCTCGCAGTGGGCATCACAAAGGAGGGCCGCTGGCTCTATACCGAGGCAACTGCCGCACAGATGGCAGACGGCAGCTGGGAAGAGCTGGCCGGCAACATGCCCTGCATCCTCAGCCCGGACCGCGCCGACCACGGCATGGTGCTGTTCACCCCGGAAGGTCATGTGGAAAAGCTGCATGTGGATGTGGTGATCCCGGTGCTGCACGGCCTGTGGGGCGAGGACGGCACGGTGCAGGGTCTGCTGGAGCTGGCCGGCATCCCCTATGTGGGCTGCGGCGTGCTGGCAAGTGCGGCCTGCATGGACAAGGGGGTGGCCAACGCCCTGTTTGAAGCCAACGACATCCCGCACACCAAGTGGCTGGCCGCCAACCGCTGGCAGATCGAGAGTGACCTGGAGGGTGTGTGCGCTGGTGTGGAGGCAAAGCTGGGCTGGCCCGTGTTCGTCAAGCCCGCCAACGCCGGTTCCAGCGTGGGCATTTCTAAGGTGTCCAACCGTGAGGAACTGAAAAAGGCCATCGCACTGGCTCTGGAAAACGACCGCAAGGTGGTGTTTGAAGCCTTTGTGGACGGCCAGGAAGTGGAATGTGCCGTCATCGGCTCCGACCCCGCCGTGGCCACCCGTCCGGGCGAGATCCTGGCCGGTGCTGAGTTCTACACCTACGATGACAAATACAAGAACGGCGTGAGCCAGACCGTGATCCCGGCCCACCTGCCCGAAGAAAAGCTGGACGAGGTCAAGACCTACGCCGCCATGGCCTACACGGCCCTGGGCTGCGAGGGTCTGGCCCGCTGCGACTTCTTTGTGGAAAAGGGCACCGGGAAGGTGATGATCAACGAGATCAACACCTTCCCCGGCTTTACGTCCATCAGTATGTATCCCAAGCTCATGGAGCACGAGGGTCTGCCGGTGCCGGCCCTGATCGACCGGCTGATCGAACTTGCCCTGGAAAGGACGGAAAAACAGCATGGATAACCGCCCCATCGGCGTATTTGACAGCGGCCTTGGCGGCCTGACCGGCGTGCGGGAGCTGCGCAAGCGCCTGCCCCATGAGGAGATCGTCTACTTTGGCGACACCGGCCGTGTGCCCTATGGCAGCCGCAGCCCGGAGACCATCCTGCAGTATGCACGGCAGGACATCGCCTTTTTGCTGTCCCAGAACGTAAAATGCATCATGGCGGCCTGCGGTACGGTGTCCAGCACCTACCCGGCTGCCGAGGCGGCCCGGCTGCCGGTGCCCTATCTGGGCGTGGTGGATGCCGCCGCCCGGGAGGCTGCCTTTGCCACCCGCAACCGCCGCATCGGTGTCATCGGCACTGCGGCCACCATCCGCTCCCGCAGCTATGAGACGCTGCTGCGCAAACTGGTGCCGGGCGTGGAGATCACCGCCCGCCCCTGCCCGCTGTTCGTGCCGCTGGTGGAAGCCGGCTATGTGGATCACAGCGAAGAGAAAAAGCAGCAGGTCACCCGCCTGGTGATCGCCCAGTACCTCACCGAGGTGCGGGACGCCGGGGTGGACACCCTGATCCTGGGCTGTACCCACTACCCGCTGCTCAAGACCATGATCGGGGAGTTCATGGGACAGTCGGTCACGCTGGTGGACCCGGCCAAGACGGCAGCCCACCATCTGGAGCGGATGCTGTCGGAGCGGGGCCTGCGCGCGGCGCAGGAGAACGAAGGCCAGGCACATTTTTACGTCAGCGATGTGCCGGACAGCTTTGTGCAGACGGCAGATCTGTTCCTGGGCGAGTACAAAGGCGGCCCGGTGGAGCAGATCGCCATTGACAAATATTGACAAGGGATAGCAACGTGAGTAAACCGCTGAAGGAAGATTACATCATCCGCATCAAGAGCCGCATCGAACAGCACATCGACGAGCCGATGGAGGATGAGGAAAAAGAAGAGTTTGTGGAGCTGATGACCCGCGGCCAGTTCGTGCAGAAGGGCGGCAGCTACTATATTACCTATAAAGAGACCGAGACCACCGGCTACGAGGGCTGCACCACCACGCTGAAGATCGCGGTGGACGGCAGCCGGGTGGTCATGCTGCGGTTCGGCAAAAACGGCGGGGTGGGCACCCAGCTGCAGATCGAAAAAGGCAAGCGCAACCTGTGCCATTACGAGACGGGCTTCGGCTCTATGACCCTGGGTGTGACCGCCGACGAGATCGTGAACGAACTGACCGAGAAGGGCGGCACCGTGCGGTTCGCCTATCTGCTGGATGCCAACAGCGCCGACCTTGTGAGCCGCAACCGCCTGGAAGTGACCGTGACCCATGTGAACTGAATCTGCCAATACTGTGAAAGGAATCCGACCAATGACTGAATTTGAAAAGACCTACCAGAATTACAACCCCCGGCAGGCTGCACTGGACGAGGCCCGTGCGCTGCTGACCGCTGCGGCAAAGGCCGCCATGGCCGACGGCACCCTGCCGGAAGCCGAGCTGCCCGCCTTCATCGTGGAGATCCCCGCCGACGTGAAGAACGGCGACATCGCCTCCAACCTGGCCATGGCCGGTGCCCGTACCTGGCGCAAGGCCCCCAGGATGATCGCAGAGGCCCTGCTGGCCCACCTGCCCGACCTGACCGACAGCGTGTTTGCCAAGGTCGAGATCGCCGGCCCCGGTTTCATCAACCTGTTCCTGTCCCCGGCTTACTGGGCCGGTGTGGTACTGGGTGCCTGCGCCAACAAGGAGTATGGCCGCACCGACCACGGCAAGGGTGCCAAGTATAATGTGGAGTTCGTTTCCGCCAACCCCACCGGCCCCATGCACATGGGCAATGCCCGCGGCGGCGCTCTGGGCGACTGCCTGGCCGCTGTGCTGGACTGGTCCGGCTACGATGTGACCCGCGAGTTCTACATCAACGATGCCGGCAACCAGATCCAGAAGTTCGGCAAGAGTCTGGCTGTGCGCTACCTGCAGCAGTTCTGCGGCGAGGAAGCCTATCCCCTGCCCAAGGAGTGCTACCAGGGCGGCGACATCAAGGTGCTGGCCGGGGAGTTCGCCGAGATCAACGGCGACCAGTACGTTGCCGCCTGCCAGGGGATGGACGAAGAGACTCTGTTTGCCAGCGATGCTTTCGCACAGCTGAAGGACGCTCTGGTGGCCTATGCCCTGCCCAAGAACATCGCCGCCCTCAAGCGCGACCTGGGCAAGTACCGCATCGACTATGATGTGTGGTTCCATGAGAGCACCCTGCACGAGTCCGGCGCGGTGATGGCCGTGGTGGACAAGCTGCTGGAACTGGGTGCCTGCTACAAGGCCGAGGACGGTGCCATCATGTACCGCAGCGCACAGTACGCTGCCAAGTACGGCACCGTGAACAAGAAAAAGACCGAGGACGGCACCGAAGAGGAAGCCAAGGACGAGGTGCTCGTCCGTGCCAACGGCATCCCCACCTACTTCGCTGCCGATATCGCTTACCACTACAACAAGCTGGCCACCCGCGGCTTTGCCAAGGCCATCGACGTGTGGGGTGCCGACCACCACGGCCATGTGGCCCGCATGAAGGGTGCCATGGATGCCATCGGCCTGAACGGCAACGACCTCGATGTTGTCCTGATGCAGATGGTCAACCTGATGCGCGACGGCCAGCCCGTGCGCATGTCCAAGCGTACCGGCAACGCCATCACCCTGACCGACCTGCTGGAAGAGGTGCCCATCGACAGTGCACGCTTCCTGTTCAACATGCACGACGCCGGCAGTGGCATCGACTTCGACCTGGATCAGGCCGTCAAGACCGACAACGACAACCCGGTGTACTATGTGCAGTATGCCCATGCCCGCATCTGCTCCATCCTGAAGAAGATGGAGAGCGAGGGCGTGCAGTTTGCCGGTGCCGAGCAGGTGGACGCTACCCTGCTCACCGAGCCCAGCGAGATGGACCTGGTCCGCATGCTGGCAGCCTTCCCGCAGGAGATCGTCATGGCAGCCGAGAAGTACGACCCCAGCCGCATCAACCGCTTTGTCATTGATCTGGCCAGTGCCTTCCACCGCTTCTACGGCAGCTGCCGTATCCAGGGCGCAGACTCTGCCGTGCAGCAGGCCCGTCTGGCTCTGTGCATCGGCGTGAAGAACGTCATCTTCAATGTGCTGACCATGTTCAAGATCACTGTGCCGGAGAAGATGTAAAACACCGGACAGATGGCCGGAGTATAAGCAGACAGAAACGGCTTTGCGTGAAACCTGCATTTTACGGTTGCAGCCTTTTTTGTGAAAATGCAATTCCGGGCAGCCCGCAGGCTGCCCGGAATTGCTCTTATAAAAACAAAATTCCGCTGTGATTGCCAGAGCGCAGCGGAGGCAGTTCAAAATCGTTTTCTCTCTGGTCATTCAGAACAATCGAGGAACACCAATGGAACCTTTGAAAATCGGAAACATCGTTCTGCCCCACCGGGCAGTATTCGGACCAATGGCGGGCTTTACGGACGCCCCCTGCCGCCGCCTGATGGCGCAGCACGGCGCAGGCTTTACGGTCAGCGAAATGGTGTCCAGCCGGGCACTGGTGTACGGCGACCACAAGACCGTCAGCCTGCTGAAGGCAGAACCCAACGGGGCACCCTATGGCGTGCAGATCTTTGGCGAGGTGCCCCAGATCATGGGCGAAGCCACCGCCGCTATGGAACAGTATGAGTTCGACTTTGTGGACATCAACATGGGCTGCCCGGCCCCCAAGATCGTGTCCGGCGGCGCGGGCAGCAAGCTGATGCTGGATCCGGACCGCTGCGGCCGCATCGTGGAGCAGGTGGTGGCCCACACCAGCCGCCCGGTCACGGTCAAGATGCGCAAGGGCTGGGACGCCGACCATGTGACCGCCGTGGAGTGCGCAAAGGCCTGCGAGCAGGCGGGCGCGGCCCTCATTGCGGTACACGCCCGCACCCGTGAGCAGATGTACACCCCGGGCATCGACCCGGAGATCATTGCCCGGGTAAAGCAGGCAGTCCATGTGCCGGTGCTGGGCAACGGCGACATCCATTCGGCCGAGGATGCCGTGGCCATGATGCAGCAGACCGGCTGCGACGGCGTGATGATCGCCCGTGCTGCGCTGGGCGACCCGTGGCTGTTTGAGCGGGTGAATGCCGCCATCGAGGGCACCCCGGAACCCAAGGCCCCCAACCTGCAGGCCCGCATGAATGCCCTGCGCCGTCAGGTGGAAGAGATGGTGGAGCAGAAGGGGGAATTTGTGGCGATGCCGCAGGCCCGTGCCCAGACCATGCACTATATGAAGGGGCTGAAGGGCGCTGCCGCCCTGCGGCGCTGCTGCTGCACCCTGACCCATCTGGAAGATCTGGACGAGCTGATCGACGCTGTCTTTGAAGAGCAGCGCAAAGCCGGTCTGGACCCCGATGACGTGCGGGAAGTGCCGTTCCCGTAAAAAATATTATCCGTCCTGCCGGGTCAGCTCATCCAGATTCTGGGTGTAGCAGGGCAGGCAGTGGGCCATGAACCAGTCGGCCTCCGGGCAGTGCATGGCTTCCAGCACGGCTTTCTGCTGGGCCAGTGCCGCGTCAAACTCGTGGTTGCCGCTGCGCTGCTCTTCCAGGCACTTGACCAGGGCACTCAGCCGGTCGGCAGCCTTGAGCAGCTTGGTTTCCTCTGCCGTGAGCAGCTCTCCGGTGAGGAAGGGCGCGACCTCTTCGGCCAGCTCGTCCGGCAGCATGGCCGTCATGCTGGCCACGCTTTCCCGCTCCATGGCCTTGTAGGCGTCGCGCAGGGTGGCGCTGTGATACTTGACCGGCGTGGGCAGGTCCCCGGTGATGATCTCCGGGGCATCGTGGTACAGCGCCGCTACCGCCACCGTTTTGGGGCGGCAGGGGGTGCCGGTGTACCGCCGCGCGATCAGGCACAGGGTATGGGCCAGCAGGGCAGTGTCGCAGGTGTGCTCACTGAGCGACTCGGCCCGGGTGGAGTGCATCAGGCTCCAGCGGGTGATATACTTCATGCGTGCCAGCAGGGCATTGAACGGATACAGCATGGCGGGGAAACCTCCTTGGATGTGTTTTCTCCACCATACCTGCCCGGCAGGCGCTTGTCAAGGGGCAGCGGTGAAGAAACGTCCTTTTTTCGGGCCGACCTGCGTGGTATACTGATAAAAAAGCAGCTTCCGCCCCGGCGGCGGAGAAAGAGGGTCCCATGGAACAATTCGGAATGTCCCGGCAGCTGCGGCTGCCCGGGCAGCAAAAGGATCGGTTCTGGCGGGCGGTGGTGCTGTGTGCGCTCACCGCAGCCGTTTTTTTCCTGCCGTTTTACATCATGGACGGCGGATTTTTCCACTATGCAGGCGACTTCAACAGCCAGCAGATCAGCTTTTACCGGTACATGAACGGCTTTTTGAAGGGGGCAGGCTACCCGGACAGCACCTTTGCCGGGGCACCCCGCAACACCTTCTCCTGGGCAACGGACCTGGGCAGCGGTGCCATGAATGCCTACTCCTTCTACCTGTACGGATCGCCCTTCTTCTGGTTCTCCATGCTGTTCCCGCAGCGGTGGCTGCCCTACCTGATGGTGCCGCTGCTGGTGCTCAAGTTCGGTGTGGCGGGCGGCGGTGCGTACCTGTACCTGAAGCGCTACGTCAAAAACTGGGATTACGCCGTGCTGGGTGCCTGCCTGTATGCACTGTCCGGCTTTGCGGTGTACAACGTGTTCTTCAACCACTTTGTGGATGTGGTGGCGCTGTTCCCGTACCTGCTGTGGGCGCTGGATGAGGCCATGTACAACAAGCGTCACGGGCTGTTTGCCTTCTGGGCGGCGGTGAACCTGCTCAACAACTACTTCTTTTTTGCCGGGCAGGTGGTGTTCCTGGCCATCTACTTTGTGTGCAAGCTCACTACCGGCGACTACCGCCTGACCGTGAAGCGGTTTGTGCAGCTGGCGTTTGAAAGCCTGCTGGGTGTGGCCATGGGCTGCCTGCTGCTGATCCCGGCGGTGCTGAGCCTGCTGCAGAACCCGCGCACCATCGACCTTGCGTCCGGATGGGGCTTTCTGACCTACGGCAAGGTGCAGCAGTATCTGGCCATCCTGCTCAGCTGGGTGATGCCGCCGGATTCTCCCTACCTGACCTCCATCTGGTCGGAAGGCGTCATCAAGTGGACCAGCATGTCGGCCTATCTGCCCCTGTGCAGTCTGGCAGGTGTGCTGGCCTACTGGCGTGCCCGCCATGGCGACAGCAAAAAGCGCATTGTGGCGGTGTGCGCCGTGTGCGCGCTGGTGCCCATCCTGAACAGCGCATTCTACGCTCTCAACTCCAGCTACTATGCCCGCTGGTACTATATGCCGGTGCTCATCCTCGCGGCGATGACCGTGAATGCGCTGGAAGATCACAACACCGATCTGGACACCCCGGCCCGGGGCCTTGGCTGGATCATGCTGGCTACGCTGGCCTTTGCACTGGTGCCCGTGCTGGACAACGACACCGGCACCTGGTCGCTGGGTGTGCTCAAGAACCCCGGCCAGTATTTCGTGGTGCTGGGCTTTGGCCTGGGCGGATTGCTGCTCTACCGTCTGATCTGCCAGAAATGGCGGGCAGACAGCCGCTTTGCCCAGCGCATGACGGCGGCGGTGGTGGCCTTTGCCTGCGTGTTCAGTATGGTGCACATCGGCATCGGCAAGTTCGGCCAATGGTACACCGACAGCGATCTTGTGGAGCAGGACAACAACGCCCTGCTGCTGAAGGAGAATCTGCCGGAAGGCGATTACCGCGTGGACACCTACAAGATCCACGACAACATCGGCATGTGGCTGGACAAGAGCTGCCTGCAATATTTCGGCAGCACGGCGGCCCCCAGCATCCTCAGCTTTTACCCGGCCCTGGGCGTCAAGCGGGATGTGCGCAGTGAACCGGAACTCTCCAATTATGCCCTGCGGGGCCTGCTGAGTGTGGAATATCTCATCACCACGCCGGAACAGCAGGCGGACTTTGAGAGCCAGGCCGACGACGGCTGGGCCTATTATGACGAGCTGGACGGTTTTGTGCTGTACAAGAATAAAAATTACGTTCCCATGGGCTTTACCTACGATTACTATGTGACCGAGGAGACCTACGGGCAGGTGAACAAGAACTCCCGTGCCAACCTGCTGATGCGGGCACTGGTGTTCAGCGATGAGGACGCTGCCGTTTACGGCAAATACCTCGCCGAGCTGCCCAACGAAAAGCAGAGCGAGCTGACCTATGAATCCTATGTGCAGGACTGTGCCGACCGCCGCGCCCAGGCGTGCAGCATGTTCCAGATGAACAATGCCGGCTTCCATGCGGAGATCACGCTGGAGAATGCAAACCTCGTGTTCTTCTCGGTGCCCTACGATGACGGCTTCACGGCCTATGTCAATGGGGAGCAGACCGACATTGTGCGGGTGGATGACGGTATGATGGCGGTGCTGTGCCCGGCGGGCACCAGCAGCATCGACTTTGTGTATCAGGCCGACGGCCTTGCCCTGAGCCGCACGGGAACGCTGGCCGCCCTGCCGGTATGGCTGGTGTACACGGCATACTTTGTGTGGCGCAAGCGTAAAAAGAGCAAAGTGTGACTTTGCCGGAAACCTGCAAAAAAATTTTTGCATTGCCTCTTGACTTTACGCAGATAAAGTGTATAATGCAATCAAACCGATGAGGCGGAAGAGGAACTGCACAGCGCATCTGCAGTGAGCCCGGACAGTGCAAACGGGCGAGAGCGGGGCAGAGTTTCGTGGGCCGCCGAGGGCCGGGCAAACGGGAAAGTTCCCTAGTAGCTTGGGACGGAAGCCTCCGTTACAGGGCAGGGGAGTGTTGGCTCTCCGTGAGAGGCTCTGTGTTCACAGCAGGGCAAGCAAGGTGGCACCGCAGAATCGTATTTTACCGATCCTGTCCTTGTGGATAACACACAGGGACAGGGTCGTTTTTCGTTGGAAAGACCCGTCCCGCAAAGGGAGCGGGTCTTTTTTATGCCGCCCGCTCCGGGAAAGGAGTTAACCACTATGAAAACCATGAACATGATCTCCCGCCGCAGCTTCCTGAAGGCCGCTATGGCAGCTTCCGCCGTTTCCGCGCTGGCTCTGACCGGCTGCGGCGGCGCAGCGTCTTCCACCGCCAGCACCGCATCCGGTGCAGCCGCTTCCTCCGAGGCCGCTTCCAGCGCCGTGGCCGGTGAGACCTTCAAGGTGGGCATCGTCAACTATGTGGATCATGCTTCCCTCAACCAGATCGTGGCATCCGTGGAGAGCCGTCTGGACGAGCTGGGCAAGGAAAAGGGCGTCACCTTTGACTACGCTGATTACTACGCCAACGCGCAGGCCGACCAGAGCAACCTGAACCAGATCGGCGCCGATCTGGTGGCCGATGGCGTGGACGTGATCGTGGCTGTGGCCACCCCCACCGCCGCCACCATGCTGGCCGCTGTGGAAGATACCGAGATCCCGGTGGTGTACTCCGCCGTCACCGACCCCGCTGCTGCAGGCTTTGATGGCGGTGAGAACATGACCGGCACCTCCGACGCCCTGAACACCGCCGCCATCATGAATCTGATCCTTGCCGCAGACCCAGAGATCGACACCATCGGCCTGCTGTATGACCTGAGCGAGGATTCCTCCACGCAGGCCATCGCCGATGCCAAGGCTTTCTGCGACGAAAAGGGCATCCAGTACATTGAAAAGAACGGCACCACCACCGCCGAGGTGCAGATGGCCGCCGAAGCCCTGGTGGCTGCCGGGGTCAAGGCCGTGTTCACCCCCACCGACAACACCATCATGACCGCGGAGCTGTCCATCTACGAGACCTTCACCGAGGCCGGCGTGATGCACTTCACCGGCGCCGACAGCTTTGCCCTGAACGGTGCCTTTGTGGGTTACGGCGTGGATTACGTCCAGCTGGGCGAGGCCACCGCCGACATGGTGGCCGAGATCCTGTGCGATGGCAAGAGTGCCGCCGAGATGCCCTACCAGACCTTTGACAACGGCATTGTGACCATCAACACCGAGACCGCCGCCGCCCTGGGCTTTGAGGGTGACAAGCTGGGCGCCCTGAAGGAAGCCTTCAAACCCTACTGCACCGAGATCGTGGAAGTGACCACGGCGGAGAACTTCTCCTGAACCTCGATCGGAGGAAAACCTCTCCGTCAAAACCTGACGGTTTTGCCAGCTCTCCCGAAAGGGGGAGCTTTTGGCAGAGAAAGGAAAGGTTGAAGATCAGCACAAAAAAGCTCGCCCATCGGGAGAGCTGGACGCGAAGCGGCCTGAGAGGGTTTGCTTTATCATTACATTTCAAAGGAGCACACACATGCTGGCGAGTATCTTTTCGCTCAACGTCATCCAGACCGCGCTGGAGCTTGGCTGTATCTACGCTCTGGTGGCGCTGGCACTGTTTCTGAGCTATTCCATCCTGAACATCGCAGACCTGTCCACCGACGGCTGCTTTACCCTGGGCTGTGCGGTGGCCTGTCAGGTAGCACTGACCGGCCACCCCATTCTGGCCCTTGCGGCGGCCATGGCGGCGGGCGTGTGCTCCGGCTTTGTCACTGCGTTTTTGCAGACCCGCCTTGGTGTGGAAAGCATCATGGCCGGTATCATCGTCAACACCGGCCTGTACACCATCAATCTGGCGGCCATGGGCTTTTCCTCCACCATGTCGCTGGTCAAGACCGAGACCATCTTCTCGCTGGCCAAAAAGTCGCTGGGCTTTCTGGGCAGCTGGTACAAGCTGGTGCTGGTGGGGGTGATCATCGCCCTGGCCTGCGCCGCCATGCTGGGCTTCCTGGGCACCCGGCTGGGCCTGTCCATCCGGGCCACCGGTGACAACACCGCCATGGTGCGGGCCTCCAGCATCAACCCGGCCTTTACCATTACTGTGGGCCTGTGCGTGTCCGGTGCACTGTGTGCGCTGTCCGGCGGTCTGCTGGCCCAGTACCAGAAGAGCTGTGACATCAACGTGGGCACCGGCATGGTCACCATTGCGTTGGCCTCCCTGATCATCGGCGAGACCCTTGTGGGCAAGCGCACCATGCTGCGCCGCATTCTGGGCGTGGTGTTCGGCAGCTGCCTGTACCGTTTTATCGTGGCTGTGGCCCTGCGCTTCAATGTGCCGGCCGCTGCCATGAAGCTGGTGTCGGCCATCATTGTGGCCGTGGCCATTTCGATGCCAGCCATCCGGGAGCATTTTGCCTTTGAAAAGCGCAAACATGCCGCCCGTGCCCGCCGCGCCGCGGCCGTGAAGGAGGGAAAGTAAGATGGAAATGCTGCAGCTGAACGACCTGCATAAGACCTTCAACCCCGGTACCGTGAACGAAAAGGTGGCTCTGAACGGAGTGAGCCTGCACATGGAAGCCGGGGACTTTGCCACCATCGTGGGTTCCAACGGTGCGGGCAAGTCCACCTTGTTCAATGCCATCACCGGCGGGTTCATCGCCGACGAGGGCAGCATCGTGCTGGGCGGGCAGGACATCACCTTTGAGCCGGAGCACCAGCGCAGCAAGGTCATCGGCCACCTGTTCCAGGATCCCCTCAAGGGCACAGCCCCCAATATGACCATTGAGGAAAACCTTGCGCTGGCCTACCTGCGTGCCGGCACCGCGCCCCACGCCATCTTCTCCCGCATCTCCCGCAAGGATAAAGAACTGTTCCGCGAGAAGCTCTCTCTGCTGGACATGGGCCTGGAGGACCGCATGAAACAGCCGGTGGGCCTGCTGTCCGGCGGCCAGCGGCAGGCACTGACGTTGCTCATGGCTACGCTGGTCACCCCCAAATTGCTGCTGCTGGACGAGCACACCGCCGCTCTGGACCCCGCCACGGCGGAAAAGGTGCTGGAGCTGACCCGGAACATCGTGGCCGAAAAGAAGATCACCTGCCTGATGGTCACTCACAACATGCATCAGGCGCTGGAACTGGGCAACCGCACCCTGATGATGGATGCGGGCCGCATCGTGTTCGACGTGCAGGGCGAGGAGCGCAGCCGGATGACCGTGGACGACCTGCTGGAAAAGTTCCGCGAGAACGCCGGCAAGACGCTGGACAACGACCGCATCCTGCTCAGCAAGGTGGAAGCAGACAACTGAAAAGAAACTCAAAATGCCTTGTCTGGACCCGAAACCGTGTCAGACAAGGTGCTTTTGATACAACAAGGAAAAAACGAGATGAAAATAACGATCCGTACCCCGCAAATGCAGGATTATGACCGATTTTCTGCTATTATGGATCAGGTGCAGCAGATGCATGTCGAGTGGCGGCCGGATGTCTACAAACCGGCTAGTCCGTTGATTACAAAAGAGTTGTTTGCTGAGCTCCTGAAAGGGGACAGCTGGTATATTGCCGAGACGGACGGCATCGTTGTTGGTGTTCTGGAAGTCTTCAAGCGCCATGTGGAAGGCCCGGCGCAGGTAACAAAGGATGTTTTGTTCGTCAGTACCATGGCGGTGGAGGAAGCGTACAGGGGCAAAGGCATCGGCCACCAGTTCTTTGAAAAAGTGAAGCAGCTCAAGGCGGAAAAGGGATGTGACACCATCGAGCTGCAGGTGAACGTCAGAAATAAAAAGGCGTATGAGATGTACCGGAACTACGGTTTTACGGAAAAGTCCATCAATATGGAACTGAAATAAGCAACAAAAAGAGCAGAGCGTTCCAGCCAGCTGGCTGGAACGCTCTGCTCTTTTTAATGCAATATACTGAAAACTCAGAGCTTACTGAACGTACTCGACGGTGTACTCGAAGCCGTACTCTTCCTGCAGCTTCTTGACCTCGGGCTCGCAGTCCTCGATGAAGGTGGGGGCGTAGACGGAAGCGCCGTTGTGGGCCTTCTTGTAGTCCTCCACGATCTGCTGCAGCTTTGCCCAGCCCTCGTTGGCCTTGGCGTTGTCGATGCTGTCGGGGAAGTTGATGATGAACTCGCGGTGTTTGGGAATGCGTGCTTTCATGATAGAAATCTCCTTATAACAGTATGGATTCTAAAGCTTGATTTATCCAGAAACAGGGCACAGACCCTGTATCTTGCAGGGAAATATTACAGGCCGTACACCTGGCGGGCGTTCTCGGCCGTGGTGCGGAACACCTCTTCCGCAGAAATGCCCTTCAGCTGGGCGATGTACTTGCCCACATAGCGGATGAGGCTGCTGTCGCAGCGGGTGCCGCGCACCGGCTCCGGGGCCATATAGGGGCAGTCCGTCTCCAGCACGATGGCTTCCAGCGGCAGGGCGGCAATGGCTTTTGCCGCTCGCTTGGCTCCCTGGAAGGTGCAGGCACCGCCAAAGCCAATGTACAGACCCTGCTGTGCCAGCCACACGGCGTCATCCGCACTGCCGGAATAGCAGTGCACGATGCCCTTGGGCCGGTACTTTTTCAGCAGGGCATAGACATCCGCGTGGGCCTGCCGGTCGTGCACGATAATGGGCTTGTCCAGTTCCAGCGCCAGACGGATCTCGGCTTCAAACAGGGCCAGCTGGGCGTCCTTGGGCACGGGCCAATGGTAGTCCAGCCCGCATTCACCCACAGCCACCACCTTGGGGTCATCGTAGCAGGGGGCAAGGGCCCGCATCTCGGCCGCCCAGTCGCCGCCGTATACCGACACCGTGGGGGCAGGGCCATCTTCGCCGCAGTCGGCGGCAGGCAGCAGGCTTTCCGGGTGGATGCCAATGGCCGCCACCACCCAGGGGTAGCGGTGGGCCAGCTCCAGCACCCGGGGGGCGTCCCCGGAGTGGGTGGCCTGCTCGCACACGCCTACCACGCCCTTTGCGGGCAGACTGTCCAGCAGGGCAAAGCGGTCGGCGTCAAAGGCGCGGGCGCTGTAATGAGCATGGGTGTCAAAAATCGGGCCGGTCATACCTTCTCCTTTTGGGCGGGTGCCTTGTTCACCAGCCAGATGCCCACACACACGAACACCAGAGCTGCCAGATACTGCCAGCGCAGCAGGGGTTCGCCGTTGAGCACAGCACTCAGCAGCACGTTCACCACCAGATTTACGAATCCGAAGATGGCAATGCGGCTCACAGGGTTGTTTTTCATCAGCAGGGCCCACAGCACATAGCCGGCTCCGCAGATGAAGGCCAGATATAGCAGCACCAGGATGCCCAGCGGGTTCACACTGCCCAGATGTCCGCCCAGCGCAGTGCCCAGCACAAACAGGGCTGCGCCGCCCACAAACAGGTTGATAAAGCAGACCGCAAAGCTGTCGGCCTTTTTGGTCACGGCCTTGTTCCACGGGCCGGACAGGGTAAAGATGACCGTGGCCAGCAGCATGCAGAAGATGCCCCAGCTGCTGCCGCCGCCGTGGTTGCCGAGGGTGCCGATGAGCACCCCGGCAAAGCCCACGGCGCAGCCCAGCGTTTTTGCCGGGGTCATGCGGTCTGCATTGCCGTAGAGGAAGTGGGCAAAGATGACGCCCAGAAAGCTCTGGGTGCTGTTGAGGATGCCGCCGAAGGCACCCGTCAGCATGGCAACGGCGATGTAGTAGAACGCGTACTGGGTCGTGGTCTGCCACAGGCCCAGGGCGCAGCACTCGGCCGCCACCTTGCCGCGGGGGAGTTTGGGCAGGCGGTTCTGCAGCAGGACACTGCCCAGCAGCACCAAAAAGCTGCCCAGCATGAACCGCACCCCTGCAAAGCAGAAGATGGAGGCAGTATTGCCGGAATCAATGGAAAACAGGCGGTAGCCCAGCTTGATAAAGGGGAAAGCGGAGCCCCACAGCACATTGCAGAAGATGGCCAGCAGCACGGCATATACCGGCGTGCCGAAGATCCGGTCCAGCTTTTCCGCACGGGAAAGCGTCGTTTTCTCCATGGCTTAGTGGATGCGGCTGCCGACCGGGGTGTCGTCGCCGTAGAATGCAATGGAGCAGCCGCCGTCGGCGGTGTCGGCAGCAAAGATCATGCCCTCGCTGACGTATTTGCCCTTCATCATCGGGCGGGGTGCCAGGTTGCACACGATGCCGATCTTTTTGCCGATCAGGTCCTCCGGCTTGAACCACTTGGCGATGCCGGACAGGATGCAACGCTCGCGCTCGCCGTCAAACACGGTCAGGTGCAGCAGCTTCTTGCTCTCCTTCAGGTTCTCGCAGGCGCGCACTTCGGCCACGCGCAACTCTACTTTGCAGAAGGTGTCAAAGTCGATCTCTTCCTCGTGGGTGAAGTCCACACCGTTCTCCTCGGCGGGGGCAGCGGCCTTCTTCTCGGCCTCGGCCTTTGCCTTGTTGGCGGCCTCGGCAGCAGCCTTGCGCTTCTCGTCCTCTTCCTTCAGGTGGGCGATCTCCTTGGCCACGTCGATGCGGGGGAACAGGGCATCGCCCTTGTGCACGGTGTAGGTCTCCTGTGCGCCGTAAACGCTCTTGGCCAGGTCCAGCGCGGAGGCGTCCAGACCCAGCTGATCCATCATCTTGGGTGCGGTGGAGGGCAGGTAAGCGTTCAGCAGGATGCCGCTCACGCGCAGAGCCTCGCACAGGTGGTACAGTACGCTCTCCAGACGGGTCTTGTTGGCTTCGTCCTTGGCCAGTGCCCAGGGAGCCGTTTCGTCGATGTACTTGTTGGCGCGCTGGATGACTGCAAAGATCTCCACCAGAGCCTGCGGGATGGTCAGCTTGTCCATGTCGGCGGTGACCTTGCCGGTCAGCTCGTTGATCATGGTCTCCAGCTCAGCGTCAATGGCCTCGGTGCCGGGCACATTGTGCACAGTGCCGCCAAAGTACTTCTCGCACATGGCCACAGTGCGGCTGAGCAGGTTGCCCAGGTCGTTGGCCAGGTCGCTGTTGATGCGGTTGATCAGGGCCTCGTTGGTGAACATGCCGTCGTTGCCGAAGGGGATCTCACGCAGCAGGAAGTAGCGGATGGCATCCACGCCGTAGCGGTCGCACAGGATGACGGGGTCCACGACGTTGCCCACGGACTTGGACATCTTGCCGCCGTTCATCAGCAGCCAGCCGTGGCCGAACACCCGCTTGGGCAGCGGCAGGTCCAGAGCCATCAGCATGGCGGGCCACAGAATGGTGTGGAAGCGCAGGATCTCCTTGCCCACCATGTGCAGGTCGGCCGGCCAGAACTTGTCGTAATCGTGGTAGGTCTCGTTGCCGTAACCCAGGGCGGAAATATAGTTGCTCAGGGCGTCCACCCACACATACATGGTGTGCTTGGGGTCGAAGGGGACAGGGATGCCCCACTTGACCGAGGTACGGGACACACAGGTGTCCTGCAGGCCCTGCTTGATGAAGGCGATCATCTCGTTCTTGCGGCTCTCCGGCTGGATGAACTGGGGGTTTTCCTCGTAGAGCTTCAGCAGGCGGTCGGCGTACTTGCTGGTCTTGAAGAAGTAGGCTTCCTCGTGGGCGTCGTACACCTCGCGGCCGCAGTCGGGGCACTTGCCATCCACCAGCTGGCTGTCGGTCCAGAAGCTCTCGCAGGGCTTGCAGTAGTGGCCGATGTACTCGCCCTTATAGATGTCACCCTGCTCGTACAGCTTGGTAAAGATCTTCTGGCAGGACTCCATGTGGTAGTCGTCGGTGGTGCGGATGAAGCGGTCGTAGCTGACGTCCAGCAGCTTCCACAGATCCTTGACGGTGGCCACGATCTTGTCCACATACTCCTTGGGGGTCACGCCGGCATCGGCGGCCTTGTCCTGGATCTTCTGGCCGTGCTCGTCGGTGCCGGTCAGGAACATGACGTCATAGCCCTGCATGCGCTTGAAACGGGCCAGTGCGTCGCAGGCCACGGTGGTATAGCTGTGGCCGATGTGCAGCTTATCGCTGGGGTAGTAGATGGGGGTCGTGATGTAGAATGTCTTGTGTTCACTCATAGGGGTAATTCTTCCTTTCCTTTTGGCATTGCAACGAAAAACGCTCCCGTCCTGCCGGTTTTGACCGGACAAGGACGAGAGCGCTGCACTTTCGTGGTACCACCTTGCTTCGCCCTGCCCTTGCGGGCAAGACCTTGTGCTGGCGTAAAAACCAGCCCGGCGCGCTAACGGACGCCACACCGTCACGGGCTCACTGTTCACCCGTGCAGGCTCCGAGACCATGTTCCGCACCGCGCGGCCTGCCCGCTTCCATCCTTCGGGCTTTCTGTCAGGCGCAGACGATGCGTACTCTTCTCTTCTCAGCCAATGCCATTATTATGTTTATAATACGCAAAAAAAGCGGGTTTGTCAATAAAAATATGAAGAAAGAACCCTCTCAGTCAAAACCTGCCGGTTTTGACAGCTCTCCCGAAGGGCGAGCTTTTGAAATTTTACGGCACACGCAAAAAAGCTCCCCCATCGGGACCGATTTCCCCCGGTCGGGGGAAAATGGCGAAGCCAAAAGGGGGAACAGCTGTCGAGCGGATGCGAGACTGAGAGGGTTTTACACCTCGTAGTCCATGCACACGCGGGTCTTGGTGTAGGGGCGCACCTTGCCGTCGGCCACGGCCACATGGGCGGGATGCACGGCGTAGCCCTTCAGGGCCTCAAAGCTCTCCAGCGTGGTGTCCAGCATCACGTCAGCGTTGGAAGTGGGCAGGCCGTTGATGTTCACATGCACTTCCAGCAGGCCGGGCACCTTGCCCACAAGGCCCTCCAGGCCTTCCTTGATGCCGGCCTTCACAGCGGCCTTTTCGGCGTCGGACAGCTCGTCCTTCAGCTGCCACAGAATGATATGCTTGACCATAACAAAATACCTCCTGCGTTTTTTCTCATTGTAGCAGGATGAGAAAGGGAGCGCAAGAGGCGGAATCTATTTTTTATCCTTGTCGTCCCGGCTGCCGTGGTAGCACAGGTTGGAGATGACAAAACCGATGCAGGCCAGATATGCCGCTACCAGCAGAATGATATTCCACGGCTCGATGTCCGGCAAAATTGTATTGAACAGAAAGGCTGCACCGCCGAGGATCAGGGTCACACCGGAAAATTTGCAGAAGTTTTTGCGCTCGTCCTCGGTTTTCCAGGCTGTTCCGCTGCGATCACGCAGATCCTGGATGCCGCGCCAGATGAACAGCAAAGAGGTGACGACTCGCAGCCACTCCCAGTCGGAAAGATGCAGATTCATGACAGGCTCCTTTCCGGCTGTCAATCAGCACTATGGTTCCAACTTTCGTAAACGACAAGATAGATCAGATCTGCCACAATCCAGATGATGCTGAGGACACGGTGAAGCAGAGTTGCTGGATCCAACAGGAGAAGAGCGAAGAAAATCACAGCATTGCACATGAGAAGGACGCCGTTTTTCTTCTGCCACATGGCACGGTATTCCGGATCGCGGTCGTACTGGTTGAAAAAGGTATGGATGAGCGGGTCTTTGCCCAGCAGGTCCCGCAGGCCCATCCAGAATGCAAAGAGGCCCAAAACAAGATGCATCAGGTTCAGCCGATCAAACGTAAATACAATCTGCATAAAATGCACCTCCTTTTTCCACCATTATACCATAGGAGGGGGGAAACACAAGGACGAGAATAAACTGCCCATCGTGATTTTTTGAACCCTCTCAGTCATCGCTGTGCTCCCAGGCCTCGTAGGCAACCAGATAAAGAATGTCTACCACAACGGCAACCAAAAGCCAGCTGCCGCCCCAAGGAGCCTGGGGCAGGAAGGTGTCCAGGAGAGAGACGACGGCGTTAAAGGTAAACAACACGCCGTTTTTCTTCTGCCAGAAGGCACGATATTCCGGGTCTCGTTCGTACTGGTTGAAGGGGAGACGAATCAGAGGGTCTTTGCCCATAAAGTCACGGATGCCGGAGATCAGCCATAAAATACTCAAAAGGACGTCAAAGAGCTGCCACCAGGAAAAAGCCAACTGCATAAAATGCACCTCCTTTTTCCACCATTATACCATAGGAGGGTGGAAACACAAGGACGAGATTCAACCGGACAACGCAAAATTTACACAACAAAAAACCAGCCGGACGATGCGGTTGCAAGCCATCGTCCGGCTGGATACTTACTTCTTCGGAGTCATAAGCCTCTTCTCCTTGGGTTTCCTCATTTTCGGAGTAAGCGTTTCATAGGGTGACTCTCCTTAGAAACATCAAACACATCTGAAAACCGGGGATGGGATCAAGGGGAACGATTTACACTAGAACATTGGAATGACCCTTTTCTCAACTGATGGAGTGCGGCACCGAGATTCTGAAGATGAATTTCATATTACCACATTCTTTCGAGTTAGATTTGCCGGGGCACCTTGACTAGTACATTGGTAGAACTCCTTTTTTGCTATTCAAATAACTGTCTCCGTACAAAAGATACCTTCATCGGTGATCACCTTCGGCGGATCTATTTGAATTGCCGGGGGTCTAGGTTTATCGACAGGTTGTCGTTATATCGCAATGTTGACGCTCAAGACTGGCTCGTTATCGTTGTGTTTTTATACGGGGGAAACATCCCGTTTGTGGTGAGCCTCTGTTTTGCTTCTCAGCGAACCCCGACAGCCTGTCCCTGCTGTGCGGGTTCCATATCGACCATCGGTCTCGCTCCTTTCTGCTTCAAGTCAGCGGGATTAGCTCTCATTTGAGCTTCTGCTGTACTTCTCTGGTTTCTGGCTTTATTATACATGCGGGTGCATCGTTTGTCCATTCGCAGACTATACAAAGAAATAGACAAATTTTTGTTGAAACCTTGAAAACAACCGGCAAAATACAACAAAAACGGTCCGCAGACCGGCGTTTCTGCGCGCTCTGCCCAACCTTGGCCCCCTCTTGTGGAAAACCTCTGCTGCAGCTGCTGGCGGCCGGGCCGATCGCATGCTGATGATTGTCTGCATTATGTGCCCGGTGATAAGCCTGGTGGCAACGCTGCTGTTCAAGGAGCCGAGCTTCGGCACCTGGGTGCACACCTGGGGCTGCAACATGCCCATGGCTCTGTGCTGGCAGATGCTGTACTGCGGCCCGCTGAGCCGTGCCATTTTCCGGCTGCTGTTCCGCCGCAGTGAAAAGAAGGCGGCCTGATCCCGCAGGAAACCGGACACTTTCCTTTATAAATAGGTATCGACAAAGTTCTGTCAAACTTGGCGGACACATGACAGGCATTGGATCTATACGATTTTTATATACCGGTTATATAAAAACTCTACAGCGGGTGTATTTTACGCCTGCCACCCCCTGAAAAGCGAAGAAACAGTTAAGAAAACTGTGGAAATAGTGCAACATATTCCGCATAAACAAAGCGAATTGCACAACTTTTGCCGCCTGCTGGTGAAGTGCGATATAACAAAAGGTAGAATGTTGAAGAAGGGGCTTGTCAATTTTCGTCAATCGTACTATCATACTGAACGGAAAAAGACGAACGAACCGGAAAAAGGAGGGCGCGCAGGGCTTTGAACACCAGCGCCTTCCTTGCTTTTTTCACGTTCTTTGGCCTTTTTTTCATGCGATAAGAAGGTGTGGAGCCGGTGTGCGGTGCAGCCCTTTTGCGGGGCAGAACATCGCCGGAACCGACCCTCAGACCCGGACCCCATTCTTCAGGAAGGAGGAAAAATAAATGAACAAGTTGACCCAAGCCCTGATGGAAGAGCTCACCGTCGAGTACGTCAAGGTCGGCCCGCTGCAGATCCCGGAATCCGTGGTCATCAGCTGGGTGATCATGGTGCTGGTCGTGCTGGGTTCCATCCTGCTCACCCGTAACCTGAAGGTAGACCACATCAGCAAGCGTCAGGCTGTGCTGGAAATGGCCTACACTGCGGGCAAAAATTTCTTTGAAGGCCTGCTGGGCAAGGAGGGCGCATGTTATGTGCCCTACCTGATGACCGTGGCCATCTACATTGCCTGCTCGAACCTGATCGGCGTGTTCGGCGTCAAGCCCCCCACGAAGGATCTGGACGTGACCGCTGCGCTGGCCCTGATGAGCATCGTGCTCATTGAAGGTTCCGGCATCCGCGCACGCGGCGGCGTCGGCTTCCTCAAGAGCCTGGCTGCCCCCACCCCGGTCATGACCCCCATGAACATTCTGGAGATTGCCATCCGGCCTACCAGCCTGTGCATGCGACTGTTCGGTAACGTGCTGGGCGCATTCGTCATCATGGAGCTGATCAAGCTGGTGGTGCCCGTTTTCGTTCCTGCCGTGTTCAGTCTCTACTTTGACCTGTTCGACGGCCTGATCCAGACCTACGTCTTTGTGTTCCTGACCTCGCTGTTCATGAAAGAGAGCATCGGCGGAGAGGAATAACCACCAAACGCCTTCCCGCTGGGAGAAGGCAGCACAGATTTGATAATAAAGGAGATTTTACTTATGAACGGTTTGATTGCTCTGGGCGCTGGCATTGCAGCGCTGACCGGCATTGGCGGCGGCATTGGCATTGGTATTGCAACCGGTAAGGCAACGGAGGCTATCTCCCGTCAGCCCGAGGCTGCCAGCAAGATCCAGACCAACCTGCTGCTGGGCGCTGCTCTGGCAGAAGGTACCGCAATTTTCGGCTTCGTTGTTGCACTGCTGATCATCCTGTTCCTGGGCTGATAATGGAGGCGTGAACGAATGCTGAAACTCGATATCAACCTGCTGTGGACCGTGGTCAACGTTCTCATCATGTACGCGCTGCTGCGCAAGTTCCTGTTCAAGCCTGTGCAGGACGTGCTGGACAAGCGCCAGAAGATGGTGGACGATGAGCTGGCCAATGCGCAGGATGCAAAGACCAAGGCAGAAGCTGCCCTGGCTGCAGCAAACGACAAGCTGCACAATGTGGACGTTGAGGCCGCTGCCCGCCGCGAAGAGAGCGCACAGCAGGCCGAAAAACAGAAGGAACAGCTGCTGGCTGAGGCACAGCGTCAGGCCGACGCCATCGTGGCCGAGGGCAAGGCAGCTGCAGAAGCAGAGCGCGCCAGCAAGCTGCGCCAGGCCGACGCACAGATCGCCGACCTGACCCGCACCATGTGCGCAAAGGTGCTGGAGCGCAACCTCACGCAGCAGGATGATGCCCGTATGCTGGACGACCTGCTGCAGAAAGCGGGGGAGAGCGATGGCAAGCGCGTCTGAGATTTTAAAGGCTTATCTGCACTGTGCCCGTACCCCGGCTGAGGACGCCGTGGAGCGCATCCGCACCCAGCTGAAAAAGCAGTACGGTGCCGCTGAGGTGGAGCTGACCGTCAGCGTGGAGCCGAACCTGATCTCCGGCTATGTGCTGCAGGTGGGCGACCGTGTGTTCGACAACTCCGGCAAGAGCGCTCTGGCCGCCATTACGGCGGATGCGCCCAGTCTGGCTGTGATGCAGACCCGTGTGGAGGACTACAAGCCCGCCGCCACGACCGCAGAGGGCGGCACCGTGATCTCCGCAGCCGACGGCGTTGTGGACGTCAAGGGCATGGATCAGGCCGTTTACGGCGAGATCGTCACCTTTGACAACGGTGCAAAGGGCATGGTGGAAAGCGTGGAGCCCGATCATCTGGGCATCATGCTGTTTGACAAGATCGAGGAAGTGGGCGTGGGCACTCTGGTGACCCGCAGCGGCAAGCGCGCCGGCATCCCGGTGGGCGACGGCTTCCTGGGCCGCGTCATCAGCCCCCTGGGCGAGCCCATCGACGGCAAGGGCCCCATTGAGGCAGAGGGCTACAACCCCATCGAGAAGCAGGCCCCCGGCATCCTGGAGCGCCAGAGCGTGGACACCCCGCTGCACACCGGCATCCTGGCCATCGACTCCATGTTCCCCATCGGCCGTGGTCAGCGTGAGCTGATCATCGGCGACCGCCAGACCGGCAAGACCTCCATTGCAACCGACGCCATCCTGAACCAGAAAGACAAGGATGTGCTGTGCATCTATGTGGCCATCGGCCAGAAGGCTTCTTCCATCGCCCGCGTGGCAGGCGACCTGCAGAAGCACGGCGCCATGAGCTACACCACCATCGTGGCGGCTACCGCGTCCGACTCGGCACCGCTGCAGTACATCGCCCCATATGCCGGCACTGCGCTGGCCGAGTACTTCATGGGCAAGGGCAAGAGCGTGCTGATCGTGTACGACGATCTGTCCAAGCATGCGGTGGCCTACCGTGCCATCTCGCTGCTGCTGCGCCGTTCTCCCGGCCGTGAAGCTTACCCCGGCGATGTGTTCTATCTGCACTCCCGTCTGCTGGAGCGCTCCTGCCGCATGCGGGATGACCTGGGCGGCGGTTCCATTACCGCACTGCCCATCGTCGAGACCCAGGCAGGCGACGTTTCCGCTTACATCCCCACCAACGTCATTTCCATCACCGATGGCCAGATCTTCCTGGAGAGCGCCCTGTTCAACGCCGGCAACCGCCCGGCTGTCAACGTGGGCCTGTCGGTGTCCCGTGTGGGCGGCGCAGCCCAGACCAAGGCCATGAAGAAGGCCAACGCCAACCTGCGTATCGAGCTGGCACAGTACAAGGACATGGAGTCCTTTGCCCAGTTCAGCTCCGATCTGGACGCCGAGACCCGCCGCCAGCTGGATCACGGCAAGGCCCTGATGGAGATGCTCAAGCAGCCGCTGTATCAGCCTAAGTCCGACGCAGAGCAGGTAGTCCTGCTCACGCTGGCTTCGCATGGCGTGCTCGACGAGATCCCCACGGCCGAGCTGCGCACCAAGACTTCCGCATTTGTGCGCCAGTTCCGCGCGGATGTGTCCGGCACGATGGACAAGATCACCGCCACCGGCAAGCTCGAACCCGATGAGGTCGATGCCATCCTGAACGCCTGGAAAGCATATGCGGGAGGCGACAGCCATGCCGTCCAGTAAGCTGCTGAAAGAGCGCATTGAGAGCATTCAGGACACCATGAAGATCACGAACGCCATGTACCTGATCTCCTCGTCCAAGCTCCGCAAGGCGCGCAAGAATTACCAGAACGTTTCGCCCTACTTCAACCGCATGCGCGACACCATCTCCCGGGTGGTGCCTCATCTGCCGGAGGAGCCGGTGCACCCGTTCTTCCACGACCGTACCAACGAAAAGTCGAACCCCCGCCGCGCCTATCTGGTGCTGACGGCAGACAAGGGCATGGCCGGTGCATTCAACCAGAACATCCTCCGGTTCCTCAAGGAGCACGCGGATGAGAACGACCGGTTCTATGTGATCGGTCAGGTGGGTTACCGCGCACTGTACCACAAGGACCCGCGTCTGGTGGAAGAGTTCCGCTACAGTGCCACCGCGCCCACCCTGCAGCGCGCCCGCGACATCACGGTGGACGCCATCGACGACTTCAAGTCCGGCAAGCTGGATGAGATCTACCTCGTCTACACCAGGATCGAGAATGCACTGACCAGCGAGCCCACCATGGTGCGTCTGCTGCCGCTGGACCGCGAGCATCTGCAGCCCGCCCCCAAGGGTCTGGGCGACCCCAGCGGTGAGGTGGAGCTGTTCCCGGACGCCTGGACGGTGTTCGAGCAGACCGCGCCCATCTACATGCATGGCATGATCTTTGGTGCCATGACCGAGAGCTACTGCGCCGAGCAGAGCGCCCGCATGACCGCCATGGATTCCGCCACCAAGAGCGCGAACGACATGATCCGCGATCTGCAGCTGGAGTACAACCGTACCCGTCAGGGCTCCATCACCCAGGAGATCACCGAGATCATCGGTGGTGCAGCTGCTGTGCAGAAGCGGGATTAAAGAAAAGAACGAACTTATAATATAAGAGGCAATCGTTATGTTACAGGGAACTATTATCCGCGTAGCGGGTCCTGTTGTGGACGTGCAGTTCGCAGCAGGCAAGCTGCCTGCCCTGCAGGAGGCGCTGACGGTGACCGCTGAGGGCACCGAACGCACCATGGAAGTGACGCAGCACGTCAACGAAACGACGGTGCGCTGCATCATGCTTTCCGCAAGCGAAGGTCTCGGCAAGGGCATGACCGTGCAGGCGACCGGCCACGGCCTGACCGCACCGGTGGGCGAAGCCACCCTGGGCCGTATGTTCGACCCGCTGGGCAGACCCATCGACGGCAAAGGCCCGGTGGATGATGTGCCGCACTGGCCCATCCACCGCAAGGCTCCCAGCTTTGCGGAGCAGAAGCCTGCTACCGAGATCCTGGAGACCGGCATCAAGGTCATCGACCTGCTGGCTCCGTATGCAAAGGGCGGCAAGATCGGTCTGTTCGGCGGCGCAGGCGTCGGCAAGACCGTGCTGATCCAGGAACTGATCCACAACGTGGCCACCGAGCACGGCGGCTACTCCATCTTCACCGGCGTCGGCGAGCGCTCCCGTGAGGGCTGCGACCTGTGGGGCGAGATGAACGCTTCCGGCGTTCTGAACAAAACGGCACTGGTCTTTGGCCAGATGAACGAGCCCCCCGGAGCCCGTATGCGCGTGGCCGAGACCGGCCTGACCATGGCCGAGTACTTCCGTGAAGAGACCCACAAGGACGTGCTGCTGTTCATCGACAACATCTTCCGTTTCGTGCAGGCAGGCTCTGAGGTGTCGGCTCTGATGGGCCGTATGCCTTCCGCCGTGGGCTATCAGCCCACTCTGGCCAACGAGCTGGGCGCTCTGCAGGAGCGCATCACCTCCACGAAGGACGGCTCCATCACCTCGGTGCAGGCCGTTTACGTCCCCGCCGATGACCTGACCGACCCGGCCCCCGCCACCACCTTTGCGCATCTGGACGCCACCACTGTGCTGTCCCGTAAGATCGTGGAGCAGGGCATTTACCCCGCTGTGGACCCGCTGGCCTCCACTTCCCGCATTCTGGAAGCAGACATCGTGGGCGAGGAGCACTACCGCGTGGCCCGCAAGGTGCAGTCCATTCTGCAGCGCTATCAGGAGCTGCAGGACATCATCGCCATTCTGGGCATGGACGAACTGGACGAGAACGACAAGCTGACCGTGACCCGTGCCCGCAAGCTGCAGAAGTTCCTGTCCCAGCCCTTTGCCGTGGCCGAGAACTTTACCGGCCTGAAGGGCAAGTATGTGCCGCTGAAGGACACCGTGCGCAGCTTTGCCGCCATCGTGGACGGCGAGGCCGATGACCTGCCGGAGTGGGCATTCTTCAACGTGGGTACGCTGGAAGATGCCCGCCAGAAGGCCGCTGAAAAGATGGCTGAGGAAAAGGGCGGTGCCGTCTGATGAACAAGTTCATGCTGAATATCACGGCCTCCAGCGGTGAGTTCTATCAGGGCGACTGTGAGGACCTCGTGCTGCCCACCGGCGACGGTGTGTATGGCGTGCAGGCCGGGCACAACCCCGTGCTGGTGGCCATCCACATGGGCATCCTGCACTTTGAAGTGAACGGCGAAGCCCGCGACATTCTGGTGGGTGACGGCATTGCCGAGGTGACCCCCGCGTATGTGATGGTGCTGGTGGACAGCGCCGAGCGCCCGGAGGATATCGACAAGAACCGTGCCGAGGCGGCCCGCATCCGTGCGGAAGAGCGCCTGCAGCACCAGAAGAGCATGCATGAATATTATCAGAGCCAGATCGCACTGCAGCGTGCCATGCAGCGTCTGCAGGCTGCATCCAAGTACAAGCGCTGAGACCTGAACCCGCAAAAACACCCGCTTTTCTGGGGAATTTTCCCCGGAGAACGGGTGTTTTTTGTTGTGCGGGGCCGGAGGTCTTGACAGGAAGTGCTCAATGTGATATGATTTTGATATCACAAAGAAACGCTTCCGACCCTGATAAGGAGGGACTTGTTATGGAAGAGAAAATTTTGAATACCCGCAAAAACGGCATGGCGGTGCTGCTGTTGACCCTGCTGGGCTATGTGGCATCCATTGCCCTGTTTATTTACAGCATCACCCTGCTGGATGCAGACCGGATGCTTTTGGGCTTGCCGCTGCTGGTTTTGTCCATTGCGTACTTCATCGCAGGCATCTTCCTGTTCTGCGGTTTGAAGGTGCTCAAGCCGCAGGAAGCGCTGGTGCTCACCCTGTTTGGTGATTACATTGGCACCCTGAAGGGACAGGGCTTTTACTGGGTGAACCCCTTCTGCACCGCTGTCAACCCTGCCGCCGGTACCCGCCTGAGCCAGAGCGGCGATGTGAACAGCAAGGAAACCAGCGTGGCTGCGCTGTTTGGCCAGAGCGGCCAGAATGCCCAGGTCAGTGCCGAATCCATGAGCAGAAAGATCTCCCTGAAAATGATGACCCTGAACAACTCCCGGCAGAAGATCAACGACTGCCTGGGCAACCCGGTGGAGATCGGCATTGCGGTGATCTGGCGGGTCACCGACACCGCCAAGGCCGTGTTCAACGTAGACAACTACAAGGAGTATCTCTCCCTGCAGTGCGACAGCGCCCTGCGCAATGTGGTGCGGGTGTACCCCTATGATGTGGCCCCCAATGTGGATACCACCGGCGACGGTGTGGCCGATGAGGGCAGCCTGCGCGGCTCCTCCGAAGTGGTGGCGGCCCGCATCCGCGACGAGATCCAGAAGAATGTGGCCGAAGCCGGCATCGAGGTGGTAGAAGCCCGCATCACCTATCTGGCCTATGCGCCGGAGATCGCAGCGGTCATGCTGCAGCGCCAGCAGGCCAGTGCCATCATCGACGCCCGCAAGATGATTGTGGACGGTGCCGTGGGCATGGTGGAAATGGCACTGGACCGTCTGAACGAAAACAAGGTGGTAGAGCTGGATGACGAGCGCAAGGCAGCCATGGTGTCCAACCTGCTGGTGGTGCTGTGCGGCAACCGCGACGCCCAGCCCATCGTGAACAGCGGCAGCCTGTACTGATGGCCGAGCCAAAAAAGCAGGTACCCCTGCGCCTGAACGCCAAACTCTACGATGCCCTTGCTGCCTGGGCAGAGGATGATTTCCGCTCGGTGAACGGACAGATCGAATATCTGCTCACCGAGTGTGTGCGCCAGCGCAAGAAGAACGGGAAATATGTTTCAGACCAGATCGACGTACCGCCGGAACTGGACCTGAAATAAAACAGACGAACCAGCCCCGGCTGTGGAAGGTAGTTTTCCATAGCCGGGGCCGGTTGCGTTTATGTGACAGAAAAACATGAAAAAAACAGGAAAGATGAAATAAAATCTATTGACAGTTGCGGAGTTGTGACGCATAATAAATGAATGAGATGCTCTGGAATCCCAGAGCGTTTCGGACCAAAGCAAGGAGCAGCGATCCCGTTGAAGGAACAAGAACAAAAAAACAAGACGGTTTTTCATGCTGTAGCAGCATTGCTGGCCGTTCTGGCGGTCGTGCTGGTACTGTACGGCGGGGGCCGCTGGCTGGAGAAACGGGCAGAAAAGCCGGAGACCCGCACCCAGCTGCCCCAGGCCGACCAGGAGACTGTGGAAGTGGACGGCGTGACCTACCGCAAAAAGAGCCGCCTGACCACGATCCTGGTCATGGGCGTGGACCACGACACCCAGGACAGCTACGAGTACCGCAAGGCCGGCCAGGCCGACTTTCTGCGGTTGGTAGTACTGGATGACGCGGACAAGACGGTGCAGCAGTTGCAGATCGACCGCGATACCATGACCTCCGTGACGGTGCTGGGCCTGTTGGGGGACCGCTACGAGCCGGTGACCCAGCAGATCTGTCTGGGTTATGCCTTTGGCGATGGCCGCCAGACC
The DNA here is from genome assembly GCA_900539945.1 of uncultured Faecalibacterium sp. GTDB lineage: Bacteria > Bacillota > Clostridia > Oscillospirales > Ruminococcaceae > Faecalibacterium. Next base: position 107,806 of record UQDV01000003.1, read on the forward strand.
AGCTGCGAGGTGACCGTGGAAGCAGTGGGAAACCTGCTGGGCGGACAGACCATCGACCAGTATCTGGCCATGGGGCTGGACGGCATTTCCACCCTGAACGATCTGGCAGGCGGTGTGACCGTGACGCTGGAGGATGATTTCTCCGCCATCGACCCGGCCATGACCAAGGGTACGACCCTCACGCTGCAGGGCGAGCAGGCCGAGACCTATGTCCGCTCCCGCCGCAGTGTCGGTGTAGGCACCAACGAGGCCCGCATGGCGCGGCAGGAAAGCTACATCCGACAGCTGTCGGTGCAGCTGGATGAAAAACTGCAGAAGGATCAGAACTTTGCCGTGGACGCCTACGACGCCCTGCAGCCCTACCTGACCACCAGCATGGCCAAAGGTCAGCTGGTGAACGAGGCCTGGGCGGCAAAGGACTACACCCGGCTGGACACCATCAAACCGGATGGCACCTATCAGGTCGGGGAGGATGGCTTTATGGAGTTTTATCCGGATGCCGATGCGTTGCAGCAGGCGGTGCTGCAGTTGTTTTACGAAAAAGTTGAATAAGCGTGCCCAAGACACGTTTATGATAAAGACGCTCTCAAAGCCGAGAGAACTGGTCTGAAAGGGGTATATTCTTATGAAAATGAAAAAGATCGTTTGCGCCATGGTTTCCGCAGCTCTGCTGGTGAGCATGGCTGCCGCTACCGCTTTTGCTGTGGAGTCTGTGCCCAGCAAGACTGGCACCGATGCCGATGCAGGCAAGACTGAGGTCTCTGCTTCCGGTTCTGTCAGCAGCGAGGGCCTGCAGGTGGAGGTCAAGACCACGGAGGACTCCAGTAAGGAAGAGACCCAGCTGAAGGGCGAGGGCGTGGAGAAGTACCTGACTGCAGAGGCTGTGGATGCAGCTGCGAAGATCCTGGGCAGTGAGAAGGACGCCGTGACCGTCAGCGAGATCAAGGAAATCAAGGTCTCCGGCTACAAGACCGGCATGGACAAGATCACCGTCAAGGTCCCCATGGCAGCTCTGCCGGAGAGCGGCACCACCGTTGCCGTGATCATCCGTGTCAAGACCCCCAACGGCAAGATCGTCAACCTGCCTCTGGCCGGTGTGGTCGTGGAGGAGACCGTTGTGGTGAACGGTGTGGCCCGTAAGGTCCGTAAGGTCCAGCTGGAGCTGGATGCCACTACCATGATCAACCTGCAGGCAGGCAAGGCCTACATTGCAGCTGTGACCAGGAAGTAAAAACAGAACGACTTTGTCCTGCGGCGCTCTCTTCCGAAAAAGAGGACGCCGCATTTTTCACGGAGAAAGCCAAGGGATTTTAAAGGAGCAACGAAGTGCAGCGAGATACTTTAACGCAGGAACCTTATCGTTCCGAGGTGCGGCCGCAGCAGGAAGAAGATACCATTGATCTTCTGGAACTTTGCATGGGCCTGCTGGACCACTGGAAGTTTATTGCGGCAGCCGCAGCAGGAATGGTGCTGGCAGCACTCTATACCTTTTTGCTGGTGACCCCCCTCTACAAGGCCACCTCTACCATCTATGTGGTCAGCCGCAACGACTCGGTGCTGAACCTGTCGGATATTCAGATCGGCAGCGCCCTGACCAGCGACTACATCAAGGTGTTTGAGATGTGGGAGGTGCACGAAAAGGTCATCAGTGCACTGGATCTGGACTATACCTATACCCAGATGGACAACATGCTCAGCGTGACCAATGCCAACGACACCCGTATGCTGGACATTACGGTGACCGATGCAGACCCCGAAGAGGCTGCAGCCATTGCCAATGAGTATGCTGAGGTGGGCGCAAGCTACATTGCGGAGAAGATGAAGACCGACGAGCCCACCATCATGTCCTCGGCCCGGGTACCGGCCAACCCCTTCAGCCCCAGCAAGACCAAGAACATCCTGCTGGGCTTCCTGGCAGGCTTTGTGCTGGCTTGCGGTGTTGTGGTGCTGCGGGTGCTGCTGGACGATACCTATAAATCCGCTGAGGAGATCCGCAAGTACACCGGCATGGTGGTGCTGGCCTCTGTGCCCCTGGTGGGTGGCACCGAGCCCAAAAAGGGCAGCAACTTCCAGCGCCGCATGAAGCGCCTGAGCAAAGATATTTGCCGCCGTGTGGGCGGAAAGGCCGGGAGGAACGCATGAAACAGCTGAAGATCACAAAATTTCCGGAACTGGACTATGCAGGCAGCGAGGCCTTCAACACCCTGAGCACCAACCTGTCCTTTGCAGGTGAAACTGTAAAAAAGATCATGATCACCAGCTGCCACGCTTCGGAGGGCAAGAGCTATCTGTCCATGAATCTGATGCGGACCCTGGCCCAGCGTGGCATGAAGGTGGCCTTGGTGGACGCCGACCTGCGCCGCAGCATGGTAAACACCCAGTACGGCCTGCAGTTTGAGAACGGCCGCAACGACGACAAGGGCCTTTCCCACTTTTTGGCCGGCATGGTGGGCATGGAGGAGGTCATCTACCAGACCGACATCCCCGGTGCCCTGATGGTTCCGGTGGGCCGGGATGTGCCCAACCCCCTGGCTCTGCTGAGCAACCATCACTTCAAGGACCTGCTGGACACCCTGGCCCAGATGGTGGATTATGTGCTGGTGGACGCCGCCCCTGTGGGCGTGGTCATTGATGCTGCCGAGATCGCAAAATCCTGCGACGGCACTCTGATCGCTGTGCAGTACAACGATGTGCGCCGCCAGGAGCTGTTGGATGTGAAGCAGCAGATCGAGCAGAGCGGCTGCCCCATCCTGGGCACGGTGCTGAACCAGGTGGATTACGACAGCTACCTGAGCCGCAAGTATTATTACCGTACCTACGGCAAATACGGCTACTATAACCGGTACTATAAGCACAATCACGCGGCTGAAAAGAAATGAGCGGCTTTACGGATTATCACGCGCATTTCGTCTATGGTGTGGACGACGGTGCCCGCACGCGGGAAGAGATGTTTGCCATGCTGGATGCGGCGGCGGCGGATGGGGTCACCCGTCTGTTTGCCACCTCTCACAGCACGCCGGGCATGGAGCCCTTTCCGCGGGACGTGTATCAGCGGCATCTTGATTTTGCACGGGCTTACTGCGCCGAAAAGGGCTACGACCTGATGCTGGAAAGCGGCTCGGAGCTGCTGTATACCCCGGCTGCGGCCTATGCGGCGGCCGAGCACAGCCTGATCACGCTGGGCAGCACCGACTGGGTGCTGCTGGAGTTCGTGCCCGATGTGGCGGCGGCGGAAGTGGAAACGGCCCTGCGGCAGATCACCGGCAGCGGCTACCGGGTGCTGCTGGCGCACATTGAGCGCTACCCCCGCCTTGCCCGCAGCGGTGCGCTGCCCCGCCTGAAGGAACAGTACGGCATCCGCTGTCAGGTCAATGCGGCCACGGTGCTGGAGGGCGGATTCTTTCAGCGCCGGAAGCTGGACCGCTGGCTGAAGGACGGCCTTGTGGACGCGATCTCCTCGGACGCACATAACTGCACTACCCGGGCCACCCGGATGCAGGCGGCCTATGAGCGGCTGTGCGGCATGCTGGGACAGCCGGATGCGGATGCGCTGACTGGCAGAAACAATGCCTTGCTGCTAACTCCATAAAACAGTCAGAATTGCCATTCTCGGGGCGGATTTCTCGTCAAAGTGCCAAAAGCACGACGAGAGTTTCCGACGGGAATGGCTTTTTGGCTTTTTTTTGCCCGAAAGAACTTGCTTAAAGAACGTCTGCGTGATAAAATCATAAGGAAAAGGGGAATTTGCTTACATATGTCAGGAGGTGATATGGATGAAAATTCTGGTCGTAGACGACGGACAGCTTGCGATCAATTCTCTGATCCGTATCTTGTGCAGAGTGGCACCGGATTGCGATTATATCAGTGCGATGACCACAGACGATGCGTTGACCTGGCTGCGTCAGGGTCCGATGGATGCAGCTTTTTTGAATCTGGAGATGCCGGGGATGAACGGCCTCGCCCTGGCTCGCATGATCCAGAAGATCCAGCCGCGCTGCAATCTGATCGTGGTGACGGAACATCCGGAGTATGCGCTGGAAGCCCTGCAGATCTTTGTCAGCGGCTTCCTGCTCAAACCGGCTAACGAGGCTGATGTGCGCAATGTGCTGGAAAATCTGCGGTATCCGGCCGAGGATGTGCCTGCGGGCGTCAAGGTGCAGTGCTTTGGCAACTTTGAAGTGTTCGTGGGCGGGCGTCCGCTCTCGTTCAAGCGCAGCAAGAGCAAGGAGCTGCTGGCCTATCTGGTGGACCGCAACGGTGCCACCTGCACCAACGGCGAGATGCTGGCCGTGCTCTGGGAGGACAAGCCCGACACGGCGTCCCTGCACAGCCATCTGCGCAATCTGATCTTTGACCTGAGCCACACGCTGGAGGACGCCGGCGTGCGTGGACTGCTGGTGCGCGGGCGCAGTACGCTGGCCATCGACACCAGCAAGGTGGAGTGCGATTATTACAACTTCTTGCGGGGAGACCGCTCCACCATCAGCAGCTACCGCGGTGAATATATGACCCAGTATTCCTGGGCCGAGGTCACCCGCTCGGCACTGCGCCAGCAGGCAGCAGCCAGCCAGAAAGGCGGCCTGCCCAGCTATTACGTCCCGCCGACCGGCTTCTGAGCCGACAAACTCACAGCAAAAACAAAGCCCCGTGTGTTCCGCATCGTGAACACACGGGGCTTTTGGTTTTGGGGCAAATTACTGGCGGGTGTGGCTCTCCCAGCCGCTGGAGGCGACCGCCTGCTGGTCCGGGGTGCACCACATGGCCTCCACGCCGTCCAGCGACTCCACCAGCTTCTGGCCCTCTTCCAGCGGCATGCAGAACAGGCCGGTGGTCAGGCAGTCGGCCATGCCGGAGTCCGGGCACAGCACAGTCACGCTGTTGAAATAGGCAGCCGGCCACAGGGTGTCCGGGTCAATCAGGTGGTGATAGCGCTTGCCGTCCACCACAAAGTAGCGCTGGTAGTCGCCGCTGGTCACCAGTGCCATGTCGCTCATGTTGATGGCGGCCCCGAACAGGGAGTCGGTGGTGTACACCTCCGAAGCGTTCCACGGGTTCTCCACGCCGCCGGTCCACTGGCTGCCGTCGGGCTTCTTGCCAATGGCACGCAGGTTGCCGCCCACGCTTACCAGTGCGCTGGTCAGGCCCCGGGCCTGCGCGGCCTGGCACACCATTTCCACGGCGTAGCCCTTGCCCACGCTGCCCACATCCAGCGACATCTCCGGGTCGGCCAGGTACACGGTCTTGGCCTGCTCGTCGATCACCACATTGTTGATGTCGCAGTGCTGGGCTGCGGCTTCCAGCTCCTCCTGAGTGGGCAGGGTGTTGTCGGCCTCGTTCTGGTGGCTCTCGGCGGCCTCGCGGTAGTTGTGCCAGATGTTCAGCACGCTGCCCATGGCCACGTTCAGCTTGCCGTTTGTGGTGTCGTACATCTTCTGAGCCAGCTCCAGCATGGACAGGATGCGGTCGTCCACCTGCACGGGGGCCTTGCCGGCGTTGTCGTTGATGGTTTTCACATTCACCACGCCGTCGTAGTCGTTGTAGATGTCGTACAGCTGGTTGTAAGAGATCAGGTCAGCGTGCAAGGCTTCCATCTGCTTGGTGAACTCTTCCTCGCTCTCGCAGTAGGCGATCACCTGGGTGACGGTGTCGAACACATCATAGAAGATGGTGCTGTAGCGGGTCAGCTCCTTCTGGGGCTTGGCGGCACAGCCGGCCAGCACACTCAGACAGAGCACCGCCGCCAGCAGTCCGGCGGTGAGGCGGTTGAACAGGGTGGTTTTCATCGGGTCTGGTTCTCCTTTGCTGCGGTAAAGGCGGTGTGCTCTTCCTGCAGGTGGGCCAGCAGGTCGCCGAACACCCAGTTGCGGTTGGCGGGGGTCACCACGGCCTTGAGGGGGATGTTTACCTGCGCCTGCTTCATCAGGTCCAGCAGGGTGTCCACGTCCTTGTCCTTGAAGTTGGCCAGCACCAGAGCGGACGGGTAAGCCCCCGGCTCCAGCACCAGCGTGCGGGCGGATCTGGTCTCCACTTCACCCAGCAGCTGCGCCACGGTCTTGCCGGCGTCGGCAGGGGACACGGGCAGGACCTTCATGCCAAAGGCAGGGGCCATGCCGTCCAGCTTGCCGCGGTCGCCGGCGGAAAGGTTCCAGCCCAGCGCCAGCGGCACCCCGGCATTCTGGTTGCGTGCAATATGTGCTTTCATTGAAAATACCTCGTTTCAGAAGTAAACTGCAAAATACACTATAGTATAACACAAAAACGCGGAAAAGAAAATGAGGAACTGGCACGCAAAAAAGGCAGCGACCGCAGCCACTGCCTTTTGGAACGCGCAGGCTCAGTTCATCTTCTTGCCGAAGAACTCCACCTCTTTGCCAATGAACTGCATCAGTTCATCGAACTGGTCGGGGGTCAGGCTCTGTGCGCCGTCGCACTTGGCCTTGGCGGGGTTGTTGTGCACCTCGATCATCAGGCCGTCGGCCCCGGCGGCAACGGCAGCCTTGGCCAGCTCCGGCACCATCCAGGCGTGGCCGCAGGCATGGCTGGGGTCCACCACCACGGGCAGGTGGGTCATCTTGTGCAGCATCACCACACCGGCCAGATCAAGGGTGTTGCGCATGCTGGTCTCAAAGGTGCGGATGCCGCGCTCGCAGAGGATGACATTCTCGTTGCCCTCGGCCATGATGTACTCGGCGCTCATCACGAACTCTTCCAGCGTATTGGCCAGGCCGCGCTTGAGCAGCACCGGCTTGTTCTGGCGGCCCACGGCCTTGAGCAGCTCAAAGTTCTGCATGTTGCGGGCACCCACCTGAATCAGGTCCACGTTCTCGAACAGGGGCAGGTGCTCGGTGTTCATGATCTCGGTGACGATGGGGGCACCGGTGGCGCGGCGGGCCAGCTTGAGCAGGTCCAGACCCTCGCTGCGCATGCCCTGGAAGGAGTAGGGGGAGGTGCGGGGCTTGAATGCACCGCCGCGCAGCAGAGAAGCACCGGCGGCCTTCACGCGCTGGGCGCAGTAGGTGATCTGCTCTTCACTTTCAATGCTGCAGGGGCCGGCGATGACCGCAAAGTTGCCGCCGCCGATCTTCACGCCGTCCACGTCGATAATGCTGTCATCCGGGTGGAACTTGCGGTTGGCCTTTTTATAAGGTTCGGACACGCGGCGGCAGGTCTCCACCACGGGGTTGGCCAGCACCCAGCTTTCGGCAATGGCCTTGGTGTCGCCGATGAGGCCCAGAATATGGGTATCGCTGCCCTTGGAGTCGTTGATCTGCAGGCCCATGCCCTCCAGCTCGTGGCAGAACTCGTGAACCTGTACGTCGGGGGCATCCTGTTTCAGTACGATGATCATACGGCAAATCTCCTTTATCGGTACGGCAGGGAGGGGCCTCCGCTGCGTGGACTGCAATACGGGACTTCAGTTTCCTGAAGTGATGATGCCATGATATCACTGCTGCTGCCGGAAGTCAAGGGCGGCTTTTCATTTTTTCAAAAAAGTGGTAGAATGAAAGAAAGTGATAGATAGAGAGGGAAGTAATATGGGAAAAGAAGCAAAAACCAATGCCATGCGCATTCTGGAACGTGAAAAGGTGCCCTATACGGCCCACGAGTACGCCCACGAAGAGGGCGTGGCCGTGGCCGGTGTGGATGTGGCCGGCAGCATGGGCGAGGACCCGGCCTGCGTATACAAGACGCTGGTGACCCAGGGCAGCAGCAAAAACTACTTTGTGTTTGTCATCCCGGTGGCGGCCGAGCTGGATCTGAAAGCCGCCGCCCGCAGCGTGGGCGAAAAGAGCGTGGCCATGATCCATGTAGCCGACATCAACAAGGTCACCGGCTATGTGCGCGGCGGCTGCAGCCCCGTGGGCATGAAGAAACAGTACAAGACCGTGTTCGACGAGAGCGTCCTCGCACAGGAAAAAGTGTATGTTTCCGGCGGGCGCATCGGCACCCAGGTGTGCTGTGCTCCGGCAGACCTTATCCGTGCCGCCCGGGCCACCACGGCAAAGATCATTTTCTGAACCGGGCGGAAAAGTACGTCTTTTGGGACAAAGACGGTTGGAAGATTTTACGGAAAATATACTCAAACCATAAGTCATACTTAAAAAGAAAAACGATGGCGAAACTGCACAAAACTTTTGAAAGTTTTTTGGCGCATGGAAACACAAGGGAGAATTTGCCGCAACACCCTTTGCAAAGCCATTATTTTGCCGTAAACTGTATGTAGCACAGGGACGGTCACCCCATAGAATGGGCCCCGCACCCTGCAGAAATGCCAGCACAGAAACTGCGGAGGAAGAGATCCATGAAAAAGACGCTGCCGGGTCGCATGGAACGAAACAATATTCGTGCATGTCAGGGGCATCGTGCAGCTTCGTGCAAGGCATGGGAACAGAATACGCAAAAATAAAGGCTGTGGTGCAGGTGTACCACTGCCTTTTTTGTTTGTCAGAAGTGGAAAGAGAGGGTTTGGATTATGGTTCGTAAAGTTGCTGTGATCATGGGTTCCGACAGCGATTGGCCGGTGGTCAAGGGGGCCTGTGCCCAGCTCAAAGCGCTGGATATCCCCTTTGAAGCACACATCCTGTCGGCACACCGCACGCCCGCCGAGGCGGCTGCGTTTGCCAAGAGCGCAAAGGCCAACGGCTTTGGCGTCATCCTGTGCGCGGCCGGCATGGCAGCCCATCTGGCCGGTGCATTTGCCGCCAACACTACGCTGCCGGTGATCGGCATCCCCATGAAGGGCGGTGCCATGGACGGTCTGGATGCCCTGCTGGCCACCGTTCAGATGCCCAGCGGCATCCCGGTGGCCACCGTGGCCCTGAACGGCGCCAAGAACGCCGCCTGGCTGGCCGCCGAGATCCTGGCACTGGGCGATGAGGCTCTGGCAGCAAAGCTGGAAGCCGAGCGCACCGCCATGGCGGCACAGATCGCGGCCAAGGAGGAAAAACTGCAGGCGGAGATCGCCGAACTGTAAAGGAGAACCAATGTCTGATTTTGCATATCCGCTGCACGAAGAATGCGGCGTTTTTGGCCTCTACGACCGGGCCGGCACCGAGGATGTGGCCGCTGCCGCCTACTCGGCGCTGTATGCCCTGCAGCACCGCGGGCAGGAGAGCTGCGGCATCGCCGTGAACGACGACGGCGTCATCCAGGGCCACCGGGATCTGGGCCTTGTGAACGAGGTGTTCACCCCGGCGGTGCTGGGCAGCCTGGCCAACCCCAACGCCCATATGGCCACCGGCCATGTGCGCTACGCCACTTCCGGCAGCCGCATCCGGGCCAATGCTCAGCCCATGATCGTGCGGCACGGCCGCGGCACCATGGCCCTGTGCCACAACGGCAACCTGACCAATGCCATTGAGCTGCGACGTCAGCTGGAAAACGAGGGAGCCATCTTCCATGGCTCCTCGGACACCGAGGTCATCTGCTACCTCATCACCCGCAACCGCCTGCGCATGGGCAGCATCGAGACGGCCATCAGCAAGACCATGGACGTGCTGGAAGGCGCGTACAGCCTGGTGATCATGTCCGCCACCAAGCTCATCGCGGTGCGCGACCCCCGCGGCTACCGCCCCCTGTGCATCGGCACGCTGCCCGGCGGCGGCTACGTCTTTGCCAGCGAGAGCTGTGCCCTGGACGCTGTGGGTGCCACCCTGCTGCGGGACGTGAAGCCCGGCGAGATCGTGGTGGCCGACGCCAAGACCGGTGAGCTGCGCAGCATCACCGACCATGTGGGCCGCCCGGACACCCAGATGTGCGTGTTCGAGTTCATCTACTTTGCCCGCCCGGACAGCATCATCGAGGGCAGCTCGGTGCACGAGGCCCGCAAGCAGGCCGGCCGGTTCCTGGCACAGGAACACCCGGTGGAAGCCGATGTGGTCATCGGCGTGCCGGACTCCGGCCTGGACGCCGCCCTGGGCTACTCCCAGGAGAGCGGCATCCCCTACGGCATCGGCTTCATCAAGAACAAGTACATCGGCCGCACCTTCATTCAGGGCAGCCAGAAGCAACGTGAGAACAGCGTGCGCATCAAGCTGAACGCGATCTCCAGCACGGTCAAGGGCAAGCGCGTGGTGCTGGTGGATGACTCCATCGTGCGCGGTACCACCTCTGCCCGCATCATCAAGCTGCTGCGGGACGCCGGTGCCGCCGAGGTACACTTCATGGTGTCGGCACCGCCGTTCAAATATCCCTGCTACTTCGGTACCGACATCCCCGACCAGAAACTGCTGGTGGCCACCGGACGCACGGTGGACCAGATCAATGAGATCATCGGGGCCGACACCCTGGGCTACCTGTCCACCGAACATGTGGTGCAGCTGGCCAAAAACGCAAACTGTGGGTTCTGCACCGCCTGCTTCACCGGCGAATATGCCGTGAAGCCGGACGAGGTGCTTTCCACCGATATCCACGAACGCCACCTGAACGACCGCCCCAAGGACGAGAAAAAGTTAGGAGAGTAACACCATGGAAAAGAGCTATTCGGAAAGCTACGCCGCAGCAGGCGTGGACATCACCGCCGGTTACCGTTCGGTCGAACTGATGAAGCAGTATGTGGCCCGCACCATGAACGAGCACTGCATCGGCGGGCTGGGCGGCTTTGGCGGCCTGTTTGAACTGGACTGCACCGGCTACAAGCACCCGGTGCTGATCTCCGGCACCGACGGCGTGGGCACCAAGCTGAAGATTGCCATGATCATGGACAAGCACGACACCATCGGCATCGACTGTGTGGCCATGTGCGTCAACGACGTCATCTGCGCCGGTGCAAAGCCGCTGGTGTTCCTGGACTACATCGCCTGCGGCCGCAATATCCCGGAAAAGATCGCCGAGATCGTCAAGGGCGTGGCCGAGGGCTGCGTGCAGGCCGACTGCTCTCTGGTGGGCGGCGAGACGGCCGAGCACCCGGGCATGATGCCGGAGGACGAGTACGATCTGGCCGGTTTTACCGTGGGCGTCGTGGACAAGGAAAAGATCCTGAGCAATGACACCATGAAGCCCGGCGATGTGATCATCGCGCTGCCTTCCACCGGTGTGCACTCCAACGGCTTCTCGCTGGTGCGCAAGATCTTTGACATCGACGGCAACCCCGACGTGCTGCACACCACGCCCGCCGAGCTGGGCGGCAAGAGCCTGGGCGAGGCCCTGCTGGCTCCCACTAAAATTTACGTTAAGCCGGTGCTCAAGGTGCTGGAGGAAGTGGATGTCAAGGGCATTTCCCACATCACCGGCGGCGGCTTCTACGAGAACATTCCCCGCAGCCTGAAGAAGGGCTGCTGCGCCCGCATCCACAAGGCGGACGTCCGCACCCCGGCACTGTTCCACCTGATGCAGAAGGAGGGCGGCATCTCCGAGCACGATATGTTCAACACCTTCAACATGGGCGTGGGCATGGTGCTCACCGTGCCCGCCGAGCAGGCCGACAAGGCGCTGGAGATCCTGCACGCCAACGGTGAGCCGGAGGCTTACCGTCTGGGCGTCATCGCAGAAGGCGAGGGTGTGGAGCTGTGCTGAACATTGCAGTGTTAGTTTCCGGCGGCGGCACCAACCTGCAGGCCCTGCTGGACAGTGAGGCCCGCGGCGAGAACCCCGACGGAAAGATCACCCTTGTGGTGGCCTCCAAGCCCGGCGTCTATGCGCTGGAACGTGCCGCAAAGGCCGGTGTGGAGAGCTGCGTGGTGCGCCGCAGGGACTACGACAACAGTGAAGAGTTTGACGCGGCCCTGCTGGGCACGCTGAAAGCACACAACATCGACCTTGTGGTGCTGGCAGGCTTTCTGTCGGTGCTGGGGCCCAGCGTCATCGCGGCCTATCCGCGCCGCATCCTGAACGTGCACCCGGCGCTCATCCCGTCCTTCTGCGGGCCGGGCATGTACGGCCTGCGCCCCCATGAAGCGGCCCTTGCCCGTGGCTGCAAGGTGACCGGTGCGACGGTTCACTTTGTGAACGAAGAATGCGACGGCGGGCCCATCCTGCTGCAGAAGGCCGTGGACATCCTGCCCGGCGACACCCCGGAGGTGCTGCAGAAACGGGTCATGGAGCAGGCCGAGTGGAAGTTGCTGCCCAAGGCGGTCGCCATGGTGTGCAGCGGAGAGATCGAGTGAGGAGAACAACAATGGAAAAGATCGACCTGAACGAATATCTGGCCTCCAACGAATACCCCGGCCGCGGCATTGCGGTGGCAAAGGCCCCGGACGGCCGACAGATGTTCATCGGCTACTTCATCATGGGCCGCAGCGAGAACAGCCGCAACCGTGTGTTCGACCCCGTGCCGGAGCGCGGCGGCATCTGCACCATGGCAGCCGACCCCGCCAAGCTGGAGGACCCCAGCCTGATCATCTATAACCCGGTGCTGACGCTGGGCCGTACCCACATCGTGACCAACGGCGACCAGACCGATACCATCTATGACCTGATGAGCCAGGGCAAGAGCTTTGCGGATGCACTGCGCACCCGCACCTTTGAGCCGGACGGCCCCAACTACACCCCCCGCATCTCTGCGGTGGTGTATGCGGACGGCAGCTACCAGATGAGCATCCTCAAGTCTGCCGACGGCAACGGCGACAGCGTGCAGCGCTATTTCTTTGATTACCCCCAGCCCGTGGCCGGAGAGGGCCACTTCATCAGCACCTACAAGCACAATGGCAGCCCCATCCCCAGCTTTGAGGGCGAGCCCCTGCGCTTTGCCTGCCCCCGCACCATCGGCGACTTTGCCCACGGCCTGTGGAGCAGCCTGAACGCCGACAACAAGGTGAGCCTGTTTGCCCGGGTCATCGACCTGGAGAGCGGCGAGAGCGGCGACATGATCTTCAACAAATACGACGCCGTGTGCAGCGATCTGGACGACCCCGAAGAGCCGGAGCTGCTGCCCGAAGAGCTGGAACTGCTCAAAAAGCTTGACGCGGAAGAAGAATAAGAGTACACCATAGAGGAACCAAGGAGGATGCACCAATGAATGAACTCGCACTGAAGTACGGCTGCAACCCCAACCAGAAGCCCAGCCGCATTTATATGGAAGATGGCTCTGACCTGCCCGTTACTGTTCTGAACGGCAAGCCTGGCTACATCAATTTTCTGGATGCCCTCAACTCCATCCAGCTGGTCAAGGAGCTGAAGGCGGCCTGCGACCTGCCCGCAGCAGCCTCCTTCAAGCATGTGTCCCCGGCAGGTGCTGCCCTGGGCCTGCCCCTCACCGAGGTGGAGCGCAAGATGTACCACATCGCCCCGGATGCAGAGCTGTCCCCGCTGGCCTGCGCCTACGCCCGCGCCCGCGGTGCCGACCGCATGTCCTCCTTCGGCGACTGGATCGCCCTGTCGGATGTGTGCGACGTGCCCACCGCAAAGCTGATCCAGCACGAGGTGTCCGACGGCATCATCGCACCGGGCTACGAGCCGGAAGCACTGGCGATCCTGTCCGGCAAGAAGAAGGGCAACTACAACGTGGTGGCCATCGACCCCGCCTACAAGCCCGCACCCATCGAGCACAAGCAGGTGTACGGCATCACCTTTGAGCAGGGCCGCAACGAGCTGGAGATCAACGCCGACACCATGCTGAACAACTGGGTCACCGAGAACAAGGACGTGACCGAGGAGCAGAAACGCGATCTGGTCATTGCCCTCATCACCCTCAAGTACACCCAGTCCAACAGCGTGTGCTACACCGCCGGCGGTCAGACCATCGGCGTGGGTGCCGGCCAGCAGAGCCGCATCCACTGCACCCGTCTGGCAGGCCAGAAGGCTGACAACTGGCAGCTGCGCCACATGGACAAGGTACTGAACCTGCCCTTCCGTGACGATATCGCCAAGCCCAACCGGGACAACGCCATTGATGTTTACATCGGCGACACCCCGGAGGATGTCATCGGCGACGATGTCTGGGCCGAGACCTTCACCGAGCAGCCCGCCCCGCTGACCGCCGAGGAAAAGAAGGAATACCTGAGCAAGGTCACCGGCGTGTGCCTGGGCTCCGACGCTTTCTTCCCCTTCGGCGACAACATCGAGCGTGCCCGCCGCTCCGGCGTGACCGCCATCGTGCAGCCCGGCGGTTCCATCCGTGACCAGCAGGTCATTGATACCTGCAACAAGTACGGCATCGCCATGGCCTTCTGCGGCCTGCGGCTGTTCCATCACTAAGAGAAGGTGTAAAAATGAGCAAAAAAATTCTGGTGATTGGCGGCGGCGGCCGCGAACATGCCATTATCAAAGCACTGAAGAAAAGCCCCGACTGCGGCGAGATCTGGTGCGCACCCGGCAACGGCGGCATCCGCTACGACGCCAAGTGCAAGAACATCAAGGCCACCGATGTGGAGACCATGGTGGGCTTTGCCGTTGAGGAAAAGTTTGACTACGTCGTGGTGGCGCAGGATGACCCGCTGGCCCTGGGCATGGTGGACGAGCTGGCAAAGGCCGGCATCCCGGCTTTCGGCCCGGACAAGGCCGCTGCCCGCATCGAGGCCTCCAAGGTGTTCTCCAAGGACCTGATGAAGAAATACGGCATCCCCACCGCGAAGTATGAGACGTTTGATGACCCGGCCAAGGTCATGGCGTACATCAAGGCCGAGGGCAAGTACCCGGTGGTCATCAAGGCCGACGGCCTGGCTCTGGGCAAGGGCGTGCTGATCTGCGAGAACGAGCAGCAGGCCGCCGACGGCGTCAAGGAGATCATGCTGGACAAGAAGTTCGGCGCATCCGGCAACCATGTGGTGGTGGAAGAGTTCCTCACCGGCCCGGAGGTCAGCGTGCTGAGTTTTACCGACGGCAAGGTGGTCAAGCCCATGGTGTCGTCCATGGACCACAAGCGTGCCAACGACCACGACACCGGCCTGAACACCGGCGGCATGGGCACCGTTGCCCCGAACCCCTACTACACCCCGGAGATCGCCGCCGAGTGCATGGAAAAGATCTTCCTGCCCACCATCCATGCCATGAACGCCGAGGGCTGCCCCTTCAAGGGCTGCCTGTACTTCGGCCTGATGCTCACCCCGGACGGCCCCAAGGTCATCGAGTACAACTGCCGTTTCGGCGACCCCGAGACCCAGGTGGTGCTGCCCCTGCTGGAGGGCGACCTGCTGCACATCATGGAGGCCTGCACCAACGGCACCCTGGCCGACGAGGAGGTCAAGTTCTCGGACGGCGCAGCCGCCTGCGTCATTCTGGCCTCCGGCGGCTACCCGGTGGCCTATGAGAAGGGCAAGCCCATCTCCGGCCTGGTGGACGGTCAGCTGCCGGACGAAGAGAATGTGACGGTGTACCACTCCGGTACGGCCCTCACCGAGGACGGCCAGCTTGTGACCAACGGCGGCCGTGTGCTGGGCGTGACCGCCACCGGCCCGCGCCTGACCAACGCCCTGAGCCACGCCTATGAGGCAGCCGAGAAGATCCATTTCGACAAGCTGCACAAGCGCAGCGACATCGGCCTGCGTGCGCTGAAGGCACTGGCAGAAAAGCAGTAAAAATGATTAAGGGGGAACTTACCCATGGTCTATCGTATTTATGTGGAAAAAAAGCCCGGCTTTGACGTCGAGGCAAACGGCCTGAAGAACGAGCTCACCGGCCTGCTGGGCATCCGGTCGCTCACCGGCCTGCGCCTGCTCAACCGCTACGACGTGGAGGGCATCGACGAGGTGCTGTTCCACCAGTGCGTCAGCACCGTGTTCAGCGAGCCGCCGGTGGACAACACCTATGCCCAGCTGCCGGAGCATGAGGGCGCGGCATTTGCCGTGGAGTACCTGCCCGGCCAGTTCGACCAGCGTGCCGATTCCGCCGCCGAGTGCATCCAGCTCATCAGCCAGGGCGAGCGCCCGCTGGTGCGCTCTGCCCGCGTCTATCTGCTGGAAGGCGCCCTGACCGACGAGCAGCTGGCCGAGATCAAAAAATATGTCATCAACCCGGTGGAGGCCCGTGAGGCTTCGCTGGACAAGAAGGCTACCCTGAAAATGGAGTACCCCGTGCCCACCGCTGTGGCGGTGCTGGACGGCTTCAACCAGCTGGACGAAGAGGGCCTGAAAAAGTTCATCGACGAGAACGGCCTGGCCATGGATCTGGGCGACATCAAGTTCTGCCAGGAGTATTTCCGCTCCGAGCAGCGCGACCCCACCATCACCGAGATCAAGATGATCGACACCTACTGGTCCGATCACTGCCGCCACACCACCTTCGGCACCATCCTGGACGATGTGCAGATCGACGACGAAGTGGTGCAGGCTGCCTTTGACCGCTACATGGCCATGCGCAAGGATCTGGGCCGCGAGGGCAAGCCCCGCTGCATGATGGATCTGGCTACCATCGGTGCCAAGGAGCTGAAGAAGCAGGGCATCCTGAAGAACCTCGACGAGTCCGACGAGATCAACGCCTGCACCGTGAAGATCAAGTGCGACGTGAACGGCAAGGACGAGGACTGGCTGTTCCTGTTCAAGAACGAGACCCACAACCACCCCACCGAGATCGAGCCCTTCGGCGGCGCAGCCACCTGCATCGGCGGTGCCATCCGCGACCCGCTGTCCGGCCGCAGCTACGTCTATCAGGCCATGCGTGTGACCGGTGCCGGTGACCCGCTGGTGCCCGTGAGCGAGACTTTGCCCGGCAAGCTGCCCCAGCGCAAGCTGGTGACCACCGCCGCCGCCGGTTATTCCTCCTACGGCAACCAGATCGGTCTGGCTACCGGTCAGGTGGATGAGATCTACCACCCCGGCTATGTGGCAAAGCGCATGGAGATCGGTGCGGTGGTGGGTGCCACCCCGGCTTCCCATGTGCGCCGCGAGTGCCCGGCTCCCGGGGATGTGATCGTGCTGCTGGGCGGCCGCACCGGCCGCGACGGCGTGGGCGGTGCCACCGGTTCCTCCAAGGCCCACAAGCTGGACAGCCTGGAGCACTGCGGTGCCGAGGTGCAGAAGGGCAATGCCCCCATCGAGCGCAAGCTGCAGCGTCTGTTCCGCCGTGAGGACGCCTGCAAGATGATCAAGCGCTGCAACGACTTTGGCGCAGGCGGCGTGTCGGTGGCCATCGGCGAGCTGGCCGACGGCCTGTACATCGACCTGAACAAGGTCACCAAGAAGTACGACGGCCTGGACGGCACCGAGCTGGCCATCAGCGAGAGCCAGGAGCGCATGGCTGTGGCGCTTGCCCCGGAGGACGTGGACAAATTCATCGCCATCGCCAATGAAGAGAACCTCGAGGCTACCCCTGTGGCCAAGGTCACCGAGGAAAAGCGCCTGAACATGGTGTGGAACGGTGTGTCCATCGTGAACATCAGCCGCGAGTTTTTGAACTCCAACGGTGCCGAGAAGCACCAGAACGTCCATGTGGAAAAGGGCAGCGTCTGGCAGCCCCAGTGGGCCGGCCTGACCTTCAGCCAGAAGATGAAGAACATGGTGGGTGACCTGAACGTCTGCAGCAAGAAGGGCCTTTCCGAGCGGTTCGACTCCACCATCGGTGCCGCTACCGTGCTCATGCCCTTTGGCGGTGCTTACCAGCTGACCCCCCAGAACGCCATGGTAGCAAAGCTGCCGGTGGACGGCGAGACCAGCACCTGCTCCGGCATGGCCTGGGGCTTCAACCCCTACCTGATGAGCGCCGACCAGTACAAGGGCGCCCGTCTGGCCGTGGTGGAAAGCGTGACCAAGCTGGTGGCCACCGGCTTCCGCTATGAGGACGCTTACCTCACCTTCCAGGAATACTTCGAGCGCCTGGGCACCGCCCCGGAGCGCTGGGGCAAGCCGCTGGCCGCCCTGCTGGGCGCACTGGATGCCCAGATGGGCCTGGGCATCGCCTCCATCGGCGGCAAGGACAGCATGTCCGGCTCCTTTGAGAAGCTGGATGTGCCTCCCACGCTGGTGTCCTTCGCCACTGCCATCGGCAAGGCAAACAAGGTGGTCTCCACCGAGTTCAAGAAGCCCGAGAGCACCGTGGTGCTCATCCGTCCCATCACCGACCCGGAGACCGGCTGCCCCAACTTCTTCTCCCTGAAGGCCAACTACAAGGTCGTGGAGGACATGATCGAGGAGGGCATGGTGGCCTCTGCCTGCTCCGTGGGCTACGGCGGCATTGCCGAGGCCCTGTTCAAGATGGGTCTGGGCAACCACATCGGTTTCAAGATGCGGGCAGACCTGACCACCCACCAGATGTTCGAGCCCATGTACGGCTCCATCGTGCTGGAAATGGTGTCCGACGCACCCGCCGGTGAGATCCTGGGCGAGACCACCAAGGAATACACCTTCGAGGCCTGCGGCGAAACGCTGGATATGGCACAGCTGCAGGAGATCTGGGAGGCCAAGCTGGAGCCGGTGTACCCCTACCGCAAGGCAGGCCCCACCGTGGAGCCCATCACCGGCAGCCTGACCGCCCCCGCCGCACCCAAGATCGGTGTGGCAAAGCCCAAGGTCATCATCCCGGTGTTCCCCGGCACCAACTGTGAGTATGACACCGCAAAGGCCTTTGCCCGTGCCGGTGCCGACCCGGAGATCCTGGTCATCCGCAACCTGACCCCCGCCGACGTCACGGCCAGCTGCGAAGCACTGGTCAAGGCCATCGACAACAGCCAGATCGTGATGCTGCCCGGCGGCTTCTCCGGCGGCGACGAGCCGGACGGCAGCGCCAAGTTCATTGCCTCCTTCTTCCGCAGCCCGGCGGTCACCGAGGCAGTGCGCCGTCTGCTGCAGCAGCGCGACGGCCTGATGCTGGGCATCTGCAACGGCTTCCAGGCCCTGATCAAGCTGGGTCTGGTGCCTTACGGCGATATCCGCCCCATCACGGCTTATGATCCCACCCTGACCTTCAACACCATCGGCCGCCACCAGAGCATGCTGGTGCGCACCCGCATCGCCTCCACCGGCAGCCCCTGGCTGAGCAAGTGCGCCGTGGGCGACGAGCACACTGTGGCCATCAGCCACGGCGAAGGCCGTTTCGTGGCTCCGCAGGAGGTGCTGGACACCCTGATCAAGAACGGTCAGGTGGCCACTCAGTATGTGGACCTGACCGGCACGCCCACCATGGATCAGCGCTGCAACCCCAACGGCTCGGTGCTGGCCATCGAGGGCATCACCAGCCCGGACGGCCGTGTGTTCGGCAAGATGGGCCACTCGGAGCGCAGCGGCGAGTATCTGTACAAGAACGTCACCGGCGACAAGTACCAGCCGATCTTTGAGGGCGGCGTGGACTATTTCAAGGTTTGATGGTACAATAATAAAAAACCATCAGGAGGAAACAACCAATGTCTCAGCATGACCGTTATATCAGCCCGTTTTCCACCCGGTATGCCTCGGACGAGATGCAGTACATCTTCTCCGATGACAACAAGTTCCGCACCTGGCGCCGCCTGTGGGTGGCACTGGCACGGGCCGAGATGAACCAGGGCCTGACCAACATCACCCCCGACATGGTGGCCGAGCTGGAAGCCCATGTGGACGACATCAATTACGAAGTGGCCATCGAGCGCGAAAAGCTGGTGCGCCACGACGTGATGAGCCACGTTTATGCCTACGGCCAGCAGTGCCCCAAGGCAGCCGGCATCATCCATCTGGGTGCCACCAGCTGCTATGTGGGCGACAACACCGACATCATCGTCATGCGGCAGGGCCTGGAGCTGGTGCGCAAAAAGCTCATCGGCGTGCTGGCAAAGCTGGCCCGCTTTGCCGAGGAATACAAGGACATGCCCTGCATGGCCTACACCCACTGCCAGCCTGCCCAGCCCACCACCGTGGGCAAGCGTGCCACCCTGTGGGCCAACGAGCTGGTGATGGACCTGCAGGAGATCGACCACCGTCTGGCTGCTCTGCAGCTGCGCGGCGTCAAGGGTACCACCGGCACCCAGGCATCCTTCATGGAGCTGTTCAAGGGCGATGCCGACAAGATCCGTGCAGTGGACGCTTCCATTGCTGAGGAGATGGGCTTTGACCCCAAGGCCGTCATCCCGGTGTCCGGCCAGACCTATAGCCGCAAGGTGGACGCCTTTGTGCTCAACGCACTGGCCGGCATCGGCCAGAGCTGCATGAAGTTTGCCACCGACCTGCGCCTGCTGGCTAACTTCAAGGAGATGGAGGAGCCGTTCGAGAAGAACCAGATCGGCTCTTCCGCCATGCCCTACAAGCGCAACCCCATGCGCTGCGAGCGTATCTGCGCCCTGAGCCGTTACCTGATGGTGGACGTGCTGAACCCCAGCTTCACCACCGGCACCCAGTGGTTCGAGCGCACCCTGGACGACAGCGCCAACAAGCGCGTGGCCATGGCCGAGGGCTTCCTGGCCACCGACGCCATCCTGAACATCATGCTCAACGTCACCGACGGCATCGTGGTGTACCCCAAGGTGGTGCGCAGCCGCCTGATGGCTGAGCTGCCCTTCATGGCCAGCGAGAACATCATGATGCAGGCCGTGGAAAAGGGCGGCAACCGTCAGGAGCTGCACGAGCGCCTGCGCCAGCACGCCATTGCCGCCGGCAAGCAGGTCAAGGAAGAAGGCCTGCCCAACGACATGGTGGACCGCATTGCTGCCGACCCCGCCTTTGGCCTGACCAAGGAGGAGATCGTGGCAGGTCTGGTGCCGGAGAACTTTGTGGGCCGTGCACCCCAGCAGGTGGAAGAGTTTGTGGCCAACGTGCTGCAGCCCATCTTTGACGCCAACCCCGATGCCGTGGAGCAGCACGCATCCCTGAGCGTCTGATGACAGTATAAATTGCAAAAAGGAGAAGCCCACGGGCTTCTCCTTTTTGCGTTTGCGCCTTGCACGATTTTGTCTGCCATGCTACACTGGGAGCAGAACATAAAAAGGAGTACCGCAGATGCGATTGGATAAATATCTGGCCGAGACGGCCCAGTGCACCCGCAGCGAGGCAAAGGCTCTGCTGGCCAAGGGCCGGGTGCAGGTGAACGGTGCCGTCTGCAAAAAAGGGGACACCCAGCTCAAAGAAACCGACACCGTGGCCGTGGACGGCAAGGCCCTGAACTACCGGCAGTTCGTCTATCTCATGCTCAACAAGCCGGAAGGCGTGGTGAGCGCCTCTACCGATAAGCGGGACACCACGGTGGTGGACCTGGTGGGGGATGCCTACCCCCGGCGGGAGCTGTTCCCGGCGGGCCGTCTGGACAAGACCAGCACCGGCTTTGTGCTGCTGACCGATGACGGCGGATTTGCCCATGATATCCTTGCCCCGAAGCGCCATGTCTCCAAGACCTATACCGTCACGCTGGACACCCCCCTCACCGAGGAGATGCGCACCGGCTTTGCCGCGGGGGTCACGCTGGCCGACGGCACGGCCCTGTCCCCGGCCGAGGTGACCGCCCTTTCTCCGGACGGCCTGACCGTGCGGGTGGTGCTGAAGCAGGGGGTGTACCACCAGATCAAACGGATGTTTGGCGTGTACGGGGCCGGGGTGAACGGCCTGCACCGGGACGCCATCGGCGGGCTTGCACTGGACGAGAACCTTGCGCCGGGCCAGTGGCGGGAACTTTCGGACGATGAGGTGGCAGAAATTACCAGAGGATGAGGGCCGCTTTTCACCCGGATTTCAAAAAAACATCACATTTTAAAGCTAAAATAGTGCCAAGAACCACGCAAAAAAGCACTTTTTTGGCCTGCAAACGCCCCGAAAGATAATTTCAACAAGAAAGAATTATCTTTTTTGTTGAAATATGTTGCAAAAGTAAATTCTTTTGTGTAAAATATAGATTGTAATGCAGCGAAATTGGTAAAAATCACAGTCGCTGCCGCTGCGGTTTGCACAAACGAGGAAAAGGGGTAACCAGTATGGCCAATAGAGTATTTCAAAGCGTGATCTACCAGATGAAAGATGCGATCAACCGGGTGGTCGGCGTGGTGGATGAGACCGGCGCTGTCATTTCCTGCTCGGAACTGAACCTGATCGGGGAAGTGCGCGACGGCTTTGTGGCGGAGCGCCTGACCGCAGGGGACCGCTTTGTGCGCGATGGTTACACCTACCAGCAGTTCTCCAGCGCAAAGCACAACGATTACGCGGTGTTCGTGGAAGGTGCCGACGAGACGGCCGGCCAGTTTGCCGCCGTGCTGTCCATCAGCCTGCAGAGCATCAAGCAGTATCATGACGAAAAGTTCGACAAGTCCAACTTCATCAAGAACGTGGTGCTGGACAACATCCTGCCCGGCGATATCTACGCCAAGGCCCGCGAGCTGCACTTTGCCACCGACGTTTCCCGCGTGGTGTTCATCGTGCGCGTGACTTCCGGCGGCGACATCTCGGCTTATGATGTGGTCAGCAGCCTGTTCCCGGACAAGCAGAAGGACTTTGTGTTCAACATCAGCGAGACGGATACCGTGCTGGTCAAGGAGATCCGCAAGGGCATCGACCGCACCGACATGGAAAAGCTGGCCGCCAGCATCGTGGATACCCTGTCCGGCGAGCATTACATCAAGGCCGTGGTCGGCATCGGCACCCCCATTTCCAACGTGAAGGATCTGGCCACCTCCTTCAAGGAGGCCCAGATCGCCATGGAAGTGAGCAAGGTGTTCGACACCGAGAAGCAGATCATCCGCTACGACAACCTCGGCATCGCCCGCCTGATCTACCAGCTGCCCACCACCGTGTGCGAGATGTTCCTGCGCGAGGTGTTCAAGCAGGGCAGCATCGAGAGCCTGGATCAGGAGACCCTGTTCACCATCCAGCGCTTCTTTGAGAACAACCTGAACGTTTCGGAAACCAGCCGTGGTCTGTTCGTGCACCGCAACACGCTGGTGTATCGTCTGGAAAAGATCAAAAAGCTGACCGGCCTGGACCTGCGTGAGTTCGACGACGCTATCGTCTTTAAGGTAGCGCTGATGGTCAAGAAGTACCTGTCCAACAACCCGGCCAAATATTGATGCAACCGCCGCACAGGGTTCCCTGTCCGGCACAGGAACCGGCCGCTCGACCCCGATGCTGGCCGGTTCTTTTTGCCTGTGGAAATGACCCCTTGCAGGCAGAACAGGCTGCAGGGGTCTTGACCATCAAAAAACTTTGATGTCAGGAGTAAAAGCGTTCTATGATTGATTTTGAACACGTCTCCAAAGAGTACAAAAAGGGCGGACGCCTGGCCCTGGAGGACATCAACCTCCATGTGGACGACGGCGAATTCGTCTTTCTGCTGGGCCATTCCGGTGCCGGCAAATCCACGCTGCTCAAGCTCATCCTGCGCGAGGAGCTGCCCACCTCCGGCAAGGTGACGGTGCTGGGCAAGGATGTTGCCCACCTGCGCCGCCGCAAGGTGCCCTACCTGCGCCGTCAGATGGGCATCATCTTCCAGGACTTCCGCCTCATCCCTTCCATGACGGTGTACGAGAACATCGCCTTTGCCATGCATGTGACCAACGTCAAGCGCAGCGTCATCCGGGAGCGGGTGGAATACATGCTGGAGCTGGTGCATCTGGAGGATAAGGCCAAGGTCTACCCGGACACCCTGTCCGGCGGTGAGCAGCAGCGCGTGGCCGTGGCCCGGGCCCTGGCCCACAGCCCCAAACTGGTGATCGCCGACGAGCCCACCGGCAACATCGACCCGGAGCTGAGCTTGGAAATGATGGAGCTGCTGGAGCGGGTGAGTCAGACGGGCATCACCGTGCTGGTGGTCACCCATGAGCACGAGCTGGTGCACCGCTTCCATCAGCGGGTGGTCACCCTGAAAAATGGCCGCATCATCTCGGATATCCCGGCAGACCCGGAGGCCATTGCGGCCCGCTCTGCCGAGCTGAACGCCTGGAAGGAGCTCACCGAACCGGTGGACGACGAACCGGACGAGCAAAACGATGAAACGAAGGAAAAGGAGGCGGCGACGGTATGAGGATCTCGACCTTTTTCTTTCTGACCCGGCGCGGCCTGCGCAATTTGGGCAAGCACTGGGCCATGACCATTGCCTGCATCGCGTCCCTGAGTGTCTGCATGACCCTGAACAGCTTTGCCAGTCTGGCAGAGGTGAACGTGGACAGCATGGTCAGCTATCTGGGCAGCCAGAACGAGACCGTGGTGTACCTGGACCCTGACTGCGACGACGCCACCGCCACCCAGGTGGGAGAAAAGCTCTCTACCATGCCGGGGGTCAGTGGGGTGCAGTATGTGTCCAAACAGGACGTGCTGAACATCTACCGGGGCTATATGGAGGACTATTCCTCCCTGTGGGACGAATTTGAGACCGACAACCCCTTTAAGGCAAACTACCGGGTCACCATTTCGGACCTGAGCCAGATGGCTGCCATGAGCAAAAAGATGCAGTCCATCCCGGGCGTGTACAGCGTGGCTGCCCCGGTGGAGATGACCAACGTGTTCGTGGAAGTGCAGCAGGCGGTCACCAAGGGCGGGCGGCTCATTGTACTGGTGCTGATGATCGTCAGCATCATCACCGTGGGCAGCACCATCCGCCTGAGCGTGTTTGCCCGTCGGCGTGAGATCGAGATCATGAAGTATGTGGGTGCCACCAATGCGCTGGTCACCCTGCCTTTTGTGGTCGAGGGCCTGGCCATGGGCCTGATCTCCGGCGCCCTGACGGCGGGCGTGAGCCTTGCCGCCTACTCCTATACCGTCAGTGCTGCCAGCACCCTGGGAGGCCTGTGGCAGATGATCATGGGCCATGCCCTGGTGCCGGTGGCCAACGTCTGGCCCACCGTCGTGATCTACAGCCTGGCGGGCGGCGCTCTGGTGGGCGGCCTGGGCAGCATGTTCTCCATCCGCAAGCATCTGAATGTCTGACCGAAAGGAGACGTCCATGAAAAAAGCAATGCACGCAAAACCTTTCCGGCTCCGCGCACCGGGCCACAAAGCCCGTCATGCCCGGCCGGAAAGCCCCCGCACCCGCGTAGTGCGTGCGGTGAGCCTGTGCCTGGCCTGCATCTGCCTGCTGGTCACGGCCACGGTATACCCGGCTTCGGCGGCCACGGGCAGCAGCAGTATGTCCAGCCTGCAGAACAAGCTGAACAAGCTGTCGCAGTCCATCAAGCTGCATGAGCAGGAACTGAACAATGCCAAAAAGAAAGAAGCTGCCGCCAAGGCGCTGGAAGGCGAACTGAAGGAGCGCGTCAGCGTCATTCAGGACCAGATCAGTGTGCTCAGCGGGCAGATCGCCTCGGTGCAGAACAGCATCGGCCAGAAGGAACAGGAGATCAGCGCCAAGGAGACCGAGATCGCCGAAAAGGAAACGGAGATCGAGGAAAAGGAGCTGGAGATCCAGGACCAGTGGAGCGACTTCAAAAAGCACATGGCCGCCATGCAGGAGCTGCGGGACGGCGGCAGCGTGGCCATGCTCAGCGCGGTGAACGACCTGTATGAGCTGCTGACCTTCAACGAGGTCATGCAGGACATCTCGGTGAAGGACACCGAGATCATGGACAACATGAAAACCGCCAAGGCCGGGCTGGAAGCCGACAAGACCGCGCTGGAAAGCGACCGTGCCGAGCTGGTGAGCCAGAAGGCTGACCTGCAGAGCCAGAAGAAAGAGCTGGACAGCCAGAACAACCAGATGCAGTCCAAGCAGAGCGAGCTGAACAGCAGCATCTCGGCGGCCCGGATGTCGGCGGCTGATGCCAAGAAGGCCCAGGCTGCCGCACAGGCCGCCATCGAGTCGGACGAGCTGAACTACGAGGCCGTGAAGAGCCAGATCCAGAAACTCATTGCGCAGGCGGCTTCCAGCCAGCCTCAGCTGAGCTTTACCGGCTTTATCTGCCCGCTGAAGAGCTACAGCCGCATTTCCAGTGAGTACGGCTGGCGCAAGAACCCGGTGTCCGGCGTGAACAAGCTGCATGCCGGCATCGACCTGGCTGCCGGCGGCGGCACCCCCATCTACGCAGCCGCCAGCGGCTATGTGCAGGTGGCAGGCTGGTCCAGCGGCGGCTACGGCAACTATGTCATCATCTACCACGGCAAAATGTCCGACGGCAACACCTACAGCACCCTGTACGGCCACATGCGGTCGGTGGCCACCAGTGCCGGCAAGTACGTCAAGCAGGGCGAGCTCATCGGCTATGTGGGCAGCACCGGCAATTCCACCGGCAACCACCTGCATCTGGAGGTGTGGAAGGGCGGCAGCAAGGCCAACGCCGTCAACCCCCGCGGCTACATCCCGTTCCCGCACAATTGATCCATCGTGAAGGAGTCTGGTTTTTATGAACGAACAAAAACGTAAGCGGATGCTGCGCATCGCCTGCCTGCTGCTGGCAGGGGTGTTTGTACTCTCGCTGCTGGGCAGTATTTTCATGATGCTGCTGTTCTGACAGGGAGGAAGCTGACATGAACCGTAAAATCTCCATCGGCATGGCGGTCACCATCGTGATCCTTGCCATGACGGTCACTTTTTCCATCACCATGCTGGTGGCCATGCGTCTGTTTGACAGCACGGTGAGCAGCGTCAAGGAAAAAGAGAGCATGTACAACAAGATCGCAGAGGTGGACCGCTATGTCCGCAGCAACGATTATTACACCATCGACGAAAACACGCTGTACGACCGCCTGACCGCAGGCTACCTGCTGGGCACCGGCGACAAGTACGCCCGCTACTACAACGCTACCGCCTACACCGAGCTGGTCAATGTGCAGAACGGCACCATCCTGGGCATCGGCGTGGAGCTGGGTCTGGACCAGACCGGCTACGCCAAGGTGACCAAGGTATACGACGGCTCGCCTGCCCAGGAAGCCGGCATCGTGGTGGGCGACTACATCACCGCCGTGGGCGACACCGACGTCAAGAGCCTGACCACCGTGGATGCGGTGCAGTCCCGCCTGCAGGGAGAGGCCGGCACCACCGTCACCGTGACCTGGCTGGACAGCGCGGCATCCTCCCATACGGCCGACCTGACCCACTCCGGCTACACCAGCACCACGGTGGACTACCAGATGCTGGGCGATGTGGGTTATATCAAGATCCGTCAGTTCGACGGCAGCACCCCCAGTGAGCTGGACTACGCCATCCGCGCCCTGAGCGCCAATGGTGCCGCCAGCCTGGTGTTTGACCTGCGTGACAACGGCGGCGGCGTTCTGGATGACGCCATCAGCTGCATCAATCTGATCGTGCCGGAGGGCACGGTGGCCTACGCCGAGGATAAAAACGGCAACCGCACCGTGGTGGGCAGCAGCGACAGCGAGACCGAGACGGCCCTGCCTCTGGTGTGTCTGGTAAATGGCAGCACCGCCAGCGCAGCGGAGCTGTTCGCCGCCAGCCTGCGCACCATGAGCGGTGCCCGTCTGGTGGGCACCACCACCATGGGCAAGGGCACCATCCAGAGCAGCCCGCAGCGTCTGTCGGACGGCAGCGCCGTGAGCATCACGGTGGCAAAACTGCTCTGCGGCGACGGCACCAGCTTTGACGGCACGGGCCTGAGCGTGGATGTGGAGCGCGCCCTGAGCGCGGATGAAGCCAACTCCTATCTGGACTACACCCCGACCACGGACCCGCAGGTCCAGCGCGCCGTGAGCGCAGCCCAGCAGCTCAGCGGCACCACCACCGTGGCCGGTGCCAACGACAGTGCTTCTTCCGCCGCTGCTTCGGAGGCTGCCGACAGCACCGCCGCTGACGCCGAGACTGCACCGGAGACGGATGCACCGGAAGAACCGGCAGACACTGCACAGAGCGAAGCGACGGCCGATTCTGCGGCACAGTAAACTCCCTCCGTCACGGCTTGCGCCGCGCCACCTCCCTCTGGGAGGGAGGCTTTTCCATGCGGCAAAGCAGATCGTTTGCCGGAGCTTGTCCGGTCACGCCAAAAGGTCCCATCTCCGAGGGAGCTGGCAATGCCGTCAGGCATTGACTGGGGGAGTGACCTGCCGCCAATAGTACCAATGACCCCAAAGGCTGCTGCATACCCTGCAACAGCCTTTTTCTGAGAAAGGATGGCCTCCATGCCCGAACTGACCGACATTTCCGTGATCCGTGCCCTGTGCGAAAAATACGATTTTGCGCTCTCCAAGGGCTTTGGACAGAACTTCATCATCAATCCGGGCATCCCCACCAAGATCGTGGATGCCAGTGGGGTGGACAAGCGCTACGGCGTCATCGAGATCGGCCCCGGCATCGGTGTGCTGACCAAAGAGCTGGCCAAGCGTGCCGCCAAGGTGGTGTCCATTGAGGTGGACGAGCGCCTGCCGCCGCTGCTGGCCGAGACCATGGCCGGGGTGGACAACTTCAAACTGGTGCTGCAGGACGTGCTGAAGGTGGACCTGAAAGCCCTCATTGCGGCAGAGTTCCCGGGCATGCCGGTGGCCGTGTGCGCCAACCTGCCCTATTACATCACCAGCCCCATCGTCATGAAGCTGCTGGGGGACCGCCTGCCCATCGAGAGCCTGACCGTGATGGTGCAGAAGGAAGCCGCCGACCGCTTGGCCGCCGTGCCCGGCACCCGGGCTTCCAGTGCCATCAGCTGTGCAGTGAACTACTACGCCGCCTCCAGGCTGATGTTCACCGCTGCGCCGGGCAGCTTTTACCCGGCCCCCAAGGTCACCAGCGCCGTGGTGCGCATGGACATCCGCCCCACCCCCGCCGTGCAGGTGGAGGACGAGGACGGCTACTTTGCACTGATCCGTGCGGCCTTTGGCCAGCGCCGCAAGACTGCGGCCAACGCCATTGCAGGCGGCCTGAACCTGCCCAAGGAAAAGGTCATTGCCGCCATCGAGGCGTCCGGGTTCGACGCCCGCATCCGCCCCGAGGCCCTTACCCTGTCCGACTTTGCAAAGATCCAGCAGGCCCTTGCCTGACCGGACTGCAAACAGAAAGCCCTGCCGCTGAAAATCAAGCGGCAGGGCTTTTATGCTGTCGGTTATTGCGGCTGCTCCGCAGACGGTTCGTAGCGGAAGCGCTGCAGGGTCTGCTCCAGTGCGTTCAGGTCCACCGGCTTGGACAGGTGGGCGTTCATGCCGGCATCCAGGCTCTTCTTGACGTCCTCGGCAAAAGCGTTGGCTGTCATGGCGATGATGGGAATGGTCCGGCCCAGCGGGTTTGCACCGCTGCGAATCGTCCGGGTGGCTTCGTAGCCGTCCATGCCGGGCATCTGTA
The DNA here is from genome assembly GCA_900539945.1 of uncultured Faecalibacterium sp. GTDB lineage: Bacteria > Bacillota > Clostridia > Oscillospirales > Ruminococcaceae > Faecalibacterium. The sequence goes on from UQDV01000003.1 coordinate 136,771, forward strand.
CGTCCATCAGGATGGCGTCGTACTCGCCGGGGGCCACGGTCCGGAATTTCTCCACGACCTCGACACCGTCGCGGCAGATGGTGCAGGAAGCGCCCCGCATCTCCAGCAGGGACTGCAGGATCTCGGCGTTGATCTCGTTGTCCTCGGCGCAGAGAAAGCGCATCCCGTGCAGCGACGGGCTGTCCTGCGCCGGGGCAGGGCAGACGGCGGGTGCTGCCTGCACCGTTTCTTCGCAGATCTTGAAGTCCAGCACCACCTCGAAGCGGGTGCCCTTGCCCAGCTGGCTTTGCAGCGTGATGACACCGCCCATCATGTCCACGATGTTCTTGGTGATGGCCATGCCCAGACCGGTGCCCTGCACCTTGTTGGTCACCGAATTCTCGGCCCGGCTGAAGGACTCGTAAATGTGCTTCTGGAACGCTTCGCTCATGCCGATGCCGTTGTCGGTAACGGTGAACTTGTAGCGGGCATAGTGGCCGCTGCGGAGGATCTCCTCCACATTCAGCGAGATGCTGCCGCCATGGCCGGTGTACTTGACCGCATTGGACAGGATGTTGAGCAGTACCTGCCGCAGGCGGGTGGCGTCGCCTTCCACATTCTCGTGGAGCAGGTCGTGGACCTGTACGGTGAACTGCTGGTCCCGCAGCACGGCCTGCTGGCGGATCACGCTGTCCACCTGCGCGATCTGCTCGGCCATGCGGAAGGGCTGGATGTTCAGGGTGGCCTTGCCGCTTTCGATCTTGCTCATGTCCAGGATCTCGTTGATGAGGTTCAGCAGATGCCGGCTGGCGGTCTTCAACTTGTCAATGTAGCCCTGCAGCTTGCCCGGGTTTTGCAGGTCGTTTTCCATCAGGCTGGCCAGGCCCACGATGGCGTTCATCGGGGTACGGATGTCGTGAGACACATTGCTCAGGAAGGTGGTCTTGGCCAAGCTGGCGCTCTCCGCCTGCTGCAGGGCCGCCCGCAGCTCTTGTTGGCTTTCCTGCAATTTCTGGTTCAGCTTCCGGGCCTGCCGGGCGGCTTCCTTGGCGTTTGCCTCAGCGATGCGCGACCGGCGCAGCGAGACAAGGATGACCGCCAGGATCATCCCGAAGAAGGTGATCAGCATCACGGAGGCTACAAGAAAATTATCCTTTACAAAGTCGGTCACGGTCACCTTTTCCAGCGAGGCCTCGTACATGGGCAGCGCACCCGTCAGCATGGAGGCCGGGATCGTGCGCAGGGTCTTGTTCAGGATCGACATCAGGGTGACATCTCCGCGTGCCACGGCAAAAGAGACATTGCCGTCCTGCGTGAGGAAAACGCTGTGGAGCCTTTTGTCCTCACGGTACTTCGCAACCTCGCCGGATTCGGCAAGCAGGCAGTCGTTTTCGCCGCTGCGCACGGCTGCCTCGGCATCCTTCAGGGAATCGTACTCGACGATGTTCCAGTCCGGATAGCAGTAAGAAACGTACCATTTCAGCAGCAGGTCATCCTTCAGCAGAGCAACGGTGTTTGCATGGTTCTCGTTGAAGGAATTCTGCGCCGTGACCGCCGCCATGTTCAGGGTCAGGACCGTGTTGGACAGAACGAAGTTGTTCTCTTCCGCTACATAGGGGTTCTGGGCAAAATGGAAAATGAGGTCGATCTGGCCGTCTTTCAAGGCCTGGACCTCCTCTTCCATGGAATCATACCCGACCAGTGAAAAATCCAGCTTCTGGTTGCTGATGCTGTCGGATGCAAAGGCGATGTAGTCGTTGATCACCCCCACCAGCTGCCCGCTCTCCGGCACATAGGTACTGATGCCGGCATCGCTGGTCAGAAAACCGATCCGGATGTCTCCATGCTGCGTGACCCAGTCCTGTTCCTCACGGGACAGCACAGGCGTATAGGAGGCAGAAAGATACCGCTGGTGCAGCTCGTCGGCGTAAAACGGCTTGTCGAATTCCATCTTGCGCATGGCGTGATCCAGCTCTTCCTTCAGGTCCTGCCGGGTCCTGCTGATGGCAAAGTAGATGTCGGAGCCGCCGGTCTGGGCAATGGCAGACATGCCGTATTCCACCCAGCCAGGCGTCTCGGTGGAAATGACGCAGTCGATCTCGCGGTCCTGCGCCTGCTGCTTGTCCTGCTCGAAGCTGTTGGACCACACATATTGCAGATGCAGGCCGTGATCCTCCTCCCATTGATAGAACTGGGCGGCCTGCACGCTGGTTTTCAGCAGGGCGATGCGTTTGCCGTTCAGAGTGCGCAGGTTCGAGGCCGAAATGTCCGTGTGGGCCAGGTCGGCATACAGATAATAGATTTCCCGGCCCATCGGCAGCTCACTGAACAGCATGTCCTGTGCACGGTCCTCGGTGTAGGAAACACCAGCCATCAGGTCGATCTCGCCGTTTTTCATCATCTGGAGCAGGTCCGACCAGCCGGCCTTGACATATTCATAGGTCCAGCCGGTGTATGCCGCGACCGACTGCTCGTATTCGTAGGCATAGCCGCTGCGCTCGCCGTTCTTGCCCGTGATATTGTAGGCGTCCTCATACCAGCCCACACGCACCACTTTTGACGCGGCTTGCGCTGCGTGTGCAGGAAGCGGCAGCAGCGCAAGCAGGCACGCCAGCGCTGCCAGAAGGCAAGCCCATCGGCGCAGATTCACCCTGATCTGACACATAAACAACTCTCCTCACAGAAATCCTCTGGGTTTGTCCGCCGTCAAGGCTGCTGCCGCAGGCTCCGCGCCGGGAATCAGACGGCATTTCTGCATAATATTATTTCAATTATAGCGCTGCAAACCCCGCCTTGCAAGCGGTTTTATCGGTTTGATACGGCCAAAACGCTGCCGGCGGGGCACTGCGCCCGCAGCCCGCACCGGCGCGGCATGGCTCTGCCTGCCGGAACATGCCTGCTGCTGCACAGCCCGGGAAACGAACCGTTGAACGAACAGGAAAAAAGTGCTCACGCTGCCCGACGCTTCCCATCTGAGAACACGAGTGGATATTGACAATTTGCGTGGTTTCTGCTATCCTATAAACCAGTGATTTGTCACAGGCGGAAGGCGTTATCAATCGGCAGACCGCCCTTCGGAAAACAATAAAATAAGCTGGTGTGGCGCAATGGCAGCGCAACTGATTTGTAATCAGTGGGTTGCAGGTTCAACTCCTGTCACCAGCTCCAAGAAAAACCGCTCGGGAACATTGATTTCCGGGCGGTTTTTCCATGGGGCGAGTTTGTTGGAGAGATTGGTGCAGAAATTGCGATAAAATCTGTTGCAGATGGTTGACAAACTGCTTTGCGCGTGGTAATATATACAGGCAGTCCGCGCAGCGGGCACAAAAGAATATGGGCGTGTTCCCGAGTGGCCAATGGGGACAGACTGTAAATCTGCTGCTTTCAGCTTCGGTGGTTCGAATCCACCCGCGCCCACCAAACAAGAAAAATCCGAACCTATTTCCGATTGGAGAAGGGTTCGGATTTTTCGTTTTCTTCGGGTACAACAACGAAGGTTCCTGTGGACGGCACAAAACTCCGATACCTTGTCACAGACCGTAAGCCAATAACAAGATTTGGAGGGTATGATTATGAAGTACGATGAAAGAGCCTGCAAGTTTAACATGGATACCGGGTGTGTGGAGTTGACTCTCCAAGATGGGAGAAAAATTTCCATCGGCTGCACCGGGGTCGAGGATGCACTGAATGTGACTATGGCACAGCAGACGGAATTGGACTACCTTATCTACAATGACCCGCTGGGATATGCGGATTTGATTCTGAACGGTGACCCGGAGGAGTACTTAAAGAATGTGACCGGAAGCCATGGGTTAGAAGATTAAGGGCAAAAAAATAAGAGGTGTGCCCAACTGGACACACCTCGGTGAGATACATCTATGTAAGGCAGGGCGTTCCTTTCATCGGGAGCGTCCTGCTGTTTTTATGCTGCAACAGGCAAGGCTTGTAGAGCTTCCTGCTCTTTCAGCCACTTCTCATATTCACGCTGGCCTTCCTCGCTGTTGAAAAAATCAACCATGGAGGGATAGAAACAACGCGCCAACGCCTTGATTGCTTCATCCGGGTAGCCGGATTTGTTTGACTTCTTCTTTTTGTTCAAATGGTATCCTCCGAAACTCAAAGTTCCATATCCTGCCCACGCTTACGGTTTTGCTGCGGCACATTCATGGTGTGCTCCTGCTTGGGGGCAAGAATCTTTTCCAGAAAGCCACGCACCAGTTCGGGCGCACGGTGGAGAGCATCCAGATAGGGTTTCACGTCGTACCACAGGTCGTGGTACTTGTTGCTCCAACGAATGGCTTCCTTCTTGGCGGTGGAAAGTTCTTCTTTCAAGCGGCGGTTCTCCACATCCATCATATAGCCGTGGTCGGCCTGTTTTTTCAGCTTGGAGAATTCTTCTTCGGTCAGCGAGTAGTTACCGAGAAAGGTGCGCTTGCCGATATAATCAAGATCGCGCGCATGAATGAGGGCTTCTTTCGTGAGCGTGGCCTTTTTCTGCACAGCGGCAAGTTCCTTCTCCTTTTTGGAGAGGGTCTGACTGGTTTTGGCAAGCGACTGCGCCTTTTGGTCGGCTTGGGCGGTCAGGCTGTCCAGCCGCTCCTGCTCCCGCTGGACTTTGAACTGCGTGACAGTCAGGTGTTCTTCGGTACTGCCGCGCTCGCCGCGGTCTACATCGGTATACCCGGCGTTGCGCATATAGTGGAAGAAATCGTCTTGCAGGATGCTGTATGACTTCTTCAGGACTGGTTTGCCGTTCTTTTGCAGGACGGGCTTTCCGGCATCGTCCAGCAGAGGCTTAGATGCCCACTTCTTACTCCGGCTGACCTGCATGACAGTCTCCTTTACGGTACCGACCAGTGCCTTGTCCTTGCAGCGTTTCGACCACAGGATTTGCTTTTCCACCACAGGCACATAGACCACATGGAGGTGGTAGTGGTAGATCTCCCGGCCTAGTGCCTCGGTCATGGCACGGTTGATTTCATCGGCGTGCATGACAGCCGAGAGAATATACTGCTCACCGCCCACGATTTGAACGGCTGCTTTGTAGGCAT
>UQDV01000004.1 GCA_900539945.1 uncultured Faecalibacterium sp.
CAGACCGTTGGGGCCGCTTAATTCGTTTTTTGTCTAACTTTTGGGGTTCATATCAGGTGTGGAAGCGGGGCCTTTGTGCGTTTGGGGGCAAATCAGCTGTTGCTGGAAGAGGACGGGTTCACGATCTTGCTGGCGGGCATCTTGTTCATGGCAGAGGTGCTGAGGTCATTCTCCAGCGTGCTGCCGTAGGCGGTGAGGGCATCTTCCAGCTCGTCGCCCTTCATGTCGCTCAGGATCTGGGTGCGCAGGGCGTCCAGCGTGGACACCTGCAGCGGGTCAATGCGCATCATCAGGATGATGGAAGCGGCATTGTACTGCACGGCAGCGGCCTCGCCGTACACAAGGCCGCGCACGGCGTCGGCGGCACCGTCCTGGGTAAAGGCACCGGTCAGGTCGCTTTCGGTCAGCAGTTCGGTCTGCACGCTGGAAGCATCCTCGGCGGGGGTGGAGTCCAGCACGGCGTAGATGTCCGGCAGGGCGGCAGAAGCGGCAGAATGCAGGGCGCTGACCTGCTCGGACACCGAGCCGTCCTGCGTTTCGCTGCAGCTTGCGGCGGCCTGTGCCAGCTGCAGCATCTGGGCCTTCTGGTCGTCGGAGGCGAACACAAAGGTGCTGGTGTTGTACAGCGGGATGTTCACATAGGCCAGCTCGTACATCTGGCTGTCCAGATGCTCGGTCAGGTCGCTGTCATCCACGGGGCTTTCGCCGTCCGGGCCGTACACCAGCGTCAGCAGCAGGGTGTGCTTGAGCTGGATGCGCTCAAAGGCCTTGAGGGTCTCCAGGCCGATGCCGTTGGCGGTGTAGGTGCTGCCGTACTGGTCCATCAGCTGCTGGGCGTAGTTGTCGGCCACCTGGGTCTGTTCGGCGGTCAGCTCACCGCCCAGCTCGGCAAAGCGGGCGTCGATGGCGGCAAAGGTGCGCAGGGTCTCCAGCGTCTTGTCGGCCACATAGTCCTGGACCACGGCGGTCTCGCCGGTGTCGGCATCGGTGGTGATGGTGGCCTTCAAAAAGGCCTTCACGTCAGTGGTGTTCTGGTCCTTGCCAGCCAGCTGGGCGGCCTGCTGGTAGGCGCTGAACTGGGCCAGCAGATACAGGCCGGAGGACACTTCAAAGTCGCCGACTTTGCCCACGGTGTCCGGGGTGGACAGGCCGCAGCTTGCCAGACTGAAGATCATGACGAGTGCGCATACCAGCGCAAGCAGTTTCTTTTTCATGTGTAATGCTCCTGTTTTTTGAAATTGTAGATGGCTCGCCCTCTCAGGCGCTGACATCGAGCGGATGCGAGAGGACTGAGAGGGCGAGGATGCTATCGGTTACTTGCTTTCCTGCGGTTTGTCCTTGCCATTCAGGATTTCCGCCATCGCCTTGAGGATGCTCTGCAGCAGTTCCAGCGGCTTTTCGTCGGGGTGCAGGGTGACCGAAAGGTAAGGCTTTGAGCCTGCCCCGGCGGTGACGCGGCCGTTGAAGGCCACCAGCAGACCCCGGATCATGGGCACATCCAGGTGTTCCAGATTCAGCACGATGGTGTCCTTCTTCTGGGTCACCTCGTACACGCCCACGGCGGTGGCCTGCACCCGCACCAGCGAAACGTTCACCAGGTCGCTCACCGAGGGCGGCGGGTCACCGTAGCGGTCGATGAGCTCGTCCAGCACGTCGGCGGCGTCCTCCGGGGTCTGGATGGCGGCAATGCGCTTGTAGGCCTCGATGCGGCCCGGCCCGTCGGCGATGTATTTCTCCGGGATGTAGGCGTCCACCCGCAGGTCCACCAGGCATTCGCTCTTGTCGCGCTGCACCGGCTCGCCCTTGGCGCGGGCGATGGCCTGCCCCAGCATCTTGACATAGAGGTCGTAGCCCACGGCCTCCATGTGACCGTGCTGGCTGTGGCCCAGCAGGCTGCCAGCACCCCGGATCTGCAGATCGCGCATGGCGATGCGGAAGCCGGAACCAAAGGCGGTGAACTCCCGGATGGCGGACAGCCGCTTCTGGGCGATGTCCGAGAGGGTCTTGTCCCGCCGGAAGGTGAAGTAGGCGTAGGCCTTGCGGCCGCTGCGGCCCACCCGGCCCCGGATCTGGTACAGCTGAGCCAGACCCATGCGGTCGGCGTCCTCAATGATGAGGGTATTGCAGTTGCGCACGTCGATGCCGGTCTCGATCAGGGTAGTGCATACCAGGATGTCGATCTCGCCGTTGAGCAGGTGCTGCCACACGGGGTTCAGCTCCTCCTCGGTCATCTTGCCGTGGGCAATGCCCACCCGGGCACCGGGCACCATCTGGCTCACATGGGCGGCACAGGCCTCGATGTTGTCCACCCGGTTGTGCAGGTAATACACCTGGCCCCCCCGGGCCAGCTCCTTTTTCATGGCCTCGGCCAGGATCACGTCGTTGTACTCCAGCACAAAGGTCTCCACGGGCTGGCGCTCAATGGGCGGCTGCTCGATGGTGGAAAGGTCCCGGATGCCGCTCATGGCCATGTTCAGGGTGCGGGGGATGGGGGTGGCCGACAGGGTGAGCATGTCCACCCCGATGAAGTTCTCCTTGAGCTTTTCCTTGTGCTTGACGCCGAAGCGCTGTTCCTCGTCGATGATCACAAGGCCCAGATCGTGGAACCGCACATCCTTGGACAGCAGCCGATGGGTGCCCACCACGATGTCCACGCTGCCGGACTGCAGGCCCCGCAGGGTCTCCTTTTGCTGCTTTGCAGTGCGGAAGCGGGACATCATCTCCACCTTCACGGGGAAGGCCTCCATGCGGGAAAGGATGGTGTTGTAGTGCTGCCAGGCCAGCAGGGTCGTGGGGGCCAGAATGGCGCACTGCTTACCGCCCATCACGCACTTGAAGGCGGCCCGCAGGGCTACTTCGGTCTTGCCCACACCCACGTCGCCGCAGAGCAGCCGGTCCATGGGGTACCCCTTTTCCATGTCCTGCTTGATCTCGGCGGTGGCGTTGAGCTGATCGTCCGTCTCGTCGTAGTCGAAACGGGTCTCAAAGTCCCGCTGCCAGTCGCCGTCGGGCGGGAAGGCGTAGCCGGTGGCCTGCCGACGGCGGGCATACAGCTCAATGAGCTCCTGCGCCATCTCCTCGGTGGCCTTTTTGACCTTGGCACGGGTGCGCTGCCACTCGGCACCGCCCAGCTTGGCCAGCTTGACCTTTTCTTCATCGCCGGGGGCGGTGTAGCGGCTCAGCAGGTCCAGCTGGGTGACGGGCACATACAGCACGTCCGAGCCGGAATACTGCACCTTGAGGTAATCCTTGATGGCACCCTGCACTTCCAGCCGCTGGATGCCCGCATACATGCCGATGCCGTGGCTCTGGTGCACCACATAGTCGCCGGGCTTGATATCGGAAAGGCTGGACAGGGCGTTCTTGTTCTTTTTGCGCTTTTTGGTCTCAGCGGCGGTCTCTTCGTCCAGACCATGCCGACGGGACGAGAGCACGGCCGCGTGAGCGAACGGGAAGGTGCACCCGGCGGTCAGATGGCCCGGCAGCACCTGTACGATGCCCTTGGCGGGGCGCACATCCCGGCTCATGCTCACCGAGTAGCCCTTGTCGGCCAGGTCACGGGTGAGGGCCGCAGCCCCCTTGGGGGTGCCGGAAAACAGGGTGATGGCGTACCCCTGTGCAAGGAGCGGGTCCAGGTCCTCCCGCAGGGAGGCTAGGTCGCCGTTCCAGTTGGGGGCCGCAAAGGCCTCGGCATTGATGAGGTCTTTCAGTTTGAACTCGTTCATGCCGCGCAGGAAGTTCTCACACAGCAGGGTGCTCTGCTTCTGGGCGGCGATGACCAGATCGTCCATGGTCTGGTACAGCACATCCAGCCCGGGGCAGAGCACACCCTCCTCCAGCAGGCCGGTCAGCTCCTCGCTGCGGCGGAATTCGGTGGCCTTCTGGGCATCCCGGATGCCGCCCACCTCGTCCAGAATGAACAGGGGCGCGTCCAGATGATCCAGCAGGGTGGCCGGTTCCGGGTAGCGGATGCAGTAATACTTGTCCATGGCTTCCGGCATCAGGCCGGAGTCCAGCTGGGACAGGTCGGCTTCGGTGGCCTTTTCCAGCGCGGTGCGGTGTTTGCCGCGGGCCTTTTTCACAGCGGCACGCAGGGCCCCGGCAGTCTCTTCGGTGCTGCCGAACAGCACTTCGCGGGCAGGGGAAAGGTAGATCTTTTCCAGTGCGCCGTCCCGCCGCTGGGTCAGCAGGTCAAAGGAGGCCATGGAGTCGATCTCATCGTCCCAGTATTCCACGCGGGCAGGCTGACGCATATCCGGGGCATAGATGTCCACGATATCGCCGCGCACGCTGAACTGGCCGGGGCCGTCCACCTGACTGCGGCGCACATACCCGGCGGCAAACAGCCGGGCCACCAGCGCTTCGCGGTTGTACACCATGCCGGGCTTGAGGGTGAGGGTGTTTTTCAGGAATTCATCGCGGGGCACCGTGTACTGCAACAGGGCTTCGGCAGGGACGCACACGGCCTGCAGCCGCCCGCCCGCCAATGCACCCAGTACCGAAAGGCGGCGATACTCGTATTCGCGCCCGGCACCCTCCACCGGGCGCAGCATGAAGTCCCGGGGCGGGAACACCGCCGCGGCAAGGCCCAGCGCCTTGAGGTCATCCGCAAAGTGGGTGGCCTCGGCTTCGCCCGGGGTCACGATGCAGAGCACCCGGCCCAGATCCTTCTGCAAAGCGGCATACAGCAGGGCCCGGCCTGCCGGGGGCAGACCGAACAGCGCTGCCGGGCCGGGCTTTGCAAAGCTGGCCGCGATCTTCTGGTATTCCTGGGTCGCTTTCAACAGGGCTTCGTACATGGAAAACCTCCTTTCCTGTTGGGTTGACCATTTGAAATTGCCGCCGCATTCGCTTTGGCAATGGCAGAGGAATGATTATTTTTATTTGCAGCAGAGAAAAGCCTGCGGGCTTTTCTCTGCTGCTTTTTCACGAGAGGGGTCGTGACATCAAAATGCATCAAAGAACATAAATGCAGTTTGCCAGTGCTGCCCCACTCGGTGAAAATGTGTTTGGAGCGGCCCGCAGGCCGCGACAAACACGAACAATAAAAATAAAATTCCGTTGAAAATGCCCAGAGCGCAAGCGGAGGGCAGTTTAAATGAGGTTCTTACCCGTTATACTTGCTCTGTGCCAGACTTAGTTTACCGTCCATGATAAGATTGGCGGCGGCTTCAAGGTCGGCGTAGCGGTCGGTGATGGCCTTGGCGTCCTCGGCCGGAAATTTGCCCAGCACCCAATCCGCCAGGTCGTAGTCCGGGCGGGGCTTGGCTCCCACACCGATGCGGATGCGGGGAAAGCCGTCGCCGCCCAGCCGGGCGATGATGCTCTTCAGGCCGTTGTGGCCGCCTGCCGAGCCGGAAGGCCGGATGCGCAGCTTGCCGGGGTTCTGGGTGATGTCGTCGCACAGGACGATGACATGGTCGGCCGGGATCTTGAAAAAGCCCGCCAGCGGCGCGATGGAATCGCCGGAAAGGTTCATGTAGGTCAGGGGCTTGAGCAGCACCACCTTGTGGCCGTCCACTTCACCCTGGCCCCACAGGCCCTGGAATTTGGTCTTGCTCACGCTGATGCCCCATTTGCCGGACAGGTAGTCCAGCGCGGCAAAGCCCGCGTTGTGGCGTGTGCCGTCGTATTTGGCCTCGGGGTTGCCCAGGCCGGCGATCAGCCAGATATCGTTTGTGTTCATGTTGTTTGGTTAACCTTTTCTCTGAAAAATAGAATGGGATACAGCTATTCAGTATAACATACGCGCGCGAAAAAAGAAACGGATTCCGGGTGAAAGAACCGAAAATGCCCCCGACCATACAGAGGCCGGAGGCAGAAAATGCTTATTTCAGGTTCAGCGTGAGGTCAGAGGCCTTCCATGCGCCATCCTCTTTTACCATGGTGATGGTGCCGGTGACGCTGGCCGTGTTGGTTCCGTCGGCGGCCTGCAGGTCTGCGGAAAAATCATAGCAGTGGTCGGCACCGGAGCGCTTTTGCAGGGTGAGCCCCGCGGGCTGGCCGGAAAGCGAGGCAATGCGGGTGGGCAGACGGTTCGCAAGGAGCTTTTCCAGACAGGTCTGTGTCATGCAGTCCCCGAACTGTGCCTGATAGAAAGCCGCAAAGCCGCCGTCATCCACCTGTACAAGGCCCGGCTCGCTGGCGGTGTAGGAATCGTCCGCCGCCGGTTCCACGGCATCGGAGCTGGAAAGCAGCTGGGTCAAGATGGTCTGCGCCTGCTTCCCGGCGGGGTCGCTGCGCAGGCGGGTGAGCGCGAATACCGCCGCAATGGCCACGAAAAAGACGATCAGGCTCAGGGCCTGCTTACGGAACGTCTCAGACTTCATACAATGTACCCTCCCGGAAGGAAATCACTTGTTCTGGTCGGCTTCCAGCTTCTGCTTCTTGGCGATGTAGGCTTCCATCTTCGGTTCAGCCCAGCCCTCCAGGTTGGTCTGGCGCTCCCGGGCGATGCCCAGCGCCTGTGCGGGCACATCCTGAGTGATGGTGCTGCCGGCGGCGGTGTAGGCACCGTCGCCCACCTTGACCGGGGCCACCAGGTTGGTGTTGCAGCCGATGAAGCAGTAGTCCCCGATGGTGGTGCGGAACTTGTCCTTGCCGTCGTAGTTGCAGGTGACGGTGCCGCAGCCGAAGTTGCAGTACTTGCCCACGTCGCTGTCGCCGATGTAGGTCAGGTGGCTCACCGTGTTGCCGCGGGCAAAGTTGGAATTCTTGGTCTCCACATAGGCACCCAGATGCACACCGTAATCGGTGACCGTGTTCACCCGCACATGGGTGAAGGGGCCGATGTTGTTGTGAGGGCCCAGGTGGCTGCCGTAGACCTGGCTGGCGTTGACGGTGGTGCCCTCGTCCACGATGCTGTCCTCGATGAGGGTGTTGGGGCCGATGATGCAGCCTGCCCCAATGATGGTATGGCCCCGCAGGATGGTGCCGGCCAGGATGACGGCCCCCGGTGCGATCTGCACGTCGGGTGCAATCTGCACGGTGCGGCTGTCGATGATCACGCCGTTGGCGATGTGCTGCAGCAGGATCGTTTCACGGGCGGCCTCGGCGGCGTCCAGACGGGTACGCGCTGCATCCAGTGCAGCGGAAGAAATACAATTTTCCATGGGTCAGGAACTCCTTTCCGGCACACAGCTCCTGCAATCGAGCGTTTCGGCATATCCAAAGATGGATACAACAGGAGCTTTGCGCAGACAAAAAAGAATGTTGAAATTTCAAGGACAGAAAGTTGTATCCAACAGGCTGAGAAATCGCGTCAAATAAAGAAAAACCTCTCGAACTTTCTCCCATTTTATATTACCGGAAAACTTGGTAAAATTCAAGTGATTTGCATAAAAAACACCAAACAAATTCGGGATTTTGCATGGTGGAAAGCAGTGAGATTTCTGGTATAATAGTTTAGCATTCACGAAACAATGTTCATCGCCTATTGAGACAAAGGTAAACGATGAGACGGACGGGCCCTTCCGGCACGGCCGTGAACTATGGGAGGTAAACAACGCATGAGCAAAAAGTATCTGTACTACTTCAGCGAAGGCAATGATGCTTTCGGCGGCGACAAGGTCACCATGAAGAATACTCTGGGCGGCAAGGGCGCTGGCCTGGCTGAGATGACTGCAGCCGGCATGCCGGTGCCGCAGGGCTTCACCATCACCACCGACGCCTGCACCCAGTACTATGCAGACGGCCGTCAGATCAATGACGAGATCACTGCTGACATCTTTGAGCATGTCAAGGGCCTGGAAGAGATCACCGGCAAGAAGTTCGGTGACAACCAGAACCCCCTGCTGGTCTCCGTCCGTTCCGGCGCACGTCAGTCCATGCCCGGCATGATGGACACCATCCTGAACCTGGGCCTGAACGACGAGGCAGTTGAGGGCCTGGCCAAGAAGACCAACAACGCCCGCTTCGCTTACGACTGCTACCGCCGCTTCGTGCAGATGTTCGCCGACGTCGTCATGATGGTCCCGAAGAGCCTGTTCGAGGTCGAGATCGACAAGATGAAGGAAGCCAAGGGCGTCAAGAACGACGTCGACCTGACGGCCGAGGACCTGAAGGAGCTGGTCGGCACCTTCAAGAAGATCTACGAGGACAACGAAGGCCGTCCCTTCCCCCAGGATCCCCGTGATCAGCTGATCGAGGCTGTCAAGGCCGTGTTCCGCAGCTGGGACAACCCCCGTGCCAACGTTTACCGCAAGATGAACGAGATCCCCTACGAGTGGGGCACCGCTGTCAACGTGCAGCAGATGGCCTTTGGTAACTCCGGCGACCGTTCCGGCACCGGCGTTGCATTCACCCGTGACCCCGCCACCGGCGCTAAGAAGCTGATGGGCGAGTACCTGATCAATGCACAGGGCGAGGACGTCGTGGCCGGCGTGCGCACTCCTTCTCCCATCAGCCACCTGAAGGATCAGATGCCGGAGGTGTACGATCAGTTCGTTGAGATCGCAACCCGTCTGGAGAACTACTTCCGCGACATGCAGGATATGGAGTTCACCATCGAGGACGGCCACCTGTACATGCTGCAGACCCGTAACGGCAAGCGTACCGCTCAGGCTGCTCTGCAGATCGCATGCGACCTGGTGGACGAGGGCATGATCACCGAGCAGGAGGCTGTCCTGCGCGTGGAGCCCAAGCAGCTGGATACCCTGCTGCATCCCCAGTTCGACGCTGCTGCCCTGAAGGCTGCAGAGGTCGTCGGCAAGGGCCTGGCAGCTTCTCCCGGTTCCGCCTGCGGCCAGATCGTCTTTACTGCTGAAGAGGCAGAGGAGATGGTCAAGTCCGGCAAGATGAAGAAGGTCGTTCTGGTGCGTCTGGAGACCAGCCCCGAGGATATCGTGGGTATGCAGGTCTCTCAGGGCATCCTGACCGTCCGCGGCGGCATGACCAGCCACGCAGCCGTTGTTGCTCGCGGCATGGGCACCTGCTGTGTCTCCGGCTGCGGCAACGACAACGAGGTGAAGATCGACGAAGAGGCAAAGACCTTCGAGATCAACGGCCACAAGTTCGTGGAGGGCGATTGGATCTCCATCGACGGTTCTACCGGCAACATCTACGGCGAGCAGGTCGCTACTGTGGCTGCCACCGGCAACAAGAACTTCAACCGCTTCATGGGCTGGGCTGACGCCGCTCGTCAGCTGCTGGTCATGACCAACGCCGACAACCCGCGCGACGCACAGCAGGCCGTTGACCTGGGTGCTGAGGGCATCGGCCTGTGCCGTACCGAGCACATGTTCTTCGCTGAGGACCGCATCAAGGCTGTCCGTGAGATGATCTGCGCACGCACCGTGGAAGAGCGCGAGGCTGCTCTGGCCAAGGTCGAGCCGTTCCAGCAGGGTGACTTCGAGGCCATGTACCGCATCATGGGTGAGCGCCCGATGACCATCCGTTACCTGGATCCGCCGCTGCACGAGTTCCTGCCCACCAAGGACGAGGACATCAAGGAGCTGGCTGCCGACATGGGCATGACCTTCGAGGACCTGAAGAATGTGGTTGCTTCTCTGCACGAGTTCAACCCCATGATGGGTCACCGTGGCTGCCGTCTGGCTGTTACCTATCCCGAGATCGCTGCTATGCAGACCCGCGCTGTGATCAAGGCTGCCCTGAACGTCTCCGCTGAGACCGGCTACATGATCACCCCGCACATCATGATCCCGCTGGTTGGCGAGGTCAAGGAGCTGAAGTTCGTCAAGGACGTTGTTGTCAAGGTTGCTGACGAGCTGATTGCTGCTGCAGGCGTCGATATGAAGTACCAGGTCGGTACCATGATCGAGATCCCGCGCGCTGCCCTGACCGCAGGCGAGATCGCCAAGGAAGCTGAGTTCTTCAGCTTCGGCACCAACGACCTGACCCAGATGACCTTCGGTTTCAGCCGTGATGACGCTGCCAAGTTCCTGGGCGCTTACTACGAGAACAAGATCTACGAGAGCGATCCGTTCCAGCATCTGGATCAGATCGGCGTCGGCAAGCTGGTCAAGATGGCTGCACATGACGGCCGTGAGACCCGCCCCGACCTGGGCCTGGGCATCTGCGGCGAGCACGGCGGCGACCCCACGAGCGTGGAGTTCTGCCACAACGTCGGCCTGGACTACGTCAGCTGCTCTCCCTTCCGTGTGCCCATCGCACGTCTGGCCGCCGCTCAGGCTGCTATCAAGAACCCCCGCAAGTAATTGCGTGAGCGCTTGAAAAAGCACAAATAAAGCATAAAATAAGGCTCACCGTCAATTTTGGCGGTGGGCCTTATTTGTTTGCTCATGTATGAGATGAATTGCGTTTAATGCGGGGCTGCTTTTCAGAAGCATCACAGATACACCTCCACGGTCAGATCGGTCCACGCTGCACGGCGGAACTGGTGGGGCATCTTGTTGGCTTCCCGGTAACGCTTGGCGGTTTCAAAGTCGATGGCGAAGGTGAGGAGGGGCTTTTCCGATACAGCCATCAGATTGGTGCGTTCCTCTTTGGACTTCTTGCAGCCGGTGTTCAGCTTCCAGCGTTAGCTACCTTCAGATTGGCTCCAGTGTAAGCATTAAACAGAGCGGTCTTGCCACAGTTAGGGTTGCCGATAAGCCCAATTGTCATTTCATGCTCACTCATGCACGTCACCTTCTTCCACTGTAATATTTTTGGTAATGTTATACCCCAGGGCAAACCGGGTGCCCCGCAGTTTAATAATCAAAATTCCTTTCCCTTTTCGGTTCAATACAGAAATAGCGGTCTGACGGGTCATTCCTAAAGCTTCCAGACGCCGCTCCAACTGAAAGGAAAGATGAATGGACTTTACGGTATAGGTCCGTCCAATCTTCGCATCCTTCAAAAGCATCTTTCTCACCTCTCAATATCAATAAACAATCATTTAATCGTTCTGTCTGCATTGTAGAGCGGGGAAAATCGAAAAGCAATGGACGGAGTACAAGTCCTTCCAAGAGGGATAAGAAAACTTCTGAATGGGTAAACAGTGCTAAAAAAGGTTCTGACATTGAAGCACAGCTCCATGTCAGAACCCTTTTATTTCACAAATTATTTTTTGGGGGTGCGTCGCCCGCTGTTTTCCGAGCCACGCACTTCCTCATGGTAAAAGTAATCCACAATGACCGGGTGCCCAGGCTCTGCTCGTCCGTAGGGCAGCTCGTTGTCCACGAAGGGACAGTTGTTTTCTTTCGCCAGCCGTTCCGCTTGATCCTCCAAACCACGGAAGTAGCTTCTGTCTCCCTTGTTGTAGATAGCGTCGTACAGCGGAACCAAGTCAGGATATTTTTTACGTATATGGTCCAGGATGTCCTTTTTGAATCCGCCTCGCAGATTTAGATTCTCTAACCATATCAGGTCGCATTGATTTCTGACCTGATGGAAGATAGCCTCAAAATCCGAGATACCGGGAAAAACCGGAGCGATAAAGCACACAGTGCGGATACCTGCGTCATAAACCTGCTTCATGGCATCCAGCCGCCGCTTGATGCTGACGGCATCGTCCATATCATTTTTAAAGTCTTCGTCCAATGTATTGATCGACCAGGAAACCGTGACCTTTCCCAGTTCTTTCAGAAGGTCAATGTCACGGATTACCAAGTCTGACTTGGTACAGATGAGAATTTCCGCCTCGCTGCCCCGAAGCTGCTCAAGAAGCTTTCGGGTGTTCTGAAACTGAGCCTCCTGGGGCAGATAGCCATCGGTCACAGAACCGATGACTATGCGCTGCCCTTTGTACTTTTGCGGATTTTTGATTGCCGGCCAATGCTTTACATCCAGGAATGTACCCCACGGTTCGGTGTGCCCGGTAAATCGCTTCATAAACGAGGCGTAGCAGTATTTGCAGCTATGGGTACAGCCCACATAAGGATTGACGGAATAGCCGCCCACCGGCAGGGTGGATTTTGTCATAATATTTTTGGTTTCTACATCCTGAATGAGAATGCTGCTATCTTTCACTTCCGCCATGTATTCTGTTCCTCCAATATCCGGTAAAAAGCCGTGGGAAATTCTTGTACCATATGTGTTTCTCCCATGATAGGAAGTAGATCTTCCTTCATGAATACAGGGATTCCAAGCGCATGGGCCTGATGTGTCAGGTTCCACACCCATTCCGGTTTTGATACGGATTTGCCCTTCCTATGTCCGGTCTCAGTCCCAATGACGATCCACTCAATTCCGGTAAGGTCCACCATGCCAACATCATCAAACATAGGTTCAAAGGTCACATGATAGTGTCCGCCATGGATATGCTCCCGCAAAGTCCGGATACGGTTTTTCTCTTTACTGGAGGTAACAGTTACACCAAACCAAGCATTTTCTAGGGTAGTGGAAAACACAATATCCTCTGGTCGCTTGGTCAAAAACAGATATTGGTGCTGCGGATTTTCAGTTATCTTGGCAAATATCTGTTCCCGCCACTCTGGCTTCCAGTGGGAAAAATCGCTCATGCCGGTGAGCAGAAAATTCTGTGGGCGTTTTTTCTCCATCAGCCGCAGCTTATTGGGAAAAAACTCCGGCTTTTCAAAGTCATCGATCATGTGAAACCGGCGGACATTGTTTCTGGCATAGCAGTAGCTGCAACCAATAGTACAGCCGATCACCAGATTCATGTTCTGAATACAGTCTTTAATACAAACAGCCACCGCTAACGCCTCCTTTCCGTTTTAAGATTTAGCCTTCTACCGCAGGCGCAACTTTCCCGAAGCCGTTCCAGGCATACAGCCCCTTCTTGTCCTCATCGCCCAGGAACTTGTCCACCTGACAGATGTGCAGGATATGGTCGCCAACTTCTACCGACTGCTGCAAGGTAGCCACCATCGCCAGACGAGTATCCACCGGAATCTGGATGTCACTGCCCTCCACAGCCATCATCTCGATGTTGTTGGCGGCCACCTTGTCGGTCTTGGCACCGGTAGACGCTCCGCAGGCTATCACAGTCTGGGCAAGACTCTCGCCAGGAACGGTGACAATCACCTTGTCGGTCTCCCGTACC
The DNA here is from genome assembly GCA_900539945.1 of uncultured Faecalibacterium sp. Classification (GTDB taxonomy): domain Bacteria; phylum Bacillota; class Clostridia; order Oscillospirales; family Ruminococcaceae; genus Faecalibacterium. The sequence continues at coordinate 12,968 of UQDV01000004.1, forward strand.
TGCTTACCGGTGTGGGACTGTTTTCCAGTGGCGAAGCCCACCATGGGCGGATTGAAGGAGAGGTAAGACACAAAGCAAATGGGAGCCAGGTTCGTAGAACCGTCCTCCTTTTTAGAGCAGATCAGTGTCAGCGGATTGGGGGAGGTCAGAACAGTAGCCTCCATAATGTTCAGTTCTTTCATGTCATTCAGACCTTTCTAAGAAATTTCAGTCGTTGACTGCACGGCTAACTAGTGATATATTTATTATACCTGCTAGCAATTTTTGTTCAAGTACGCAAATTGTTTGTACCTGGTATCAAAAAATATACTGCAAAAGACGAGGAAAGATCCAATCATGACTTATGAGGAATTCAAAGAAAAGGTTGGCAGTGTCATTCTAACCGATGATGGAAACTGCCCGGTCACGCCGGTGGTTCAAATGCTGCAGGGCAAATGGAAACTCCAAATTCTCTATGAACTATGCATCAAGTGTCCCATGCGGTTTGGGGAACTGAAAAGAGTTCTCAAGCCCATCACCAATACAGCTCTGACCAACGCCCTGAAGGAGCTGGAAGCGGATGAATTGATCCAGCGCATCCAATATAATGAAATGCCCCTACGAGTGGAATACTCCCTCACCGAGAAAGGACGGGATCTGCTGCCGGTCTTTTACGCCATTTCCCAATGGGGAATGAAATATATACCATGATTCTAACTATACTAATCTGCAAGATAATAGCCGGGAGGCATTGACGATTTGAGTCAACTTCCCGGCGTTTTATTTTCTGCATTTTCTACTGCTGCAAAGGATTCAGGAAGCAACCTGATTCATGAGAGTTGATAACTCCCACCGCCTGCAAATAGGCATAGATGATTACGGTCCCCACAAACTTCATGCCTCGCTTTTTCAAGTCTTTTGAGATAGCATCCGATAATGGTGAGCTGACCTTGTCTACTTCTTGGATGCTCTTTTCATCTGTCCAATGCCATAAGTATCGGTCAAAACTGCCCCACTCTTGCTGTATCTTTTGAAACACTTGTGCGTTGACCACTGCAGCTCGTATTTTCAGCCGGTTACGAATGATTCCAGAGTCAGCTTGCAGAGCCGTCAATTTTTCTTCGCTATAAGATGCCACCTTCCGTAAATCAAACCCGTCAAAAGCACGGCGAAATGCTTCTCGTTTATTTAAGACACATTCCCAGGTGAGGCCTGCCTGAAAATTCTCCAAAATCAACATTTCAAACAGCATCTGGTCATCGTGGACCGGTTTGCTCCATTCCTCGTCATGGTATCGCAGATAAGGTTGATTTTCCAGATGTATTCGGATGGCGAAAAAGGGCTTACTCAAATCGTAAATGAATTGTATCGGCTGGGATGTCTGGATGCAGGCGGTCATGTATCATGGGATGCTTCCAAAGTGAACCGTGTTTTACACAATGCGACCTATAAAGGCGGCATCTGCTATAACAAATCCCACAGTGATGGATATTTGACGCAGAAACGTGTGAAAAATCTGGATGAAAGCAGTTGCGTCTATGCGAAAGGGGATTTTGAACCGTTGGTATCGGAAGAAATGTGGGATAGATGCCAGCGGATTCTGCTGTCCCGCTCTGCACAGGTCATCGATGAGAACGGTAAAAAGCATAAATATATGAGGAACACACCCAAATCGGTCTGGACGGCAAAATTGCGTTGCAGCTGCGGTGCAGGATTTATTCAGTTCAAGTGGCGTGTGAACCGGGATGGTGCTGTAATTCATGGATTTCAGTGTTACCGCCGTACCCGTAGGCCAAGCATCAGTTACTTGCAGGAGCATGGCTTGGATTTGGGAATTAGTTGCCGAATCAAGGCAATTTGTGAGTGGAAGCTGGACTTGATGGCAGCAAAGGTGTTTGAACATCTTACCTTTGACAAGGGCAAAACGGTCAAGGAGGTCTATAAAATTTTGAACCGCTGCATGGTAGAAGAAAAGACTGTCCGCATTTCCAGAAAGGCGATGCTGGAAAACAGCATCGCCAGACAGAGGAAGCGTCTGGATAAGTATATAGACCTGTGTGCAGACGGAATCATCACAAAACAGGAATTGGCAGAACGGCGAAAGGGATTGGATGCGCAGATTGCAGAATTGCAATCTCAATATGAGAATGTGGAACAGGAGGATGAGCGCAGTGGAACCCTTGATATGAATTTAATTGCGCAGAAGTTGGATGAGTGGCAGAAGGCATCTAGAAATGATGTTAACCGGGAGCTTATCAATAGCTGTGCGGCGCAGATCACGCCGCTGACGAATGAGGAATACCGCTGGGTACTTGATTTCCAACTGACAGATGTGCAGAGTGGAAATAGTGCCACTTGTACGTTGGATGGCTTTATGGAGATGGCTCGTTTTACGATTTCATTTGAAGAAGCAAAGGCTTTTAAGGCTTCCCGGAATCAGGGAATTCGTAAAAATGAGTGGCATGACCTCACGGTAGCCGTGGGTATCCGCACGAAAGCTTGACCGTAAAGTACTGTGTCAGTTGTGCCGGATGTGTCAGAATTTTCGAGAAACCTTTATTATATATTATCTATTATCCCTATCGATTTATCTAAGAGAGAAAATAGAGTAGAAGGGATAAAAATAAAGAAATATATAGAGAGTTTCATAAAAACCTGACACATTTGACACACCCGACACAAGACGAAACGTATCTGAAAAAATTACAGTTATATATTATCTTTGTAGAAAGACCTGTGAGCAGTTTGATTCTGTCCACAGGTCTTTACTTTTTACTTGAAAATGGAGGAAAAACAATGGCTGATGTTATGGTAAAGATTCTAATGAAGGGCGCAAAGGCAATCGGGAAAACTGCCGTAATACTCATTATTTGGATCGCCCATAAACTCGAAAACAAGTAATCACATTAAAATTTCAGGAGGTAGTAGTTATGTCTGCAAATGTTGAAACCATGTTCTCTGTCCGTGAAACCCCGTGGCATGGCCTTGGCCGTATTGTCATGGATGCCCCTGCAAGCCGTGAAGCCTTGGAACTGGCCGGTCTGGATTGGCAGGTGGAGAGCCGTAATATCTATTCCGGCACGGGTGCTATGATCCCCGGCTATCGGGCTAACGTCCGCAGCACCGATGATGCTGTTCTGGGTGTGGTATCTGACCGTTATCGCATCGTGCAGAACGAAGAAGCATTCCAGTTCACCGATGATCTGCTGGGTGAAGGTGTCACTTATGAAACTGCCGGTTCCTTGCAGGGCGGCAAGAAAGTCTGGATGCTGGCGAAGCTGCCGGAGAAATACATCATCGCCGGAGACGAAGTGACCCCATATCTTGTGTTCTTCAACAGTCACGATGGCAGTTCTGGTGTCAAGGTCGCTATGACCCCTGTTCGTGTTGTCTGCCAGAACACCCTGAATCTGGCTCTGGGCACGGCAAAGCGCATCTGGACTGCTCGCCACACCGAAAATGTTCTGCTCCGGGTGCAGGATGCCCGTGAGACCTTACAGCTTGCCAACAGCTACATGGGGGAGCTGGGCAAAGGTATCCATGAGCTGACCACCATCAAGCTGTCTGACCGCAAGGTGCAGGAGTTCATCAATGAGTTCTTTCCTGTCACCGAAGATCTGACCGATGGCCAGCGGAAGAACAACCTGCGCTTGCAGGAAGACTTGAAGGCTCGCTACTACAATGCACCTGATCTGGAATGGGTTGGCAAGAACGGCTGGCGGTTCGTGAACGCTGTTTCGGATTTTGCTACCCATGCAGACCCTATCCGTAAAACTCGCAACTACAACGAAAATCTGTTCCTGCGCACCGCAGAGGGCAACCCCATGATCGACAAGGCTTACAAGATGGTGCTGGCAGCAGCATAAAGGAGGACGTATGAACGATGTGAGCAACCGGGCTGTCCGGGAATTTTCTGAGTTCCTGAACATCATCGAAGCCGATTTTCCAAAGCCTACTTGCACCACGGCATACGAGATCACGATGAAAAGCACCATTGTCAGTGCTTTAATCACGCTGGACATCGAAAAACAGATGGACGAGCGTTTCTGGAACCATCTCCGGGTGCAGCGAAACATTCTGGATTTCCTGTATGCCCTGTGGCTGGATGATGACCGCACTTTGGTGGACGAGTTTTCCACTATTATGAAGGACTTGGTGGAATACGATTTTGAAATCACCGATAAAAATATGAAGCAGGAGTTGAATATTGCATGAAACGATTGATTTCCACAATAAATCTGTCCAAAGAAGAGTGGCTGCGCTATCGAAAGTGTGGTATCACTGGCACGGATGCTGGGGCCATTTTGGGCCTGAATCCGTACCGCTCTGCATTTCAGGTGTATCACGATAAAATCAGCGATACCATTGAAAATATCGACAGCGAAGCTATGCGGCAGGGCCGGGACTTGGAAGAGTATGTGGCACAGCGATTCACCGAAGCCACTGGGCTAAAAGTTCGCAGAGCCAATGCTATCTACCAGAACGAGGAACATTCGCTTCTTCTGGCGGATTTTGACCGCCTGATCGTTGGACAGAAAGCAGGATTGGAATGCAAGACGGTTTCACCGTTCTCTGCGGATAAGTGGGCAGATGGTAAAATTCCTGCACACTACATGGCGCAGGTCAATCATTATCTGGCCGTCAGTGGTTTCGACTGCTGGTATATTGCTGCTCTGATTTTCGGAAAAGAGCTGGTAATTCATAAAATTATCAGTGATAAGGCTGTTTTGGATAATCTCATTGCCGAAGAAGAGCATTTTTGGAAGTACAATGTGATGCCTGAGATTGCGCCTACACCTACCGGAAGCGAGGGAGATACACAGCAAATCAACCAGATGTATTTTGACGATGATAAAAGCAAAACGGCTGATTTGAATGCAGTTCGTGACCTGCTGGACAAACGACAGTCTCTTTCTGACCAAATCGAACAGCTGGAGCAGGAAAAGACTGCGATTGAACAGCAAGTGAAGCTGGAAATGCAGGATGCCGCCTACGGTACAGCTCCCGGCTATAAGGTGTCGTGGGTGTCCTCTGAAAGTAAGCGTGTGGATTCCCAGCGGTTGAAGAAAGAACAGCCGGACATTTTTAATCGGTACAGTAAAAATGTGAGTAGTCGCAGATTTACTATCATTCATGCGGCATAAGTTTTGGATATGGCGGCAGGAAAGTAATTTCCTGCCGTCTTTTTTATGGGAGGTTTATTATGGCTACTGAAAATCCGTTCGTAAAATTATTTAGCATCGACTTCAAAGACCATGTGGAAGTCAAAAAGTCTGGAAATACTGAACTGAAATATGTGAGCTGGGCGTATGCTTGGGCAGAGGTGAAGAAGCTGTATCCTTCTGCCAGCTATGAGGTCAAAAAGTTCAACGGTTTGCCCTATGTCTATGATCCTATCACCGGATTCATGGTCTATACATCCGTTACCATTGAGGGCGTTTCGCATGAGATGTGGCTGCCTGTACTGGATGGCGCAAACAAGGCCATGAAAGCTGTGCCTTACACCTACACCACCCCGAAATGGGAATATAACCAGCAGACGCGCCGCCGTGAGAAAGTCGGCATGGAAGAACGCACCGTAGAAGCCGCTTCCATGTTTGATGTAAACAAGGCCATCATGCGCTGTCTGGTAAAAAATTTGGCGATGTTTGGCCTTGGCCTGTATGTCTATGCCGGAGAAGATTTGCCGGAAGATGCTGCACCGCAGCCGGAGTCAGAACCGCAAAAGCAGCCGAAACCGAGATCCGCTAGCCCGAAGCAGGAACAGCCGCCTGTGCCCTGCATCTGTGCCCGGTGCAACCAGCCTATCAAGAGGGTCAAGCTGAAGGATGGCTCCATCATGCAGGCGGCAGAGTTTGCAGATACCCATGAGGGAATGTGCGCAGACTGCTATAAAGCTACCCGACTTAATGTGGCATAAAGGAGAAATTTATATGTCTTGCAATGTGATGACCGAACACTATGAAGAAATCACTGTCTGCGGAAAGCCTGCATTATTCACTAACTTCCGCATCAAAAGAGATACCGTCCCGGATAGTCTGTATGTCTACGATGTGCGGCATGATGATGACTGCCGAGGAATTCCCTGTGAGATTGCACCATTTATCATGGTCAATCACTGGGGAACGATTATTCTTGCAGAGCCGTTGGAGCTACCCGATGACGGACGGCGGTATATCGACGAAGAGATGGACTGGAACTATGACCCATTTGGAGGAGCAGAGAAAAATCAAAAGCCTTGTGTGACGGTGGGAGAGTTTATGAATCAGTATCTGAACCGTTGATAAGAGCGAGCCGTGTCGCTCCTTATAAAGTTCAAAAGTTATCGCAGGTGACGGACGGCGCGAACCGTTCGTCAACGGAGACAATCTTTTGAACTTTATGAGGGATGACTAAGGCTCGCAGGAAAAAGTATTAAAAATGCCGTGGGTATAGAAAAGTATCAATCACAGCGTGATGAAACCGATTTGCTAAGGCAAATCGGTGACGCTAAAATGACGTTCGGCATTTTTGATATGGAGAGAAAATAATTATGAGCGTTTATGGTTATTGCAGAATTTCCACTGCAAAGCAGAGCATTGACCGTCAGGTTCGTAATATCATGACTGAATACCCGACAGCTCACATTGTACAGGAAGCCTATACGGGAACTTCCATCTTAAGGCCAGAATGGAGCAAGTTGTATCGGATTCTGAAAGAGGGCGATACTGTGGTGTTCGATTCCGTCTCTCGAATGTCCAGAAATGCCGAAGAAGGATTTTCGCTGTATGAGGATCTCTATAATAAAGGTATCCAGCTGGTATTCCTGAAAGAGCATCACATTGATACCGAAACGTACAAAAAGGCCCTGTCTGGCAGCATTGCTATGACAGGAACCAATGTGGATTTTATCTTAAAGGGAATCAACGAGTATCTGATGGCATTGGCAAAAGAGCAAATCAAGTTGGCTTTTGAGCAGTCTGAAAAAGAAGTGGCAGATTTGCACCAGCGTACTCGTGAGGGTCTTGTAACAGCAAAGCTGAATGGAAAACAAGTTGGACGTAAAAAGGGCACTGGATTTGAAACCAAGAAGTCTAAAGCGGCCAAAGAGAAAATCCGCATCCATTGTAAGGCTTTTGGTGGTACATTGGACGATGTGGAGTGCATGAAGCTGACAGGGCTTGCCCGGAATACCTATTATAAGTATAAGCGGCAGATTCGGGCTAGATTGGCTGACGAGGAAAAAACTTAAAAAGGAAAAGCTGTTATGAAGAACGAAAAATGTGCAAAAGATGAACCCCATAGCGAATTTACAAGGGAGGAACAACAGGAATTCTTGAATTTGCTGGATCGGATGACCCCGGAACAGCGTGAAGCACTGAAAAAAGTTTTGAAGTCCTTTACTTAATGAAGAAGGATGCCGAGTGACACAATGGCTGCTCGGCATCCTTCTTTTTTGTAAGCGTGTGCATTATTCGGGTAAAAATGCTTGAATCAAATCCAAGATAGCAGTTCTTTGTGATGGAGAAAGTCTGTCCCAAGTGGTTAAAAGGGATTTCTGTTCCTCTGTCAAATGGTGAATGGCAGCATCCTCTTCAAAAAACTGTGAGAGGGTGATACCAAGGCCATGACAAATTTTTTCAATCGAGGTTACGTTGGGCTGAAGATTTCTTCTGCGCCATGTTGATAAGGTCGATTGCGTCAGGCCAGAGTTTTCGGCAAGGGTGTATTCAGACCATCCACGAGCTAACCGCTCCCGGTCAATTCTTCCCAGAATGTCAAAGTTCGGCTTCTCGCGTTCCATGTCATTGCCCTCCGTAGATAAATCGTAGTGCTACTTACGATTTTAAGTGTAGATGCCTTGACAGGTAATTATATAAATCGTATAATTTTAACAAGATAAATCGTAATACGAGGCGATTCATTTGTCTTGTTTGATAATTGACACCAATGAAAAGCTTCATGCGATTTAAGGTCGTAAAGAAAAGATGAAAGGAAAAGTCAAATGAAAAAGAGAATTGCGTCAATGCTGGCAGCAACGGTGATGCTGTTTAGCGTAATAGCTTTGCCTGCTTCAGCTCAAACAGATTGGCTTGGAAACTCTGATTTGACAACTGCAAAGGTGCGTGAGATTGCAGACGCTGACACATTGACAGAAAGTCAAATTGCAGAAATCAATAATCACTACTCTGAGTATGAAATTATGCAGGGGATTTCCAAGACCTTAATAGAAGATTATGCTGCAAGGATAAATCCTGATAATCCGCCTCACTGTGCAGTTTGTGCTGGTTTTGATGATTTGTGGTTGCACTATATTAACGATGTTTACCGTCGACTTGGGTATGATGGGTCGAATTATAACATCCAAAGAGGATATGACTATGTTATCTTCCAAGGAGTTGCTGGAGGGAATAAGACATTTTTAAATGAAAGAAAGCACTTCCAAGCGGTGCGTAGGTTTGGAGCACAGCACGCGTACAAGTCTGATTACTACAATACTGGGGCTATGACGATTCGCCTTGGGAATGTCATAGAGAATAATGGCGTTAATAGTGTATATGATGGGTATATTTTAGCAAGTGATGGTACAGCGTACAATGTCCGTGTGAATGCTCCGAATGGTTATTATCAGCCAGGTCATACATACGATGATCTCAATCCGGTTTTAATTAAACTTGGTTACACAAATAGTCTTGGAGTATATGTAGAAGAAAACTTTGCTTACCTTTTGGCACCGGACTGTTCTTATGCTGATTTGGAAGAACTTTCCAATCTTGCAAATGAGGCGATTGGTGCAGAGATGAAATACCCAAATGCTGTAAATAATATGTATCGCAATACATATAATGCATATCCACTGTCAAAAGTGTGGAACTTCTATACACGTAGTTGGTCATAAAGTATTGAAGAATATGTGAGCGTCTGCGAAATTACCTTCATAAACTTTCTACGGGGGCATCCTCATAAGTGAAAGCTGGCGCATAGCACTTCCGATGGCAATGGTAAGCGATAGGTATGAACGAAAAAGGTGGTTTGTACTTTGATTTGGCGCACATATAAAACACTCAAAATGTAAAAGAGGCGGCAATATGTTGAATAAGGTTAAAAGAATACTCCAGTGGTTTATTGGCGGATGCTATATATTAAGTGGACTAGTGTACATTGGAGAGTATACGATGCCCGCCATTATCCTTATTATATTGGGTGGCGTGATAATTCTTCCGCCAGTTACGAAGAGGATTCCGGCATTTAAGTTTAAGAAAATTGCACTGATACTATTATCTTCTATTGTAATGATAGCGGGTATTCAGCTTGGAGAAACTAATCTTTCACCAGAAGTATTAGCGAAAAGAAAAGCAGAATCAGAGGCTGCGGCGGCCTCTCAAGCTGCCTTAGAAGCTCAGGAAGCCGCTGAGAGCGCATCTCGTGCAGCGGAGGAAGCAGCATCCAAAGCGGCTCAAGAAAAAGCAAAATCGGAAGCAGCGGCTGCATCACAAAACGAGAAAGATCAAAAAAAGATTGATGAATATAAATCTTTGATCCTTCGTAATTATGCAAATCCGGACGGCGCAAGTAAAGGCGACCAATCTAAATTTTTTGGTATTGCAGACAATGAAGAAGAACTCAAACTCTTCACAAGAGCATGGAGAGAGGCACTTTATGAAACCTGTATGGGGGAAGATCCAATTCCTAGCGATACCAGTCATGGAACATACATCAAAATGGTTGATGTGTTCAGTGGTTTCGTACACCTCTATTCTTACTATTATAAACTAAATGCAGAAGGCGGTGTGGAGAAGTGGATTCCGTATGAATATAATTTGTACAGGAACATTTTGGTGACCTCGTCTTCGTTTGATAAAGCTTTCAATGATACATATAAAGGATTTATCAAACCACAGAGCGAATATCCGGACGCATATACCGATACGTTTTATATCAGTCAGAAGCTGTCTAACAGTACAGGAAATAGCATTCTGGACGTACTCAACGATGCTTTTAGTGATGGCTCTAGCGAGTGGGTCGGTTATAAAGGCGGTTTCTTCAGCTATAATGACGATGCTTGTGTTCTCGTTACAGCCAAGGGAATGAGCTTTTCTGAGTCGGGTGATTACTCCTTGACCTATGTTGAGTCTGGAAAGACTACAACACTTACCGACAGCCGAGGATTTGAGCAGGAAGCTGATATTTACTACGCATACAATACAGATGAATTTTCTGAAGCATATGAAAATCTCAATACAGTTGATAATGAGATTGCAGATGAATCAAGTCTGATTTTTGAGTTCCTTATTGGCAATGAGAATTACACGGATTGGCAGTAAAGGTAAGGAGAGATAATATGCTATTGGTTGTCGTTGTTGTGCTTGTGATAATATTTTGGACTGCGCATGACTTTAAAAAAGCTGGTGCAGAAGTTGTAAATGAGAAGAACATCAGGAAGTATCTTGATTACCTTGTCAATGACAACGGATGGACAAAGAGCGGCGGACTCATTCCGACCTATACATCTCCTTGTGGCAAGAAAGGTTGCTACGCAGATTGGGAACGTCGAATTTATGCAGAGTATAATAAAAAGAAACTGAGCAGTACAGAGATTACGGCATTTTTTGAGCAATTCCAATAATTTACATTGGAAGAGGCTTGGAGATACAAAGAAGAGCAGGATAATTCGGGTAGCACAGTAAGCCGTAAAAAGACCTCCGCTTTCTATCATAAACGAAAGCGGAGGTCTTTTACTATCAGAAAAATACTTATAAACTAATTATAAGAATGAAATTTTCTTAAATGCTAGAATAAAAACCGAAAATGAGCTATAATAATAACAGGAAGGAGTTGAAAAAATGCTTTGCCAGTTTTCTTTTCAGAATTTTAAGTCTTATAAGGATGAAACAACATTTGATTTCCGTGCAATGGCAATTCCGGAGTTTCAGGATGCCTTGATTCGGCAGGAGAAAGCGGAAGATTTGCTTCCGGTCAGCGCGGTCTATGGCCCTAATGGTGGCGGTAAGACAAATCTGCTTCAGGCATTCTTTTGTCTGATTAACCTTGTCGTAAAGCCGATTCATGCGTTAGAGAAGAATCGACAGCCTATGATCTTCCAGCAGGGCAGCAGTGTGGCTCCTTTTATGCTGGATGAAAGCTCTGCAAATGAACCTACGATTTTTCAGGTGTTCTTCCGTGTCGGCGAGAAGGAGTACCAGTATTACATTTCACTCAAGGAAGAAATTGTTTTTGAGTCCCTCTTGTGGCGCACTCTTGGCGGCAAGAAGACGGGTCTGATTTTTGAGCGAGACGGTCAGAAGATCGAATTGGGTGCAAGTATCAATAAGGCAAGCATCAACTTGGACGTCAACCCGAAGATGCCGTATCTTTCTTTTTTGGCAATCAACTACAATATCCCTGTGATTGCAGAAGTGCAGAATTGGTTTGAATCCTGTATTACACAGAGCTACGCAAACCCCAGAGCAGAAAACATTGTGCTGGTGTCCAAGAGTGAGACGACTAAGGAAAGCCTGATTCATGCACTGAATGATGTAGGTATTGATTTGTCCGGTTATCGCTATGATGAAGATAGCAAGCACCTGTTCACGCAAAGAACGATCAACGGCAAGGTCTACGAGCTTCCCTTTGAAGCAGAGTCGGATGGAACCAAGAAAATGATCGCAGCCTTGCCGGTTCTGATGGTAGCATTGCAGGAAGGCCGCACAGTGGTTGTGGACGAACTGGATGCCAAGCTGCATCCGAAGCTGCTCCGATATGTGATCCAGATGTTCAAGAACCAAGAACTGAACAAGAAGGGCGCACAACTGTTATTCAGTTCTCACGACCTGACTACGATGAAAAACACTGTTTTCCGCCGTGATGAAATTTGGTTTGCCGCAATGAATGACAATCATGAGAGCGAGATTTATTCGCTTTACGAATTCCGGCAGGAGGACAATACTCGCGTCAAGAGCACAGCGGCCTTTGACAAGCAGTATCTGGAAGGTCGATATGGTGCAGATCCCTACCTTTCCAATATGCTGACAGGGAGGGACTGGGCATGAGTCTGAAACCTCCGAAAAAGAGTGACCTTGGGAAAAGCTGGATGAAGAATCGCCGTGATAAGGCAAGGATGATTCAGCCGGAATACCACTTGATTGCATCTGAAGGTACAGAAACCGAGCCGCAGTATTTTGGCGCAATTCAACGGATTATCAATTCTAAGTACCGTGATAGAATCCAGCTAAAGGTAGAGGGCATTGGCGACAATACGGTGAATCTGTTGATGAAAGCTCGTCAATACGTTCAGAATAACGGCATTGTATTTAAGCACGTCTGGATTGTCTATGACACAGATGATTTTCCGGCAGAAAATATCGACATGGTAGCACAGCTGTGCGAAGAATACAATGCACAAGGTGAGACGATTTACCATGCTGTATGGTCGAACCAGTGCGTAGAACTGTGGTATTTGCTGCATTTTATGTATATGGATACTGATATTGATAGATCTCGTTACTGGCCGAAGCTGAGCGATTGGCTGAAAAACATTGGTGCAGGGAGTTACGAGAAGAACCGCCCGGATATGTATGAAGTGCTGCGACCTTACATGGACATTGCGATTGCCAATGCAAAGCGATTGGACAAGCAAAATGAAGGACGGAAGCCCTCTGAGTCAGCACCCGGAACGAAAGTTTACGAACTGGTTGAGATGTTGAGACCTTATCTTTTGGACACGCAGTGGCTTTGACGCTGGAAAGGAGGCCCACGCAATATGTGTGATGTGCTTGATAAAGTGGAAAACAGAGGCATCGAAAAAGGCATCGTGAAAGGCGAAAGCCGTGGTGAAAACAAAATGGCTCTGTTGGTGAAGAAGCTTCTTGACCAGAATCGCATTGACGATGTAAAGAGGGCTTCTGAAGATGAAAAGAGCCGTGCGGAGTTGATGAAAGAACTTGGAATCAACTGAAAAATTACAAATAACGTATCACCGTTACTCCGAACGCTCTGTGATTTTGGCACCCGCCCAAGCTACGATCAAGAACCCCCGCAAGTGATTGCGTGAGAGCTTGAAAGAGCACAAATAAAAAAGTGCCAATAAAGCATAACAAACACCCCTCGGTTTCTACAGCGGGAAGCCGAGGGGTGTTTTATGGTTCACGTTATAAATGCAGCAGGCTGGGTGTTGGAAAAAGTACGCATTTAGATATCGTCAATTGGGAACATGGGGCGCATGATGCGCTTGAAGGGCAGGCGGCGGATATCCTGCAGGGTAGCGCCGTCGGTCAGGGACATCACGCACAGCGCGCCCTGCTGGGTCGGTTCAGGAAAGGCGTAGCCGGTCTTGACGATCACCACATCGTAGTCCATCCAGTCCACCCCGGCGGCAAGGGTCTGATGCCGCTCCACAAAGGGATGGTTCGTGTCAGTGACGATGATGTCAATGGGCAGGCCCTCTACCGACACGGTGGCACAGCCGCCAAAATCGCCATGTTCAGCAAACAAGACGGTGCCCTCTTGACGGCCCAGATGCTTCAGGGTCACAGTGAGCTGTACCGGCTCGGTCAGGGAGTCCAGACCCATGCCAAGGGTCAGAGGCAGGGTATCACCAATGGTATGACCGGCCAGCAGGGTATAGGCGGCGGGGTCCTGAATGGCAGAAAACAACAAGCGTTTGCCTCGCAGGGCTTCGGGTTTGGCCAGCACTTGCCGCAGCACCCATGTGTTGGCACCCATGGCACCGCTGGTGGTGTTGTCGCCGGAGTCGGTGAGGAAAGCCGGCTTGCCAGAGCAGTGCAGCACGGTCTGCAGAGCCTCGTCCGGCTCCTGCGTCAGGCCGGTGTAATGGAACTCGTGGCGGCGCTCCCACACAAAGGCTGCCAGTTCATCGACCTTTTGCTCTGCATAAGTACGAAATTCGTTGGAAGAAGGTACAACTACTACGCCGCAGCCAGCTACATCGGTATCGTGCCGGATGTAGCCCACGTGCCAGCTGGCACTGAGGATGCGGTTATCCTTTTCAATCTCGTCCATATACTGATTAATGGAGCGAACCGGTTCGTCGGCGGAGACGCTCTGCTCGCCGCCTAAAATCAGCGGCAGCTTGCGGTACACGGGAGTGATGCTGCGGCGGTGCTCCAGCAGTTCCAGCAAATGAGAGCAGACAAAGTGAATGGTCTGCTCTACATCGGTGTGAGGAGATTCACGATAACTGCGGATGATGGTGGTGCCCTCTACATATTCCCTGCACAGGTTGCCGTGGGGGTCACACACTACCGCAATGGGCAGGTAGGGGCCTACGATGCGGCGTACTTCCTTTAAGATATGATGGTCGCCGGAGCCGATGCCCTCCACCTCGCTGGCTCCGTGCAGGTGCAGGTAGATGGCATCCAGTTCGGCAAGGTGCTCCCGCACGGTCTGCAGAATGGTGGACTCAATGTACTCGAAAGCGGTGCGCTTCATCACGCCGTTGGAACCGGCATTGGCGTCCAGCGCCGGTACAAGGGTCACATCCGGGCGGTCAAATACATCACCCAGCTGCAGGTGCGCGACGCAGTCCTGCCCAAAGTGCAGGCTGACATCGTTCAGGTCGCACTTTTTGGGGATGTTCTCGTTGGCCTCCAAAAGAAAGCGTGCAACAAGGATATGGAACATACAAAGTACCTCCTGTATCAAGTGGATCACGGTGGAAAGAATCTATAAGACATTATAATATAATATAAGATGATTTGCAACTGGACGGCAGGCAGAATTTGACGCGGAAAGACTGGATTTTACCACACAATTGTGTTATGCTCATATAGTATAAGAATATCTGCCTTTGGAGGAACAACACTATGCTGGTGCCGGACAGCGCGACCCCGCTTTATCTGCAGCTGGAGGAAATTCTGCGGCAGGAGATCCTTTCCGGCAGCCGCCGGGAGGGCGACAAACTTCCTACAGAAAATGAACTGGTGGAACAATATAAAGTGAGCCGCATTACGGTGCGGCGAGCAGTTGAGGAACTGTGCAAGGAGGGGCTGGTGGTGCGCCACCCAGGCAAGGGCACTTTTGTGACCGGTGTGGTGATGCGCAATGATCTGGAGGAGCCCCGCGGCTGGACGGAGAACGCAGTGGCTAATGGGTACAGGCCGTCCACGGTGTGCACGGATCTGAGCATGGTGCCCGGTGCAGAGGTATGCCGCCTGTTCGAGCTGAAGCATGGTGAGGAACGCTATTGCTGTGCCCGGCGGGTGCGTGCGCTGAACGGCAAACCTGCAGTATATGAGCTGGATTACTTCCCGCCACAGGATGCAGAGTTTCTGACGAAAGAGCTGTTGAGCGGGTCGGTGTTCCGCCTGCTGCGGCAGTGGAAAAAGCTGCGGGTCATCCGTGAAAAAGAAACGATCATCCGAGTGCGGTATGCCGGTGCAGAAGCGGCAGCTGCGTTGGGCCTTGCAAAGAGACAGCCGGTCGTGTACACTCGCACCTGCTATCTGGACGGCAAAGACCGGGTGGTGCTAATGAACGAGCAGTATATTGACAGTGAACGCTATATGATTCGCACCGGCGGGCACGAACTGCGGCTGGATGAAACGGAAGAAAATGAGCAGAAATGAGAGCGACGGTAAAAAGGGCTGTGGGGCGGCCCTGTGAGGAAGAACTATGAATGCGATTGAACGGAAACGCTATATTCTGGACGAGCTGCAGCGCAATGGCAGTGTGGTGATCACGGACCTGGCAGAGCGTATCCAGGTGTCCTCTATGACCATTCGGCGGGATCTGAACGCTATGGCAGAGGACGGCATGGTCACGCTGGAACACGGCGGGGCAGTACTGAACAACGGTTCACTGTTTGAGTGCAGCATCAGCTTTAAAAGCGAGATCAATGCCGCTGAGAAAAAGCGCATTGCAGCCAAATGCATGGAGTATATCAACGAGGGCGACTCTATTTTTCTGGATACTGGCACTACGCCCAACGAGCTTGCCATGCTGCTGCGCGGCAAACGCAATATCAGTGTGCTTACCCACTCGCTGCTGGTGGCCAACACCGCCGCTACCATGCGGAACATCAAACTCATCATGTGCCCGGGTGAGTTCCGCGAAAACTCCATGGGCTTTTTAGGGCCGCTGACCGATGACTTTATCCAGTGTTTTCAGATCGACACCCTGTTCCTCTCACTGGAGGGCATCGATCTGAACGACGGCATCTCGGTGGTGGATGTGCAGGACGGCCATACCAAAAAGGTGCTGGTGGAAAAAGCCAAGCGGGTGATCTGCATGGCGGACCATACCAAGTTCAACAAATCGTTCTTCTATAAGATCGCGCCGATCACGGATGTGGACCTAGTGGTGACAGATACGGGTCTGGATGAGGCTACGCAGGAATTGTTCCGGCAGAACAATATCCCGCTTGCGCTGGCCTGAGAGTGTTTACAGCTGAAAGTAACATAAAATAACATGAAAAGAATGAATTTCCCAAGACAAATGTTAATTTTTGACGGGGAATTCATTCTTTTTTACGTAAATAGGGCGATAAATTCGTGAATGTGACATAAAAAGTAATTTTCTGTTTGTGCAAAGTAACAAATAATAACATTTATGAACAAAATATAACAAAAACGGATTGACTTTGACCGGGAAAGTGCTACAATGTAGAAAAGACGATGAGCGGTCAAAACCACATGAATTCTGCGGGTTTTCGCTGCGGCCGAGCGGTGAAGATACTTCACGGCAGCTCATTGAACAAAATGTAAAATGTAACATTTTGTAACATTTGCTGTACGAAAGGGAGGCACTTACTCATGGGCAAATATACAAAGATGTCCCAGCAGGTCCTGGAAAAGGTCGGCGGACTGAGCAACATCACCTTTGTTGAACGCTGCGCAACGCGGCTGCGCATTCATTACGCCAGCAAATCCAAGGTGGATGTGGAAGCGATCAAGGGCATTGAAAATGTCGTGGGCGTGGTAGCAAAGACCGGCCAGGTGCAGATCATCATTGGACCGGAAGTCAACGATGCATTCAACGATTTTCTGGAGGTCTCCGGCTGGAGGCCTACCGATGACCGTCCTACGGTCGTAGAAGAAGAGCCCGAAAAGAAGGGCTTTATGTATTGGGTCAACAAGTTCGGCAATTTCAGCGCGGCTGTCTTTATGCCGATCGTCCCGGCCCTGATCACAGGCGGCCTGATCCTTGCTATCAAAAACCTGATGGTCAACTACCTTGGCATGGGCGTTGACAGCGGCACTGCAAAGGTCTGCCTGGCTATCTTCAGCGCCGGCTTCTCCATGCTGCCGGTCTGGATCGGCTACACCATGGCCAACAAGCTCAAGATGGAGCCTATCATGGGCGCATTCCTGGGCGCTGTCCTCGTCAGCAGCTCGATCAGCGGTGTCGAAGGTCTGGATTTCTTCGGCATCCCCATTCCTGCAGTGGAGTATACTTCCAGCGTGATGCCCATTGTTATGGGTATCATCCTGATGTACTGGGTGGACAAGCTGCTCAAGAAGATCATCCCCGAAATGGTGCGTTACTTCTTAAAGCCGCTGCTCACCATGCTGATCGTCGTTCCCATCACCCTGATCGTCCTTGGCCCGATCGGCACTGAGCTCAGCGATGTGGTCGGCAGTGTCATTCAGGCGTTCTTCAACAGTGCCAGCATCATTGCTATGCCGGTCTGCTCTGCAATTTATCCCTATCTGGTCATGCTGGGCATCGATAAGGCCATTATGCCCATTGGTGCGGCGGGCCTCGCAAGCATGGGTTATGATCTGGTTTATCTCCCTATGGGCTACATTTCCAATCTGGCAGTCGGCGGCAGCGCACTGGCTGTTGCCATGCACCTCAAGGACAAGGGCCGCAAGGGCATGATCGCTTCCTTCGGCGTCACTGCACTGTGCGGCGTTACCGAGCCTGCTTTCTATGGCTCCCTGATCATGCGTCCCCGTGTACTGATCGGCACGGCTATCGGTGCTGTGGCCGGCGGTCTGATCGGCGGCATCTTCCCGCTCAAGAACTATGTGCTGGGCGGCTGCCCGGGCTTCCTGTCGCTGCTGTTCTTCCTGCCCCCGGATGGTTCTATGGGCAACATGGTCGTCGCCCTGGTCTCCGGCATCGTGGCTGTGGTGGTGGCATTCATCGCATGCACTGTCATCCTGAAAAAGTCGTACAAAGAGGATGTCTGATCTCTGTTTGAAACTTTAAAAGCTGGTTTCAAATCTCAAAGTGCAAAAAGCCAAGCATATTGATGCCTGTCGCCGCTGCGGCGGCGGGCATCAATGTGTGCTCGGACTTCTTAAAGGAAAGGAATTCTACAATATGGCAAAGCAGAAGTTTCTCTGGGGCAGTGCAACTGCCGCGTATCAGTGCGAAGGCGCTTGGGATGAGGATGGCAAGGGTCTGGGCGAGTGGGACGTGTTCTCCCACGGGAATCCGCTGAACCTGAACGGCGCTACCGGTGATGTCTCCTGTGATTTTTATCATCGCTATAAAGAGGATATCGACCTGATGGCCGCCGGCGGGCAGAATACCTACCGCTTCTCCATTGCATGGGCACGCATCCTGCCCAATGGCCGGGGCGAAGTGAACCCCAAGGGCATTGAATTTTACAACAATGTGATCAACTACTGCCTGGAAAAGGGCATTGAACCCAATGTTACGCTGTTTCACTATGACTTGCCCAACGCCATTGCAGAAGAAGGCGGTTGGGAAAAACGCTCCATCGTGGATGATTTTGAAGCCTATGCCAAGGTCTGCTTTGAGGCCTTTGGCGACCGGGTCAAGCTGTGGAGCACCATCAACGAGCCGAAGTATTATGCCTACTGCACGAACATGGTGGGCAACTACCCTCCGAACCACAAGCTCGACTTTGACCGCTATTTCAAGCAGATGTACTACGAGGTGCTGGCCAGTGCCAAGGTGGTGGCCCTGTACCACGCCATGGGCTTGAAAGGTCAGATCGGCATTGTGCATGACAGCAGCAATGTGGAGATCGCACCGGGCACAAAAGAGCCGGAAAAAGTCCGCCTGCTGGGCGACCTGTTCTACAACCGTCTGATCCTGGATACCTCTATCAAAGGTGAACTGCCCGGTGAGCTGATCCCCCTGCTGCGGGAAAACGGCATTGAGAACGACTACATCAAGCTGGACGATGCGCTGACTTTTGCCAAGGGCAAGGTGGATTTTATTGGAATGAACGTCTACAACCGTATGTACCTGACCGACTGGTCGCAGGGCGAGACGGAGGTATTCCACAACAACCGTGGTGCAGGCTCCAAAGCCAAGGAGGGTATGCGCATCAAGGGCTGGTACGAAACGGCCATTGCCCCCGACACCAAGCGCAATCTCTGGGGCCGTGAGATCTACCCCAAGTGCATGTACAACACCCTGATGGAGATCCGGGAGCGCTATGGCGATATCCCGGTGTACATTACCGAGAATGGCCATGGCTGCTACGAGACGCCGGACGAGAACGGCTATGTGCAGGACGATGACCGCATTGAAATGATGCAGGGCTACATCGACTATATGCTTAAGGCCAAAAAAGAGGGCTGCAATGTGCTGGGCTACTATGCATGGTCCACCATGGATCTTTATAGCTGGGTCAATGGCTACGAAAAGCGCTACGGCTTTGTGCGCGTGGACTTTGACCATGACAACAAGCGGACCACCAAAAAGAGCTATTATTGGTTTAAGAATCTGATCGAGGAATATCAGAAGACCGAAGAGGCAGGCGAGTAACAGAAAAAGGCTTCCCAAAGGCCGGGCTGTATGCCAAACACAGGAAATAAAAAGCGAGAGGTGCAAGAGATGAAACAGTATGATATCCGCCTGGCTAAGGTGCCGCAGCCGCCCAAGGACTGCACCGGAGAGCCGGTAATGCTGACCGATGCCACCATTCAGGAGCGCCTTGACAAGGTGCTGCAGGGCATGAAGAATCGCGGCCTTGAGCAGCTGGTGGTATACGGCGACGCCGAGCACTGCGGCAATTTCCAGTACCTGATGGGTTATTTTACCCGTTTTGAAGAGGCTCTTCTGGTGCTGGATGCCAATGGCACTGCTCACTTTGTGCTGGGCAATGAGAACCTGAACAAGGCGTCCAAAGCCCGTATCCCGGGGCAGGCCGTGCATGTTTCACTCTTCTCGCTGCCGAACCAGCCCAACCGTGCGGATAAGACGCTGCGCGCCCTGCTGGAGGAAGCCGGCATCGCCCCGGGCCGACGCATTGGCATTACGGGCTGGAAACACTTTACCAGCCCGGTGGAAAATAACGAAAAGCTGTTTGATATCCCGGCCTTTATTCTGGACGCCATTCGCGCGGTCACCGGCGGTGATGAAAACCTGTTCAACGCCGGTGACCTGTTCCTGGGCGAAGGCGGTGCACGCACCACCAACAATGCCAACGAGATCGCGCACTACGAGTATGGTGCCGCACTGGCTTCGGACGGTGTGCTGGATGCCATGGATCTGTTGGCCCCCGGCGTAGCCGAAACGGCGCTGGGCGCACAGCTCAACCGTCAGGGCCAGCACAACAGCATCGTTACCATTGCCGCCAGCGGCCCGCGCTTTATCAAGGGCAATATGTTCCCCACTCAGAACACGGTCAAAGTAGGTGACA
Source organism: uncultured Faecalibacterium sp. (assembly GCA_900539945.1). Classification (GTDB taxonomy): domain Bacteria; phylum Bacillota; class Clostridia; order Oscillospirales; family Ruminococcaceae; genus Faecalibacterium. Next base: position 33,510 of record UQDV01000004.1, read on the forward strand.
CCATTTCACTGACAGTCGGCTATCCGGGCGGCTCTTCCAGCCGTGCGGCCTATGCCGTGCGTGACGCTTCGGAGCTGCCGCAGGGCGCGCAGGACTATGTGGAAAAGGTGGCCGCGCCATACTTTGCCGCCTACACTCGCTGGCTGGAAGAAATCCATGTGGGCATGACCGGCGGCGAAATGTTTGATAAAATAGAAGAGATCCTGCCCCGTGCAGTCTATGGGTGGTCGCTCTGCCCGGGACATCTGGTGGCCGAGGAAGAGTGGCTCTGCTCCCCGATCTATGAGCACTCCACTGAGGTGCTTCGCAGTGGCATGATGCTGCAGATCGACATTATTCCCTCGGTGCCGGGCTACGGCGGCAGCTGTGCCGAAAGCACGGTAGTGCTGGCCGACGAAGCTCTGAAGGAGCAGATCTGCCAGCAATACCCGGAGATGTGGCAGCGGATGCAGGCGCGCAGGCAGTACATCATCCAGCAGTTGGGCATTCAGCTCTCGGAGGATGTTCTGCCCATGTGCGGCACTGTGGCTTACCTGCGGCCCTATCTGCTGGATAAGGAACTTGCCTTTGTGATCCGTTGAGTTTCCCCCTTTTGTTCTGTCAGCAATTCGCACGCTCTGTAATTTTGGCACCCGCCCAGGCTGCTATTAAAAAACCGAGAGCATAAGATTTTTGTAGCGGATTATCGTTAAAAATCAAGCATAAAATAAGGCTCACTGTCAATTTTGAAATGAACCCCAAAAGTTAGACAAAAATCAAATTAAGCGGTCCCAACGGTCTGAATCCTGTACTGCACAGGGCTCAGGCCGTTTAGTTTTAATTTGATTCGGCGATTGTTGTAATAGTCAATGTACTCAACAATGGCCTTTTCCAGCTGGTCAAGGGAATCAAATTTTTCTAAATAGAACAGTTCCGTCTTGAGCAGTCCAAAGAAGTTCTCGGCAACCGCATTGTCCAGACAAGTGGCTTTCCGAGACATGCTTTGTGTAATGCCCTTTGCCTTCCGTAGATTCTGGTATCAGTGCAACTCCGGCCAGTAAGCCTTGTTGGCAACGATCCTATCGTCCGGAAATCTGTTCTTGACGTTTACATGAATAAGCGGTACGATACCATTAAGACCGCAGAAAAAGAGCGGACGAACGATGCAGGATAAACCGGCACAGGGGGTGCTTTTTTGAACATCGAAAAAATCACGCAGGGAAAAAATCTGACCGACACGGAGCGCACCGTGCTGGAATATATCCTGGACCATCTGGACACGGTACAGACCGAGGGTGTGCGCGGGGTGGCGCGGGCGAACTATACCTCCACCTCCACCATTATGCGGCTGGCGCGCAAGATGAATTACAGTGGCTTTGTGGATATGTGCTACAAGCTGCGCTCCTTTACCGAGACACCGCATCAGACCATGCAGGAGGAGGAAGATTTCCTCAACGGCTCCAGCACCCAGTCTCTGCTGAATTACAATACCTACACCCAGCTGAAGATCTGTGCGGAAAAGCTGCTGGAGCAGCGGGATAAAATGACCTTTGTCTATGGTACCGGGTTTTCCGGCACGGTGGCCGCCTACCTGACCCAGAAGCTGGTGAACATGGGCATCCTGTGCTTCAGTGCCACCGGCGGCGATTCCGTGGGCATTTTTGAGAATACGCTGGAGCGGATGGGGATGTTTTTCTGCATCTCCAAATCCGGCGAGACCTCGATGGTGCGCGATAAGATCAAGACCGCGCAGGAAAACGGCGTGTTTACCGTGGCCATTACCGGGGAGCAGGAGAACAGCGTGGGCCGGTACGCCGACCTGTGGTTCCGGGTGGAAAACCAGTGGAAGCTGGACGACCAGAACACCATGCCCAACACCTTTTTTCCGCAGGTGATGATGCTGATCGAGCTGATCGCCTACGAGTACCGCCGCCTGTGCATGGAAAACGGCATCAAGTAAGAATGCCTGTGCATTCCGCACAAAAAAATCATGGGTTCTTAAACAAAAGTAATAGAAACGCGTTACTGTTTTGGGTAACGCGTTTTCATTTGTTCAAAAATTGTTTACACTTGCGTTGGTTTGTGGGATAGTAGCATCACAGACCCGGCCGGGTCACAGGGGATGGACGCATCCCAGGAGAATGGTTTTTGGAATTGTAAATGAAAAGGAGGCAAACCAATGAAGGAGAAAATGATGAACGCCATGCAGCGGTTCTCCAAAGCAATGTTCGTTCCCATTCTGCTTCTGCCTATTGTCGGTATTCTCATCGCAGTGGGCAACCTATTCACCAACGTCCGGCTGCAGGCGATCCTGCCATTTTTGAATAATCCCGTCACCATCGGGTTTGGCACGATCCTTTCGGGTTCGTTGAGTGCGATCCTGAGCAATCTTGGCATTATTTTCTGCGTTGGTCTGAGTATTGGCCTTGCAGATAAGAAAAAGACGGAGGCCGGGTTGGTCGCCCTGCTTTCGTTCTTCGTATTCATCAACGCTATGAACAAATTTATGGGTCTGCGGGGCATGCTGGTAGAAGGCAGTCTTTCCGGCACCGGCCAGGCCATGGTCCTGGGTGTCCAGGTGCTGGACATGGGCGTGTTCCTGGGCCTGCTGCTGGGCATCGTGATCGCATGGGTGCACAACCGCTTCTGTGAGACCGAGTTCAACAACGCCTTCCAGATCTACGGCGGCACCCGTTTTGTGTTCATCGTGCTGATCCCCGTCATGGTGCTTCTGGCTGTGCTGCTCACCTTTGTGTGGCCCTTTGCACAGGCTGGCATCAACGCCCTGGGCGGCTTTATCCAGAGCGCAGGCAACTTTGGTCTGTTCGTTTACGGTATGCTGGAGCGTCTGCTGATCCCCACCGGTCTGCACCATTTGGTCTATATGCCGTTCCTGTACACTTCTCTGGGCGGCACTGCCACCGTGGGCGGCCAGGTGCTGGAGGGTGCCCGGAACATCTACTACGCTGAGATCGCTGATCCTTCCGTTGCCGTGCTGAGCCAGTCCGTCATCTGGGACGCCCGCGGCATCTCCAAGATGTTCGGTCTGATCGGTGCCTGCCTGGCCATGTACCAGACCGCTCGCCCCGAGAGCCGTGAGAAGATCAAACCCATTCTGATCGCCGCCGCCGTCACTTCCTTTATTGCCGGCGTTACCGAGCCCATCGAGTTCAGCTTCCTGTTCGTGGCTCCTATCCTGTTTGTGGTCCATGCCGTTCTGGCTGGCTCCAGCTTTGTGGTCCTGAACCTGCTGGGCTGCCGTGCCATCGGCCCCAACGGCTTCATCGACTTCCTGCTGTACAACCTGCCCCTGGGCATTGGCAAGACCCGTTGGCCCATCTACATCGCTGTGGGCGTGCTGTACTTCGTTCTGTACTATGTGATCTTCCGGGTGCTCATCGTGAAGCTGAACCTCCACACCCTGGGCCGTGAGGCAGAGGGCATGGAGATGAAGCTCCACTCCAAGGCCGAGTACAAGGCCAAGGCGGCTGCTGAGAACGACACCGCTGCTGCCCCTGCTGCAGACAACACCGTGGACGCTGCTGCCATCGTGGAGGCACTGGGCGGCAAGGACAACATCCTGAAGGTCACCAACTGCTACACCCGTCTGCGTACCGAGCTGGCAGACCCCAACAAGGTCCAGGACGATGTGCTGAAAAACCAGACCGGTGCTTCTGCCGTGATCCACAAGGGCAAAAATGTCCAGGTGGTGTATGGCCTGAAAGTCGCTTCTGTTCGCAAGGCTGTGGACGCTGAGCTGGGTCTGAGCGGCGAAGATTAACCAATTGTATTCCCTGAATCGATTTATAGAAAACATCCAGTAAGAGGGAGGGTAATATTCCATGAAAAAGTTTTCTATTGTGATCGCCGGCGGCGGCAGTACCTATACGCCGGGTATCGTTATGATGCTGATGCACAGTCTGGATCGGTTCCCGATCCGCAGCTTGAAGCTGTACGACAATAACCCCGAGCGTCAGAAGGTCATTGCCGATGCTGTGGCGCTGGCCATGAAGAAAGTTGCTCCGGATGTGGCCTTCAGCTATACCACCGATCCCGAAGAGGCCTTTACCGATGTGGATTTCTGCATGGCACACATCCGCAGCGGCGGCTATCCCATGCGTGAGCAGGACGAAAAGATCCCCCTGCGCCACGGCGTAGTGGGTCAGGAGACCTGCGGCCCCGGCGGCATGGCCTATGGCATGCGCAGCATTCCCGACATCATGCAGCTGATCGACTACATGGAAAAGTACAGCCCCAACTGCTGGATGCTCAACTACTCCAACCCTGCCTCCATCGTGGCAGAGGCCTGCCGTGTGCTGCGGCCCAACTCCAAGATCATCAACATCTGCGATATGCCGGTGGGCACTCTGCGCCGCATGAGCTACATCGTGGGCAAGACCCCCAAGGACCTGGACGTGAAGTACTACGGCCTGAACCACTTTGGCTGGTGGACCAGCGTGAAGGACAAGGACGGCACCGACTACACCCCCCAGCTCATTGACTATGTCAGCAAAAACGGCTATCTGACCCAGAAGGCCATCGAGACCCAGCACATGGATGCCAGCTGGCAGGAGACCCACCGCAAGGCAGCCGATCTGCAGGCTGTTACCCCGGATTGCCTGCCCAACACCTACCTGAAGTACTATCTGTTCCCGGACTATGTGGTGGAGCACAGCGATCCCAACTACACCCGTGCCAACGAGGTCATTAACGGCCGCGAAAAGAACGTGTTTGGTGCTGCCCGTGCCATCACCGCCTCCGGCGAGTTCCACGGCGATGAGTTCAGCATCGACAACCACGCCAGCTTCATCGTAGACCTGGCCCGTGCCATTGCCTACAACACCCACGAGCGGATGCTCTGCATCGTGGAGAACAAGGGTGCCATCAGCAACTTTGATCCCCACGCCATGGTGGAGGTGCCCTGTCTGGTGGGCAACGATGGTCCGGAGCCTCTGTGTCAGGGTGAGATCCCGACCTTCCAGCTGGGCATGATGAACCAGCAGGTCGCCGTGGAAAAGCTGGTGGTCGAGGCCTACTGCGAGCACAGCTACCAGAAGATGTGGCAGGCATTGACCCTGAGCAAGACCGTGCCCAGCGCCAAGGTGGCCAAGGAGATTCTGGATGACCTGATCGTTGCCAATAAGGACTACTGGCCCGAACTGCACTAATGACAGCGTTTCTGAAGCGCTGCCCCGGATATTCTCTGTCCCCATGAAGTAAGCCGAAGGGACTGCTGCATAAATACCGTGCAGCAGCCCCTTTTTCTTGCATTCACGGTGCAAAGATGTGGAAAACCAGTGTCAAACGAGCAAAACGTTGAAAACTTAGTCAGCAAAAACAGACCCTTCCGACTTTACGAAGTCATTGGAAGAGTCTGTTTTTTCGATTTTCAGAAAATCAGAATTTCAAGTAGGCCTTGGGCTGGATGAGATGCTGTTTCTGTAAACCTCCGTTGCACTTGGAAATGAAATGTGCAATCATCGGCAGCCCGGTCTTGGGCAAGATTCCACCGACTGCTTTGTCTGGTGGTGTAAAGACCCTGATTTGGGTAAAGCTTGAGCCAGAGAAAGTGTTCAATGTATCGACTTGTGGCGACAACTGTGCAAAGTGGCTACACTGGATCAGCTCTGCATGGCGATTTTGAGCGCATTTGATTTTACGGCAGAGCATCTGTATGAATTTTGCATGGATAACAAGATGTACAGCGAAGACTGCTATTATCTGCTGGTCAATGCCGGAATCATTGGCATCCCCTGCGTGTCTCTGCAGGTCATGTGCATCCCTGCACCGATCGCCGGCTTCCTGCTGAGCGGCGGCGTCCACAATCAGCTGGTGGCCTCGGCAAAGGTGGTGCAGCTGGCTCATCAGATCGACCCGGACAACAAAGTCGGCTGCATGTGTGCAGGATTCTTTGCCTATCCGTATACCTGCGATCCCAACGACTTCCTGAAGCTGCAGCAGGAGGCGCAGGCGGGATTCTATCTGTTCTCGGATGTCTTTGTGCGCGGTTACTACCCCAGCTATGCAAAGTCGATCTTCGACAAGGAAGGCGTCGTGATGAATGTCTCCGAGGAAGATAAAGCAGACCTTGCGGCCGGTAAGGTGGACTACATGGCGTTCTCTTACTACAATTCCAGCTGCATCACGACCCATGAAGTGGATGCGACCGTAAAGGGCAACATGACAGGCAGCATCAAAAACCCCTATCTGGATGCCAGCGAATGGGGCTGGCAGATCGACCCGGTGGGCTTCAAGCGTGCCCTGCATGAACTGTACGACCGCTATCAGCTGCCGCTGCTTGTGATTGAAAACGGTCTGGGCGCACAGGACACGCTGGAAGCAGACGGCACCATCCACGACCCGTATCGTGTGGACTACATGAAACGCCACATTGCTGCCATGAAGGAAGCCGTGGAGGAAGGCGTTGACCTGATGGGCTACACTATGTGGTCCTGCATCGACCTGGTCAGCGCCGGCAGCGGTGAGCTGCGCAAGCGCTATGGCTTTGTCTATGTGGACGCCCACGATGACGGCACCGGTACCTTCAAACGTTACCGCAAGGACAGCTTCTGGTGGTACAAAAAGGTCATTGAGAGCAACGGCGAGGACCTGGGCTGAGCGCCCAGGCGGATGTCCTGAAATCCACGCAGGGTTCTGCGTGAGCGCCTGAAAAAGCACCAAGAAAGCATCAACTCCCGATGGTTTCTGTAACAGGAAGCCAGCGGCTTTTGTGTATTCGGAGAATGGAATCATTCGGCGTATGTGCTGGCCTTCTGCGTCATCACCTGCATCGCCTTTGTGGGAATGTTATTTCTCTTTCGACCGGTTGCTTGTCGATGTAATTCAATGCATTTCTTTTTGCGCTCGCATCTCTATTTCATGAAAATGCCCCCATTCCGGTTGTCCGGAATGGGGGCATATATCAGAGCAGACGGGGGGTGCTTTAAGCGTTACGGCTTTTTGTGCTCCGGGTTTTCGCAGCGGCTGTGGCAGGACGCACAGTTGCCGCCGCAGCCCTCACCCTTCCAACCGCCGTTCTTGGAGATCCACACAACGGCCAGTGCAAACAGGACGGCCAGCACCAGCAGGGTGATAATTCCACGCAGTGTCAACATTTTAAAAACCTCTTTTCCTGCGGAACGTTTCCGCCCTCAGTATACACGATTTTGCCCCGGAGCGCAACCGGAATGCCGCGCGAAAAAAATTGAAATTTTTTGAAAATAGGGCTTGCAATTTGCCCGGGACCGTGCTATAATAATCACGTTCCAATTCGGAGCGCAAAACAAAATATGGAGGATTAGCTCAGCTGGTTAGAGCACCTGCATCACACGCAGGGGGTCTGGGGTTCGAGTCCCTAATTCTCCACCATTCAGTTCGTACTCGAACCCAATTCTCTATGAGAAAGGGTTCGGGTACGTTTTTTGCTTACAGAAGGTTCTGCGAAAGGACTACTCGGAACAGTAAACGAGCAAAGGCAGGGTATCACCATGACGGTGGTATCCTGCCTTTTGCTTTGCGGAATCAAGTTCGCTTTGTGCGAACTTGGTCGTCATATCAGGGATGTTCTTTCATTGGCGGGTATGGTATACTCGGCTTAATAAACTGGAATGAAGTGGTGCACCACATGAAAGACGTACATTGTATAGAATTCCATACAGGCAGCAGAGAAGAGCGCATCCCGGAGCTTGCAAAGGACTTTCCATATACTGCCTCAAGAGCCACGTTGGATCGCTACATCGGCAGCACTGTGCCATGGCACTGGCATCAGGCGGTAGAGCTTTTCTACATGGAAAGCGGCTGCGTTGAATACACCACACCAGGTGGAAAACTTGTATTCCCGGCGGGAAGCGGTGGTTTTGTCAATTCCAACGTACTTCACACCACAAGGGCGATTTCTCAGACGGAAGAGAACGTGCAGCTTCTTCATATTTTCGATGTTTCTCTGCTGGCAGGGGAACGAGGAAGCCGAATCGAGCAAAAATACATTCTGCCCATTACATCCGACCCACAACTTGAGATCCTTCCTCTTTTACCGGATCATGCGGCAGGGCGAGAAATCCTGAAACGACTCAAAGAATCTTTTTGTTTGTCTTGTGATACATTCGGGTATGAGTTGAAACTGCGAGAGATCCTGACCGAGCTATGGTTAATGCTTGTGGAGCAATCGCATTCTGTAAGCTCTTCCAATCGGAACTCTGCCGGAGGCAACGATAAAATAAAGCTGATGTTGATTTATATCCATGAGCACTACCCGGAAAACCTCTCAGTCAAGGAGTTGGCAGCAGCAGCCTACACAAGTGAACGAGAGTGCTATCGCATTTTTCGTGAACACCTTCATACGACCCCGATTGCTTACCTGACCGCATACCGCATTCAGATCGCCTGCCAGATGTTGGCGGAAAACAAGGCTTCTATTACAGAGGTCGGGACTGCTTGCGGTATGGGAAATTCAAGCTATTTCGGAAAAGTTTTTCGGGAGGTTGTCGGCTGCACGCCACGTCAGTACCGATACAAACGGCAGAATAACAACACCATCTGACAGCATCAAGATATTATTTTTAGGCTGTAGGCGTTATAATGATAGTAGCAGAAGTGCACGATCCGTAAGTGCATATCATATTTGAAAACCTTTGATCTTCGGATGCGTTTTGCTATGAGAGAAAGGACGGTCCCCTTGGAGCTGAATTGCAATACAGCAGAAGCCGCTCTGGCTTGGGCAGGGCAGCAGAATCCCGGAAATTGGATCGGACATTCCCGTTTTGTAGCCCTTGCCTGTAAAAATATAGCAGCCAAATGCAACAATATGGATGCAGATCAGGCATACTGCTTTGGGCTGCTGCATGATATCGGGCGTTATGCAGGGGTAAGTTCTGAACGTCATTTGATCGACGGATACCGTTTCTGTATGGAACGAGGATGGAAAAAGGCTGGACAGATCTGTATTTCTCATGCTTTTATGATCCAGGATATCCACACTTCTATCGGAACCTTTGACGTTTCAAAAGAAGATTTCCGTTTTATGGAAAAATTCATTCAAACCGCTGTCTATGATGATTACGACCGTTTGGTACAGCTATGCGATGCCTTGGCGCTGCCCACCGGATTTTGTCTTTTGGAAAAACGTTTTGTAGATGTAACGCTTCGGTACGGTGTCCATCCGGCAACGATAGACCGATGGAAGAAAACGCTTGAGCTAAAAAATCTGTTTGAAAAACGAATCGGAGGATCGGTTTATACCCTGCTCCCCGGCGTTCTGGAAAATAGTTTTTCGCTGGAGGTAACCGTATGATAAAAATCGCTTTTTTTGATGTAGACGGAACTTTGCTCAAGTTGGGCAGTAAGGTGCCGTCATTCCAAACCGTACAGACCTTACAGCAGTTGCAGGCAAAAGGGATCTTACTGTGCATGGCGACAGGCAGAGGCTACCTCTCCGTCCCACATTTTGAAGGCGTTGATTTTGATCTCTGGCTGACCTTCAACGGCTCTTATGTCCGTAGCAAGGATGCAGTGATCTCGAAGAACCCACTGGACGCTGACGACAAGCGCAGAATTTTGCATAATCTGAAGCAAATGCACCGGGCGGCTGCCATCAGCAACGAACACTTTATCGTGACAAATGGGACAGACCCGGACTTGGAGCAGTATTTTTCCTTCGGCAACGAGAAGCTGATGATCTCCGAGCATTTCGACAAGCTCTGTGAGGAGGATATCTATCAGATCATGTGTTCCTGCAGCCCTTCTGAATACGAACGCATCCTGTTGGGAACCCACGCCACACAGATAACCGCATGGTGGGACAAGGCAGTGGATATCATTCCGCTGTCCTGCGGAAAGGGAAATGCTGTAAGAGCTGTTTTGGCGCATTACGGCTTTTCAAAAGCAGAAGCAATCGCCTTTGGGGACGGCCGAAACGACATTGAAATGCTGGAAGCAGTCGGCACAGGCGTTGCCATGGGAAACGCCCTCGATGAAGTCAAGGCAAGGGCAACAGATTGCTGCCGTTCTGTGGATGAGGAAGGCATCTATCATTATTGCCTTGAAAAACACCTCATCTAAAGGAGCTGTAGGAGCTGTTTTCTGGGTTTTTGTATCCGTCTACAGCAGGGTTTGGGGCAGGCACGCCCCAACAAGAAGCTGTCCCAAAGGGGCAAGAATTTTCAAGAATTGAAAATTTGTGGCCACGGGACGGTTCTTGCCCTTACCTAATATGCTCAAATTCGATTTTCTGTGATTGTTTCCAAATTGTTAAGGCGCACAAGCAGCAAAAAACTTCTTTCTTCTAAAGTGGTGGTGCTCACCGTGAGCCCCACCGCTTTTCTATTTTATATTTGAAGCTCAGAATCATTATTTTCAGAATTTTGAGCAGTGACAACGATTTAAAATCTTCTTGCAAACCGATGTAAAATATGGTATATAGGTTATACGAAGTATCGCCAAAATGATGTGTAAAGAGAGGTGCAACCATGACCGCTGTAATCTACGCCCGCTATTCATCCGACAGCCAGCGTGAAGCGTCCATTGAAGGGCAGCTGCGCGACTGCAAGGACTACGCCGAGAAGAACGGTATCACCGTGGTCGGCACCTACATCGACCGTGCCTACTCTGCCAAGACGGATGACCGCCCGGACTTCCAGCGGATGATCAAGGACAGCGGAAAGAAAATCTTCGATGTGGTTCTGGTCTGGAAGCTGGACCGCTTTGCCCGGAACCGCTACGATGCCGTGAACTACAAGTACCAGCTGGAAAAGAACGGTGTCCATCTGGTGTCTGCCATGGAACCCATTTCGCAGGGACCTGAAGGCATTATGGTGGAGAGTATGCTGATCGGCATGGCAGAATATTATTCCGCCGAACTTGCCCTGAAAGTAGCGCGCGGTGAGCGCGAAAATGCCCTCCAGTGCAAGTACAACGGCGGTATCGTTCCGCTGGGCTTCACCATTGGCAAGGAGGACCGACTGTACCATATCGACCCGGAGACGGCTCCCATTGTGCAGGAGATCTTTACCCGGTACGCCAACGGCGAGCCTGCCGAGAAAATCGCAGCCTCCCTGAATGAGCGAGGGCTGCGCACCCGCACCGGGAAGCCGTTCGTGAAGAACAGCTTCTTCCAAATTTTCCGGAACCGCCGTTACATCGGTGAATACCGATATAAGGACATCGTGACACCGGGCGGCATTCCCGCCATCGTGGACGAGGACTTGTTCAACCGGGTACAGCAGCGTTTTGAGCAGAACAAGATCGCCCACGGTCGGCCTGCGAAAGAGGATGTGAGCTATCTGCTGACCACTAAACTGTTCTGCGGCAAGTGCGGTACGCTCATGGGCGGCGAGAGCGGCACCAGCCACATGGGAAACACCTACTATTACTACAAGTGCGGCAAAGCCAAACGCCACGGCAAGGCGCACTGCGACCTGAAAGCCATCCGCAAGGAACCGCTGGAACGGTTCGTGGTGGAGACCGCCATCAAGGTGATTTTCAGCGATGAAATCATCGAACGGCTGATAGATTTGATTATGGAAGCCCAGCAGCAGGAGAACACCCGGCTACCCGTTCTGAAAGAGCAGCTCCGGGATATGGAGAAGCGGCTGGCAAACCTTCTGGAAGCCATTGAACAGGGTATCCTGACCCCGACCACAAAGCAGCGGTTGGACGAGCTGGAAGCCCGGAAAGAAGCCCTGAATACCAGTATTCTGGAAGAAGAACTGAAAAAGCCAGTCCTGACCCGTGAATGGATTCGGTTCTGGCTTGAGAAATTCCGCAAGGGTGACGTAGGCAGTACGGAACACCAGCGACAGATCATTGATACCTTTGTCAACTCGGTCTACGTCTTTGATGACCGGGTCGTGCTCAATTTCAACTTCACGGACGATGCCAAGACAGTCACCCGTGAAGAGGTTTTAGGTTCGAGTGCTGTGGACAATGCTCCACCAAACGTAAGGCCGTTTACCTGAAAAGGTAAGCGGCTTTTTCTTGTACCTACGTGCTTTTTGATATGCAAAAGTGAAACGGATTCACTTTTGCATATTGATAATGAAACGTGTAGGAGGCCCCCTTTTCAGTCGTTTGTAGCAAGTTTGTAGCAGATCTGTAGCAAAATTCGGGGAGTAACGACAAAATGGCTCCGAAAACCCGATTTTTACAGATTTTGGGGAATAAAATTTTATCCTTGAATTTTGTGCAGAATGACGACAGTGCTTTTCATTCGGATTCTAATGCCGTATAATAAAGAAAAAGATCATGGATGAAAGGAGAAATCGCTGTGCGCTACACCATCCGGCATTTTGATTTGCCACTGCTTACCTTTGAAGCAAACATGGACAGTGCAGATACTGACCTCCATATTATAAAGGTCTACGAAGAAAACCGTTCCTTTTTACCTTTGAACCTGACTGTATCAGAAGATGGTGTAGAACGCTGGCTGCGGCATCGCACAATTCCGAAGAACCGAGCGTATGTAGATGCTCTGCTCTCTAAGGTGGGGCTTTCTTTGAATCGTCCGCTGGGAATTATCACCGTCTGCAAAGGACTTTCACTCAATGATTGCTTTTGGGTCGATGCAGAAGGTTCTGGTGATACCTTTGCAAAGGTGAACCTCTACGATAATCGGTTCAGTCAGGTACTGGCAGCAATCGCTTTTACCGGCTATGGCAGCAGTGTGCGGACATCTCTTGCGTCTTGCCCGGAGTTCTCGACCAACGGGATGCTGCCCAAATGCTGGCGCAGACAAAACGGAAAAATCTATCTTTATAAAGGCGGCACGTCAGGGTTCAGCAATCTGGGGTTTGAACCGTACTCGGAACTTTATGCTTATCAGGTGGCACAGGCTATGGGCGTGAATGCGATCCGCTATACCCTGACCAAAGACCTGAAAAAGACGCTCTGTTCCAAGTGCGAGCTGTTCACCAGCAAGGAGTATTCCTATCTGCCCATCGGACAGCTTGTGCCGAAAGGCGGCATGAAGGCGATCCGGGAATATTATATGGAGCTGGGACAGCCGTTTGTGGATGCACTGGAAGATATGCTCGTTTTTGATGCAGTCATCTGCAATACTGACCGGCATCTGGGCAATTTCGGTGTGCTGGTGGACAACAAAACCAACAAAATTGCAGCGCCTGCACCGTTGTTTGACCATGGCAATTCCCTGTTCAGTCTGGGTGGAACGGATCTTTGGGACAACCAGAAAGCATTTGATGAATATGCCCGCACACTGCTTCCGCTTGCATACGATGATTTCTTTGCAGCTGCAAAGAGTGCAATGAAACCTCGTCACCGTACAATGCTCCATAAGCTGCTGGATTTTCGGTTTGACCGTCGGGCAACACGGTATAACCTGCCGCCGAAGCGTCTGAAAATGATTGAAAAAGAGGTTCAGCGCAGAGCAAGAGTGCTTTTAGGGTAAAAAGGAAATCGCCAAACGTGAGAGATTTTTCTCTCATGTATTGGCGATTTTTCTGGTTTGTGGGGATTATTCTTCTGGCAGAGCCAGAACTTCATCTTTGACCAGTTGATTGGCCGAGTCAAAGGCTTCGATCATCTGGGTCGCTTTCGGATGGAGATATGTTTTGTCCCTCAAATAAACCTGAAAACGGCTGATTTTGATACAAAACTGTCCATATATAAAGAAGCAGGACAATCAACACGGACTGCCCTGCAAAAGTAAAGGGGGAGCATCCGAAGATGCTCCCCCAGTAGATAGTTATTTTTTTCTTACCAGGCAGCGTTTTTTGAAGAATGCGATGCCATAGCAGAGAATGTCATCATAGTCATCCCGGAAATCTGCGGCATACATCCGGTCGTTGATCTGCTGAATGGCAGTATCACAGGCATCCGGCAGAGCATCCAGAGTTTTTGCATACTTGGCTTCAAAAATTGCCACACGGCCATTGCGGATATCCTTTACAATAACATCGCTGCGCCCCTCGCCATGCTCTTTGTTGGATTCCACCACATAGCCAGCACCAGTGAAGATGCCTGCAAGGAAAGCGTGGTAAAAATCCTCCCGATAGTCATGGTAGCTGATGGTCATGCGCAGCAGCTTGGTCATTTCTTTTGTCAGAGCTTCGCTGTTTCCGCTCCAGACTGAATCAAACAACGGGCTGCGGTTCCATGCCTTAGCGCTGTCGTCAAACCATTTGCTTACAGTGGTTTCAAAAATTTCCCGAATCTCTGCATTGGGAATCATCAGCGCAGAGCAGTCATCCGGCAGCGAATCCGTCAGATCCTTATCCCGCACCTTGGTCAGATAGCCTGTCAGATACAGCACACTCCAAAGATTTTCCTCAGAGGAGTGCAGATAATCGTAGGTCAGGTTTTCTTCAATATGCTGAACAATAGAGCCGCCAGCCATCAGAGTTTCAAGCTTTGTGGTGATATTGTCGCCTGCATAGTCGATGAAAGAACGGATGATGGCGTTATCACTGGTGTTTTTCCAATAGCTTTTCGGCTTCTGTGCTACACCATACTGGAAATCCCGCAGATAACTGATTACGTCCCACGGACAATAAATGTCTGCATCGCCAAAATGGTAACCGTCGTACCATGCCTTGATTTCAGCAGACTGCGATTCAAGATCAGCATCTTTCAGCATTTGATTTACATCTGCCTGTGTAAAACCAAAGGATTCGCTCAACCGGGGAGAAAGAATCGTATCCGAAACGAAATTGTTCGTCCCGGTAAAAATGCTTTCTTTGGCAATTTTCAGGCAGCCAGTAACAACAGCAAAGTCGAGGGAGGTGTTGTCTTTGAGCGTGGTGCTCATCATAGCCCGCATCACGTCCAGCATCTGCGAATAATATCCGTTGCTGCTGGCTTTTGCAATGGGAACATCATACTCATCCAGAATGACGACCGCCGATTTTTTGAAGTGAATTTCCAGCATCCGGGTCAACAGCAAAAAGCAGCTTTTGGTTTCATCTATGGATGCAGTGCGTCCCAGAATTCGCTTAAAGATGCCTTTGTCATCGTCAGAAATAGCATCGTCATCCAAAAGAAACTGATAATCCTGAAACGCAAATGCCAGTTTCATGCACAGCATTCCATAGGCACTTTCAAAGGTCAGACCGTCCGTGTCCTTGAAAGAGAAAAATACCACAGGACACTGGTTCATCCATTTTTTGCAAAGCTCTGTATTTTTGGAGATTGCCAATCCCTCAAACAGTTGCTTGCTGTCTTTGCGGATATCCAGAAAATTTGCGAGAGTGCTCATACCAAGGGATTTTCCGAAGCGACGAGGGCGAGTAATCAATGTTACTTCAGCGATACCTCCGCTAAGAAGTTCAGAAATCAGATTGGTCTTGTCGATATAATAATACCCGCCTTCTCGAATCTTTTCAAAATTCGAGATTCCAACAGGAAACTGCAAATCTTTCATGCAATGCTCCTTTCCGCTCACAGAGGAGAGCTTTCAGAACTCACTACTGTAAGTGTACCATGAAATATAGAATCATACAAGAATCAAGTGACATCGAAATAGAGCAGTTTTATTATGCTACGTTCAATCTGGTTGCCTTATAGCAGTCAGCGCACATTCCCTCATGGGTGGCTGCAAACTCTGCCGCCTGCAGGATAGAACCGTCCTTCAGCTTGACCCTCTTGATGGGCTGGTTGCACCGGGCACAGATGCATGGAATAGGCGGCTGTTCCTGCTTCGGGGCAGCGGATCTCGGTTTCGGCTGCTTTTGCGGCTCTGCCTCCGGCTGTGGTGCAGCATCTTCCGGCAAATCCTCTCCGGCATAAACGTACAGGCCCAGACCAAACATAGCGAGGTTCTTTACCAAGCACCGCATGATAGCCTTATTCACATCGAACATGGAGGCTGCTTCTACGGTGCGCTCTTCCATGCCGACCTTTTCACGGCGGCGGGTCTGAGGATTGTAGTCCCATTTCGGGGTGGTATAGGTGTAAGGCACAGCTTTCATGGCTTTGTTTGCGCCATCCAGTACAGGCAGCCACATTTCGTGCGAAACGCCCTCTATCGTGACAGTGGTATACACCATGAAGCCGGTTATGGGATCATAAACATAGGGCAGGCCGTTGAATTTCTTGACCTCATAGCTGGCAGAAGGATACAGCTTTTTCACCTCTGCCCAAGCATACGCCCAGCTTACATATTTCAGTTCCGTGCTGCCGGACTTTTTGACTTCCAGATGATCTTTGAAGTCAATAGCAAATAATTTTACGAATGGATTTTCCATAAGAATGCCTCCAATTCTGATAAAGAAAAAAGGGCACAACAGCGTCAACTGTTGTGCCCCATGATGTGAAAATTACGGATTGAGCAGAAAATCAATGATGTTTCGATGAATGATTCCGTTTCGGCTTAAATTCGCCAAATCACCACTGATAACATACTTAGGATAGTTGTCGTGCAGCCGCTCAAGATTACCGAACTCCCGTTCTTCATCGGCGGGAGTGATCAGGTAAGCAACCTGAATATAGAGCTTTTCATCTCCACGGTAGCAGATAAAATCAATTTCGGTGTCGTCCAGCTTGCCGACCTGAACTTCATAGCCACGGCTCCGCATTTCCAGATATACGATGTTCTCATACAACTTGTTGCTGTCAAGTTTTTCGCTTTTCTTGATAACGTTCCGCAGGCCAAGATCGACTGCATAGTACTTTTCTGTGCTGGACAGGAGCGCTTTTCCTTTGATATCATAGCGGCTTGCATTCAGAAGGATAAAGGCTTCCTTGAAATAATCAACGTAGTTCAGTACGGTAGCAGTGGTTGTCTTGATTCCTTCCGAAACCATGCGTCCACTGATATTACGGGCAGAAAACGGATTGCCGATATTGTCCAGCAGGAATGCAAGGACATTACGTAATGCGGTCTGTTCGCGAATATTGTGGCGCAGCATGATGTCACGGACAATGATAGCCTCGTAAAGATCGTCCAGATAGGTGGTGATCGAATGATCGTCAGGGAGGAAGAAACGCTGCGGAAAACCGCCGTACTTCAAATAGTCTGCGAAGAGCTTTTCATCCGAAGTATAGGTTCCATTTTCAATGCATTGCTGTTTTGCTTCGGCCAGCGAAAAGGGGAAAACCTGAATCTGGATGTATCGTCCGGAAAGATAGGTTGCCAGTTCGCCGGAAAGCAGCTTGGAATTGGAGCCGGTCAGGTAAATATCACAATCGAAATCGACACGAAGAGAATTGATTGCAATCTGCCAGCGCTCCACCTCCTGAATCTCATCCAGAAGAATATAAATTTTGCCGGTGCAGCCTTCCGCTTTTTCTGCGATGTAGTCGTAAAGCGTTTCTGCAGTACGGGTGTTGCGGAAGCGCATGGACTCAAAATTGGCCTGAATAATGTTCTGTGCAGGAATGTTGCGCTGGAGGAGCACGTCCTTGATCTGACCGAGAAGGACTGTTTTTCCACAGCGCCGGATTCCAACCAGAACTTTAATCAGATCCTGATCGATAAAAGGAATGATCTTATCCAAATAACTTTTGCGCAGAACCATCGTGCATCACCTCATATTCTTATCTTAGCATACAATTATTGTTGTGTAAACAGTATTGTACTTTTCTATTAAATAAAAATAGCTGAAACGCGAATTTTGTATGCCTATAGGCATACAAAAATTATGCTGCATGGATAATGGTAAACCTGCGGCTGCTTACATTCTTGCTGTACCGATTGAAAATATCGGGCTGTTCTTTCTTCAAACGCTGGGAGTCTACCCGTTTACTTTCGGAGGATACCCACGATACCTTATAGCCCGGTGCTGTGCCATAAGCGGCATCCTGCATTTGTAGCTTGACCTGCTGCTCAATAGCTGTTTTCTCCTGTTCCATCTGCTCGATTTGATCAGAAAGCTCCTGCCGCTTGTCCAACAGATTACGGATGGGATTCAGATCGGCAGTTTTGTTTCTATCATCTGCAGAGTACAGCTGATTGATCTGCTGTGTATCCCCCTCGCTTCCGGTAGGTACAGGCGGAATTTCGGGCATCACGTTGTATTTCCAGAAGTGCTCTTCCTTGGCAATGAGGTTGTTCAGAACTTCTTTGTCGGTTGTGATCTTGTGAATCACCAGCTCCTTCCCGAAAATCAGAGCAGCAATGTACCAGCAGTCAAAACCGCTGACAGCCAGATAGTGATTGACCTGAGCCATGTAATGTGCAGGGATTTTTCCATCTGCCCACTTATCCGCAGAGAACGGTGAAACCGTTTTGCACTCCAGCCCGGCCTTCTGTCCAACGATCAAACGGTCAAAGTCCGCCAGAAGCAGTGGATGTTCCTCACTTTGGTAGATGGCATTTGCACGGCGTACTTTCAGACCGGTTGCTTCGGTGAAGCGTTGTGCGACATAATCTTCCAGATCGCGTCCCTGGCGCATAGCCTCATTATCGATGTTCTCAATAGTTTCGCTGTTTTTGTCGCAGTAAACCTGAAAAGCAGAACGATAGGGATTTACACCCAGAATGGCACCTGCATCGGTGCCGGTAATACCGCACTTGCGGTAGCGGAGCCAATCCTCTTTGGACAGGTTCAAAGTTGAAATCAATCTTTTCATGCGCTTTGCATCCTTTCTTTCATAATAGATTCGGCAAGAATGAAGTCATATTCCACCAAGTCTTTCATGATGGTGGAAAAGTCGGCAGCTAACGAATGGCAAGAGCCAACCCACAGATCATAAAGAAAATCCAGAATATTATTTTGTACCCTGAGATGGTTCCAGTAGCGCTCCTCCAGTCTGCCCTCGGATTCCAAAACAATAATGGCGGTGCTGATGGTACTTTTCATCGTGATCTCATAAGCCATGGTAACGCTGATTTCAGAAGCACTCTTCTCAACGTTGTCAAAAAATTCCGTGAATTCCCTGAAAATGCGGTTGTTTACATCATTCATGGCTTGCTCCTTTATGCTGCTGCCAGCACCATCTTGTAGGCTTTGTCGATCATGGGGTTGCCCTCTGCGGTGCGCAGGAACAGGTTTTCGTTGTAGTTTTTGGTCTTGCGGAGAGGGTCTGCGTGGGTGGCAAAATCAGAGACTGCGTTGATAAAACGCCAACCGTTTTTGCCGACCCATTCCAAATCCGGTGCGTTGTAGTAGCGAGTCTTCAGATCTTCCTGCAGGCGCAGATTATTCTTCCGCTGGCAATCGGACAGGTCCTCAGAAATCGGGAAAAACTCATTGATGAACTCCTGCACCTTGTGATCGGATAAATCGATGCGAGCCAGCTCTTCGCCACGGTTGCCAAGTTCAACCATATAGTTGCTGGCCAGCTGCAGGGTTTCACGGGCATCCTGCACGCGGAGCAGAACATTTTCGGTGTGGCGTGCAGTCCAGCTGCGCTTTGCAGTATTCAGCGCAAGGTTCAGCGTGTTCTGGCAGACCACACGGATCGGAGTCATGGCTACTTTCACACCAGAACTTCCGTCATGACTGTTGAAGATTACAAGATATGGTACTACTTGATCTCCAGCGATAAGATATTTCCTCGGAAGCCTTGCCAGCATCCAGACCTTCTTGCCGCCCTGCAAGGAACCGGCAGTTTCGTAAGTGACGCCCTCGCCCAACAGGTCATCCGTGAACTGAAATGCTTCTTCGTTCTGCACAATGCGGTAGCGGTCGGACACCACACCCAGAACAGCATCATCGGTGTTGCGGACGTTAGCCCGATAGCCGGGGATCATAGCACCCGTGCCGGAATAGATATTGCGGCTTTCCACCTGCCAATCCAGACCGGCCAGTTCCAATGCTTCACGGCTTGCAGGGGCATCCATAATGATACGGCCAAGGCCGTGCCAAGGGGTCTCACGGACAGAGAACATCGTTTCAACATTTGCGGGCATAGTAAAATCTCCTTTTCAGTGTATTTTGCTCAGTTGTTGTTTTCCATTTCTTCAGCGATGCGGACGAGGACTTCCACCAGGACGGTGCCAACCTCTTTGACGATTTCGGACCAAAAGTTCATAATGCTTTCTCCTTTCTGCGCAGCTGCGCTTTAAAATACGATGATAATAATGATAGTGATGGTGCGGAATAACAAAATGCTCACCTCCAGACATAAAAAAGCCCCTGAGTCTTTCGACTCAGAGGCTTTGGATTATGATTATTATATCTGGGTGAAAAATGGAAATTTGAGAAAGCTAGAGATAAAAATGCCAGACCGGCATGAAGGTAGCTAAAAGAGATTTGGAAAAGTGGCATAATCGCTGAAAAATTCATCAATCACTTGTGTAAAGTGTGATTGATGAATGAGCGATGAAATGATATAATTAATTAGAATGGAGGGGAGGAAAAACAGATGCAGAATAAAAAACCGCCATTTGCAATTACAGAAAAAATTCTCACAGATGTAATGGAGATTTGTGAACTTGTTGGAAAAGTGAGCTCAACACAACATCTTTCATCTGACCCTGTTCTGCGTAGGCAGAATCGGATTAAAACAATTTATTCCTCTCTTGCAATTGAACAAAATACACTATCCTTAGAGCAGGTAACGGCTGTACTATCAGGAAAACGTGTCCTTGCACCGCCAAAAGACATTGCGGAGGTGAAGAATGCGTATGAAATTTACGACCATTTGAATGAATTGAATCCATACTCAGTGGAAGACTTACTGTTGGCTCATCATGTGATGATGCGAGGGCTGGTTCAAGAAGATGGTGTGTTTCGCTCAAAGCCAGTAGGTGTGGTTGACAGTCATGGAAATGTACTTCATTTTGGAACACTACCGCAGTATGTGCCTCCTCTGGTGGAAGAACTGCTCAAATGGACAGAGGACAGCCCGCTTCCGATGCTGATCAAAAGTTGCGTGTTTCACTATGAATTTGAAGTAATCCATCCGTTTGCAGATGGAAATGGAAGAATCGGAAGGCTTTGGCATACGCTACTGCTCTCCAGATGGAATCCGCTGTTTGCATGGCTTCCGGTGGAGTCTATTGTTCATGATCATCAGCAGGAGTATTATGAGGCTATCAATACATCCAATGCCCAAGGTGAAGGAACTGCATTTATTGAATTTATGCTAAGTGTGATTGAAGAAGCACTTTTGAGTGTAATCCCAGAAAACTTCGAAAAGAGCATGATGCCTACAAGTGGAAAAGAAAATCGATGGAATATTCTTGAAAAATACTTAAAAAAAGAGAAGATTATTCATAACAGTGATGTGCAACAGTTGCTGGAAGTCTCTTCAGCAACGGCAAATCGAATTCTAGTTTCTTTTGTAAAAGAAGGTAAACTAGAGAGAGTGAGAGATGGTCGCTATTGGGCGTATCAAAAGTTATAAATGGGAGTTGCATAAGCAATGCAGAATACAAACAGAGCACAAGAAAGTGGATATAAGGCTTCTCTGACAAGAGAACAGTTTTTATTCCACGAAATGCGAATTGTAGCGAAGCAAATGGTGCAAGGAGAGGATCTTGCATCAATGATACAAATAATTGCCGCCAATAATCTCTTCCAGTATCCAACTGAACGCATGACAGCTGGTATGGTTCGGGCGTGTTATCGGCGGCTAAATCTTTTGAATAGTGAACAACTGCTTCGGAATATTGCAGAGCATTCCGTGGAAGAGGCAAAACAAATTTGTCTTTACGCGATTATGAAGGATAATAGACTTGTCTGGGATTTTATGGTAACAGTTATTGGAGAAAAATATCGAAACCAAGATTTCAGCTATGGAAAACTTGACATGACAAGTTTCTTCATAAGATTACAAGAGCAAAATGATGCTATCGCAGATTGGAGCGAATCTACAGTCAAAAAGCTGAAATCGGTTCTAAATCGAATTTTAAGAGAAAATGATTATCTGGATAGTATAAAAGCAGGCCATTTGAACCCGGTTTGGCTTTATCCGGAATTGGAAAATGTGATTCTTACAAATGGGGATCAGGCGGTATTGCCCGCATTTAACCGTTTTGAGTGAGGAAGATTTAATGGGTGACATACAAAAACGCCTTGATAACGTTCGGCAGATGATTCAGAGTCAAGATTTCCTAGAAGGAAAAGGTCTTAGCAATGAAGTGAATATTCGTATCTTCTGCTATGAACCGAGAGATGAAATGGCGGTTCGACATTTCATTGAACAGCTATCTACAGATATGACACTGGGCTGTCAGTTGCGGATCTGTAATTTATATCAAATCTTCCTAGGGATTTGTGAAGGCATGGATATTTTAGATGCAATCCCCGATATGGAAGAAGAGGACGGTCATGATTATCTGTTGGAACAGCTTCAATCGACAATTGGAGTCGATGAAATTGTACAGAAAATTCAGAGCGAGCCGTTCCAGCCGGGAGAAGTACTGGTTTTGACTGGCGTTGGAGAAGCGTTTCCATTTATGCGAATTCATACGTTACTGGAGGCATCATTGTTTGCAGAGAGGCCGGTGCTTGTGTTTTACCCGGGAACATTTAACGACCAGCAGCTGCGGCTGTTCAACTGTCTGAAGCCGAACAATTACTATCGTGCATTTAACGTTGTGTGAAGGGGGAAACAGAGCTTTGGTTATACAGAATATGTTTGTAGAAGACATCAACCGTAAAATTAACGGTGTTGTCAAGGTTGACGAGGACGAGAACAAGGTCCTGGAACAGGAACTGAACGAGTACGTTATTACACGAGAGCTGAAGCGGCATTTTGCAGACTTTTTCAATACCTATGCAGAAGCGTTTGATGAACCAACGGCAGATACAGGAGTCTGGATCTCCGGTTTTTTTGGCAGCGGTAAATCTCACTTCTTGAAAATGTTGTCATACTTGTTGGAAAACAAAGAGGTTAATGGCATTCGTACGGTGGAGCGCTTCCGCAAGAAATTTGAGGATGACCCTGGTACCTTTATGCAGGTGGATCGTGCAACCAAAGGTGAAACTGAGACGATTCTGTTTAATATCGATTATGAAGGCTCTATCAATAAGGACAAAACAGCCGTTTTACGTGTTTTTGCTAAGGTGTTCTATAATCATCTGGGATTCTTTGGCAGCAATCTCAAAGTTGCTATGCTGGAGCAGTACATTACGCAGCAGGGCAAAATGGATGAATTTTGCCGTCTGATTGAAGAAAAGAAGGGCAAACCTTGGACTGAAGTGCGGAAAGCATTTGCATTTAATGGAAAATTCATTAAGCCTGCACTGGCGGAAGCATTGGATATCAGTGAAGAGGATGCAAACAACTGGTTTAACGATAAGAGTGCAACGGAACTCTCTGTTTCACAGCTTGTAGAAGACATCAATGCATACGTCAGCACAAAACCTGCAAACTTCCGCCTTCTGTTCATGGTGGATGAGGCGGGGCAGTATGTTGGCACGGACACGGATATGCTGCTGAATCTGCAGTCTTTGGTGGAAAAAATCGGCAGCGAATGCAGAGGAAAAGTCTGGGTGGTCTGCACCGGACAGGAAGCTATTGATGAGATTATCAAAGTACGAGCAGATGAATTTTCTCGAATTCAGGCTCGTTTCAAAACTCGTCTGAGCCTTTCTTCTTCTTCCGTAGACGAAGTAATTCAGAAGCGTATTCTGAAAAAGACTCCGGAAGCAGAAAGAACGCTGGATGCGGTCTATGAGAAAGAAAGCTCCGGGATGCGCAACTTGTTCAGCTTTACAAATGCAATGCCGGACATCAAGGGCTTCTCTGGTCCGGCACAATTTGCAGAGGACTTTCCGTTCGTTCCATACCAGTTTCTCATCATGCAGAAAATTTTTGTGGAGATCCGCAAACACGGCAATGCGGGTAAGCACTTCTCTGGCGGCGAGCGTTCCATGCTGAGCGGTTTCCAGGAAGCAGTCCAGAAAGTGGAAAAACAGAACGAGTTTGCATTGGTGCCACTGTTCCGCTTCTATGATACTGTACATTCTTTTCTGGACAGCTCTATTCGCAACGTGATTGACCGCTGCAGCAAAGCTGTAGAAAATCACGATGGTCTGGAGCCAATGGACGTGGATGTTCTGAAACTTCTCTATCTGATCCGGTATGTCAATGAGGATATTCCGGCCAACTTAGACAACCTTGTGATCTTGATGGCGGACGACATTCGTCTGGAAAAGGTTGCTATGCGCGAAAAGCTGCGCGGCAGCTTGGATCGGTTGATGGGACAGAACTACATCGGCCGTACTGGTGACACCTACAACTTCCTGACGGATGAAGAACAGGACATCCAAAAAGAAATCAACCTTACACAGGTGGATACTGGCGCTATTGTTGGGGATATAGCAAAGATTATTTTTGGCATAATTTATGATGCAAAAAAGTTCCGTTACGGCAAGTGTGACTTCCCGTTTGATCAGATGGTGGATAACACTATGTACGGCATCGCCACAGGCGGCATGCGTCTGCGCTTTTTGACGGCAGCTTCTGATGCAACGGAAAAAACGGAATTTCGCCTGATGAACAGCTCCAAAGGCAGCGAGGCGATTGTAGTTTTGGGCGATACGCCGTATTATGAATCACTGGAAGCATCCATGAAGATCCGCAAATATGTCAAACAGCGGAATGTCAGCCAGATGCCCAAGAGTGCTCAGGATATTATCCGCGGCCAACAGGAAGAAGCAACCAAGTATGAAGCTGAAGCCAGCAAAGCTCTGGTAGAGGCTATTGAAAACGCAAAATTTTACGCCGATGGTGAACATCTGGACATTAAGAGCGGCAATGCTAAGGCCAAAATTGACCAGACGATGGAGTATCTGGTCTCGCATGTTTACAGCAAGTTGGACCTGATTGGGAAAAACGCAGATACCGATGCCGAAATTATGGCGGTGCTTTCTGGTGCAGATGTCGTTTTTGCAGAAGCTGACCCCAACCGAGATGCGGAAGCAGCTGTGGAAGAATATCTTGAAATGCAGGCAATGAAGCATTTGCCTACCTCGATGGCGGATGTACAGAGCAAGTTCAGCAGTATACCCTATGGCTGGAAGGAAATCGACATTGCTTATGTGGTGGCGCGTTTGATCATGAATCAGAAGGTAACCATCAAATATGCAGGCACTACCATCCAGCCGGACAACGCCAAATTACCTGACATGCTCCGTAAAAAGAGTGAGGTGGGTAAAACATCCATTAGCAAGCGCGTGGTGGTATCGGCAACCAAAATGAAGGCTGTGCGGGACCTTCTGCGGGATTATTTCGATGTCATGGATGTTCCTGCGGACGAAGATGGTTTGGTTAAATTTATTGCCGATGAGTTCGGAAACCAGCTGCAGCATTATAACAAACTGAACGAGAAGTACGATGATACCCACAAGTACCCGGATCAGACAATAGTGCACAACGCTATTACTGCAACGCAGGAAGTGTTGAACCAGAAGAAGGACAACATCGCGCTGATCGACTATCTGCTCAAGAAAGAGGACGACCTCTTTGATCAGAAGGATGCCATGGGCAATGTCGAGACCTTCTTCAAGAGTCAGGTCGGCACCTTTGATGATGCTGCACGGCTGGAACACGAGATGCAGGCAGATCTGGACCGCATTGCGCAGGATGCGGCGGCATACGAGGCCCTGAACAAGATTCGGCTTATCATCACAGTGCCATCTTTTGGGCAGAAGTTCAACTACAAGCGCATTCCGGAGCTGAATGGGTTGATGCAAACGGTGCGTATAGCCCATGACCAGATGCTGGATGAAAAACGCTCTGAGATCCTAGAAACTGTACGTCAGTGTATGGAAGCTACCCACATCGCCGCCGACGGCGATCCCAAGGCGATGGACATTATCCGCAAATCTGACACCTACTTTGACGGGTACAAGGCGAAGATCAACGAATGTAAGAGCATTGCACTGCTGGACGGTATGATTATCCCGCTGAGCAAGTACAAGGATGATGCTGTTAGCAGCATTGAGATTGCACTGATGCCACCAGCACCAAAGCCGGCCGCAGAAAAGAAGGATGTTGTTACTCCGGCACCAAGGCAGAAAAAGGTGAAATCTTACAGCCGCCAGATCCTCTTCCCTGCTAAAACGCTGCGGGATGATGCGGATATCGATGCTTATGTGGAGAAGATTCGCTGCCAGCTTCAGAATCTACTGGACGACTGCGACGAGATCAAGTTGAACTAAATGGATATGTCGAATATGATTGAAATTTTCGCTGCAATTATAGGTGTTGTTGTGGGTTGGGCACTTAACGAAATCACGGATTCGCTTCATAAAAAGCCAAAGCTGTGCTTCCGAATGGTGTCAACCTCTACAAATGAATTGACGGACAAAGAGTATCGCACAAAAACTAGCTTGTCAGAGTCTGGAATTGAGGTGTTTAATATTGGCGAAAAGCCTGTAATCCTCAATGATTTCACTCTCACATACAGAGATAAAATACTTGTTGACTGTTTTATCGAAGACTCTCAGCAAGTAATTGCACCATATCAGAGCGTAATCTACACGCTGACTGAACAGGAAGCTGATGCGCTGCAATGGCACTGCAATCAGGCGCATTTTAAAACATGCGATGTTGAAGCGCATGGTGTTGATGGAAAGCAAATCAAATCTACGCTTTCAGTGCCGCTTTTTTACATTCGTTCAAATCTACACGCAGCGATGCCATCAAAATAGCAAGGATTAATAAAATGCGAGTTTTGGCACGTAAAGTCTTACCTTTCCCTCGGTACAAAAGGCTTAATGTCGTAGTATCATAAAAACGCTATCCTCTATGCAATTAATAACTCTAAAGTGAAATCAAGCTGAATTACAGCGGGAGAAAAAGATGGTGGAGAATGTTATCCCAAAAGTTTTTATATCGTATTCATGGACTAAGAGCGATTTGGTTCTCCAAGTTGCTAACAGACTAATGTCGCATGGCGTCGAGGTTGCTCTTGACAAATGGGATTTAAAAGAAGGACAAGATAAATACGTCTTCATGGAGCAGTGCGTCAATAATTCTGATATAACGAAGGTTTTGATTTTCTGTGATAAAACGTATACGGAAAAAGCCAACAATCGGACGGGTGGTGTTGGCGATGAAACGGTTATTATTTCAAGCGAAGTGTATGGAAAAGTAACTCAAGAAAAGTTCATTCCGATTATAACGGAGCGAGATGAAGAAGGAAAGGAGTATGTTCCTGCATATATAAAAGCAAGAATCTACATAGACTTTTCAAATTCGGACATATTTGAAGAAGAGTATGAGAAACTGGTTCGGAATATTTACAATAAACCATTATATAGAAAGCCAAAACTAGGAAAACAGCCTGAATGGCTTGATGAAGAAAAGAGTGATTTGTTTCCTCTGACTGATCTGATTCGTCAAATAAAAGGTGCAACAAGCGATAAAAAGAAGCATAGTTGTGCAAATAGGTTCATCGATGCGTATGTTGAAGCGTTGAAATCTTATTATAGGCCAATAAAAAATGCTGGAGAAGAAGTTTATAACCAATTTTTAGAGACAAAAAGTATCAGAGATGTCTTTTTGGACTTTTTGCCAGCGCTTGATGAGGCTGAAATCCCAATTTCGGAAGTGATCTGTCCAGCACTTGAAAAAATGTACAACGAATTGACCAGTGCTTATGGGTTTGAATCTGGTTCCTGTCAAGCGTCTGATTGGGATTATGAGGTATATCATATCTTTATATGGGAATTATTCATTGCAATCATTGCTTATTTACGTCATGTTGGGGAATATGCAGAAATCAATGCTATGATAACATATACGTATTTTTTAAGAAACAGCTCTTTGGATCGGAACGTCACAGAGAAGAACTACTGTGTGTTTCGGCATTACAGTAGTTTGATAGAAGAAAACTATAAACCTCAAACACAATATGCACGAAAATATACTTTATTGGGAGACACTATTTGCTCACAACGAGAAAAGCTGCCGATCTATTCCTCTGAGGCACTTGCAGAAGCTGATTTGTTTTTGTACCAGATTCGAAACGCTTTTCAACTAATACAATCGGAAAAGGTGTGGAGTGCTCCATACTGGTTCCCTAATTTGTACGTTTATGCAAAAAAGAATCCGGTAGAATGGACAAAAATCAAGTCAAGAAAGTACTGTAAAAAGATGTTTGATCTTTTTGATGTTCAAAGCATAGAAGAATTAAAGAAAGTGTTATCTAAATGTGTTAGTGATAAAAATGCGCAGATGCGATATCCTGGATGCTGGGAATTCGCACCAGCAATTTTGGATGTTGTTAAACTTGAAGAAATTGGCTCGTTGAATTAAGGAGAACCATCATGGATAAAAACGCCATCAAGAAATATGCGGTCTGGGCGCGGAAAGAACTGATCTCCCGCGTGGCGCAGAAAGCCCAGCAGTACGGCATTACGGAAACGGAAATGGTGGACGCCAGTGCTGATAGCGTCAACGGCAAAGTGTTGTCTGCAGAAGAGATGCAGCAGCGCAGGGCACTGATCGCACAGATCAATGAAAAGGGCTACCAGCAGGTTATGGAAGAGGTGGCGTATACATGGTTCAACCGCTTTTCGGCACTGCGGTTCATGGAGGTCAACGGCTATCTGCCCAGCCATGTGCGCGTGTTTACGGATGAAAACAATGCGTTCAAGCCCCAGATTCTGGCCGAAGCCCTGCATCTGGAATTGGATAAGCTGGATAAGGACAAGGTCTACGCCCTGAAAGAGACCGAGCAGACCGAAGAACTGTACAAATACCTGCTCATCGTGCAATGCAACGCGCTGAACAGCATTCTGCCCGGAATGTTCCAGACCATTGCGGACTACACGGAGCTGCTTCTGCCGGACAACCTGCTCCGGGAGGGCAGCGTCATCGAGCAGATGATCTCCCAGATCCCGGAGGACAACTGGCAGGATGCCGTCCAGATCATTGGATGGCTGTATCAGTACTACAACAGCGAGAAAAAGGACGATGTGTTTGCCGCCCTCAAGAAAAATGTCAAGATCACCAAGGAAAATATCCCGGCGGCGACCCAGCTGTTTACCCCAGACTGGATCGTGCGGTACATGGTGGAAAACAGCCTTGGACGCCTGTGGGTGGAGGGTCACCCGGACACCAAAACACAGCTGCTACCCACACCGGAGGAGCAAGCAGCTTATACTGCCGGGAACCGTGACCCGGAGGACACCAAGTGGCACTATTATCTGGAGGAAGCCCAGCAGGAGCCGCAGGTACAGGCCCAACTGTCCGAGATCAGAAAACAGTATGCCGACCTGACCCCGGAACAGATCAAGGCTATCGACCCTTGCTGTGGCAGCGGCCATATTCTGGCGTATCTGTTCGATGTACTGATGCAGATCTACGAGAACTACGGCTACACGCCCCGCGATGCCGTGACCAGCATTTTGCAGAACAACCTCTATGGTCTGGATATTGACGACCGCGCCGCCCAGCTGGCCTATTTTGCGGTGATGATGAAGGCCCGCCGGTACGACCGCCGCTTTTTCAGCCACACCACCCAGCCTCATGTGTATGCCATTGAGGAAAGCAACCGCATCGAAAAGCCGGATGTAGAGTATTTCTGCAACGGCAAGCTGGAATTGAAAGATGCTATGCAAACTATCCTCACCCAGCTGTATGATGCCAAGGAGTATGGCTCCATTCTCACCATCACCCCGCAGGACTGGGATGCCCTCTATGCCCGGTTTGACGAGGTGGCAGACGAGTTCTCGTTCCATCGAGAGAGTATTCGCAAAAAATTACTCCCATTGGTGCAGGTGGCGCAGACACTGGCACAGAAATACGATGTGGTCGTCACCAATCCGCCCTATATGGGCAGTTCCGGCATGGGCGCAAAACTGGCAGAGTATGTCAAAAAGAATTACCCGGACAGCAAGAGCGACCTGTTTGCAGTGTTTATTGAGGTTTGCGCCCGCATGGCGAAAGCAAATGCGTATCAGTCCATGATTACCCAGCACGCATGGATGTTCCTGTCCAGTTTTGAAAAGCTGCGGGAGAAGATGATGCTGACTGAAACCATCAGCATGGCACATCTTGGCGCACGAGCATTTGAAGAAATCGGTGGTGAGGTGGTGCAGACTACCGCTTTTGTGCGCTGTGCAAACCATATTGATGGCTATAAAGGTACCTACTGTCGCCTGATTGAACCTACCACTCAGCAGGGCAAAGAGGATATGTTCCTTGCTGGAGAAAATCGCTATACCGCAAATCAGGATAACTTTGCAAAAATTCCGGGAAGCCCGGTGGCATACTGGATTGGGCAGGATGTTTTTCGTGTCTTTTCAGAAAAGTCAGTTCGTGATTATGCAGAGCCTCGCCATGGAATGTCAACGGGGAATAATGATGTATGTCTTAAGCTATGGTTTGAAATTAACAGAAGAAAGATTTGCTTTGATGCAAGTAGTTTGGAGGAATTTGATTCCTCCAATTGTAAATTTGCGCCGTATAAAAAAGGTGGCTCTTTTAGGCTTTGGTATGGAAATAATGATTATGTGATTGCGTATGACAAGAAATCTCGCCAAATTATGGAAAGCCTTCCAGGATATCGTTCATCGAGTACAGGCTTTTTCTTCAAGCCTTCTATAAATTGGTCTGATGTTAGTACATCCGCTTTTGGAATGAGGGTGTCCCCTAGGGGATTTGCTTTTGATGGTCGTGGTGCATCAATGTTTTGCAACAATGATGTAATGATGTATATTGCTGCGCTATTGGCATCAAAATTTACGACGTACATCTTGAATATTTTGAACCCAACATTAACATTCAATATTGAAAACGTCGCAGCCATTCCTGTGATAATAGATAAAAACAAAAAGAAACAAATTGAATTTACAGCAGCAGACAACATTCGACTTTCAAAAACTGATTGGGATTCCTTTGAAACCTCTTGGGACTTTACCCGCCACCCATTTATTAAGGCTATTACCAAATACCCCAACATGATGGATATTGGCAACATTTACCTTGCTGAGTGCTATGATATTTGGGCTGGCGAATGTGAAGAACGCTTTGAGAAGCTGAAAGCCAACGAGGAAGAACTGAATCGTATTTTTATTGATATTTACGGCTTGCAGGATGAACTGACCCCGGAAGTAGAAGATAAGGATGTGACCGTGCGCAAAGCGGACCTTGGCCGGGATGTGCGCTCCTTTATCTCCTACGCTGTGGGCTGTATGTTTGGCCGCTACTCTCCCACCTATGATGGTCTTGCCTACGCAGGCGGCACATGGGATGATGGCAAATACAATATCTATAAGCCGGACGCAGACGGTATTATTCCCATCTGTGACGACGAATACTTTGAAGATGACATGATGGGCCGTTTTGTGGAGTTTGTGCGGGTGGTATACGGTGACAGCTCGCTGGAAGATAATCTGCGCTTTATTGCAAACGCACTGGGCGGCAAAGGCCAGCCAAAAGAGGTCATCCGCAACTACTTCCTGAACGATTTCTATGCCGACCACTGCAAGATTTATCAGAAGCGCCCCATCTACTGGCTGTTTGACAGTGGTAAGAAAAATGGCTTCAAGTGCCTGATCTACCTGCACCGCTACCAGCCGGATACCATTGCACGCATCCGTACCGATTATGTCCACGAGCAGCAGGCACGTTACCGTACTGCCATCGAAGGTTTGGAAAAACAGGTGGCCGCTGCCACCAGCACCAGTGAACGTGTCAAGCTGACTAAACAGTTGAACAAGGTACAGGCGCAGGATAATGAGTTGCACCAGTATGAGGAAAAAGTTCACGCGCTGGCCGATCAGATGATTAAGATTGATCTGGACGATGGTGTGAAGCATAACTATGAGATCTTTAAGGACGTGCTGGCGAAAATAAAATGAGAAAAACAGAAGAAATAAGCCTTTCCCTACATACCAAACATGTTACAAAAACCGTTTTGTCAAATAGAATTTCTTATAAGCGTGCTTTTATTGGCGATACATGTGCTGCGTATCATTACACTTCACCAGAAGGGCTTATGGGAATCCTGAAAAATCGTGAAATCTTTTTTACGGATGCTGAGTTTCTAAATGACGCAAGTGAACGGAAAAATATAAACGAAGACTTGAATCGTTTCTGGGCACGATGCAAAAAAGATTACGAGGAAAGATTCATTAGAGTACTTTCTGATATTCGAGTGAATGCATATGAGGACTACCGATTTGGCACAATTGACAAAGCCTATAAAGGAAAGGCCTGTCGGTATTTTGTCTTGTCGGCATCGAAAGATTCTGATAGTCTCAGTATGTGGAAATACTATGCTAAAAACGGAAGCTATAATGGCTATAATATTGGACTTGATACTCTGGCGCTTCAAGACACTTGGATAAATAGAGAACAGGGAATTGCGATAGAGTATGGCTCTGTGATTTACGAAGATGATGAAAAATATTATCAAATTAAAGAAGCCGTTAATCACATTTATGAGTCGTGGATACAATACGAATATTCTGACAAGTTGGATGAAAAGATTCGAGGCGAATTTGAAACATGGGTTTCGTTAAATTCACTGTTCTTTAAACACAAAAGTTTTTCAACCGAAGAAGAATATCGATATGTCGCAGTTGTCCCTACAGAAAATATAAAGATTCTTTCCTATACAACGGAAAATGGATCAAATGTGCAAATGTATAATTTTCGGGCAGTAGATGGCGTATTGACACCATATATAAAAGTTCCAATTTGGGGAACTGACGACTTAGACTTGAAAGCAACTTTTTGGAATGTAGCATCCATTGGAATTGCCCCATGTTTAAACTTTGAACTAAAGAAAAACGGTGTTATACAATTTGTGAAATCTCTTCCATATCGAGTTGAAAACTTTCAAATTAACAAGTCGAAAATCCCAGTTCGCTATTAACAAATTACAGGATTATAACAATGGAAACAGATAAAATCGTACTAGACCTCAACCGCCGGTTTGCGGTACCGCTGCCGGAATTTTATGAGCGCCGGATCATCTTCTGGCACGATGAAGAAAAGGAGTATGCGGACAAGCTGGATGAGATCCGGCTTGAAAATGCTAAGCTGGTTGCACTGACCGGCAGCAATACCTTTGCGGTCAAAAAAATGCTGTCGGTGGATGACCTGACGAGCAACTATGTTGTCTACTGCCCCATTTCCTACGAGCGGCAGGAGGATGACTGGCTGTTGGATATTGAACTATACAGCGAAAGCTACCGGACGGATGCTGTTTCCAACTGGATGCAGGAACTGGATATCTTGGACAATCCCTCTATGCGCAAGCTGGTGAAGCACTACCGGAAGTTTTTTGGTGCACAGGCTCGTCGTGCCAAAATCATGGCACAGGATAAGATACCTGCCACTCCGGCACAGCTGCACATGGCCGTGATGGCGGCGCTCTGCGGTATGAAAAAAGCACAGCCCAATGAAATCTTGCTGAACGTACTTCGTGGTGGGTTGGATAAAACGCAGAATCCAATCTATCAGAGTTTTGTGGATTATAGTGCGGAAGAAGCTTTCTGGGCAATGGTTCGGCAGGGCTGTGGCTATGCAGAGGAAGAGCCGGATCTTGGGCAGCTGGCAATTCATCTTCTGTTGACAGCTTCTACGCGCACACTGCGCCCGGAATTTCTGGCAGGGCTTGAGAGGTTCCTTTCCATTCCGCATCAGGCGTACTGCTACGAGCTGGTGTCGGAGTGGCTGCACAGTGATGATTTGCAGCAGCTTTATGACGTGGCCCGCTATGTGGAAGATGAAGCACATCTGCCGCAGAGGCTGGAAAAACTGACGGTTGATGATCTGGCGACAACGGAGTGTTTCCCGTGCATCAACGAGATTATCCTGAGCAAGCTGATGACGGAGATCAGTGACCATATTATTGATGTGGATGTGATCACAAAGACGGTGGAAAAACGTCGCACCTGTGTCTGGTACGAGTACTTCCGCAATTTCTACGAGGGTCTGTTGCAAGTGGCCAATATGCAGGAGTTCTTCAAAGAGCACTCCGCAGGGTTCCATACCCCGGACGCAAAGCAGGTCTGGAAAGAATATGCGGAGGACTATTACAGGATGGACACCTATTATCGACTGTTCCATCTGAGCTTCCAGAGAAGTCTGGAAACCTCCAATATCAAACTGGACGACCTGTTCAAGCATGTTGTAGATAAGGTAGAGGGGCTGTACTCCTACTGGTTTCTGGGAGGCCTCGGCAAAAACTGGTCGGATGTATGTGCTGATGAG
Source organism: uncultured Faecalibacterium sp. (assembly GCA_900539945.1). Taxonomy (GTDB): domain Bacteria; phylum Bacillota; class Clostridia; order Oscillospirales; family Ruminococcaceae; genus Faecalibacterium. The sequence goes on from UQDV01000004.1 coordinate 67,509, forward strand.
ATGGCAGAGCATGGCCGCGTATTGGAAATTCCGCAGCAGTCGGATTTCTACAATGAGCACATCCGTCCGGCAGACAACCGCGTGTTCGTGATCATCTCGGATGCTATGCGCTACGATGTGGCGGCATCACTGGCAGATGAACTGCGCAGAGAAACGCAGAGCAATGTGAAACTCGGCAGTATGCAGAGCATCTTCCCGTCTATCACGAAATTTGGCATGGCGGCATTGCTCCCACACAAAACGTTGACGGCTGAACTGAAAAATGAGGTACTGAATGTTCTGGCCGATGGGCAGTCTACCGCAAGCACGAACCGGGATAAGGTCCTGAAAGGTGTAAATCCGGCCAGCGTGGCGTTGCAGTATAAGAACATCATCGGGATGAAACGTGCAGAGCGTGCGGCACTGGTCAAGGGTATGGATGTAGTCTATATCTACCATGATACCATTGACGAAGCAAGCCATACTTCGGACACCTCTGTGTTCCCGGCATGCGATAGGGCTATCAGTGAACTGAAGAATATGGTGCGCATTATCGTCAATGACTTCGGCGGGGCGAACATTCTGATTACGGCAGATCATGGCTTCCTGTACACTTACAGTCCGCTGACCGAGGATGACAAAGTGGATAAAACCAGCTTCCATGATATGGAAGTGGAATATGGCAGACGCTATGCAATCATGCAGAAGGAGGCGGATCCGCAGTATTTGCTTCCTGTAAAATTCCTGGACGGAAAAACGGAATACACTGGATTTGCTCCACGGGAAGGTATTCGCATCAAGATGAATGGTGGCGGGCTGAATTTTGTGCATGGCGGTATCAGCCTGCAGGAAATGACGGTTCCGGTGATCGAATATCATTATCTGCGCAACGGCTCTATGGAATATCGGCGCAATAAGCAGAAGTATGATACGCTCCCCGTAACAGTGAGTTTGCTTTCTTCCAGTCGGAAGATCAGCAATATGATCTTTTCACTGGATTTCTACCAGAAAGATGCGGTAAGTGCAAACCGTGAGGCTGCTACTTATCTGGTGTGGTTTACGGATGAATACGGAAAGCCTGTCAGCGATACCCAGAAGATTATTGCGGACAAAACCAGTGAGAACGGCGCAGATCGTACGTTCCATTGCAACTTCAACCTCAAATCGATGAAGTTCAGCAATACAGCAACCTATTATCTGGTGATTGCGGATGAGCAGGGTCAGCAGATGCAGCAGCGGGAACAGTTCCAGATTGATATTGCATTTGCGATTGATGAATTCGATTTTTTTAACTGATGGGAGCAGGAGGACTATAAATGGAGCCGAATGCGGAAAATAGCTGCCGTCGAGACGCAATCAAGGAAAAATTACGGCAGAATTTTGATGGAAAGATCGTTCGCAAGGATCTGACTAAAAAGATCAAGGAAGGTGCGAATGTCCCGGTTTATGTGCTGGAGTTTTTATTAGGCCAGTACTGTAGTTCAGATGACGAAGCTATTATTGAAAAAGGCGTGCAGAATGTAAAGCACATTCTGGCGGACAACTTTGTCCGACCGGATGAAGCACAAAAGATTCTTTCGCAGCTGCGGAAAAAGGGCAGCCACACTATTATCGATATGGTGACCGTGCATCTGGATATCAAGAAAGACTGCTTCTTTGCAGAGTTTTCCAATCTGGGACTCTCCAATGTGCCCATTACGGACGACTACCCGGAAAAATTTGACCGTTTGCTCTGCGGCGGCATCTGGTGCATCGTTCAACTGGAATATGAATCCGAGGGTGACAGCACCTTTGGCATGGAGGACTTTGATAGCGAACCCCGGCAGAAAAAGCAGAAGGATGTTTCGCCTATCAGCATCCGCAAGCTGACCCCCATCCAGATGCCTCATATCGATATTGAGGAAGTACGCACCGGGCGTAAAGCCTTCACGCAGGACGAGTGGATGGATGTAATGCTGCGTTCTTGCGGTTATGAGCCGGAGCAGTTGAACCAGCGGGAGAAATGGCTCTTGTTGGCACGTATGCTGCCACTGGTGGAGAACAACTTCAACCTCTGTGAGCTTGGTCCTCGCAGCACCGGTAAATCCCACATCTATAAGGAAATCAGCCCTAACAGCATTCTGGTGTCCGGTGGACAGACGACTGTGGCAAACCTGTTCTACAACATGGGACGAAAGACTGTTGGTCTGGTGGGTCTGTGGGACTGTGTGGCTTTTGATGAGGTTGCTGGTATCAAGTTTAAGGACAAAGACGGCATCCAGATTATGAAGGACTATATGGCTTCCGGCTCCTTCGCCCGTGGCAAAGAGGAAAAGGCAGCCTCGGCCTCGATGGTCTTTGTGGGAAATATTAACCAGAGCGTGGATGTGCTGCTAAAAACCTCCAGCCTGTTTGACCCGTTCCCGCCTGAAATGGGAACAGACACTGCATTTTTGGATCGCTTGCATTGTTACATTCCCGGCTGGGAAATCCCTAAATTCCGCCCGGAGCATTTCACCAACGACTACGGCTTTATCACGGATTATCTTGCGGAGTTTATCCGGGAACTGCGCAAGGAACAGTACGGCGATGCGTTGGATAAGTATTTCCGCCTTGGTAAAAATCTGAACCAGCGTGATACGATCGCAGTGCGTAAGATCGTAGGCGGCTATGTAAAGCTGATGTACCCGGACGGTGAGTTCACCAAAGAGCAACTGGAGGAGATCCTTGTCTTTGCACTGGAAATGCGCCGTCGAGTGAAAGAGCAACTGAAAAAGCTGGGTGGCATGGAGTTCTATGATGTGAATTTCAGCTACATTGATCTTGATACCTTTGAAGAAAAGTTTGTGTCGGTTCCCGAACAGGGTGGCGGTAAGCTGATCCCGGATGGAATGTGCAATCCGGGACAGATCTACACGGTTTCGCGTGGAAAAAGCGGCATGATCGGTGTGTTCCGGTTGGAAAGCCAGATGTTGCCGGGCAGCGGAAAGTTTGAACGCACCGGTCTTGGCAGCGACCGTGACTGCAGAGAATCCACCAACACAGCCTTCAACTTCCTGAAAGCAAATGGAAACCGCATCAGCGGTGGCATCAGCACGGCATCTAAGGACTACATCATCAACTATCAGGATCTTCAGGGCATTGGTATGACAGGAAAATTAGCATTGCCTACGCTGATTGCGCTGTGCAGTATTGCGCTTGGACGGCCAACAGTCAGTACCCTTGCTGTTCTGGGTGAAATTAGTATCAGTGGAACAATCTTGAAGGTAGATGAGCTTGCAAACAGCCTGCAGGTCTGCCTTGATAGTGGAGCAAAGAAAGTTCTGCTGCCGATTACAAGCGCTGCAGATCTTGGAACTGTACCTCCCGAATTAGTGGGAAGTTTTAATTTAATCTTTTATAGTAGTGCAGAGGATGCAGTGTTCAAAGCATTGGGTGTTGAATAAAGGGGAAAGTTTATATGGCACAATTTGGTGTTTATGGGATACTCGTCTAAAAGATTATACTGTAATATTTTTAAGATGGATTCCTTGCTAACATGGTCGACATGAAATACAAATTAATGTTTTGATGTAAAAATGAGGAGGTATCTATGGAAGATAGCGTTCCAAAGTATGATTTGTTTCAAAAAGCATATAAAAAATTGAAATCAACTGCGTATTATGACAAGACAAACCTCCATTTGAGAGATCGGATTGCGGAAGCGGAAAACACTCTCAATATAACGATAGAGGAACGCTTGAAGGATTTGCACCAAGCGTTTGTAGCGTCAGATAGCACGAAGTGGAAAAGGAAAAAAGAAGATATTTTGGAAAGCATTTCCTGTCGTCTGCTTCCGAAAAAGATTATGGATACAAAGGAAGAAAAGAATTGTTCGGACAGAACAAAAGGCGTTTTGATTAGTGGAGTGCCAGCAAAACAAGTCAAAGTTGATGAGATACAATATTTCATTGACATGAAGATTGAGGGAATGATTCTTGGCGTTCTATGGATTATGATGATAGGATGGCAGTTAGATAAATCCTATACCAATTGCTATGGAAATCGTATACGAAAGACGCTATATAATGAATTTTCTAAAGAACCGACCTTTTCTCCAGCGCTGTTTGAGCCGTATTTTCAGAATTATGAGAGTTGGCGAGATCAGGCATTAACTTTGGCACAGAAGTGTATGCAACAAGATGATGTTCTGATTTTTACGCTAGACTTTAAGCGCTACTACTACTCCGTGGATGTATCAGAGAAATTCATGAAGGAGATTCTTACTAGGGTAAAAGGAAAATCTGACTACAATGAAGAATATCTGAGTAGGATAAATGACTTTGTGTACTGTGTGATCAAAAGATATTCACAAATCTACAGAGAGCATAGCGGAGAAGAGCGGATTCGCCGTATATTACCAATTGGGTTTCTGCCATCGGGGGTTTTAGCAAACGAGTGTCTGAAAAAATTTGATACAGCAATTTTGGACGGATGGAATCCACTTTACTATGGACGGTATGTAGATGATATATTGCTTGTGGAAAAGGTGGAAAAGGGAAGCCGAATCGCTCAAAAAGCGCAGGATGGTAAACTGGAATTCTATGAGGCCTTTGAATATTATACGGTAAATAATTCACGCTGGACGGGTAAAGAAAACCGGAATGCGAGGGCTGTTTTCAAAAAAGAAGAAGACGAATGTGGAACTTACTGTATTTTGCCAGAGTTTACAAAACCATTGGGAAGCGCCACGAAAATCCAATTACAGGCAAGCAAAATTAAGTTGTTCTACTTTCAGCGTGGACAATCGGATGCATTGATCACTTGTTTTAAGAATAGCATTGAAAAAAACAAATCGGAATTTCGCTGGATGCCGGAAGATGACGCTGTGTTTCAGGAGGACGATTATTCGGAGGTTTTTGAACTAAGCCACCATGGAGTGAATAAACTTCGTGAAGTGGACGATATAGCTGTTGATAAATACGCACTTTCGAAATATCTGGGGAAGTTACAAAGGATAAATGGACTGATTTCGGAGAAGACGAAAGGAGAAGAGTATAATTTTGTCCGTGACATCCATAAAATATTTACGCCAAAAACAATAATTGAAAATTATACACTCTGGGAACGAGTAATTGCGATCTTATTTGTAAAAAAATCCTATAAGGCACTACTTAGGTTTATTGCCCTTGTCATAGACACGCTTGATAAAACAAGTTATGCCATAGAAGGAGCGGATGGTGATACCGGATTTGTAACAAATGCATTGCGAGAGGCACTGCAAGAACATCTCATTTCCAGCATAGCTCGTCCGATGGCACTTCATGATGGGGAGACTTTTGAGGAATGGAAGTTAGAAGATGCGCAGAGCCTGCTCAGCGAACAGATGAAAGAACTTTTGACAAAAGCACAGAATCGTTCGAAAGGTTATTTTAAAGCTAAAATGCTGGATAAAAATCTGTGTGTTATCTGGCCAGAACTAGTGAGTTGTGGTGGTGAGAATCTGCAGAAAAAGGATCTGACCAATGAAGATAATGTAGTGGAGCTTCTGAAAAAAGAAACCTGCACAGAAACTTTTCAAGAAAAAATGAACAAGATTATAAATCAGAGATACATCTATTACCCCTACCTTATCAAACCGGCAGATCTGATGCTCGCAAGATTGATGTATGATCTTGTTCGTAAAAAAGATCTAGAAGATTTGAATAAAATCGAGGAAATTTTCAAACAATGCTGGCAGTTGAACTATAGCCCACTTCCATTTGAAGGTTGGACAAATAATAGATTTATAGAAGAAAATATAAAAACTGGTGAACTCAATAAGCAGCCCGTTTTTCAAATCGGAAAGCCGAGCTTTTCAAAGATTAGGGTAGCCGTTGCCAATATCCAAATGGACATTTCAAACTTTGACCAGGCTGTTATGCGTAAACCGAACAGAAGCTACCGAAGATATCAGCAGATAGCAGAACTGGTGAATACTGCTGTTCGGGAAAAAGCAGATATGTTGGTAATGCCGGAAGCGTGTACTCCAAAAGAATGGCTGCCAACGCTGGCTAGAACTTGCGAAAAAAATCATTTGGCAGTTGTAACAGGGGTAGAGCATATTATTGAGGATAACTGTGTTTATAATCTGACAGCAGTGATTCTTCCGTATGAAGAAAAGTGGACAGGTCAGTGGCACTCTGTGATTCTGTACCATTCAAAGAATCATTTTGCACCCGAAGAAAAAAGAATGGTTGAAAGCTTACATCTAAGAGCTATGGAAGGAATAGAAAGTTCTGAAGCTAAATGTGATGCAAAGTATGAGTTGTATAGCTGGAACGGATTTTGGTTTACAGTGTACTGCTGCTTTGAGCTTACATCCATTCGAGATCGTTCGATTTTTCAATCCTATATTGATGCGTTGATCGCAGTCGAGTGGAATCAGGATGTGAACTATTATAGCAATATAATTGAATCACTAAGTAGAGATATTCACTGCTACTGCATCCAGACGAATACCTCCGAGTATGGAGACAGCCGAATCACAAAACCGTCTAAAACCGAAAATAAGGACATCCTGAGAATAAAAGGAGGAAGTAATGCAACAGCACATGTTGGAACTATTGATTTGGAACAGCTTCGGGAATTCCAAATGAAAGCATACAGTGGTCAAAAAGAAGATAAAACTTTCAAACCGACTCCGCCAGACTTTGACTATAAAGGAGCATATGAGCGTCGGAAAGGAACGATGTTTGAATGCTTTTGTGCGAAGAAAAAAGCAGATTAAATTTGCTGTTTGTAGCAGATCTGTAGCAAATTGAGTCTATTTAACGAATCATCGTTCTAAAAAACGAAAAGTCATCATGCATCACACGCAGGGACTCGAACAGGGCGGCGGTGCGAAGCACCGTAAGCAATCAGCCCAGTGGGCTGTTGCTTAGCCCGCGGGTCCCAACCCGTAGGAATGTCTACCGGGGATGCTGTCGATTCCTGAAAGGATTGAAAGAATCAAGATGATTCAAAAACACGAACTGCCGATCCTGGAGTACGATTCCGGCTCGGAAGAGGTCATAAAACCAAATCATGGTGCAGAACAGCTGAAGCTTCCCGAAAAATGCGTCTATGCCTTTCTTGGAGAAGCAGTGGATGCTTACGCTTTCGAGGCAAATGCCGCGGTTGCAGAAACGTTTGAAACCATCACCCGGAATTATCCTGTTTATATCATAAAGCAGGATGGCATGGAATTCTGTCTTTGTGCTGCCCCTTTGGGCGCACCTGCGGCGGCACAACTGATGGACTTTCTCATCTCCTGCGGCTGTAGGAAAATCATTTCGACTGGTTCCTGCGGCGTCCTGACCAATTTGGCCGAAAACGAATTTCTCATTCCGGTAAAAGCATTACGGGACGAGGGGACCTCTTATCATTATCTTCCCGCATCCCGCTCTATTGAGCTTGACAAAAATATCCGGGATGCTATCGAGCGAACTTTTCTTGCGCAGAAAATTCCGTTCCGGGAGTGTATTACATGGACAACGGATGGCTTCTTCCGGGAAACGCAGGATATGGTGAAGTATCGCAGGGCGGAAGGATGCACAACGGTCGAGATGGAGTGCGCCGCATTGGCTGCCTGCGCCCGGAAGCGAGGTGCTTCTTTCGGGCAGATTCTTTATGCGGCAGATTCTCTTGCGAATGTTCTGGAACACGATGAACGTGATTGGGGAAAGGACTCCTTACGGAAAGCACTGGCACTCTGTATCGAAGTGCTGCAAGCGATCTGAAGGTTCAAGTGCCGTTGAGAATGCTCTGCCACACAGTTCGTACCCGAACCCGATTCTCTATGAGAAAGGGCTCGGGTACGTTTTTTGTTTACGGGAAGTCCTACGGCGAGAGTACGCAGAACGGTAAACAGGAGCAAGTAAAGGCAGGGTATCACCGTGGCGGTGGTATCCTGCCTTTTGTGCGATACCATCTCCGAAATCTTTTTCTTCACGTTTTCTTCTTCATGCAGAATCCCCCTGTCCATCCCGGCAGATGCTGGAACGGGCAGGGGGATTCTGGCTTGTTGAGCGGTTGGGTTAAATCAGGCCGAGGTGCACAAAGGCGTTGTACAGGCCGTCTTTGTGCACATCGTCGGTCACATCGGCGGCGGCTTTGGCTTCCGGGCCGCCGCTGCCCAGAGCCACGCTGTACCATAATCATAGAGGGTTTTGGGCTCCGGAACAAGGGTGGAATCTGCCGAAAAACAACGGCTGAGGTTGGTACAGTTGCACAAAGGCGCGCGGCCCTGCAAAGAAGCTGTAAAATTTGCGGGGCGGGGTTGACGAACGGTTCCGGCCGTGGTAAAGTAATGGGCGGAAAAGGCCAAAGTGCCTTTTTACGACAGAAAAACGAGGTGGTCGTCATGGAACCTGCTGGAAGCAGCGGCAGTTTATATCCCCGATCAAAGAACCAGACGGCAGCCTTTTTGCATGCCGGAGAACGGCCCGGCTGTGCGTGAGAACGCACGGTGTGTTTGCCTTCCCCGGAAATGAAAGTGTCCGCTGCCGCCTGGTAAAAAAGGAGGCAGCTTTTTTATGTCTGAAATTTCGATCAATACCCTCAAGACCATGCTGGCGAATCTGGATGACGCCAAAAAATACCAGAGCCTGCGGGATGTGATGGAGACCCTGCCGGCTCCCGACCTGGCCGCCGTGTTCGAGGACCTGCCGGCCGAAAAGCTCCCGGTGCTGTTCCGTCTGTGCCCCAAGGATCTGGCGGCGGATGTATTCACCGAGCTGACCCCTGCCACCCAGCAGAAGCTGATCGACGGCCTGACCGATACCGAGCTGAAGGCCGTGGTGGACGAGCTGTGCGTGGACGATGCGACCGACCTTGTGGAGGAGATGCCGGCCAATGTGGTCAAGCGCATTCTGAGCCAGGCCGACCCGGCCACCCGCCGCATGATCAACGAACTGCTCCAGTACCCGGAGGACTCTGCCGGCGGCGTGATGACCACCGAGCTGATGGAGCTGCGCCCGGACATGACGGTGTCGCAGGCCATGGAGGCCATCCGCCAGAACGGCTTTGACAAGGAGACCATCAACAACTGCTATGTGACCGACGGCAGCCGCAAGCTGGTGGGTGTGGTGTCGCTGCGGGCGCTGGTGCTGGCCAAGGACACCGCAGAACCCATCCGGGACCTGATGGACACCAATGTGGTCAGTGTGACCACCACCACCGACCAGGAGGATGTTTCCCACCTGTTTGAAAAATACGGCTTTCTGGCCATTCCGGTGGTGGACGCCGAAAACCGGCTGGTGGGCATCGTGACCATTGACGATGCCATCAGCATCCTGCAGGACGAGGCCAGCGAGGATATCGCCAAGATGAACGCCATCGGCCCGTCCGACAAGCCCTACTTCAAGCAGAGCATGTGGGACCTGTACAAGAGCCGTGCGCCCTGGCTGCTGTTTTTGATGATCAGCGCCACCTTCTCCAGTCTGGTCATCCGGGGGTATGAGGACGCACTGGCCGCCGTGACCGTGCTGACGGCGTACATCCCCATGCTGACCGATGCCGGCGGCAACGCGGGCAGTCAGAGCACCTCCACCATCATCCGCGGCATGGCGGTGGGCGAGATCCAGCCCCACGACCTGCCCCGCATCCTGTGGAGGGAGAGCCGGGTGGCCCTGCTGTGCGGCGCAACGCTGGCGGTGTGCAACTTTGCAAAACTGCTGCTGTTCGACAAGGTGACCGCTCCGGTGGCACTGGTGGTGTGCCTGACCCTGATCTGCACCATCCTGCTGTCGCAGCTCATCGGCGGCATTCTGCCCGTGGCGGCAGAAAAACTGCATGTGGACCCGGCCGTGATGGCATCGCCGCTGATCACCACCATCGTGGATGCCACCACACTGCTGATCTACTTCAATGTTGCAAAGATCGTGCTGCATCTGTAAGCACGGACAGAACGTTACGACCCCCGGAAGCTGTACGCTGCCGGGGGTCATGTTGTTTTCAAAAACAGGAAAAACGTCCTCTTTGCATGGAGAATTGTTGCACAACACGACTTATAAAGTCGTACTCTTTCGACAAAAACTTCCCAAAACGCATTATTTTGTTTCTGAACTGTGGACATTCTGTGACGATTCGTGCTAAAATGAAACCTGTTCCTCTTCTGCCGCCGCAACCGGCAGAAGCAACCAAAGAACGGAGGTTTTTTCATGTTAGAAAATGTCTTTCATCTGAGGGAAAACCACACCGATGCAAAGACCGAGATCATGGCAGGTATTACTACTTTCATGACCATGGCCTACATCCTTGCGGTCAACCCCAACATCCTGTCGGCTTCCGGCATGGACTCGGAGGCTGTGCTGATCGCCACCGCACTGGCATCCTTTGTGGGCACGGCCCTGATGGCTCTGCTGGCCAACTACCCGTTTGCTCTGGCCCCCGGCATGGGCCTGAACGCCTATTTCTCCTACACGGTCGTGCTGACCATGGGCTACAGCTGGCAGCTGGCCCTGATGGCCGTGTTTGTGGAGGGTATCATCTTCATCGTGCTGTCCCTGACCAATGTGCGTGAGGGCATCTTCAACGCCATCCCCATGACCCTGAAGAGCGCGGTCAGCGTGGGCATCGGCCTGTTCGTGGCCTTTGTCGGCCTGCAGAACGCCAAGCTGATCGTGAACAGCGACTCTACGCTGGTCACCTACCAGCACTTCAAAGGCGAGACCTTCCACAGCGTGGGCGTGGGTGCCATCCTGGCCCTCATCGGCGTGGCCATCACCGGCATCCTGCTGGTCAAGAAGGTCAAGGGCGGCATCCTGTACGGCATCCTGATCACCTGGGTGCTGGGCATCCTCTGCGAGGTCACCGGCATCTATGTGCCCAATGCGGATGCGGGCATGTACAGCGTGATCCCCACCGCTTTTGTCAGCTTTGACTTCTCGGCCCTGGGCAAGACCTTTGGTCAGGTATTCAAGACGGATTTCTCCCACTTTGACTTCCTGAACTTCTTTGCCGTCATGTTCTCCTTCCTGTTCGTGGACCTGTTTGACACCCTGGGCACCCTGATCGGCGTGGCATCCAAGGCCGACATGCTGGACGAGGACGGCAAGCTGCCCCACATCAAGGGTGCTCTGATGGCAGACTCCATCGCCACCTGCGCCGGTGCTGTGCTGGGTACTTCCACCACCACCACCTTTGTGGAGAGCGCTTCCGGCGTGACCGAGGGCGGCCGCACCGGCCTGACCAGCATGACCACCGGTGTGCTGTTCCTGCTGGCTACCATCTTCAGCCCGCTGTTCCTGACCATCCCCAGCTTTGCAACGGCTCCGGCTCTGATCATCGTGGGCTTCTACATGATGGGCTCCGCAGTCAAGATCGACTTCAACGACCCCAGCGAGGGCATCCCCGCCTTCCTGACCGTCCTGGCCATGCCCACTGCATACAGCATCTCTGAGGGCATTGCCATTGGTGTGATCTCCTGGACTATCATCAATGTGGTCACCGGCAAGGCCAAGGAAAAGAAGATCAGCCCGCTGATGTATGTGCTGACCGTGCTGTTCATCCTGAAGTACATCTGCCTGTAAGGTTCCATACAAACACAAAGCAAAAAGCTGCTGCCTTCCCGCAAAGGGAGGGCAGCAGCTTTTTTGTCTGTGGAGCTTATTATTGGTGCCGACGGGGGTGGATGTGCACCTCGGGAATGGCCACGTTGTCGTAATGGATGGGGTCCTCGGCGTGAGGATGCTCCCCGGTGGCATGAGAGGTGTCTTCTGCGGGGTGGTGTACCTTGCCGGTATGGACCTCCGGCAGAGCCACTGTTTCCTCCGAATGAGACTTGTCCGGTTTACTCCAGATCTTTTGTTGGAACCACATCTTCAGGTGGTGTTTCAGCGACATGATGATGCTCCTTTCCCGGTGTGCAGGGGCACACCGAAAGTTCAAGACAGGATCAGATAAAGTTGATGAATACCGTAATGACAAGGCTGTTGATGAAATCCGCGAACAGACTGCCCACCAGCGGGATGAGCAGATAGGCCTTGACGGAAGGGGAATACTTGTCGCACACGGCCTGCATGTTGGCCATGGCGTTGGGGGTGGCACCCATGCCGAAGCCGCAGGTGCCGGAAACGATGACGGCCGCGTCGTAGTCGCGGCCCATGACGTTGTACACGATCGCAAAAGAATACAGGATCATGAACAGGGTCTGACCGGCCAGCAGCACCACCAGCGGCAGAGCCAGCTCGGCCAGCTGCCAGATCTTCAGGGTGATCATGGCCATGCCAAGGAAGAGCGACAGGCAGATGCCGCCGATGTCGTTGATCTCGCCCATATATACCGTGAACTTGCCGCCGTATTCGCCCAGATTGCGGATGCAGGCGGCGGCGATCATGGCACCGATGTAGATGGGGAAGGTCATGCCGGTCAGGCTGAGCAGCTTGCTCAGCACCGTGCCGATGCCCATGGCGATGATCAGCTGGAAGCTGGCGGCGGGGTACATGCTGCTGTGACGCTCGTGCTTGATCTCTTCTTCCACCAGCAGGCTGTCGTCCTCGGGCACGATGGTGTCCAGCAGGTGGTGGCGCTCAATGAGCATCTTGCCGAGCGGGCCGCCCATCATGCTGCCGGCGATCAGGCCGTAGGTGGCGGCGGCGGTGCACAGGGTGGTGGCACCCTTGATGCCAAAGTCCTCCAGCACCGGGCCAAAGGCACCGGCGGTGCCGTGGCCGCCCACCATGGGGATGGAGCCGGTGCAAAGGCCCACCAGCGGGTCCACATCCAGCAGGTTGGCCAGCCCAACGGCCAGGAAGTTCTGGCTGACGATCAGCACGATGACGACGCCCAGGAACACGATCATGGCCTTGCCGCCGCTTTTCAACACCTTGAGGTTGGCCTGAAAGCCCACCGAGGTGAAGAACATGACCATGCACACCTCTTTGAGGGTGTCGTCAAAGGCGAACTCTGCCACGCCGGTCACATAGCAGATGCAGGTGAAAATGGCAAACAGCACGCCGCCGATGACCGGCGCGGGGATGCAGAATTTGTCCAGCAGGCGTACCCGTTCCCGCAGAAACTTGCCCAGCATCAGCACCGGCACCGCAAGGGCCAGGGTCTGATACATATCCAATTCGATCTTCATTGCTTTCCCTCGATTTCCCGGCAGACTCAGTCCACCGTAATTCCGGCCTGCTTATACCAGGCCGCTGCGCCTGCGTGGAAGGGGATGCCAACGCCCTCTACTGCGTCGGTCTCCGGGTCCAGTGCAAGGCCAAGCTGCTCTTCCAGCGCTTCCCGGCTGGAGAACAGCAGTTCGGTGAGCTGCTGCACCTGCTTTGCGGGCAGAGAATCGCTGGCCAGCAGAACGGCTTTGACGCCCACGGTCTGCACGTCGGCGTCCTGGCCGGGATAAGTGCCGGCCGGGATGGTGACCTCACGGTAGGCGTTGTAGCTGCTCAGCAGGCGCTGCGCCGCGGTGCCGTCCACATTCAGCAGGCGGATGCCGCATTCGCCTGCCAGCTCGGTGACCACCGGGCTGGGGGTGCCGACTGTGATGACGATGGCGTCGATCTTACCGGCCTTGAGCTGGTCGGCAGCGTCGGTATAGTTCAGGTTGATGGTGTCCACCAGGCGGTCGTTCAGGCCGTAGGCAGACAGGATCTGAAGGGCATTCTGCTCGGAGCCGGATTCCTCCGCGCCGATGCTCACGGTTTTGCCCTGCAGGTCCTCGATGGACTGGATGTCCGAGTCGGCCCGCACGATGACCTGACAGGCCTCGGTGTACAGGGCTGCTACCGCGCCGAAGCCGCGGATGTCCTCCTCCTCTGCAAAAATGCCGGTCTGGTTGCAGGCGTCCTGTGCAAGGTCGGCCTGCGCAATGGCCAGCTGCAGGTATTCGCCGGTGAGCAGGCGCAGGTTGGCGGCCGAACCGGCGGTGGTCCGGAGCTCGATGGTGCCGTTGGAAGTCTCGTTTTCCAGCGCGGCAAACTGCTCACCAAAATTGTGGTAGACACCACCCTCGCCGGCAACGCCAAAGCGCAGACGCTTGACCGTCTCGGCGGCAGAGCAGCCGGTGAGCAACAGCGCGGCCAACATACAACCGGCCAGCAGTGCCGCGATCCATTTGCGTTTCATACTTTTATACACCCCTTTTTCCGCTGCCGCAAACCCGGCAGCTTCTTATAAAATTATAAACATATTGCGAATGAAATGCAATCACTTTTGTAAAAGGATACAGCGAAGAAGCGTTGGGCAGGGCATCAAAAAAGGCTCCTCCGTTTCCGGGGGAGCCGGACAGATTCAGCCGCCGAACAGGCCAAAGAAGCTGGTGTGGGTCACGCCCAGGATCAGAAACAGGGCGATGAGCGCAAACAGCACCCCGATGATGATGTCCATCTGATGGACGGTGAGGGGAAAATGATCGTAGAGCTTTTCCTTGGGATTGACAAAGTTCTTGTCGCCGTTGTCAAGCAGGGACTTTTTGCCTTGTTCAAAGTCGGCCCGCTGACCGGCAAGCTCGGCCTGCTCTTGTGCCAGCTGTGCTTCGCGGGCAGCCAGAACGGCTTCGCGCCGGGCAAGCTCTGCCTCGCGCTCGGCAGGGGTGAGGTCTTTTTGTGCCATACTGTACCTCCTGATGGTTGTTGCTTTTATGATAGCACACAAACATGAACAAAAAAAGGGGCCGCCCGCCCAAAAGGCAGACGGCCCACAGAAGAGAGGGCTTACTTCTTTGCCAGGTACTTGCGGATATCAATGGCCACAGCCACGATGATGACAAGGCCCTGCACGATGTAGGTGTAAGAGGAGTTGACGTTCATGAACTGCAGAGCGACCTTCATCAGCTCAAAGACCAGAACGCCGACCAGAACGCCGGGCACGGTGCCGACGCCGCCGGTGGTGGAAACACCGCCGATGGTGCAGGCTGCGATGGCGTCCAGCTCATAGCCCTGTGCGGTGTTGACGGATGCGCCGCCGGACTTTGCAGCCAGCAGGCAGCCTGCCAGACCGAACATGCAGGAAGCCAGGATGTAGATGCGGATCTTGGTAGCGTACACGTTGACACCGGCCACCTCAGCAGCAGCTTCGTTGCCGCCGATGGCGTACATGTACTTGCCGTGACGGGTCTTGTTGTACAGGAACCAGAAGCACCCGGCCACGACCAGAGCGATCCAGATCAGCACGGGGATGCCGATGATGGTGTTGGAGGCCAGGGAGGTGAAGTTCTTGTTCAGGGAGCCAATGGGGGTACCGCCGGTGTACACCAGGCAGATACCGTAGACCACCTGCTGCATGCCCAGGGTTGCGATGAAGGGCTGCACCTTCAGGTAGCTGACCACCAGACCGTTGCACAGGCCGACGATGGCGCAGATGGCGATGACCAGGATGAACACCACCGGGGTGGGCAGGGTGTGCATGTTGGGGTAGAACTTACCGGATGCGCCCTCGGTCTGCGCAAAGATGCAGGCCAGGCAGGCGGCAAAACCAGCCAGACGACCGGCCGACAGGTCGTTGCCGGTGGTGATCAAGCAGCCGGAAATGCCCAGTGCGATGATGTAGCGGATGGACACGTTCTTGAACAGGTTGATCATGTTCGTGCCCGAGAAGAAGTTGGGATGCATGATGCCGACGATCAGGGACACGGCCAGCATCATCACGATAATGGCGTTGTTGCTGAGCCATTTGGTCACAGCCTTGCCATTCAATTTTTTGGTAGCTTCCACGATAGACAGCCTCCTTATTTACTGATTCGCCGCAGCGGTGGGTGCGGTCTCGAACTGGGTGGCCAGAGCCATGATGTTTTCCTGGGTGGCGTCCTTGCCGTCGATGAAGCCGGTGATGCGGCCATCGCACATGACCATGACACGGTTGGACATACCAATGATCTCGCTCATTTCGGAGGAGATCATGATGATGCTCTTGCCCTGCTTGGCCAGCTCGGCAATGATGCAGTAGATCTCGTACTTGGCACCGACGTCGATGCCGCGGGTGGGCTCGTCCAGGATCAGCACATCGGGGTTGTTGGCCAGCCAGCGGGCGATCAGCACCTTCTGCTGGTTGCCGCCGGACAGGCTCTTGATCTGGGTCTTGGGGCTGGGCACCTTGATGGCCATCTTCTCTTTGTTGGTGGCCACCAGATCCAGGATCTTCTTGTTGTCCAGCATGATGGGGCCCTTGCGCAGGGCGTCCAGCGAAGCGATGGAGATGTTGTCGGCTACGCTCAGCACACCCATGATGCCGGTGGCGCGGCGGTCCTCGGTCAGCAGAGCCACGCTCTTCCGGATGGCGTCGCGGGGCTGCTTGATGGTGACCTCTTCGCCCTTGATCCACACCTTGCCGGAGGTGTGGGCACGCAGGCCGAAGATGCCTTCCATCAGTTCGGTACGCTGGGCACCCACCAGACCGGCCACGCCCAGGATCTCGCCCTTTTTCAGCTCAAAGCTGCAGTGGCGGAAGGAGCGGGGATGGATGGAGGTGAAGTCCTCCACCTTCATCATCACTTCGTCGGAGGGATGATTCTCCAGCGGGGGGAACAGGTTGGACAGCTCACGGCCGACCATCTTGGCGATGATCTGCTCCTTGGTCATGTCCGCCACTTCCCACTTGCCGATGTACTGGCCATCGCGCATGATGGTGACTTCGTCGGCGATGACCTTGATCTCGTCCATCTTATGGCTGATGTAGACCAGTGCGACGCCCAGAGCCTTCAGCTCCCGCATGATGCGGAACAGGGATTCCACTTCGTTTGCGGTCAGGGAGGAAGTGGGCTCGTCCAGGATCAGCACCTTGCAGTTTGCGGAAACGGCCTTGGCGATTTCCACCATCTGCATCTGAGCGATGCTCAGGGAGCCGAGCTTTGCATGGGGGTTGATGTCCAGCTTCAGCTTCTTGAGCAGCTCCTCGGTGTCCTTGTACATTTTGGGATGATCCACCACGGTGATGGGGCCATAGCTCTTGGTGGGGTAGCGCCCCAGCCAGATGTTCTCGGCCACGGTACGGGCCGGGATGGGCTGCAGCTCCTGATGCACCATGGCAATGCCGCGGTTCAGTGCATCCAACGGGGTGGGGATGGTGACTTTTTCGCCTTCGTATTCGATCTCGCCCTCGTCCATCTTGTAAATGCCGAACATGCATTTCATCAATGTGGACTTACCGGCGCCGTTTTCACCCATCAGCGCCATGACCTTGCCCGGGCGAAGCTCCAGCTGTGCGTGATCCAGCGCTTTGACGCCGGGGAAGGTCTTGACCACGCCTTTCATTACCAGACGGTATTCTGACATTCCGCAGAAGCCTCCTTTTCTTTTTTCAGGCCGCAGAAAAACCTTTTTTCAAAACAAGGCGCGTGCGCGGAGAAGGATTTCTCGAACGCACGCGCTTTATAGCTTTTATCAAGCCGTCAAGGTCCACTGCGTACCTTGCATTTGCAATCGGGGAACTTTGGTCTTACTTCACATACTGAGATGCGTTGTCCTTGGTGACCTTGACATAGTCGACCCAGTAGTACTGCTCGACAGCGGAGCCTTCGACGTACAGCTTGGTAGCCTCGGCAGCTGCGGTGGCCTGGCCCACGTCATCGTTCAGCACGGTACCGGTCATGTTGCCGTCCAGAACGTCCTGAACAGCCTCGGCCAGTGCATCGACGCCGACCAGATAGATGTCCTTGCCGACGGTGCGGCCGGCCTGCTGGATGGACTGCAGAGCGCCCAGTGCCATTGCGTCGTTGTTGCAGAACACGACTTCGATCTTATCGCCGTACTGAGACAGAGCGTTTGCAACGTCCTGCTGAGCAGTGGTCTGATCCCAGTTGTCCAGGTACTCGTACAGGCACTCGACTTCCTTGCCTTCATCGGTCAGAGCCTTGATGGAGTACTCGGTGCGGTACTGAGCGTCGATGTTCTCGGGGTCGCCCTTGCACATGATGTAAGTGATCTTGCCGTCGCCGTTGATATCGCCCTGGGTCTCGGTCTCCAGGATCAGCTGGCCCTGGTAAGTACCGGACTGACGTGCGTCAGCACCGACGTAGCAGCACTTGCCTGCGTAAGAATCCAGAACGCTCTTGTCGGGCTCACGGTTGATGAACACGATGGGAGTGCCGGAAGGAGAAACGGTGTCCACGATGGTCTGTGCGGAAGTGGTCTGCACGGGGTTGATGACCAGGACATCGACACCCTGCTGCAGGAAGGTGTTGATCTGCTCGGTCTGGGTGTTCTGGTCGTTCTTGCCGTCCATGATGGTGACGGAGTAGCCCATGTCCTTCAGGTACTCTTCCAGATCGGTGCGGTACAGGGTCATGAAGTTATCAGCGAACTGATAGATGCAGACACCGATGTTGGCAGAGCCGGCAGCAGAAGCAGCGGTGCTGGAAGCAGCAGCGGAAGAAGCAGTGGAAGCAGCAGTAGAGCTGGAGGAACCGCCACATGCGGTCATGGCAGCGGTTGCGCCCACGACAGCAGAAGCCTTCAGGAAGTCACGACGAGAAATCATTTTCATAATTGTGTTCTCCTTCATTCGTATCATAGCAATTTCACAGGCGCATTTATTGCACACACCTGGATTTCCTGCTTGTATTATAACCGCCTGCGAAGCGGTCTGCAAGAGAACAAGTCCACAAGAATCTGAGATTTCTTTTGTGCTGTTTCAACAAAAGGAATTTTCAAAGGACAAAATAATTTCCGTAACAAGCACAATTTTTCATAAACGTGCAACTTCTGGATAAATCGGTCGGAGCAGGGTCGGATTTCTTTCAAAAAGATTACAAAATGTTGCATGACACGGTTCGACCCTTCCGGACAGAAACCGTGCAGCTCCCGGAAATTACCGGGAGAACTGAAAAAACTTTTCAACTGTGGGGACTTTCCGGCAAACCGCTGCCGGGCAGCGCGCTCCGCAGTTTTTTTGCGCTCCGGACGGAATTACTGCAAACGGATTTCTGGAAGAAAAAACAGCTTTTTCTGAAAGATGCGATAGAACGGAGTTTTTTAAGACTCAAAATTATACGATTTGAAAAAATCGCGTTTAAAAATACGAAATGGCCCTGAAAAAGCACACACTGTTGCGGCAGCACGAGGTGTGGTAAGCTGTTGCCATAGCCCGGAGCCGCCGGGCAGAAAGGAGGAACCAACACGAACCATGGGGCAGAGGAAAACGTCCAGGGGGCTGGACAGCCTGAGCCGGGCCACCGACATCCTGAGCACGCTTCTGGCACAGCAGGTGCGGGAGCTGAACGCCCGGCAGCGGGAGAACCGCCGCAGCGGGGCAGAGGACCCAGGCACCATGAAGGGCCTGAAGGAGGCCACGGCGGTGCTGAAGGATCTGGCTGCGGTGGCGCGGTCGCTGAACGACCAGGGCGTGCAGGCGGAAGGAACGGAGAGCGGTGTGGTGCTGCTGCCGCGGGTGGAGGAGGAAGAACCATGAACACAGAGGAACACCGGACCCCGGTGGTGTGGCGGCCCCAGCCCCGGCAGGCCGAGTTCATGCGAAGGCCGGAGCCGGAAGCACTGTACGGCGGCGCGGCCGGCGGCGGAAAAAGCGATGCATTGGTCATCGAGGCACTGCGTCAGGTGGATATTCCACATTACAGAGCGTTGATCCTGCGCAAAACATACCCGCAGTTGTCGGATCTGGTGGACAAAAGCCAGATGTACTATCGCCGGGCCTTTCCGCAGGCGCAGTACAACGCCACGGCCCATGTGTGGAACTTCCCCAGCGGGGCCAAGATCTACTTTGGCTCCATGCAGTATACCAAGGACCGCACCAATTACCAGGGCAAGGCCTACGACTTCATCGGCTTTGATGAGCTGACCCATTTTGAATGGGAAGAGTACAGCTACATGATGAGCCGCAACCGCCCCACCGGGCCGGGCACCCGGGTGTACATGCGGGCCACCACCAACCCCGGCGGCATCGGCCACGGGTGGGTGAAGGCGCGGTTCATCACCCCGGCCCCACCCGGCACGCCCATCGTGGAGGAATACACGGTGCGGCGGCCGGACGGCACCGAACAGAAGCTGCAGCGGGCAAGGGTGTTCATCCCTTCCAGCATTTTCGACAACCCGGCTCTGCTGCAGAACGATCCCGGTTATCTGGCCAGCCTGGCTGCCATGCCGGAAGCGGAAAAGCAGGCGCTGCTCTATGGCAGCTGGGACAGCTTTTCCGGCCAGGTGTTCACCGAGTGGCGCAACGACCCGGCCCACTATCAGGATCAGCGCTGGACCCACGTCATTGCCCCGTTTGCCATCCCGAAGCACTGGCAGATCTACCGGGGGTTCGATTTCGGGTTTTCCAAGCCGTTCTCGGTGGGGTGGTATGCGGCCGATGAAGAGGGGCGGCTCTACCGCATCAAAGAGCTGTACGGCTGCACCGGCCGCCCCAACGAGGGCCTGCGCATCGACCCGGTGGAACAGGCCCGACGCATCCGGGAGGCGGAGCAGAACGACCCCGTGCTGCGGGGGCGGGTGATCCATGGCGTTGCCGACCCGGCCATCTTTGATGAGAGCCGGGGCGAGAGCATCGCGGCCATGATGGAGCGGAGCCCCAACTTCCTGCACTGGAAGCCCGGCGACCACACCCGCCTTGCGGGAAAGATGCAGTTCCACTACCGGCTCAACTTTGACGCCGACGGCCGCCCGATGCTGCAGGTGTTCAATACCTGCAAACACTTCATCCGTACGCTGCCGAACCTCGTGTACGACGAGAGCAACGTGGAGGATATCGACACCCGGCAGGAGGACCACATTTATGATGAGTGCCGGTATGTGCTGATGGAGAACCCCATCAGCCCGCCGGCCCGGCGCACGGCCCTGCCGCCGCCGGATGACCCGCTGGACCTACACCGGCAGGCAAGATTTTACAGGATCTGAAGGAGAAGAACGATGGACGATTATCAGAACGAAGCGATGCCGGTGGGTGCGGCGGAGGTGGCTGCGGCCACACAGACCCTGCAGCGTTACAAGGCCGGCAAGGCGGCACTGGACAGGCGCCTGGTGGACAACGAACTGTGGTTCCGCATGGGGCACTGGAAGAACTACCAGAACCCCATGATGCCCGGCAAGGCGCAGCCCAGCAGTGGATGGCTGTTCAACAGCATCGCCAACAAGCACGCCGATGCCATGGACAACTACCCGGAACCCAATGTGCTGCCCCGTGCAGCGGACGATGAGGCAACCGCGCGGGCTCTTTCCAGCGTGCTGCCGGTGGTGCTGGAACAGGCAGATTACGAGCAGGTGTACAGCGACTGCTGGTGGCGCAAGCTCAAGCAGGGCACCGGGGTCACCGGTGTGTTCTGGGACCCGGCAGCCCGGGGCGGCGTGGGGGATATTGCGGTGCGGGCCATGAACTTGCTGATGCTCTACTGGGAGCCGGGCGTAGCGGACATCCAGGACTCACCGGATTTTTTCAGCCTGAGCCTGGAGGACACCGCACAGCTCACGGCCCGCTACCCGCAGCTGGCAGGCCACACCGCCGGGGTGCTGGATGTGCCCCGCTACATCCACGAGGACGGCGCGGACACCGCTTCCCGCAGTGTGGTGGTGGACTGGTACTATAAGCGCCCGGACGAAAGCGGCCGCATGGTGCTGCACTACTGCAAGTTCTGCAACGGGGTGGTGCTGTACGCCAGCCAGAACGACCCGGCACTGACGCAGCGGGGCCTGTACGACCACGGGCAGTACCCCTTCGTATTCGATCCGCTGTTCATGGAAGAGGACAGCCCGGCGGGTTTTGGCTACATCGACGTGATGAAGGATTGCCAGACCGCCATCGACCAGATGAACCATGCCATGGACGAGAACGTGCTGCTGTCGGCCCGGCAGCGCTATGTGCTCAGCGACACCGCCGGGGTCAACGAAGAAGAGCTGGCCGACCTGAGCCGGGACATCGTGCATGTGGTGGGCCGTCTGAACGACGACAGCTTCCGCCCGCTGCAGACGGCCGGTCTGCAGGGCAGCAGTCTGAGCTACCGTCAGAGCCGCATCGAGGAACTGAAGGAGATCAGCGGCAACCGCGACATGACCCAGGGCGGCACCACCGGCGGTGTGACGGCAGCCAGTGCCATTGCGGCCCTGCAGGAAGCCGGAAGCAAACTGAGCCGTGATATGCTCAAGAGCGCCTACCGGGCCTTCTCCCGCCAGTGCTGCCTGATGATCGAGCTGATGCGGCAGTTCTATGATGAACAGCGCATCTTCCGCATCGTGGGGCCCAGCGGTGAGAACCAGTTTTTGCCCTTCTCGGCGGCAGCCCTGCGCCCGCAGCCGGTGCGCGAGGTGGGCGGCGTGGAGCTGGGCAGCCGGGAGCCTATTTTTGACATCGTGGTCAGCGCGGCCAAGAAGAGCACCTTCAGCCGCCTGAGCCAGAATGAGACGGCAAAGGAGTGCTATCAGCTGGGCTTTTTCGACCCCGCCAATGCCGACGCAGCCTTGGCGGCGCTGGAAATGATGGACTTTGAGGGCATCGAGAAAGTGCGCCAGCGGGTGCGGCAGAACGGCACACTGGCCCAGAAGCTGGCACAGCTGCAGCAGGTGGTCCCGCCGCAGACCGGCACCGGTGGTGCGGTGCTGCCCGGCAGTCTGCCGGTGGCCGCTGCGGCCCGCGCCATGAACGTGAAACTGTAAGGAGGTGAAACAAGAATGATGAAAGTATGTTACAGCGAGCTGGATGGCCCCGAGGGCCTGAGCTGCCGACTGGAGGCTGCCGGACATGCAGGCTTTGCCCCTGCCGGGCAGGACATCGTGTGCGCCGGGGCAAGCACCCTGATGCAGGCACTGGTGTACCTGCTGGCCGGGGAAGAAAATGCCCGTGCCGACGCCTGGGAGGAACCGGACGGGCCGCGTCTGGCCGTGCAGGCCGACGCACCCTGTGCCGCATGGGTGCAGGGTGCCTTTGAGCTGGCCAAGGCGGGGTTCACCCTGCTGGCCGAGCGCTACCCGGACAATATCCGCTTTGCGGATGTGAGCCGCCGGGGCGAACAGAGCATGATGGACCTGCAGATGTTTGCAGAAGAGGCAGCGCCTGCGGCCCCGGCCCTGAGCCCGGCACAGGCCCGGCAGGCCGTTGCCTCCGGGACGATGGAACCGGGGGAGAAAACTGCGCAGCCGGTGCCGGAAGCAAAACCGGATCCGGAGCCGACCGAACCGGAGACGCCCCAGCCGGAGCTGCCCCGCCCGGCGGTGCCGCCCCTGCCGTTGCAGGCCCGAAACGCGGTGCGGGAGCTGCATGCCCGCTGGGCGGCTGAGGAAGCCGACCTGCGCCGCAGCCAGCCGGAGTTCCGCCTGCAGGAGGAGCTGAAGAACCCGGAGATGCGCCGCCTGATGCAGCTGCCCGGCATGCGGATGCGGGACGCCTACCGTCTGGCCCACTACGACGAGAGCCTGCACCGTGCGGCACAGGCCGTGGAGCAGGGCGTGGTGCAGCGCATCCAGCAGCGAGCCGCCCGCCCCGCAGAAAACGGCATCCGCCCCGGTGGTGCGGCCACGGTGCACCCGGATGTGGCCAGCATGACCCGCGCCCAGCGCGAAGCTTTGGAGCGCCGTGTGCTGCACGGTGCTCAGATCGAACTGTAAACCCGACAAGAGAAAGGAAAAACGTATGATGAACTTCAACATCCAGCTGTTTGCCGACAACCTGCAGAACACCACGGCCACCATGTCCAAGGAGATGAAGACCTTCTATGAGAAGCGTCTCATCGACCAGGCAGAGCCGCGTCTGGTGCATGACCAGTTCGCGGATTACTACCCGGTGCCCCAGAACGGCGGCAAGACCATCGAGTTCCGCAAGTACGACAGCCTGCCCAAGGCCACCACGCCCCTGACCGAGGGCGTGACCCCCAACGGTCAGGCCCTGAACGTGACCACCATCACCAGCGACCTGCACCAGTACGGCGGCTGGACCCCGCTGACCGACGTGCTGCAGATGACCGCCATTGACAACAACGTGGTGCAGGCCACCCGTGTGCTGGCCAGCCAGGCGGGCCGTACCATGGACAGCATCACCCGCGATGTGCTGGCCGGCGGCACCAATGTGATCTATGCACCCAAGCAGGCCGCCGACGGCACCGAGACCGCCGTGACCAGCCGCAAGACGCTGGACAAGAGCTGTACCCTGACCCCCAAGCTGTTCTTCCAGGCAGCGGCCCAGCTGGGTGCCATGAACGCCGACCCCATCGGCGACAGCTATATTGCCATCATCCACCCCTATGCGGCCTACGACCTCAAGACCTGCAAGGAGTTCATTGAGGTGCATAAGTACGCCGACCCGGACACCATGTTCCGCGGCGAGATCGGTAAGCTGGGCAACATCCGCTTCATCGAGACCAGCGAGGCCAAGATCTGGAAGGATGAGACCTGCCCCACCGGCTTGGCGGTGTTCGGCACCCTGGTGCTGGGTGCCCATGCCTACGGTGTGACCGAGCTGGAGGGCGGCGGCCTGGAGCACATCGTCAAGCAGCTGGGCTACGGCGACGACCCGCTGAACCAGCGCGCTTCGGTGGGCTGGAAGGGCATGCGTGCTGCCGAACGTCTGGTGGAGCAGTACATGGTGCGCATCGAGAGCGTGTCCAGCTACTCGGCCAACGCCGCCGCAAACTGAGGAGGTGTGCAGGATGACAGAAAAGAACGTGCGCATCCGGTTGTTCAAGGACAACAGCCGCTATAAGGGCGACCTGTTCGTCAGCGTGAACGGCGTGAACTACAAGATCCGCCGCGGTGTGGAAGTGGAGGTGCCGCCCGAAGTGGCGGAGGTGCTGGAACACAGCCAGATGCAGGACGAGCGCACCGCTGCCCGCATTGCGGCAGCGGAGAACGCGGCACAGTAAGCAACAGGACCGGAGCCCGGCAGGGAGATGCCCCGCCGGGCTTTTTTGAAAAGGAGCGTGGAACGATGACAGTAGGACAGGCGCTGGAACGCGCCGAGGAACTGCGGCCCGGCAGCCGTGTGTCCGTGCACACCCGGCAGGAGTGGCTGCGGGAAGCAGACGGCATGCTGCGGGAACGCTTTTTCAAGGCCAGTGATACGGATGCTTTTGACACCGTGGGAGCGGACCGGGCCTGGGACGATGGCCTGCAGGACGAGGATGTGCTGCTGGCCCCGGCCCCCTTTGATGCCCTGTACCCGCATTACCTGTGCGCCATGACCGATGCCGCACTGGGCGAGACCGACCGTTACGCCGGGGAGCAGGCACAGTACAATGGCATTCTGGCAGAGCTTGCGGCCTGGCTGCGCCGGACCTATCCGCCGCGAGCCTGCACCCGCTGGCAGTGGTGAAAGGAGGGATAAGATGGTTCTGGCGAACCGGACCAGAGTCCAGAACAGCCGCACCCTGCTGCGGGCCTTCGGGGGCCTGAACGAGGGCTACGGCTGCTCCGAGGCAGAGTACAGTGCGGGGATCAATTTTTCATCCCGGGATTTCCCGGCGCTGAGCACCCGCAAGCCCCGCCGGAAGCTGCGGACCCTCACCGGCCTGAATGGGATGTACCACCTGAACGGGCTGCTGACCGTCTGCGGGAAAGACCTGGTGTACACTCCGGACGACGGCGGGGAGACCGTGACCTGCACCGATGCGGTGGCCGACAGCAAAAAGGCGCTGGTGGGTCTTGGTACGAAAATTTTGATCTTTCCGGACAAGGTCGCCTTTGATACGGCAGACGGCAGCGTTTCGGCGCTGGGAGCCTGCTGGAAAGCGGAGGGCCAGAGCGTGGAGTTTGCTCCCTGCGATGCGGATGGCAGGACCTACACGCCCACAGGCGTGGGCCGGGAAGAGCCGGAAAGCCCGGCGGACGGGCAGATCTTCCTGAAGGTGGAGGACGAAGAGCACCCCTGGCGGTACGATGGAACATTGGAAGTGTACAGCGCGGCGTCCGGCAACTGGACGGCGCTGCCGCTGGACTATTGCCGCATCACGGCGGCCGGTGCGCAGGAAATGTTCCGCCAGTGGGACACGGTGACCGTGCAGGGCACGGCGGCAAAGCAGGCCGGACAGTGGGAAGCACTGGACGGGGACTGCGTGGTGTATGCCGTCACGGAGAACAGCCTGTGCGTGCGTGCCGACCCGGCGGGTGACTATTTTTACGGCACACTGGTGCAGGGGACCGATGCGGCCCAGTGGACCAGCCTGGACGGCAGCCAGACCCGCAGCATCGCGGCGGAACAGACCGTGCAGCTGGAACGCCGGGTGCCGGACCTGGACTTCGTGACCGAATGCGACAACCGGGTGTGGGGCTGCAGCAGCCGGGAAAATGTGATCTACGCCTGCAAGCTGGGCGACCCTACCAACTGGTTTTCCTATCGGGGCATTGCGGCGGACAGCTATGCGGTGACGGTGGGCAGCGACGGAGCCTTTACCGGCGCGGCCACCTGCATGGGCTATGCGTTGTTCTTCAAGGAGAACACCCTGCACAAGCTGTGCGGCACAAAGCCCTCGGATTTTCAGCTCACCTCCCTGCGCTGCCGGGGCGTGGCCAAGAATGCGGCCCGCAGCCTGTGCGTGCTGAACGAGACGCTGTATTACCTCTCGCCGGATGGGGTCATGGCGTGGGACGGCAGCATCCCCACCAAGGTGTCGGCGGTGTTGGACGCCAGCCGGCTGGCCAACGTGCAGAGCGCTGTGGGCGGTGCGCTGGACGGCCGGTATTATCTGCACATCTCCCGCACGGCCGGGACCCAGGGGCAGACCCGGCTGCTGGTGTATGACACCGAACGCGGGCTCTGGCACGAAGAGGATGTATGCTCCTGCGACATGGCCAGCACCGGCGGCCAGCTGTATCTGTGGGACGGGCAGGCCCTGTGGGCGGCAGATCCCAGCCGGGAGAGCGACTGGCAGAGCACCGAAGGTGTGGAACAGCAGGTGTCGTTTGAGCTGGTGACCGGTGACATCGGGCAGGACGGGGCGGAACAGCGGTATCTGTCGCGGCTGACGCTGCGGCTGGATGCGGCCTGTGCCAGCACGGTGGAGGTAGCGCTGAGCTATGACGGCGGCCCATGGGAGACAGTGGCAAGCCTGACCGCCCGGGAGGCCCGCCGCAGCTATGACCTGCCGCTGGTGCCCCGGCGGCACAGCACCCTGCGGCTGCGCCTGCGGGGCAAAGGGCAGATCACCCTGCGCAGTCTGGCGAAGAATCTGGCCGCGGCCAAAGGCGGCCTTGTGGAAGAACAGGAGGAAGCAACATGGCAAGTGTGAACGGTCTGAACCGGTTGGGCCTGCCGAAGTTGAGCGAAAACATGGACCCGGAGGACGCAAGAGCGCTGCGCAGCTACCTGTACCAGATGCAGGAACAGCTGCAGTATGTACTGACCAATCTGGACGTAGAAAACTTGTCGGAGGAGCTGCGCACCCGGTTGAATTCGTTGTAAAAGAAAGGAGAAGAGCATGGCGACCAAAAAGAAAGAGGAAGAGCTGGCAGCGCCGGAGGCGCAGAGCGGTTATGACACCAGCGGCCTGGAAAACCGACAGCAGGTGGAAGAGGCCATGGCAGGGGCCGGTTACCGCCCCGGCCAGAGCGTGACCAACGCCGCAAACGCGCTGAAGGAGTGGCAGGACAAGCGCCCGGAGGCGTACCAGAGTAGCTACCAGGGCCGCATCAATGAGGTGCTGGACCGCCTGCTGGCACGGGAGAATTTTGCCTACAGCTATACGCAGGACCCGCTGTACCGGCAGTACGCCCAGCAGTACACCCAGAACGCCCACAACGCCAGTGCCGATGCTGCTGCGCAGGCGGCAGCCCTGACCGGCGGTTACGGCTCCAGCTATGCGGCCAGTGCGGCACAACAGGCCTACCAGCAGCAGATCGGTGCGCTGAACGAGGCCATCCCCAGCCTGTACAGTCTGGCACTGGACACCTACACCAGCGGCGGCGATGAGCTGGTATCGCGGCTGGACCAGCTGAACGCCCAGGAACAGAGTGCGCAGGAGCAGTACGACCGGCAGCTCTCAGATTACTACACCCAGCTGCAGCAGAAAGGGGAGGACTACAACAACGCCTACGCGCAGGATTACGGGCAGTATCAGGACTATCTGAGCCGTCTGGACACCCTGCACGGCTACTATACTGCGCAGGAACAGGCACAGGCCAGCCGCCGCCAGCAGACCTTCAACGGCATCATGACCGTGCTGGGGGTCATCGGGGATGCGATCCAGCTGGCCATCAGCGGCACCACCGGCATCGGCTCGCTGGCGGGCAGCCTGCTGAACACCGGGTACAACATCGTGTCCGGCACCCGCGCCTACGAGGCCGACCGTGCCGACACGGCATGGAACCAGCAGATGCAGGAAAAGCAGCGGCAGGACAGTTTGACCCAGCAGCGCTACGAGAACGAGGCCAGCGAGCGCGCCTATCAGGATGCGCTGAAGCAGCAGGCCTTCAACAACAGCGTTACCTCGGAAAAGCTGAACATTGCCAAGGGCGAGTGGGCGCTCAAGCAGTCCAATGCGCAGGCAAAGGCCAGCCGTGCGGCGGGCAATGCGGCCGCAAAAAGCAGGGGCAGCGGCAAGGCATCGGGGAGCGCTGCGGGAACGAATGCGCTGAAGGGCAGCAGCGTGGTGCCCTTTACGGCGGCACTGCTGCGCAGCCGTGGCAAGAGTGACACGTCCATTGCCAATGCCCTGCAGAAAGAGGGCTACACCACCAGCGAGATCGCAAAGATCCTGCAGCAGATGAACCAGTAAGAGAAAAAGCGGAGGCGTCCATCAAATGATGGACGCCTCCGCTGCTGTATCTGTGATTTTGGGTTCGAGCCCACTGGGCACCCCACCAAAGAGAGCGGGACCCCGGTAGACATTCCTGATGGTTGGGACCCGCGCACTAACAAACAGCCCAATGGGCTGTTTGTTGCCCTGCCTGCGGCAGTGCCGTGCTTTTCGAGTCCCACTGGGCACCCCACCAAAGAAAAAATCCGCCGTTGCAAAGCAACAGCGGATTTTTGGTGGGGTGCCCAGTGGGACTCGAACCCACGGTCTCCAGATCCACAATCTGGCGCGTTAACCGACTACGCTATGGGCACCACATAGATGCGCCCGAAGGGACTCGAACCCCCGGCCCACTGCTTAGAAGGCAGTTGCTCTATCCACCTGAGCTACGGGCGCACGTTGTTATCCCATTGGGTTCCTTTATGGCGGCAGTCGTGTGTCGGCACACGCTGCGAGAAGTATAATACCATACGGAACCCGGTCTGTCAAGAACAATTTGAAAAAAGTTTCGGATTTTTATGCGGCGCAGTTACAGCAGCCACATGCCGACAAAGCCGCAGGCAAACCCGAGGGCAAGCCCGGCGGCCACATCCCGGATATGGTGCACGCCGGTGAGCACCCGCACCACGGCAATGAGCAGGGCGATGACGATCATGCACCAGCCGACAGCCGGGTAAAAATACAGCCACGCCATGGCCAGCACAGCGGCGCTGAGCGCATGCCGGGACGGGAAGGACCGGCCGTGGGTGTCCTTCTGGACCAGCGGGGTGAAACCCGGCTGGTCGTAGGGGCGGGGGCGGTCGAGCCGGGCACGGAGCGCGGTGCCCACCCAGAAGGTGATGCCCGGCACCAGAATGGAACGGGCGATCTCCGGCATCAAATCAGGAGCGGCGCTTTGTCGGGTCAGGAACAGCTGCACCAGCCGGACATTGAGCAGGCACAGCAGCACCGGGTAGCAGACAAACGGCACCAGCGGGAGCCAGCGGTCCAGCGCGACCACGAAGCGCCGGGCGGCCGGGTGCGCGTCAAACCACCGGTACAGGGCATGATAGTGTTCTGCGGTCAAAAAAGGTCCCTCCGCATCGGGTCAGAATGAGATCAGAAACAGGTGTCCAGATAGTTTTCCACATCGAAGGGCTCCGGTGTGGAATCTTTGCGCAGGTACAGCGGGTGGTGCGGGTGGCCTTTTTTGCTGCGCTTGCCAAAGGTCACCCAGGGAATGTTCTTTTCCCGGGTCAGGGCCACCATCTCCCGCATGAGGCCGGGCAGGTAATCCCGCTTTTCGATCAGGGTGCCCCAGGCGGCCCACATGGTGGGTTCGGTCTGGGCCAGCACGGCCTGCAGCCAGCGCAGGTTCTCGTCGCACAGGGCGCGGTCCGGCACACGGTCCATGTCGTTGGGGTCGGTGGCACGCTGAGGGTACACGTTGAACATGATCCAGCTGTCAAAATCGTTGGCGTTGGCCAGACGCTCCACACTTTTCAGGGTGGGGTCCAGCGCACCGGGCTGAGCGGTGCTGGGGTTGATGCCGATGCACACCAGCGGGTGCCGGCCCACCCGGCCCAGCACATAGCGATAAGGCTGGTATGTATGGGGCTCGTAATACCACAGACCGCCGGGGTATTCGTCGGCTTTCAGCAGGGGAAGTGCGTCGGTGTGCATGGGTGTGCTCCTATCCTTCGATCAATTTCTTTTATCGTACCCGAAATACGGGGAGAAATCAACACTTTTGTGCGACAAAGTCTCCCATAAAACTGATTTTCATGGTATACTGAGCTGAACAGTGCAGCGCAGCTGCACAGCGACCCACCGGAGACGAAAGGAGCAGGTTATGCTGGAAGATTACAAAAACGCGCTGAAGTCCGGACAGCGCGCCTATCGTGCCTGCGTGGCACGCGGCCAGTCGCCCTATCTTGCGGTGCTGGACGATATTCTGGTCAATGTGAACATCGTATCACAGGAGCCGCTGGGTCTGGTGGAGATCCCGGCCGAGAGCATCGTGGGCACCAAGACCAGCGGACGACACACAGCCTTTGCGCCCAACTTCATGCCTCTGCTGGAGGCGGACACCGAGTTTGCCGCCAAGTGGTCCAACCTCTGCGAGGCCCACCTGGAAGAGGGCATCCACACGCCCATCATTGCCTTTGAGTTCATGAACCGGTTCTATGTGCAGGAGGGCAACAAGCGGGTCTCGGTGCTCAAGTATTACGGCGCGGTCAAGATCGCGGGCACGGTCACCCGGCTGATCCCGGAGCGCAACGACAGCCTGGAAAACCGCATCTATTATGAGTTCCTGGACTTCTACCGGCTGTCCAAAGTCAACGATGTGCACTTCAGCAAACCGGGCAGCTATGCCAAGCTGCAGACGCTGGTGTGCAAGGCGTCGGGCGAGAGCTGGACGGACGATGACCGGATGAACTTTGCGGCCTTTTACACCATGTTCTGCCAGCAGTTCCAGCAGCTGGGCGGCGACCGGCTCAACATCACCGCCGGGGATGCCATGCTGGTGTATCTGAGCGTTTACCGCTACTCGGACGCCTGCGACTCCACCCCGGCACAGATGAAGGCAAACATGGAAAAGCTGTGGAACGAGGTGCGGGTGCTCACCGAGCCACAGGCCGTGCATCTTTCACTGGAGCCGACCCAGAGCACCGGCGAGCCGCTGCTGGCCAAGCTGAACATCTTCAGCTCCCGGCCCAGTGAGCTCAAGGTGGTGTTCCTGCATGAGCACAATGCCGAGAACAGCGCTTGGGTGCGCAACCACGACAAGGGCCGTGCGGCGCTGGAAAAGGAATTTCCGGACCGGCTGTCTGTTACCTGCCGGGAGAATGTGAACCCGGAGGTGGACGCGGAACAGATCCTGGAGGACGTAGCCCACGACAACGCGGATGTGATCTTCACCACCAGTGCCCGGATGCACACGGCCTGCCTGAAGGTGGCGGCCCAGCACCCCAAGACCCGCATCCTGAACTGCTCGCTGAACGCGCCGCATCCGCTGGTGCGCACCTACTACCCCCGCACCTATGAGGTGACCTACCTGCTGGGCCTGCTGGCCGGTGCGCTTACCCGCACCGATCGGGTGGGCTATGTGGCGGCCAACCCGGTGTACGGCATCCCGGCGGCAGTCAACGCCTTCGCACTGGGCCTCAAGACGGTGCGCCCCTGCGCGCGGGTGCTGCTGCGCTGGGCCTGCCTGCCCGACCCGGCCCACCCGCTGGATTTCTCGGACTGCCCGGACGTGGACATTTTCTATGCCCACAGCAGGAAGGAGCCGGAAGGTACCTACCGGGATTACGGTCTGTGCCGCCGTCGGCCGGACGGCACGCTGGAGCCGCTGGGCCTGCCGGTGTGGAAATGGGAAACCTTCTATATTGAGATCATCCGCTCCATTTTTGACGGCACCTGGAACAACGACGGCAGCGGTGCCCGGGCGGTGAATTACTGGTGGGGCATGCGCAGCGGTGCCGAAGAGATCAACTACAGCGCCGACCTGCCGGCAGGCACTCTGCAGCTGCTGGACCTGATGGAAAAGCTGCTGAGCGAGGATGAACTGCGCATCTTCCATGGCGAGCTGTACGCTGCAGGCCATGTGCTGCATGCACCGGAAAAGCTGATCTATTCGCCCAAGGAGCTCATGGAGATGGACTGGCTGGACGAGTGCGTGGACGGTGCACTGCCGCATTACGACGATCTGGACGTCAAGACCCGGACGCTGGTGGCCATCAACGGCTTGGCGAACCTGAAGAAGCTGGAGTAAGGACCGGACGACCGGTACAAAAAACGGAGCAAACCAGACGTGAAAATACTTGCGATTTCGGATGTGCCCTCCAAAGCCTTGTGGGACTACGGTACCCGGGAACATCTGCAGGGGATCGACCTGATCCTTTCCTGCGGGGACCTGCCAAAGAAGTATCTGGAGTATCTGACCAATTTCACGACCGTGCCCATTTTGTATGTCCACGGCAACCACGACGGAAGCTACCGGGGCGATGAGCCGGGCGGCTGCATCTGTGTGGATGATCAGGTGTTCGTGTGGAACGGGCTGCGCATCATGGGGCTGGGCGGGTGTTTCCGCTACAACCAGGAAGATACCTACCAGTACACCGAGGCGGCCATGCGCCGCCGGGCACGCAAACTCTGGCTGCAGGCGCACAAGGTGGGCGGCATCGACATCCTGCTCACGCATGCCCCGGCCAGCGGCCTGAACGACGGCACCGACCGCGCCCACAAGGGCTTTGTGTGCTTCAATGAGCTGCTGGACGAATACCAGCCTGCCTGGTTCGTGCACGGGCATGTGCACCTGAACTATGACGCAAAGCTGCCCCGGGTGTGCACCTGCGGAAACACTACGGTGATCAATGCCACGGAGCGCTATGTGTTTGAGATCCCGGATCCGGATCCGCTGCAAAAGCGGAAATTCCTCTGGGGCAGCGCAAAGAAATAACAGGGCATCCAGGCAAAAAACAAAACGCTTCTGCAGGAGTTCTGCAGAAGCGTTTTTTGCGTGTTTTGTTTGTGCTCCGTCGTGCGGTGCGCGGCACCCGGAACGCAGAAAAATTACAGGTCCAGTTTGCCGGAGACCTTGTTGATGACGTAGTAGGCAGTGCCCTCTTCCGGCTTGACGTATACCTTGCAGGACTGCACGCCCACCTTGTGGGTGGCGCGGTAGTCGGCCTTGGCACGGTCGATGACATCGGTAA
Source organism: uncultured Faecalibacterium sp. (assembly GCA_900539945.1). Lineage (GTDB taxonomy): Bacteria > Bacillota > Clostridia > Oscillospirales > Ruminococcaceae > Faecalibacterium. Next base: position 100,779 of record UQDV01000004.1, read on the forward strand.
TGTTGTACTGTTTGCCGTTCAGTTCCACATACAGCTCCGGAGCCAGCGGCGGACGGCCGCGGCGGGCAGGTGCCTTTGCGGCAGTTTTGCGGGTCTTGGGGTCCGCAGCAGATTCCGTTGCGGGGGAAACTGCAGGAGTCTTTTTCTCAGCCATAATAAAACCTTCTTTCTGGATTCTGAGCATAGCGGTGCGTGAAGGTCCGCCGTGCAGATTCCGACTTAAACAAATTACTTATATAATAATTTTTTGCGGTTCATTTGTAAAGCCTTTTTCCAAAAAAATCTCGCAAAACCGGCAGGAAACAGGATCTGCAATGCAAAGAAACGTTCCGGCAGCCGTCCGGGGAGCGGAAATTCCGGTTTCCCGGCAGAAATCAGGGATTTCCGACCGGAGACGGTTTTGTACTTCGGAGAGAAACAAATCGGGTAAATGCGGCGTGTGCGGCGTGCAGATTTTACCGGCGGCAAAGATTTTCGGTCTGTGCGATCACCGGGTCCAGAAGTTCTTCGTCCCAGTCCTCGGAAAAGGCGAACAGGCCCCGGTAAATGGCCAGCTGCACGTCGGCATCCGGGTGCTGTGCAGCCAGGCGGAACACGGCCTGCAGCAGCCGCAGCTTGCGCTGCCGGACAGCGGGCGCTGCACTGCGCAGCCGGGTAAGGTCATAGTCCTTTGTGTTGCCGCAGGGCATGGCGCAGGTGGCACAGTTGGGGGCCACCGCGTGCTTTTCGGCGCGGGTGATGTCCAGCATGCGCTGCAGCGTTTCGGCCGGGGCATCCGGCTGTGCTGCCAGACGCAGCCCGGCGTTGAGCACGGCGTCGGTGTTCTCGGTCTTGGGTTCGCTGGAAGTGGAGCGCGCAAGGCCCACAAGGGCACCCAGCAGGGTGTCCCGCAAGGTGTCTGCCGGGGTGTCCGGCGTGCGGAGATAGTCGGTCATGGCAGTGTCCTTTCAAGTGTAAAAATCTGCAAAGAGTATAGCTCATTTATCCGCGCAATACAAGCCGCAGAAAAAAGCCCCCTCACAGCGGAGGGGGCCGGAAACGAGAAAATCAGAGCAATGCAGGAACTTCTTTTGCCAGCATCTCAGCCAGCTGAGCATGACCTTTGCAGGTCAGGTGCATGAAATCCACCTGGTTGAACGCGCAGTCCTTTGCATCCAGGAAGTGCACGTTCTGGCGCGCGCAGATGATGCGGAACTGCTCGGCCACACCGGCGGATTTCTCCACACAGCCGTCGCCCATGACCGCGTCATGGAACCCGGCCCCGATGGGCGGCGGTGCCACCACCAGAATGTTGGGCTGTTTGGCGCCCCAGCAGTCCACGCTCTTGGCCTTGAGGATCAGGCGCTCCATACCGGCTGCAATGCAGGCGGCGTTGGCACCAAAGCGCTCTTTCACGTCGTTGGTGCCCAGCATGATGATGAGCAGGTCAATGACCTCATGGCTCTTGAGCAGGGAATAGATCACGCTCAGGGCGTCCATGGACTCGTGGATGGGGTCCACGAACACGGTGGTGCGGCCGGAAAGGCCCTCCTCGGTCACCAGATATTCGTCGCCCAGCGCCTTTTGCAGGCGGCAGGTCCAGCGCTCGTCCTCGTTGAAGCGGATGCCGTGGTCGGCACAGTCATTGGGATCAGCACAATAGCCGTGGGTGTTGGAATCGCCCAGGCAGAGGATATGTGTTTTCATGGGAAATCACTCCTTTTCCATCGTCTGGCGGAAGTAATACACAGCGCCCACCATACCGGCGTCGTTGTGCAGCTGTGCGGCGCGGATCTCCAGCCCCTCGGCAAAGGCGGGCATCACCGATGCCTTTACTTTGGCGGCAATGGGGGCGATGAGCAGCTTCTGCTGGGCGCTCACGCCGCCGCCGATCAGGATCAGCTGCGGGTTGAAGATGTGCACCATGCCGGCAAGGCCCTGCGCGATCTCGTCGGTCCAGGCGTCCAGCAGGGCCAGCACCTCCGGGTTTCCGGCTTCTGCTGCGGCAAAGATGGCGCGTCCGTCTGTCCAGGCAGGGTTCTTCTCCTTTGCGGCACGCACAAGGGCAGTGGTGGCGGCGTAGCGCTCCCAGCAGCCGGTGGCCCCACAGGTGCAGGGTACGCCGTCCAGTGCGTGGGTGCGGTAGTGGCCCAGCTCACCGCCAAGACCGCGGGCACCTTCCAGCAGGCGGCCGCCGGTCAGGATGCCGCCGCCCACGCCGGTGCCCAGCGTCACACCGATGACGTCGGTATAGCCCTGCGCCCCGCCGACCCATACTTCGCCAAGGGTCATGCAGTTGGCGTCGTTGGCCACCGTGACGGGCAGGCCAAAGTCCTGCTCCAGCGCGGCCTTGATGGGGCTGCCAATGTAGTTGGGGAAATTGCCGCAGGTACCGGCCACGATGCCCTTGCGGCTGTCGATCTGGCCGGTGGCGGACACGCCGATGCCGGAAAGGCTTTCCACCGGGATGGCCTGTGCTGTTAAAAACTCTTTTGCGGCCTTGCGCACGGTGTCCAGCACGGGGGTCTGGTAGCCGTCAAAGTTCACGCTCTGCTCGCCCTTGCACAGCACTTTGCCGGTCTCGTCCACGATGCCCAGCTTGACGGCAGTGCCGCCAATGTCAATGCCAAAATACTGTTTCATGCAGCGTCTCCGTTTACTTGTTCATGGCGTTGATGGCACCGGTGAAGCGTGCCGTGATCTCAGCCGGGCGGGTGATGGCACCGCCCACCACCAGGGCATAGGCCCCGGCTTCCAGTGCCTTGACGGCCTGCTCCGGGTAGTGGATGTGGCCCTCGGCAATGATCTTGGCCGGGCACTCGGTGGCCAGCTTGTGCACAAACTCAAAGTCGATGTCGTTGATGCCCTGGGTCTCGGGGGTATAGCCCCGCATGGTGGTGCCCACAAAGTCGGCACCGGCCTCAGCGCAGAGCATGGCGTTCTCAAAGTTGTCGCAGTCGGCCATGAGCAGCTGATCCGGGTACTTGGCCTTGATGGCACGGATGAACTCGGCGGAGGTGGAGCCGTCAGGCCGCAGGGCCCCGGTGCCCTGGACTGCCAGGATATCCACACCGCAGGCCACCAGCTCGTCCACTTCCTTCATGGTGACAGTGATGTACATGGGGGTGCCGGGGTAATCCTTTTTGATGATGCCGATGACCGGCAGGTCCACCACCTGCTTGATCTGGGTGATGTCGCGCACGGTGTTGGCACGGATGCCCACGGCACCGCTCATGGCGGCAGCCTTGGCCATCAGGGGCATCACGCCGCCCTCCTTGGTGTACAGCGGTTCGGTCTCCAGTGCCTGACAAGAGACGATCAGACCGCCCTTGATCTGAGCAAACAGTTTTTCCTTATCCATTGTTTCAGCCCTCCATTTTGATTTTGACAACGGCCTTGCGCACATTGGCACAGCCATCCTGTACCAGGCCGGGTTTGTGCAGCTCCGTGGGGAAGAACAGGACGAACCGCCCCTCGCCCAGGGCACCGCTCACAACGCTGGCGCTGTCCTGGAACCCGCAGTCCACGGTATATTCGCCGACTTCCTCGCCGGGCTCATTGGTGTAGCCCCAGCCCTCGCCGCCGGTGATGTCGATCTGCAGGTCGGCATACAATTTGTGATATTCGGGATGGTAGCCTGCATCCGGGTGCAGTGCGGCGTCCATCACGTTGATGAATACCTCGTCACCGTCCACCTCAGTGCGGCCGTTCGGCAGGGCCGAAAGGTCGTGGGTGAGCAGGTAGTCGATGGCGGTGTCCAGATTGGGATGCAGCCCGTTGTAGCGGGTCAGATGCTCCAGAGTATCGCAGATCATGGTGCATTCCTCCAAAAAAGAAGCGCCCGCCTCCCCTCTGAAAAGAGACGGAGAGGGGGCGCTGTTCGGTTTTACAGTTTTGCGATGGCAGCTTCGATCATGGCCTGTGCTTCGGCCACGATGGGCTCATCCTCCGGGATCAGGCCGGGCATGGGCTCGCGCACGCCGCCCAGCTCCAGACCATACATTCGGCGCAGGATCTCCTTCTGCACGGCGTACAGGTTGCCGTGGGCTTCGCACATCTTGTAGATGATGCGGTCGGCGTCGTACTGGATGGCCTGTGCTTCTTTGATCTCGCCCTTGTTGATGTGGTCGTTCATGGCCAGGTACAGCTCCGGCATCACGGCGTAGGTGCCGCCGATGCCGCCGTCGGCACCGATCACACGGCCGGAAACGAACTGCTCATCGGGGCCGTTGAACACCACGAAGTTGCCCTCGCCGCGGGCGGCGATGCCGGCATCCTTGAACATCTGGATGTCCTGGGTGGGCATGGAGCTGTTCTTCACGGCCACCACGTTGGGGTTCTTCAGCATCTCCTTCAGCAGGCTCATGGTCAGGGCTGTGCCAGCCAGCTGGGGGATGTTGTAGATGACGAACTCGGTGTTGGGAGCCGCCGCGGACATATCGTTCCAGTACTTGGCAATGGCGTACTCCGGCAGGTGGAAGTAGATGGGCGGGATGGAAGCAATGGCGTCCACGCCCACGCTCTCGGCATGGCGGGCCAGCTCCACGCTGTCGGCGGTGTTGTTGCAGCCAACATGAGCAATGACGGTGATCTTGCCCTTGGCCTCGCTCATCACGGCTTCCAGAACGGTCTTGCGCTCGTCCACATGCTGGTAGATGCACTCGCCGGAGGAGCCGCCCACATACACGCCCTTGACGCCCTTGGCGATCAGGTGGCGGGTGAGGGCCTTGACGCCCTCCACCGAGATGTTGCCCTCTGCGTCATAGCAGGCGTAAAAGGCAGGGAACACACCCTGATATTTGGTGATGTCTTTCATGGGTCAATATCCTTCTTTCTGTAGTATAAACAGATACACGTTTCGTACTGCACTTAAACCTGCTCCCGGTCCAGCAAGCCCCATAGGCTTGTGTTCCGGGCAACGGTATCAGTGCCCTCTTGCGGTGCCCTGCATCCGCTTCGACCCTTGGGCGGGTCTTGCGTCTTGCAGACCGCTGCGCCAAAAATTGCTCCCTGTTTCGGCCGCAGGCCGCGGTCGCAATTTTAGCCCTTAACAGCACCCATTGCGATGCCCTTGGTGAAGTACTTCTGGAAAATGAGGAAGATGATGATGATAGGCACGGCGGCCAGTGCGGCACCGGCCATGATCAGACCGAAGTCGGTGCTGTTCTCGGCCTGCAGCTTTGCAATGCCCAGCGAGATGGTCAGGTTGCTGGTGCTGGACAGCATGATCAACTGCATGAAGTAGTCGTTCCAGCTGTTGATGAAGGTGAAGATGGCCAGTGCGCCGATGCCGGGCTTGACCATGGGCAGCACGATCTTGACAAAGGTGCGTGCCTCGCTGGCACCGTCGATGCGGGCAGCTTCCAGCATTTCGGTGGGGATGCCCTCACTGAACTGCTTCATCAGGAATACGCCGAAGGGCCAGCCCACGATGGGGAAGATGACGGCCCAGATGGTGTTGTACAGGTTCAGGGCGCTCATCTCGCGCAGCAGGGGGATCAGGATGACCTGCTTGGGCAGAGCCATGGCGCACACGATGAGGGTGAACAGCAGCTTGCGGCCCACAAAGCGCTTCTTGGCCAGCGCATAACCGGCCATGGCGGCGGTGATGCAGGTGAAGATCATGGACATGACGGCCATGAACACGGTATTGATCATCCAGCGGATGGCAGCAGGAGCCGTGGGGCCCACCGAGAAGTAGATGGGCTCGCCGTCGGCACTGAACTTGCTGCCGAAGGGCACGGCTAGCTGCCACAGCGGGGCGCTCTTGCCGGCGAACAGCTTCTGGTAGTTGGTCAGTACCCACTGGCTGGGCCACCACTCCGGGGTAGTGGCGTTGATGGCGGCACCGGTCTTGAAGGAGCCGGTGATGATCCAGTACAGCGGGAAAGCAAACAGCACAGCCACGATGCTGATGAGGATGATGGTCAGGATCGTGTAGGCACTTGCCTGCTTGAGCTTACTGGGATGACGTTTCAGCGGTTTTTGCTTTTTGGTTGCAGCAGTTGCACTCATTGCTCGGCACCTCCCTTAATTATCCTGGTTGCCCAGCTTGAACTGGACAGCCGACAGGATGGCGATGATGACCGCCAGCACAACGCCCATGGCATTGCCGTAGCCGTAGCGGTACAGCTTGAAGGCGGTGTAGTAGATGTAGTACATGATGGTGTCGGTGCTGTGGTTGGGGCCGCCGGAAGTCAACAGCTGGATCAGCGCAAAGCACTGGAAGGAGTTGATGGTGGTGATGACCAGAATGTACAGGGTGGTGGGCATGATGGCGGGCCACTTGATCTTCCAGAAGCACTGGAAATCGGTAGCGCCGTCCACTTCGGCGGCTTCCACGATGGACTGATCCACGTTGCCCAGGGCCGACACATACAGCACGATGGGCTGGCCCACAGAGGTGGTGAGCAGGATCAGGATGATGCAGCCCAAAGCGAACCGCTCGTCACCCAGCCAGTTGATGTTTTTGTCGATGAGGCCCAGGCTCTTGCCCAGATAGTTGAAGATGCCGTAGTAGTTGTTGTACATCCACTTCCACACCACGGTGACGGCAACGGAGCCGGTGACCACGGGCAGGTAGAACACGCAGCGGAAAAGGCTGGTGGCCCACTCCGGCAGGTCTACGATGGCCGAGGAGACCCACAGCGAAAAGACGCAGGTCACGGGCACCGAGACGATCACGATGATGAAGGTGTTCTTCAGAGCACCCAGGAAGATGGGGTCGGTAAACAGTTCTTTGTAGTTTGCCAGACCTACAAACACGTCGGCACGGTTCATGGTGGAATCAAAGAAGCTGGTCACCACGCAGAGGATCATGGGGTAGATGACGAAGCCCAGGAAGAAGATCAGGCTGGGCAGCAGGAAGCAGTAGGAGGCGAATGTTTCACGCCGGACCAGGGCGCTGCTGCGCTTTGGCTCCTTGATCGCTGTTTTTGCAGCCAAGAAAATCACCAATCCTTTCGGTTACAGCGTTTTTTTACAAACAAAGCCCCTCCCTCGCCGGGATCTTCGAGGAAGGGGCTCGTTCCGTTCAGATAATGGAAATTCGGGGTGCCGGGTGCTTATGCCTCAGCGGCTGCGGCAGCGTTGGCGTTCTCCACGAAGGTGGCAACAGCAGTCTCGACGGCCTCGCCGGTGCCCACGCGCTGCAGCATGTTCCACCATTCGGTACGGGCAGTTGCCCAGCCCGGAGTGATCTGGTAGTAGTCGCCCAGGTAGTTCATGAACTTGCTGTACTCGCTCATGATGTCGTTGCCGGCGTAGATGTCGCCCACGCTGGAACGGACCGGGAAGTAGGTGGAAGCCAGAACGCTTGCGCCCACCTGATCGGGGTCGGCAGCGATGAAGTCGATGAAGGTCTTGGCAGCCTCGATCTTGGAAGCATCGCCGTTGTCAAAGATGCCGAAGCCCCAGATACCGCCGCACAGCTTCGGGTCGCCGCTGGCGGTGGGGAATGCCATGGGCATGATCTCGTCACCGTCGTTGGTCAGGCCGGCGTCGTTGTTGTCGGTGTTCAGCTGCTGAGCGATGTTCCAGCAGAAAGCCATCTGCAGAGTGCCGTTGCGGAACAGGGTGATCTCGTCGCCGCCCACGATGGAAGCGTCGAAGTTGATGCCGTTGGTATCGTACAGGGTCTGGATGGCCTTGATGTTCTCGGCAGAATCCGCGGTGTACTTGGTGTGGGCTGCATCGGTGAAGGTGCCGCCGTACATGTTGTTGATGATGGCGCGGGTGCCCTGGTCGCCGCCCTGGCCGCCGCAGTAGACAGCTGCCACGTTCTCGTAGCCACCGTTGTACAGAGCGTCCACGGTGTTCAGGAAGTCCTCGGTGCTCCAGGTGTGGGTGTCGGTGTTGATGTACTTGTCAGCGCCCACTTCCTTGACCTTGGTCATGTTCACGGCCATGCAGTGTGCGGTCATGCACAGGGGGTACTCGTAGTAGTCACCGGCGTCGTTCTTGCAGGCGGACTCCACAGACTCGTAGATGTCCTTCTTGGCGTCGTCGGTCCACAGGTCGTTCAGCGGAGCCATAACGCCCTTGGCACCCCAGTTGGCGACCAGACGCTCGGGACCTTCCATGATCAGGTCGGGTGCGCTGCCGCCCTCGATGGCGGTGTTGACCTGGTCATCGCCGTTGGTGTAGTCCAGATACTCCACGGTGACCTTGATGTCGGGGTACTTGGCATTGAAGCTGGAGATCAGCTCCTGCACGGTCTCATCCTTGCCCCAGCCGCCGATGGGGTAGGTCCACAGCTTGATGCTTGCACCGGAGCTGGCGGTGCCGGAAGCGGCAGCAGAGCTGGCTGCGCTGGAGGCGGGAGCAGTGCTGGAAGAAGAACCGCCGCAAGCGGCCAGTGCACCGGCAGCGCCCAGCATACCGGCAGCCTTCAGGAACGAACGGCGGGAAATGCAGTTTTTCATGATAGTTTCTCCTTGCTCTCATCAATTCACGTTGTGGCAGCGGCTTGTGCGGGCGGCTGCCTTTGATGGTTCCATTATAGAAAAATATTTTCATTCTGTCCATACTTCCTTTTCATAAATTTTTCATTTTGCAACTGTGCAGGTTGTACAAGATTGTGGGATATCAGAAAAAACACAAAAGAAAAGTGAAAATTGCTCGTTAAAAAAGTTACAAAACGGTACAAAATCGGAAAAGTAAATGAAAAGACTTTTCGGTCTGAAAATCTGAAAAAGAAAGAGATTTTCAGAAAATGGGCCGTTTTTCCTCACTTTCTGTGCCGTCTGCACAGAAACCGGACCAAAAATGTGGGCAATGCGCCTCTTGCACACCCGGTTTGTTTCTTTTATACTTTTTGATGTAAGAAGGTGTAGGAAATAAGTCGGCGGCTGCCCTTTGTGCAGCGGTCGGGTAAGGAGAAGGAAATGTCTACAAATTTTTGGGAGCTGCTGCAGCAGCACCAGAATGACCTGACAAAATCGGGTCACATGGTGGCCGACTATCTGGTGCAGCACGCAGCAGAGGCACAGTATCTGTCCATCTCATCCCTGGCAAGGGAATGCAAGGTGGCAGAGGCTACGGTGTTCCGGTTCTGCCGGGCGCTGGGGTTTGAAGGCTACCATGAAATGCGCATTGCACTGGCACAGGCCAATGCCACCGGCGCACTGGTCAACCAGCGTGCGCCGGAGCCGGATGCCGACACGGCCACCCTGTGTGAGCACGCCGGTGCGCTGTTCATGACAGCCATCAACGGCACACAGAATGCCCTCTCACCGGAGGCGGTGGACAAGGCTGTGGCCCTGCTGCACAGCGCACGGCAGGTGTTCTGCCTGGGGCAGGGCGGCAGCATGCTGGTGGCCAACGACATCTGCGCCCGGTTTGCGGGCATTACCAACAAGTTCCGCACGGCGGGCGACAGCCACATGCAGGTGATGGCGGCCAGCCTGATGACGGAAGAGGATGTCGTGTTGTTCGTGTCCTACTCCGGTGCCACGCGGGATATGATCGAGACGCTGCGCACCGCCAAGGCCGCCGGGGCAAAGATCATCCTCATCACCCACTACGAGGACTCGCCGGGCGCAAAGCTGGCCGACATCGTGCTGCTGTGCGGCGCGCAGGAAAACCCGCTGGACTCCGGCAGCATCCCCATCAAGGTGGCGGTGCTGTATGTGGCAGAGGTGCTTCTGCTGCGTTATATGCTGGATGACCAGCAGCAGACCAACGAGGCACAGGACCGCACCACCGAGGCCTTGGCCGTGAAGATGCTGTAATTTCTCTGATCGAAAACACAGATGCCGCTCTGCGGCCGGGCATTCCGGCAGCCGGGCGGCGTTTTTTTGCAGCTGCACAGAAACAGAAAACAGACGTTCCGGAGCAATTTTTCTAAAAATGCAATCTTTTTGCAAATTGGGCTTGCAATCGGGCAGGATATCGTGTATAATCATCCCTGCACGAAAATGCAAACTGGTTGCAATTTACTAAAATGAAGAAACCCGCTGTGGTTTTTGGGAGTGATATTTATGGAACTGTTTCTGGATGTTCTGGGCGAATCTCTGGTGGATACCGCCAAGATGCTGCCCTTTCTGTTTCTGGCCTATCTGCTGATCGAATACATCGAGCACCGCCACGGCGAGCGCATCGAAGCGCTGCTGGCCGGCGGCGGGCGCTGGGGCGCAGTGCCCGGTGCCCTGCTGGGCTGTGTGCCGCAGTGCGGCTTCTCGGCCATTGCGTCCAACTTCTATGCGTCCCGCGTCATTACGCTGGGCACCCTGATGGCCGTGTATCTGGCCACCAGCGATGAAGCCATCCCGCTGCTGGTGTCCATGCCGGCCTACTGGGACAAGCTGGTCGTGCTGATGGTCATCAAGGTGGTGTACGCTGTCATCGTTGGTTTCGTGCTGGACTTTGTGCTGCGCGGCATCCTGCCCAAGGGGCTGCGGGGCGGCTACACCGGCCATGCCGACGAGGTGGACTGCCACGAGGAGCACAACGATGAAGAGGGCAACGAGCGCCCCATCTGGCAGGCGGCTCTGCGCCACACGCTGGAGATCTTCGTGTTCATCTTTGCGTTCAGTCTGGTGTTCGGCCTCATCGTGGAAGGCGTGGGCGAGGACGTGTTCGCCGACCTGTTGGGCAGTATGGGCTTCTTCCAGCCGGTGGTGGCGGCCCTGGTGGGCCTGATCCCCAACTGCGCCGCCAGCGTGTTGCTCACCCAGCTGTATGTGGAGGGTGCTCTGCGCTTTTCCAGCCTGGTGGCCGGTCTGTGCACCGGTGCCGGTGTAGGCCTGGCCGTGCTGTGGCGTGCCAACCCCTCCTGGAAGCAGAACCTGTTCATCACCGGCCTCACCTGGGCCGCCGGTGCCTTTGTGGGCGTGGCCATGCAGGTGATCGTGGCATTGTTTGCCTGATTCTGATGTAAAAGGGGCTGTTGCAAAATAGTTCTCTGAAAAAATATGCACAAAACCCGGAACCTCTTCAGGGCCAAAACGGCTCAAAAAGGGTTCCGGGTTTCTGCTTTTGCACTGCTTTTTGTGCAAGTTGCTATCGCATTCTTATTTTGCAACAGCTCCTTTTGGCGTTCTCGGCGGCCGGGGGCGCACCAGCTCCTGCCTCCTATTGACAAGGCTTTATGCCTGTGCTATTTTTACAATAGGAAATGATGGCCTGCACGGCAGGAAAACATAGAATGTCTATAAAATTCTATAAGATAAGGAGCGTATCTGTATGAAACTGGCAATCGGCAACGACCACAGCGCGGTCGAAATGAAGAAGGAGATCAAGAAGTATCTGGAGGACAAGGGCATCGAGGTCATCGACGTCGGTACCAACAGCACCGAGAGCTTCAACTACCCCATCAGCGGTTACAAGGTGGGCAAGATGGTCGCCTCCGGCGAAGTGGACGGCGGTGTGCTGATCTGCGGCACCGGCGTGGGCATCAGCCTGGCCGCCAACAAGGTCAAGGGCGTGCGTGCCTGCGTGTGCAGCGAGCCCTATTCCGCCCGCATGAGCAAGCAGCACAACAACTCCAACATCATCGCTTTCGGCGCACGGGTCATCGGCGTGGAGACCGCCAAGATGATCGTGGACGAGTGGCTGAACGCCAAGTATGAGGGCGGCCGCCATCAGGTGCGTGTGGATATGCTGACAGAGATCGAGCAGACCCAGGGCCTGAAGGTCGTGGACGAGCAGGGTCAGTGAGTTTTCAGGCCGGGACTGCATTGCAAAGCGCAGTGTGGTTCTGGTTTTTTGTTTCCGGCAGACAGAAAGAGCCGCCCCATCCGGGGCGGCTCTTTGCTGTTTTTACAGGGAAAATGAGATTTACACCCACTCGCCGTTGAATATGTATTTGTCCAGCCGGGCAAAGGCTTCCTGCACGCGGGAGAGCGGCAGGGCCAGATTCATGCGGATGGCGCAGGGGCCGTGGAACATCCGGCCGTCCTGCCAGGCGACGCCCACGTTCCAGCCGGCCTTTTCCAGCTGGCCGATGGTCTTGCCGTGGGCCTTGCACCAGCCGGTGCAGTCCTGGAACAGCATAAATGTGATGTGCCGGGGCTTCACAGGCGGCCGTCTGCCACGGCGCGCCGGTGTTCGGCCAGGGTCAGCTGCCGCAGCACCTGCAGGCAGGGGCGGGTGTCGTCCTTGCGGGTGAACAGGCAGGTGGGTGCCGGCGGGAAGGGGAAGATCAGCGGGTGGAACCACTCGGGCGGGTAGCCGTGGCTCCGCACCGGGCTCAGGAACAGGCATTTTCCGGCCAGCATCCGGACGTATTCCTTTTCAAAATCGGGCACCATGAGCCACCGCAGGGGAATGTCCTCCATGCAGCGCCGTAACATGGACACGAATACGGCGTCACAGCTTTCAAAGCAGATGGTCTGCCCGGCCAGCTGGTCGGGGGTCAGGGTGCCGCAGGCACTCAGCGGGCTGCCGGGGCTTGCCAGCAGATGGCATTTGGTGTCGAACAGGGGCAGGCAGTCGATGGCGTCGCTCACCGGTTCCAGCAGCATCTGGATCAGGGCGTCCACGCCGCTCTGCAGAACCTCTTCCGGGGAGGTACAGGAGGTATCGGTGCGCACCTCCAGGTCACAGTCCGGCAGCTCCTGGCTCAGCGCCATCAGCAGGTCGTGGTACACAAGATCCCGCGACGCCATGGTCAGCGGCACCTGCAGCACCAGCTTTTCGCGCCGGGCGGGCCCGGCGGCCAGTGCATGCTGGAACGCCTGATAGCTCTGCCGGACGTTCTGGGCAAAGGCGGCAAACAGCTGCCCGGCTTCGGTGGGCTCCACCCGGCAGGTGGTGCGGGTGAACAACGGGGTGCCCAGTTCTTCTTCCAGTGTGCGGATCTGGTAGCTCAGGGTGGGCTGGGTGAGAAACAGCTGCCGCGCGGCAGCCGAAAAATTCAGTGTTTCATAAAGAGCCAGAAAACAGCGGATCTGACGATCGGTCATGCAAAGCGGGCCTCCTTTCCGGCATTTCCTTCATTGTAACAAAACCGCTGGGGAAGGTCAATGAACTTATAGAAAAAATACATAACTGAAAACCGGAAATTGAATTTCTCTTTTGGTGAAAATTTCACTATAATAATATCGTCAAAAAAGCGTCAAACTGCGCAAGGCAGAAACGCTTTGGAAGAAAAAGAAGAAAGAAACAGAAAGGGTTCCGCACTATGAACAAGATCTCGCGCAGAAACTTCATCCGTGCATCGGCTCTCAGCGCTCTGGGCGCTGCCGCTGCAGGCGCACTGTCCGGCTGCTCCAACAACGCAGCCAGCAGCGCCGCCGCTTCCTCCGTGGCAAGCTCTGCCGCTGCCTCCGAGCAGCCCGCAGCCGCTGCTTCCGCCATCACCTGGGATGACATCTTTGCCACCAGCTACTCGCAGGCCAACCGCCGCTCCAACCCGGATGCCAAGGCTCCCGAGACCCCGGAAGAGTACATCGAGCAGAAGGGCAACGGCGACATCATGGGCTCCATGATGGTCGGTATGGTCGATTCCCTGAACATCCCGGAAGAGCAGTTCATGAACAACAAGCCCGCCTGGCTGGGCGATGAGCCCCAGCTGGCCGACAAGGTCGAGTACACCAAGGACTGCGAAGTTCTGGTCATCGGTTCCGGTCAGGCCGGTACTGCCGCCGCCCTGCGCTGCGCAGAAGAGGGCCTGAACACCATCTGCTGCGAAGTGCAGACCTGGGAAGAGTACGACAACTATGCCTGCGACCTGACCACCTACAACTCCAAGTTCTTCCTGGACAAGGGTGCCGAGAAGTACGACCCCATGGACATCTTCACCGAGTACATGGTCAAGGCTCTGGGCCACGCCAACCAGAAGATCGTCAAGGACTACGCCACCCGCTCCGGCGAGGCACTGGACTGGATGCTGGCTGAGCTGGACCCCGACTATGTTGCCAAGTACGCACACGCCGTGAACTACAAGGGCAACAAGCACTTCCAGAACCCCTGCAGCCACAGCTACTACTACGTCGGCATGACCCAGTGGCGTGATACCGGCACCGAGACCAACACCAACAACAATATGTGGCCGTACACCGTCCGTCTGCTGCAGCAGAAGGCTGTGGAGAAGGGCTGCGAGTACATCTACGGCGCACAGGGTCTGACCCTGGTGCACGAGAACGGCAAGGTCACCGGTGCCATCTTCACCGACATCGACGGCAAGTACTTCCAGGTCAATGCCGATGCTGTCATCGTGGCAGCCGGCGACTTCGGCGGCAACCCGGACATGCGTTTGGACCTGTGCGACACCCTGCGCAACCTGGCATGGTCCTACGGCAAGGACCGCACCGACGTGAACAACATTTCTTCCATGGGCCGTGACGGTTCCGGCATCCGCATGATGCTGTGGGCAGGCGCTACCATGGAGGCAGGCCCCCGTGCAGGTCAGGCAGCCGGCATCAACAGCCGCCCGTCCTTCCCCTTCGGCGGCATCTGGCCCATCTTCGGCAATGACGGCAAGCGTTTCTTCAACGAGACCATCACCCGCCACGGCTCCGTGGGCTACCTGGATATGATGCCGGAAGGCCAGAAGATGGTCTGCGTCACCGACTCCAACTGGGATGCTTACTGCGAGTATCAGGCCTACGACCATCAGGCCATGGACCGCAGCAACGACTACATGCTGGAAAAGGTCCGCAAGGATATGGCCAACTACAAGACCGGCCCCGACGGCTTCTCCGTGCAGGCCTTTGCCCGCTACGGCAACGACCCCACCACCCTGTACGCTGCCGACACGCTGGAAGAGCTGGCCGACATCATGGGCTATGAGGGCGACGCAAAGCAGGGCTTCCTGGACGAGGTCAAGCACTGGAACGAGATGTGCGATGCCGGTTACGACTCCGACTGGGGCGCAGACGCATCCATGATGCACTTCAAGATCCAGGATCCTCCGTTCTTCGCAGCTTCCTCCGTCACCGGCGGCAACCCCTCCGGCGGCCTGTGCCAGCACGCTGCAGTCTGCACCGATGGTGAGTACCGCGTCCTGACCGGTGCCAAGGCTCCCATCCCCGGCCTGTACGCTGTCGGCAACTGCTGCGGCCAGCGCTACGGTGTGCAGTACCACACCCCCACCGCAGGCAACAGCTGCGGCAGCGCTTTCGTGACCGGTTACCTGGCTGCCGAGTACGTCAAGAACGATCTGGACAACGGCATCGGCGGCGGTGAGAACGGCTCTGAGGAGCGCACCACCAACGGCCAGTACTATGCCGGCACCTACACCGCTTCCAAGAACTCCGGCTACAGCACCGTGACCGTCACCATGACCTTCAGCGAGGACGCCATCACCGACTGCAAGATCACCTCTTCCGGCAACGATGACCTGATGAAGGACGACCTGCGCAGCAGCATGGCCGCTGCCGTGGTGGACAGCCAGGGCGACACCAGCGTGGATGCCATCACCTCTTCCACCCTGAGCTTCTCGGTCAAGGCTGTGCAGGAGGCTGTGGCCGACTGCATCGCACAGGCAAAGGCCTGATCTTTTCCTTGCCAAAACCGCACGCGCCCGGTAGAATAAGACCAGAACAGGTTTTGCTCTGACGGCACCGTGTGCGTTCCACACAATCGGTTTTCTTTTTTTCTTCTCGGTGCCGCGCCGGGGCCGGGCATCTGCCTGCCCCGGCGCGGCATTGCTGTTATGCGGAGGTTTGAAACAAACATGGAGACGACAACGCTGCATCCGGTCGTGATGAAGCTCAATTTTCCCTTTATCACCCGCAAGTCTTCCTTCTGCGGGCGCACCCTCATCGAGGGCCACAACACCGAACTGCTGCACCGGTATGTGCTGGCCATGGCGCTGGAGCTCAAGGCCAACGCCGCCGACCTGGCCGACTGCGAGGTGCAGGCCATCCGTCTGGGCGGCGGTTCTGCCTCCATCATCAATGGCAGTGATCTGGACCACCTGCTGCGGCTCATCCGCAGCTGCTATCATGTGGCAGAGAACGCCCCGGTGACCATGCGCACCTGCCCGGCGGACATCAACGGCGCCAACATGCCCTTCTATAACCGCTCCCACTTCACCCGCTACGATCTGGAGCTGTACTCGCTGGAGCCGCTGGATTTCTGCACGCTGGACACCCTCAACTATTCCGAGCAGATGCCCTACATCACCCACGGTTTCCTGCGGGCCGACCGCCGCGACAGCATGGGCTTTGTGCTGCTGTACGGCAAAAAGACGGTGTCCCGCTGGGGCTTCCGCCACTCGGTGCTGGAGGTGACGCGCCGGCCGGTGTGTCATGTGCTGCTGCAGCGCTGCGCCGGAGCGGATATGCTGGACGACGCGGCAGCCCAGGCCCAGCTGGACGAGGCAGCCCAGCTGCTTACCGAGGCGGGCTTTGTGCAGTACCTGCCCCGGCGTTGGGCAAAGCCCGGCTGTGAGGACAAATTCTGGCAGGGCGCGGCCAACGGTATGGATGTGCTGGCTTTCGGCCTGTCGGCCTACACCCGGCTGGACGGCATGATCACCACCAATACCTCCGACCTGAACACCTATCTGGCCCACAGCGCAGACTACGAACAGATCACCGTGTCCACGGTGCCGGTGCAGACGGCAGAATGAACAAAGGCAGCCCTTCCCGTGCGGAAGGGCTGCCTTTGTTTTTGATTCGCGGATCCTGTCTGGATAAAATGTGCAGGGACCCTTACAGTTTCTGCCGTGCGGCGATCTGGCTGGCCGTGGGGGGCGTGTCGCCCTGGGCGGCGTTTTCCAGCGCACCGATGCGGCGGTCCAGATCGCGGATGCGCTGGGCCACCACATCCGGCAGATCCTGCTGGTCCAGGTCGTCGGCGGGGTTCACGGCCTTGTTGTTGATGCGCACCACCTCGGCGGGCACGCCCACGGCCGTGCAGTTGGCGGGCAGGTTGCACAGCACCACGCTGCCCGCGCCGATGCGGGCGTTGTCGCCGATGTACACCGGGCCCAGCACCTTGGTGCCCGCGCCGATGAGCACGTTGTTGCCCAGGGTGGGGTGGCGCTTGCCGGTGTCCTTGCCGGTGCCGCCCAGCGTCACGCCGTGGTAGATGGTGCAGTTGTCGCCGATCTCGCAGGTCTCGCCGAACACGATGCCCATGCCGTGGTCGATGAACAGGCACCTGCCGATGGTGGCACCGGGGTGAATCTCGATGCCGGTGCGGCGGCGTCCGTGCTGGCTGACCCACCGGGCCAGAAAGAACCGCTTGTGCTGGTACAGCCAGTGCGCAATGCGGTGATAGACCAGAATATGAAAACCGGGGTACAGCAGAATGACCTCCAGCACGCTGCGTGCGGCGGGGTCCTTGCGCTGGATATTCCGTGCATCTTCCAACAAACCCATGAGGAGTCCTCTCTTTCCTGCGTTCACGTCGTGCCTATTATAATAGCACAGCCGGGCTGGAATGTACAGTGATATGCTAGGAATTGTTGCCGCTAACCCGCCCGCCGGGCACAAAAACCGTCTTTTGGGTAGAGTAGCTAAAAAATGCAGAGAGAAGCGCCAAACCTTTTTACAAACAAACCCGGCCGCAGGCATTGACACATTTCGCGTTTCTATGCTAAAATATTAAGAAGAAATTGCAAATGCCAAAAAGGAGACAATGCCATGCAGTGCAACGTGATGCGCCGGAAACTGAAAAAACTGTCCGCGTCCGGTTTTGCCGTGGGTTCGTTGTTTCCTTTTTTTGTGAAGTGAGCTTTTCCCTTTGCGGGGAAAAGTTTTTTTTTGCCCGTTTGCGGCTTTTGGCCGCAGACTGTGCCGGACAGGAGAGGAGACCGCCATGCTGCTTGTAAACGCTGTGAACACCGAAGGACGACCGCTGGAGATCTTTGTGAAGGACGGCCGGATCGCCGCCGTGGGCCAGGAGCTGGAGGCTCTGGCCGGGGACAACGAGACGGTAGTGGATGCCGGGGGGCTGACCGTGCTGCCCGCCTTTGTGGACCTGCACTGCCACTGGCGCACCCCGGGCTTTGAGTACAAGGAGGACGTGGAGACCGGCAGCCGTGCCGCAGCCGCCGGCGGCTACACCTTCGTGAACCTGATGCCCAACACCAAGCCCGTCTGTTCCTCGGCCGCGCAGGCCATGCAGGTGGAGCAGAAGGCCGCCGAGGTGGGTCTGTGTGACGTGAACCAGACCGTTTCCATCACCGAAAACTTTGACGGCGTGAGCATCGACCACCTCAAGACCCTGCCCGCCAGTGTGAAGTTCATCACCGAGGACGGCCACGGGGTCCAGGACAACGCCACCATGGCCAAGGCTTTTGCCATCTGCACCCAGAAGGACATCACCGTGATGAGCCACGCCGAGGACATGGAGATCAGCCCCTGGGACTACCGCCTGGCCGAGGACATCGAGACGGTGCGCAACTGCTGGCTGAGCGAGTATTACCAGACCCGCCTGCACATGTGCCATGTGTCCACCCGCGGCGCACTGGATGCCATCCAGATGGCAAAGCTCCGGGGCGCACCGGTCACCTGTGAGGTCACCCCGCACCACCTGTGGTTCACCAATGATACCTGCGATTACCGGGTCAACCCGCCCATCCGCACCGCCGACGACGTGCAGGCACTGGTGGACGGCATCCGCAGCGGCATCGTGGACGCCATTGCCACCGACCACGCGCCCCACTCCGAAGAGGACAAGCTCAAGGGCATGGCCGGTATGGTGGGCAGCGAGACGGCCTTTGGCGTCTGCTACACCAAGCTCTGCAAACAGGAGGGTCTGCCGCTGGAGGTGCTGGTGCACCTGATGAGCACCCGCCCGGCGGAGATCCTGGGCCTTGCCAAGGGCCAGCTGGAGCCGGGCTACGACGCCGACTTTGTGCTGGTGGACCTGGACACCCCCTATACCGTGGACAAAAACAAGCTCCACTCAAAATCGCACAACACCCCCTTCGACGGCGTGGAGCTTTACGGCAAGGTGTGCGCCACCATCAAGGGCGGCAAGATCACCTATCAGGCCGAGGCCTAAGAAGAACGAACCCTCTCAGCCTCACTTCGTTCGGCAGCTCTCCCAAAGGGAGAGCCCTTGGCAAAACGGGAAACTTTGCCGTACTGCCAGAGCCTCTCCCTTTGAGGAAAGACTTCCCCCGGCCGGGGGAAGATGTCGCACAGCGACAAAAGGGGGAGTGTGGCATTGCATAAGCAATGACGGAGAGGGCGAGGACGTTCGCCTACATTATATCGTTACAATTCATTTCCTATAAATACGACATACAGGAGGACACCCAAATGACGAACATGGACAAACTGTACGAAGCTGTTGAGGCCCGGGGCCCGGTGTGTGTGGGTCTGGACACCGATTTCAGCTACCTGCCCGCCGATTTTGTGGACAGCACCCTGACCAAGGGCGAGAACATCCTGCGCTTCAACCAGAAGCTCATCGACGCCACCAAGGCCGTGGCGGGCTGCTACAAGGTGCAGATCGCTTACTATGAGTCGCTGGGTCTGGAGGGCATGAAGGCCTACGCCGACACCCTGAAGGCCGTGCGCGAGGCCGGTGTGCCGGTCATTGCCGACATCAAGCGCGGCGACATTGCCAAGACCGCCGAGATGTACGCCATGGGCCACTTCACCGGCGACTTCGAGGCCGACTTTGTGACGCTGGCCCCCTACATGGGCCTGGACTCCATCAGCCCCTATCTGCCCTACGCCGAAAAGCAGGGCAAGGGCCTGTTCGTGCTCTGCCGCACCTCCAACGGCGGTGCCAAGGACTTTGAGTACGAGAAGCTGGCCGACGGCCGCCACGTCTACGACCTGGTGGGCGACAAGCTGAACGCTCTGGGCAAGGACTACATGGGCGAGCACGGCTACTCCTCCATCGGTCTGGTCATCGGCGGCACCCACATCGAGGAGGCTACCGAGATCCGCGCCAAGTACAAGGACAGCTTCTTCCTCATCCCCGGCTACGGCGCCCAGGGCGGCAAGGCCGAGGACATCGCCCAGTACCTCACCAAGGGCAACGGCGGCGTGGTGAACTCCAGCCGCGGCATCCTGCTGGCCTACAAGAAGCAGCCCGGCACCGCCTTTGACGAGGCCGCTTACAACGAGTGTGTGAACATGAAGGAGGCCATTGCCCATGCGTGCAGCCTGCTGTGAAGCCACCGTCCTGCGCAATGAGGTCATTGCCCCGGACATCCGTCTGCTGACCGTGATGTGGCCCGACCGGGACCACGCCCCCCACGCAGGCCAGTTCTTCACCCTGCGTGCCTGGGGTGCCGACGAAGCCCCCTTCCTGTCCCGGCCCATCAGCGTGCACCGCTGGAACCCGGACAGCAGCACCATCGAGTTTTTGTATCAGGTGGTGGGCGAGGGCACCGAGAAGCTGGCACAGCTCAAGCAGCAGGATACCTTCCAGCTCACCGGCCCCATGGGCAACGGCTTTGATGTGCCGGAGATCGTGAGCAAATACAAAAAGATCGCCGTGGTGGGCGGCGGCATCGGCACCGCGCCCATGTTCCAGCTCACCCGGGAGCTGGCCGCTGCGGGCGTGAAGCCGGATGTGTTCTTCGGCTTCCGGGATGCCCCCTACTGCATGGAGGAGTACCGGGAGATCGCCAACCTGGTGAAGGTGTCCACCGACACCGGCGCGGTGGGCTTCCACGGCTTTGTCACCCAGCTGTACGACCCGGCGGACTACGACGTGGTGCTGGTGTGCGGCCCCACCGTCATGATGCGCAATGCCGCCCGCCTGTGTGCCGAAAAAGGCACCCCCTGCTTTGTGAGCATGGAAAAGAAGATGGCCTGCGGCATCGGTGCCTGCCTGGGCTGCACCTGCGAGACGAAGAGCGGGGAAGGCAAGAGCGTGTGCAAGAACGGCCCGGTCTTTGATGCAACGGAGGTGTTCTTCTGATGGCTGACCTGAAAACGAACCTGCTGGGCTTTGCGATGAACAGCCCGGTCATCGGTGCATCCGGCACCGTGGGCTACGGTGTGGAGTACGAGGAACTGGCCGACTTTACCAAGATCGGCGGCATCTCCGGCAAGGGCCTGACCCTGCACGGCCAGTACGGCAACAAGGGCGAGCGCCTGTGGGAGACCCCCTCCGGCCTCATCAACAGCATCGGCCTGCAGAACCCCGGCGTGCAGCACTTCATCGACGTGGAACTGAACGAGATGCTGGAGCTGAAACAGAAATACGGCACGGTGGCCATCGCCAATCTGGGCGGCCACAGTGAGGAAGAGTATGTGGAGGGTGCCGCGCTGCTGAGCGACAGCGCCGTGGACATCGTGGAGTTGAACATCTCCTGCCCCAACGTCAAGGTGGGCGGCATGGCCTACGGCGTCAAGGCCGAGGCTGCCGGTGCGGTGGTGCGCATGGTGCGCGACGCCTGCAAAAAGCCCCTGATGGTCAAGCTGAGCCCCCAGGCCGAGAACATCCCGGAGATGTGCAGGGCTGTGGAGGCCGCCGGTGCGGACGCCATCAGCCTGACCAACACCTTCCAGGCCTGCGCCATTGATCTGGAAAAGCGCCGCCCGGTGTTCCACAACATCTTTGCGGGCCTGTCCGGCCCGGCGGTGCGGCCCATCGCCCTGCGCATGGTGTGGCAGGCCGTGGGTGCCGTGAACATCCCGGTGGTGGGCCTGGGCGGCATTGCCACCGGCCGCGACGCCCTGGAGTTCATCATGGCAGGTGCCGCGGCGGTGCAGGTGGGTGCGGCAAACTTTGCCAACCCCCGCGCCATGGAGACCATCGCCGACGAGATGGCCGCCTGGATGGACAAAAACGGCGTAAAGACTCTGGACGAGATCCGCGGCTGCGCCCGCCATGCAGAATAAAACCTGTAGATATTCGTTTATAGCTTGCGCTTATGCACATAAAATGAAAAATGGTGCATGAATTTGCAAATCGTATCAAGGCGTGGTACAATACCACCCAAAGAGAATATACACCACTTAAAAAGAGAGGGAGAAGTACAATGAGTGAAGCACTTGAGATCCTGAAGAGCTGTGACGCATTCCTGGAGGGCCATTTCCTGCTGTCCTCCGGCCGCCATTCCAGCGCCTACTGCCAGATGGCCTACCTGCAGCAGTACCCCGACCGCTGCGCCGAGGTGATGAAGGCTGTGGCCGACAAGGTCAAGGAGATGGACGTGGATGTCATCGTCGGCCCGGCCATGGGCGGCATCGTGTACGCTTACGAGCTGGCCCGCCAGACCGGCAAGCGCGCCATCTTCACCGAGCGCGTGGACAACGTGATGACCCTGAAGCGCTTTGCCATCCATCCGGGTGAAAAGTGCCTCATCGCTGAGGACGTGGTGACCACCGGCATCTCCTCTCTGGAGACCAAGCGGGTCATCGAGGAGAACGGCGGCATCTGCCTGGGCATCACCTGCGTGGTGGACCGCACCAAGCCCGAGGCTCCGTCGCCCATTCCCATCGTGGCCAGCGCCCTCAAGCTGGACCTGCCCAACTACGCCCCGGAAGAGTGCCCCATCTGCAAGGAGGGCAAGCTGCCGCTGGTGCACCTGGGCAGCCGCAAGATGAAGCAGGAAGCAAAGCAGACCCTGTAATGGTTGAAACGAGGAAAACTATGAACGCATATCTTCTTTTGGCAAACGGCATGGTGTTTGCCGGGCAGTCTGTGGGTGCCGAGGGCGTGACCGTGGGCGAGGTGGTGTTCGCCACCGGCATGGTGGGCTTTCAGGAGACCCTGACCGACCCCAGCTACTACGGCCAGATCATCACCCAGACCTACCCCCTCATCGGCAACTACGGCATGAACAAGGACGACATGGAGTCCGACAAGATCTGGGCAAAGGGCTACATCGTGCGCGAAGCCTGCAAGACGCCCTCCAACTGGCGCTGTGAGGAAACGCTGGACAGCTTCCTGAAAAAGAACAACACCATCGGCATCGAGGGCATCGACACCCGCCACCTCACCCGCATCATCCGGGAGAGCGGCGTCATGAACGGTGCCATCCTGACCACCTTCGACCCCGCCGACCCCGCCAACAAGGAAAAGACCGACGCCCTGCTGGCCGAGATCCGCGCCTACGCCGTCACCGACGCGGTGAAGAACGTCACCTGCGCCGAGCCCGAGGTGTTCAACCCGGCAGGCGAGACCCACATCGTGCTGATGCACTACGGCTGCAAGCGCAACATCGTGCGGTGCCTGGTCAAGCGCGGCTGCAAGGTCACGGTCATGCCCGCCTTTGCCACGGCAGAGGAAGTGGCCGCCCAGAACCCGGACGGCATCATGCTGTCCAACGGACCCGGCGACCCCGCCGAGCCGGTGGAGGTCATCGAGAACCTGAAGCACATCTTTGCGCTGAACATCCCCACCTTCGGCATCTGCCTGGGCCACCAGCTGAGCGCACTGGCTGCCGGTGCCAAGACCATGAAGCTCAAGTACGGCCACCGCGGTGCCAACCAGCCCGTCACCGACTTCGAGTCCGGCCGCACCTTCATCACCAGCCAGAACCACGGCTATGCCGTTGTGGGCGAAGAGCTGCCCGCCGAGATGGGTGAGGTGGCACAGGTGAACGCCAACGACGGCACCTGCGAGGGCATCAAGTACAAGAAGTGGAACTGCTTTACCGTGCAGTTCCACCCGGAAGCAAACGGCGGCCCCAAGGATACCGAGTTCCTGTTCGACCGCTTCCTGAAGAACGTCAAAGCAGCAAAGGAGGCACGCTGAAATGCCGAAGGACCCCAGAATCAAAAAAGTGCTGGTCATTGGCTCCGGCCCCATCATCATCGGTCAGGCCGCGGAGTTCGACTACTCCGGCACCCAGGCCTGCCGCGCCCTGAAAGCAGAGGGCATTGAGACCGTTCTGCTCAACTCCAACCCCGCAACCATCATGACCGACCCGGACGTGGCCGACCATGTTTACATCGAGCCCATGACGCTGGAAGTCGTGGAGCGCATCCTGGACATCGAAAAGCCGGACTCCGTGCTGCCCAACCTGGGCGGCCAGATGGGCCTGAACCTGTCCATGGAGCTGGCTCGTTCCGGTTATCTGGACCGCACCGGCATCCGCCTGCTGGCCTGCAAGCCGGAGACCATCGACCGCGCCGAGGACCGCGAGCTGTTCAAGGAGACGATGGAAAAGCTGCACCAGCCCATCATCCCGTCCGAGGTCGTGGAGACTTTGCAGGACGCGCTGGCCTGCGCCGACCGCATCGGCTACCCGGTCATCGTGCGCCCGGCCTTCACCATGGGCGGCACCGGCGGCGGCATCTGTGAGACCCGCGAAAAGCTCATCGAGATCGGCACCAACGGCCTGCGTCTTTCCCCCATCCATCAGATCCTGGTGGAAAAGTGCATCGCCGGCTGGAAAGAGATCGAGTACGAGGTCATGCGCGACCACAAGGGCAACGTGATCACCGTCTGTAATATGGAGAACCTGGACCCCGTGGGCATCCACACCGGCGACTCGGTGGTCGTGGCCCCCTCCCAGACCCTGACCGACCACGAGTACCAGATGCTGCGCACCGCCGCCCTGGACATCATCACCGAGCTGGGCATCGAAGGCGGCTGCAACTGCCAGTTCGCCCTCAAGCCGGACAGCTTTGACTATGCGGTCATCGAGGTCAACCCCCGTGTGTCCCGCTCTTCCGCCCTGGCCTCCAAGGCCACCGGTTACCCCATCGCCAAGGTGGCCACCAAGATCGCCATCGGCTACACGCTGGACGAGATCACCAACGACGTCACCGGCAAGACCTGCGCCTGCTTTGAGCCGGCCCTGGACTACATCGTGGTCAAGTACCCGAAGTGGCCCTTTGATAAGTTCGTCTACGCCGACAAGTCTCTGGGCACCCAGATGATGGCCACCGGCGAGGTGATGAGCATCGGCAACAGCTTCGAGGCTGCCATGATGAAGGCCGTTTCCTCCATCGAGCTGGGCATGGACACCCTGACCCACAAGCCCTTTGAGGAGCTGACCGATGACGAGATCGTGGCCCATATGCATGTGCAGGACGCCGAGCGCGTGTTCTGCGTGTACGAGGCCCTGAAGCGCGGCATCGACCACGAGACCATTTATAAGATCACCAAGATCGACTGGTGGTTCCTGGACAAGATGCAGCATCTGGCAAACCTGGAGAACGGCCTGGCCAAGTGCAACGGCCACCTGAGCCTGGAGCAGTACAAGGAAGCCAAGAAGTACGGCTTCCAGGATAAGACCATCAAGCGTCTGGCCCAGGTGGACAAGCTCCCCATGGAGAACTACCGCGCCGGCTTCAAGATGGTGGACACCTGCGCCGCCGAGTTCTCGGCCAACACCCCCTACTTCTACTCCACCTACGACGGCGACAACGAAGCCGCGGAGTTCATTGCCGAGAAGGAAGCCGCAGCCGCCGCCGAGGGCAAGCCCAAAAAGAAAAAGGTGCTGGTCTTTGGTTCCGGCCCCATCCGCATCGGTCAGGGCATCGAGTTCGACTACTGCTCGGTGCACTGCGTGTGGACCCTGAAAAAGCACGGCTGTGAGGCCATCCTGGTCAACAACAACCCCGAGACCGTCTCCACCGACTTTGACACCGGCGACCGCCTGTACTTCGACCCGCTGAACCCGGAGAGCGTGGACAACATCATCGCCACCGAAAAGCCGGACGCCTGCGTGGTGCAGTTCGGCGGCCAGACCGCCATCAAGCTGGCCAAGCACATGGACGAGATCGGCCTGCCCATCCTGGGCACCCCGGCGGACGCCATCGACGAGGCCGAGGACCGCGAGCGCTTCGACGAGCTGCTGGAGCGCTGCAAGATCCCCCGTGCCCCCGGCCGCACCGTGTTCAACCTGGACGAGGCCCTGGCCGCTGCCGACGAGATCGGCCTGCCGGTGCTGATGCGCCCCTCCTACGTCCTGGGCGGCCAGAACATGATCGTGGCCTACACCAAGGCGGACGTCATCGAGTACATGGGCGTCATCACCGAGCATGTGGACATGGACCACCCCGTCCTGCTGGACAAGTACATCATGGGTACCGAGTGCGAGGTGGACGCCATCTGCGACGGCGAGAACTTCCTCATCCCCGGCATCATGGAGCAGGTGGAGCGCACCGGCGTGCACTCCGGCGACTCCGTCTGTGTCTACCCGGCCCAGCACCTGACCCAGGCCGAGATCGACACCATGGTGGACTACACCGGTCGCTTTGCCCGCGAGCTGCATGTCAACGGTCTGGTCAACGTGCAGTACGCCGTGTCCAACGGCAAGGTGTACGTCATTGAGGTGAACCCCCGTTCCTCCCGTACCGTGCCTTACATCTCCAAGGTCACCGGTGTGCCCATGGTGGATCTGGCCGTGCGCTGCTGCCTGGGCGAGAAGCTCGTCGATATGGGCTACGGCACCGGCCTGCACCCCAACGCCCCCTATGTGGCCGTCAAGGTGCCTGTGTTCAGCTTTGAAAAGCTGCACGGCGTGGACACCCAGTTCGGCCCGGAGATGAAGTCCACCGGCGAGGTGCTGGGCATTGCCCCCAACTACCACGACGCCCTGCTCAAGGGCCTGATCGGCGCGGGCTATACCTTCAAGACCCCCGGCCCCGCTTCCTGCTGCATCTTCACCGTGAAGGACAGCGACAAGCCGGAGTTCGTGGACATCGCCTGGAAGCTCAAGAGCATGGGCTACAAGCTGTACGGCACCTCCGGCACCTGTGCATGGCTCAACAAGCACATGGTGCCCTGCAACGAGGTGCGCCCCATGTCCGGCGAGTCGCCCAACATCGTGGACCTGCTGCAGAGCGGTCTGGTGGACTATGTGTTCTCCACCAGCGCCAAGGGCCGCGACCCCAAGCGCGACTCGGTGCGCCTGCGCCGCAAGGCCGTGGAGCTGAGCATCCCCTGCATCACCGCCGTGGACACCGCCAACGCACTGGTCAACTGCCTGCGCAGTGATCACAGCCTGGAGAACATCCCGCTGGTGGACATTGCCACCCTGTATCACCGCAAGTAATTGCCCACAGAGTTGTCTGTGAAATTACCCGCGCAGTTTCCCCATAGAACGACTTTTGACAGCGCCCGCCAAAACAGCGGGCGCTGTATTTGTGAAAGCTCGCCAGCAAATGCGAAGGTCCGTGCGCAAAACAGGATGTTTTGTGCGCAATCTGTCGCAAACAGTGTGGGAAGTATGTTATACTCATCAACGCAAAATTTGCCAAAAGGACGTTACTTTTGGACATTCCAGGAGGATACCGATACATGACCCGTTCCCAGATGATCGAAACCGTCGCCCGCAAGACCGGCTTTACCGAAGCTCAGGTCGAGACCACGATGGATGCTATGTTTGACCAGATCGCCGACTGCCTGCGTGCGGACGAAAAGGTGACCATTGCCGGCTTTGGCCGCTTTGAGATGCGCCCCCGCAAGCCCAAGGCCTACACCAACCCCAAGACCAAGGTCTCCAGCCGCCTGGAGTCCACCTCCATTCCCGGCTTCAAGGCCAGCGGCCGCTTCAAGCAGAAGCTGGAGGCCGGCAAGGCCAAGGCTGCCGAAGAGAACGCCTGATCCCATCTGCATAGCACAGAGCTGCACCCCGCCAACAGGGTGCGGCTCTTTTTTGTGCTGACAAGGCCGCTGTTTCGTGATATACTGATTTCAACAGAAAAAGAACGGAGTTGTCTGAATGCTTTACAGTGAACTGCAGTGCAGCGAAGCCATCCGCAAGGCGGTGGAGCGCATGGGCTTTGCCGAAATGACCGAGATCCAGGAAAAGACCATCCCCGTCATGCTGGCCGGGCATGACGTGATCGCCAAGGCCCCCACCGGCACCGGCAAGACCTGTGCCTTCGGCATCCCGGTGGCGGAGCACATCCAGCCGGAAAACAAGTACCCCCAGGCCGTCATCATGGCCCCCACCCGGGAGCTGGCCCAGCAGATCGCCGAGGAACTGAGCAATCTGACCTATTTCATGCCGGAGGTGCAGGTGGCCTGCGTCTACGGCGGTGCCAACATGGAAAAGCAGGCAAAGCGCCTGGCCGAAGGCTGCCAGATCGTGGTGGCCACCCCGGGCCGCCTCATGGACCACTACAAGCACCACTCCATCGACATCTCCCATGTGACCCAGATCGTGCTGGATGAGGCCGACGAGATGCTGAACATGGGCTTCTACAAGGACGTGCGGCACATCATTGAGATGATGAAGGCCCGCAAGGCCCTCTCCATGTTCTCGGCCACCATCAGCCGCGAGGTGATGGACATCGGCTGGCTGTACCAGCACAACGCCGAGGAGATCACCGTGCAGCCCAAGGAGGAGAGCCAGCCCAAGATCACCCAGTACATGCTGGAGACCTCCGGCCGCAACAAGCTGTCGGACCTGGCCCAGATCATCATCGGGGAGGGCTATAAGCGTGTGATGGTGTTCTGCGACACCAAGTTCAACACCGCC
This sequence comes from uncultured Faecalibacterium sp., assembly GCA_900539945.1. Taxonomy (GTDB): domain Bacteria; phylum Bacillota; class Clostridia; order Oscillospirales; family Ruminococcaceae; genus Faecalibacterium. Next base: position 129,013 of record UQDV01000004.1, read on the forward strand.
ACCCTGGCGAACCAATTGGCTCGCTTGGGCTTCTCGGTGGACTGCCTCCACGGCGACCTCTCCCAGAAGGAGCGCAACCAGATCATGCAGAACTTCCGGGACGGCAAGCTGGCCATTCTGGTGGCCACCGACGTGGCGGCCCGCGGCATTGATGTTTCGGACGTGGACGCTGTCATCAACTACGACGTGCCCAGCGACAACGAACATTACACCCACCGCATCGGCCGCACCGGCCGTGCCAAAAAGGAGGGCGTGAGCTACCTGTTCTATGTGCCGGAGGAGAAAAAGCGGGTGCAGGAGCTGCTGCGACTGACCCGCAACACCGACCTGTGCACCCCGGTGCATTTTGACTTCAATCACGAGCACATCGTGGTGGAGGAAAAGAAGGATAGCGCCGACCGGTTCCAGATCAAATGCTATTTCTGAGATAAAAAAGAGCTCCCTCAGTCTCGCATCCAAAAGGCCCCATCTCTGAGGGGGCTGTCTGCGAAGCAGACTGGGGGAGTTTTTGCAATCGTTTTGCAAAAAACGCTTGACCTTCCCCTTTCTGGAAGGTGTAAAATGGGCCTGTAAGGAGGCAGCCGGACCATGAAGATCAACGAAGTGGAAGCCGCCGTCGGCGTGACCAAAAAGAACATCCGCTTTTACGAGGAAGAGGGGCTCATCACCCCGGGCCGGGAGCCGGGCAACGGCTACCGCAGCTACTCCCAGACGGATGTGGAACGCCTGCGCCGCATCAAACTGCTGCGCAAGCTGGACGTGCCGCTGGCCGAGATCCGGGAGATGCTGGAAGGGCAGAGCACGCTGGCAGAGGGTATGAACCGCCAGCTGGAGCGCCTGAGCACCCGCCGCAAGGATCTGGAGGAAGCCATCGGCTTCTGCACGCTGCTCCGGCAGGAGCCCGGCAGCCTGGAACAACTGGATGTGGAGCAGACGCTTGCGCGCCTGACCGCACGGGAAGAACAGGGGGTGACCTTTGTGAACATTGAACGTACCGACCAAAAGACCCGCCGCATCCGGGGCGCCTGCATTGGTGCTGCCCTTTTTGTGGCCATGATGGCCTTTGTAATGGCTATCATGGGCTGGGCAGTTTACACCGACCCGCAGGATGCCCCGCCGCTGCCGCTGCTTGTGGTGATGTTCGGCATCCCGGCGGGGTGCATCGTGGGCACATTGAAAGTTCTCATCGACCGCATTGAAGAGATTGGAAAGGGAGAAGAAGATGCTTATCGTAACTATTAACGAGATCCCCGGCAAAAAGCTGGAAGCGCTGGGCGTGGTGCGCGGCAGCACCGTGCAGAGCCGCAACTTCGGTCACGACCTGATGGCCGGTTTCCGCACCCTGGTGGGCGGCGAGGTGACCGACTACGCTGACATGCTCACCGAGGCCCGGCAGATCGCCACCGGCCGCATGGTAAAGGATGCTGAGGCCCTGGGGGCGGATGCCATTGTGGGCATGCGCTATGCCTCTGCCAGCGTCATGCAGGGCGCAGCAGAGGTCATTGCTTATGGAACGGCGGTGAAGTTTGTATGACGACAAAAGAAAAACAGGGCTTCGGCCTGTACTTTCTGCTCGCCTTTGGCATGGCATGGCTGCTGCAGGTCTATGCCAGCCTGCTGCTTCTCCGGGACGGCAACGCCGCGGCCTACCAGCTGCTGCTGGCGGTGAGCATGTTCTGCCCGCTGGTGTCCGTTCTGCTGGTGCAAAAGTTCTGGCTGCATCAGCCCACCGGCATCAGCTGGCGGCCCCGCCTGAAAGGCAACGGCAGGTATCTGCTGGCGGCATGGTTCGGCCCGGCGGTATTCACCGTGCTGGCAGCGGTGCTGTACTTTGCGGTGTTCCCGTCCCGGCTGGACACCTCCGGCAGCTGGCTGGCCACGGCCTATGGCGGGCAGTGGACACCGGAAGCCCTGAAAACCGAGCTGGGAGTGACCACGACCAGTTACCTGATCCAGTACGGTCTGCTGGCGGTCACGCTGGCACCGCTTGCCAATATGATCCCCGCTGTGGGCGAGGAAGCGGGTTGGCGCGGTTACATGATGCCCCGCCTGAAGGAGCGGCTGGGCCTGCTCAACGGCCGTCTGCTGGGCGGCGTGATCTGGGGCGTCTGGCATTGGCCGCTGATGCTGCTGGTGGGCTACGAGTATGGCACCAACTATCTGGGCGCACCCCTGCTGGGGCTGGTGGTATGGTGCGTGGTCTGCTTTGCCCTCAACACTCTGCTGGATATCCTTTACGAGAAAACGGAATGCATCTGGGTACCTGCTGTTGCGCATGGAGCGTTCAACGCCATTGCGGCACTGCCGCAGGTGCTGACGAACCCGGCAGATACCTATTACAATGTGCTGGGTCCCATGCCCATAGGCCTGATCGGCATGCTGCCGATGCTGGCAGTGGCGGTCTGGCTGACCCTGCGGCAGATGAAGCAGGAAGAAAAGAACTGAACACGAGGGGCTGCTGTGCAGGGTGCTTGTACGGCAGCCCTTTTATAATAGGAAAGAATGGGCAAACCTGCCCGAAAACCCGGAAGGTCTGGAGCAAAAAACTGGTTCCTGTATACAAATGCAAAAAAAGCGAAAAAAACTTTGAAAAAAGGCTTGCCAAACCCTCTTGAATGTGGTACTATATGTGAGCGCCAAGCACTGAGACAAAAGAATGACTTCTGAAGCCTCAGCACGAAGCTTTTGAAAAGAACCAATAGACGCTGAAAAGTTCCGGTCAGCACCGAGAAACATGAAGCGATCCAAGTTCAGAACGTTCAAAAGCCTCGAAAAAAGAGCTTGACAAAAAACCGCTTCTGTGGTAGAATAATCAAGTCGTCAGCCGCAAGGCTGAGGCGCACAGGACCTTGAAAATTGAACAATATCGAAAAACTTGTAACG